>JBARJI010000102.1:0-120796 GCA_049800195.1 Candidatus Acidiferrum sp.
CTTCTGAAGCCACCTCCCGTCATCCACCCTAAACCCAACAAAATCAACACTTACAGCGACACCCGTAACCATATGAATCTAAATTGCTTATTTCCCCCGTAAGTCCTTTATCTGCAACGCTTACAAAAAACCAGGGGGTGGCGCAAAGCTGGACAAGCGGAAGAAGCTCTTAACCAATTGAGATGCAGGCACCTTGAACACTTGGCCCGCAGTGAGTCTTTTCCCCGCGCCATCGCGTATACCCTGTAGAATGAGCGCGATCTTTACAACTCTGACCCCTGCACCATCGAGGTCCATTCTTCTCTTCTCCACCCAGATGGCCGACGACAACAAGGCCCTCGCCCAAGGGCTCAAGCGCCGCGACCCCGATCTCCTCGACCAGTTGATCGAGCAGTATCAATACCGGCTCTTCCGCTACTTGCTCTATCTGACCTCCAGCCGCGAGCGCGCCGAAGATTTTTTTCAGGAGACCTGGATTCGCGTCCTCGAGCGCGGCCACCAGTACGACGGCAAATACAAGTTCGAGTCCTGGCTCTTCCGCATCGCGCGCAATCTGGTGATCGACTGGCAGCGCTCCAAGAAAATGCAGAGCCTCGACGCGCTCACCGACCCGGAAGAGGGCGCGCCAGTGGAGTTCGCGGCGGAGAATCAGCCTTCTCCACTGCATCAAGTCTTGACCGCGGAAGAAAAATCCGGCGTCCACGCGTCGCTGGAGAGAATTCCCGCGGTCTACCGCGAAGTCCTCGTTCTCCGTTTTCACGAAGAACTCGGCCTCGAAGAAATCGCCGGCGTCCTCGCCGCGCCGCTCTCCACAGTGAAATCGCGCCTCTATCGCGGCCTCGAAGCCCTCCGCGGCGCCATGCAAGGAAGTGCGGCATGAACGAAAATCTCCACGCCCGCGCCGATAAGCTAATCGCGCAGGAACGCGTCGAAGGAATCTCCCAAGACGAGCGCAACTGGCTCGCCGCGCATCTCCGCGAGTGCCCGCCCTGCGCCCAAGCCGCGCAGCAAACCAGTGCTGCTCTCCTCATTTTGCGCGGCTTGCCCGCTCCCCTCCCTCGCGGGCTAGCCGAGCGCACCAAGTTCCGCGTGCAGTTGCGCGCGCAAGAAATGCGCGAGCGCGAACCGCAGCGCCGTGTCCTCTGGATCCTCTGCGCCGTCTCTTGGGCGCTCGGCATCGCCACCGCGCCCTACGTCTGGCAAGCCATCGAATGGATAGGCGGGCGCACCGGCGTTCCCAGACTCGTCCTGGAATTTGGATTCGGCCTTTGGTGGGCGATCCCCGCCCTGTTTGCGGCAGCCATCGTGGTTCTAGAAAACGTCCGGCAAGCGAATGAACGCGATTGGTCCGGACGCTAAATCGTCATGCAATGAATTGAGCGAGGAATGAAATGTCAGACTATCAGCAAAAAGTAAGCGGTTCTTTCAACGAAAGGATGCGGCTCATCCGCCTCCGCAGAAAAAAGGAAAAGCTCCGCTTCTGGCAAGAATTCAGGATCGTTCCGAAAGGGCTGATCTGGACCATGGTGGCGTTGTTTCTAATCGCGCAAGCCATCGCGTTTTTCGTCAACCACTGGAATTTCTATCATAGCCCAGGCGACATCTTTGCTCCTGACGTGAGAGATACTCCCTGGCTGTCTTACCTGGCTTTGGCCGGCGTGATCACCTTTGTCTCCGTGTTCATGGCCAGCCTCGTTTTCTTGATCGGCTACGTCAACCGCGACGCCAAGCGCCGCGGCATGAACTCCGCTCTTTGGACGCTGCTCGTAATCGTCCTTCTTCCCGCTTGGACTTTCATCGGCTTCCTCATCTATTTCCTGATGCGCGAGCCGCTGCCCTATCCTTGCCCACAATGTGGAACCGCCGTTGGCGCGCGCTACAATTTCTGCCCCAACTGCAAATGCAACCTGCATCCCAGCTGCCCCAACTGCAAGCACGAAGTCGTCGAAACCGACAAATTCTGCCCTTACTGCGCGTGCGACCTGGGAGCCCCGAAGGAAGCCGAACCCGTGGTGCAAGGTCCCCTTTAGAGGTTGCCCCATGCAGCGGCCTAGCTCAACGGCGAACCATCTATTATCTCACGAACTATTTCGCGCGCGGCCGATTCGTCGCCCCCCATGACAAAGAGCTGGAGTCTGCCGGGCTCTGAACCCGAGCGGCGAACACCGATTCGGTTCTCGCGGAGGCATGCCTCCACCGAATCGGCAAAAGAAGCGTCCTCCCCGCTCCAAACTTCAGAAGTCGCGGCCGCAGGGCTCCACCGCCCGGAGGACCGCTGCAGAGGGGCCGTCGGCTCTTCTTCGGGGACGGGAGTGAAGCTTAAACCAAATGGCAGGCTCTCTCGGATTCCAGCGAGAAGCTCGGCGGCTCGGGGAGCATCGGACTCGAAAACGCGAACAACATATTTTGGCCGCGGCATGCCCAGTTCGAAAACCAGATGATCCTCGGTTGCATGTACATGGTGGCGAATGCCCGCCTCGCGCAATCGCTGCACCACTTCGCTTACGGCAAGCGGATCGCCGCCACGCCAGACCGCGACGATTCTTTCATTCTTCTGCTGTTCCGTGAGCGGCACTCGGTCGGCGCTTCCCTCGGTCCCAGAGTTTGTGAGCGGCTCGACATAAAGAACTGCTTTGCACGCTGGGCAAATCGCTAAGCAGGCGGAGCACTCCCGAGCGCACGTATGACATGTTTGAAGATTGACGGAGTCAGGTGGGAGCATCCGAATCGAGCCTCCGGCCACGTCCGCGGCGCGCTCGAGGTCGGACTGAAGGACAAATATTTTTGATTCAGACTTGAGCAACGCACCGACGAGGCCACCAACACCTGACTGCGCGTTTGCGGGGATCCCCGACTCACGCAGCGCGGCGGCCACGGAATCGAATTCCCGTTCCTTCCTGCCGCCGATCCAAGGTAAACGAACCGGATTCTCTAGTACATCCGGCGCGTCTAGAGACGCAACTAACGGCGCAGCACAATTCGCACAGAGATCTTTCTCGTCGCGGTATGCGGCACCGCAAAGCGCGCAGTATCTCATCTTAGTAGCGTTCGACGGCCAGGGCGACGGCGTTGCCGCCGCCGAGGCAGAGGGCGGCGATGCCGCGCTTTAGGTTGCGTCGCTGCAACTCGTAGAGAAGAGTGACAAGAATGCGCGCGCCGCTCGCTCCGATTGGATGGCCTAGCGCGACTGCGCCGCCGTTCACATTTACTTTCTCTGGGTTGAGCCGGAGCTGGCGCGTGACGGCAATCGCTGCTACCGCAAACGCTTCGTTTAGTTCGATTAGGTCCACATCTTTGTCGCGGTGCCAACCGGTCTTCGTGAGAAGTTTTTCCACCGCCTCCACCGGCGCCATCATCACCCACTTCGGCTCGACGCCGCTGACCGCCTGCGCCACGATGCGCGCCATCGGCTGCTTGCCAAGGCGCTCCGCGTCGCGTTCACTCGTGACGATCAGAGCCGCCGCGCCATCGTTCGTGCCGGGAGCGTTTCCCGCGGTCACCGTGCCGTCTTTTTTGAACGCCGGCTTCAATTTCGCAAGCGCTTCGAGCGAAGTATCCTCACGCGGCGATTCATCGTACTTGATGACTACTGGTTCGCCCTTTTTCTGCGGCACTTCGATGGGCAATATCTGCGCTTCAAAAAAACACGACTTGCGCGCGCGCACCGCTTTCTGATGGCTCTCGACGGCAAACCGGTCCTGCTCTTCTCGCGTGATTCCGTATTTCTCGGCAACCAACTCGCCGGTCACGCCCATGTGGAAGTCTTCGTAGGCGTCCCATAAACCGTCGTGGATCATCGAGTCCACCACTTTTTGGTCGCCCAGCCGGTAACCCGTCCGCGCATTCGGCAGCAGATACGGGCAGTTGGACATCGACTCCATCCCGCCCGCCACGACGACCTCGGATTCCCCCAGCGTGACCGCTTGGGCTGCAAGCGCCACAGCCTTCAATCCGGAGCCGCAGACCTTATTTATGGTCATCGCCGCAACGCGCGGCGCACAGCCACCTTTTAGCGCCGCCTGCCGTGCCGGATTCTGGCCCAGCCCCGCTTGCACAACGTTGCCGAGGATCGCTTCATCCACTTCCTTGGGATCAATTCCGGCGCGCCGAATCGCCTCGGCCACAACTTTGGCGCCCAAATCCACTGCGGAAAATCCGGCGAGACCGCCTTGAAATTTTCCGATGGGCGTGCGAACAGCAGAAAGAATGACGGGAGTATCCATGTGCGGGCAAGCCTCCGGAGGAGCAACGCCAATTATTATAGCGCGTTGCGGCGGAGCGAGTGCGCGCGCACGAGAGCGGAGAGCAAGAAGGGCGGATCGCCATCCGCCCTTCCAGCAAACTTATCCATGTTTTTCGAGGTTCTTTAACGGTCCAAAATGGACTTTTAGTTCGCGGCAGCAGACGTAGCGTCCGGCATGCCTTCGTCGGCGCTTGGGCCGTACAAGCCGGGAACGGGAACGCCGACCAGCCGAAAATAAATCGTGAGCTGCGCACGGTGATGAATCATGTGATTCATGCACATGCCCCTTATACAAGCGACCCTCGGCAAAGTAAAGATTTCCTGGCCGCCGGCAAGCAGCTTCCAGCCTTTCGCGATTTCTTCGTCGCTGACGCTGGCAAGTGCAGCACGCGCTTCCGCGCTGCCTTTGTCAAACGCGGCAAGAAGTTCCTTGCGGTTCGAGATTTTCGGCGGCTCGTACGACGGGCCATTGACCGGCGCGTAATCCAGCTCGCGCGTGTTGATGGTCATCGTGATCCACTCCGGCACCGTGCCCACGTGCCCGGCAAGCCAGCCCAAAGTCCCTGATTTCTCGTGCGGCTTCCAGCCCCACTTGTCGTCCGGAACGCGTTCGAGGACTTTGCGTGTGTTCTTCATCTCTTCGTCGAATTCCGTCAGCATGGTTTGTCCAATGGTCATATCGGCCTCCAATAATAAGGTCTCCACTCGGTGCCGCAAATCATAGGCGAATAAAAGGCGAAATGTCAAGCACTATTTTTCACCACGCAAATCCTCCGAATTCTGGACCCGATATCACCCGCCAGCAAGGACCCTATGCGAATTGCCGTTGACAATAGCTTGCGCGGGGACAAAATATCCTCATGCCGCACCAACTCAGCACGTCCTATTTGCAAGATTCCATCGGACTTTTTCACTACTACAAAAAGTTGGGCGAGCGCGCGATGGCACAGTGCCCGGACGATTGCCTCTTCATCGCGCTCGACGCCGAATCGAACTCCATCGCCATTATCGTGAAACACATATCCGGAAATATGCGCTCGCGCTGGCGGGACTTCCTGACCACGGATGGCGAAAAACCAGATCGCAACCGCGACACGGAATTTGAAGAGCCGCCGCGCACGCGCTCCGAGTTGATGGAAATGTGGAAGCGCGGCTGGAAATATGTCTTCGACGCGCTCGAACCGCTGACGGAATCCGATCTCACGCGAACGGTGACAATTCGGTCTGAACCGCACTCGGTGATGCAAGCCATCAACCGCCAAATCGCGCACTACGCGCATCATGTCGGCCAGATTTTATTTCTCGCCAAACATTTCGCTTTCACAAAAACGGGAAAGTGGGAATCGCTCAGTGTGCCTCGCGGCAAATCCGCGGAGATGAATGCCAAGGTAGCTGCTGGCGAAGCATCGCAACGCGCCGCTCTTTTTGCTTCAAAGGAAAAATGAATGCTTTTCCCAAAACGAGCGTGCCTCCTCTGCAGTGGTCTCGCGCGCATGGACCTGGTCAAGCTCATTGTTCCCGCCTATATGGCGTGATAGCATTTCTGGAAGGACATAATGATGAGTGGACCGCACATCAGCGAGCTTGTATTTGAAGTTACAGAAGAGGCCGAAGGTGGATACTCCGCAGAATGCCTGACAGAGAATATTTTTACGCAAGGCAACACTTGGGAAGAGCTTCGAGCAAATGTGAAAGAAGCTACGGAAGCTTACTTTTATGACGGACCAAAGCCCCAATATATCCGTCTCCACCTTGTTAGAAATGAAGTTCTAGCCATGGAATGAAAGTACCGCGAGACTTGAGCGGCCGGCGGCTTGTGGCATGTCTATGCCGGCATTGGGGTTATCGCCAGGCGCATCAAGTGGGAAGTCACATCGCGCTGGAAACGGAAACCCCAACGCATCAACGCATCTCAGTCCCTGACCATGATTCGATCAATATTGGAACGCTGACTAGCATTCTTCGGTCTGTCGCGACGCATAAGGATGTGAGCCGAGATGAGATCCTGGAATCGCTCGACTGACTCGCGAGCTGAGTTTCCTCTTCGCTGCCGTTTCGGCTAACCTGCTTAGGTCATGGCTACGTTGTTTGATCTTGAGCCGCCTGCTGAAGGCGGACTGAAACTGAATGACGCGCAGCGGCGCGCGATTACGCATGGCGAAGGGCCGCTGCTTGTTATTGCGGGCGCGGGAACGGGAAAAACTCGCGTCATCACGGAGCGGATTCGGCATTTGCTCCAGTCCAACGAATCGCTTTCCGGCGAGAATATTCTTGGACTGACCTTTACGAACAAAGCCGCGGGGGAGATGAAGGCGCGTGTCGTGCGCGCGACCGGTGAACGCGGCAAAAACGTAACGCTGGCGACCTTTCACGCGTTCTGCGAAAGCCTTTTGAAGGAAGCCGCGCCGGAGAGGTTGATGATCGACAAGGTCGATCATTGGATACTTCTGCGGCGAAATCTTGCGCGGCTCAAACTCGACAAATATCGCCGGCTGGCCGACCCCGGCCAATTCTTGAACGACTTCGTGGATTTTTTCTCGCGCTGCCAGGATGAGCTTGTTTCGTCGGAAGATTATCAGCGCTACGCCAACGGACTTGCGGCGCAACTCGAAGCCGACCGTGCCGCGCTCGATGAGGACACTTTCAAGGAGCGAGCCGAGGAAGTTGCACTCCAGCAGGAAATTGCGCGGGCTTACCGCGCCAGCGAAGAGTTGCTGCGGGAAAAGAAGCGCGTCTCTTTCGGTTCGCTGATCACGGGAGCCGTCGAGCTTCTCGAAACAAACGACGAGCTTCGACGCACGCTTCAAGAAAAATACCACTACATTCTCGTGGATGAATTTCAGGATACCAACATCGCGCAGCTCCGTCTTCTGGAGCTACTGGCTGGAGATAAGAAAAACATCGTCGCCGTCGGCGACAACGACCAGGCCATCTACCGCTTTCGCGGCGCTTCTTTTGGAAGCTTCAAATTGTTTCTCGAACGGTTTGCGGGCTGGCGAGAAGGCGAGGACTCGACAAAATTCCGCGTATCGCTGGTTGAAAATTACCGCTCGACGCCGAATATTCTACGTGTGGCGACGCAAGTAATCGCGCAAAACACGGTGAGCGCGGACTTTCCAAAAAAAGTTCTGAGCGCCAACAAAGAGGACGGCGAAAAAGTCAGGATCGTGGAACTGGAAACGGAAGAAGACGAAGCGCGGTGGATCGTCGGCGAACTGCAGCGGCTCCATGCGACGGGGCGCAAGTGGCGCGATTTCGCAGTGCTTTACCGGCAGCACGCACATCGCGACGAACTGGTCGAAGAACTTTCGCGGCACAAAATTCCTTTCGTGATCAGCAAACTCTCGATCCTCGATCATCCGCTGGTCAAAGACGTGCTGGCTTATTTGCGGCTGATCGCCACGCCGTTTGACGATATCGCTTGCGCGCGCGTTCTTGGTGCGCCCGCATGGTCGCTGGAACCCGCCGATCTGGTGCGTCTCGCCGAACGCGCCCGCAAAGAAAAGAAAGCGCTCTACGACATGCTGCAAGCTCCGCAAGGGCAACTCGCTTTCGATGCGTCGCATGCCGCGCTGGGGCGACTCGTCGAATTTCTTTCCGAGCAGCGAAAAACGCTGCGGCGCCGAACGGCGCGGGAAATTCTCGCCGATTTGCTCGAGTGGCTCGAGGTGGCGGAACGCGCCAGCGCGCAAGACCGGAAATACGTTACGCGGCTTACCGAGTTCGCCAAGGAATGGGAACCGAAAAGCGAAACGCGGGGCCTCGCGGAGTTTGTCGAGTATCTTGGCTACTATTCGCAGGCGGGCGGCACGATCAGCCTGGAAGACGATTTCCCGGGCGATGCGGTGCAGTTGATGACCGTACACGGGGCAAAGGGTCTGGAATTTCCGCAGGTTTTTCTGCTGCGCATCAACAACAAGAAATTTCCGGCCATGGAACGCTCGCGCGTGTTCGAATTTCCAGCGGCTCTTATGAAAGAAGGCGAACCCGCCGAACAGTTTCACATTCAGGAAGAGCGGCGGCTTTTCTACGTGGCGTTAACACGCGCGGAAAATCGCCTTACGCTCACGACGCTGACCGAAAAAAAGGGCAAGATTCCCGTCTTCGTGGAAGATATTTTGATGGACCCGGCCATCAAAAGAAGAGATGTGCACCAGATGAGCCCGAAATTGCCGGAAGCGTCTTCAGGTGCAAAAAAGGAAGCCTCAGCAGCCGCTGATGCACAGCTCTTTCCGGCCTCCGCCGAGCCGCCGAAAATTTTCTCGCGGGTCGCGGACTGGGCTCTGGAATTCCATCCGCCCACGCCCGAGCCGCTCACGCTAAGCCCTTCGGCAGTAAGCGGCTACCGCAGTTGCCCGCAACAATATCTCTTCAGCCGGTCCTGGTCGCTAAAGGAAGGGCCAAAAGCGGTGCTCAGCTTCGGGAGCGTGATGCACACGACGACCAAGCGATTCGTGGATCAGCTTCGCAAAGGGACGAAGCTGCCTTTCGAAGAGGTCGCGCGCATTTTCGAGACGGAGTGGAGTTCGGCCGGTTTTGAGGACGACTATCAGGAAAAGGGTTACAAAGAAGACGGCTTGGAACAATTACGCGCGTTCCACGCGGCCATGCTCGAGGCACCGCCGCAAGTGCTGGAGCAAGAAAAATCCTTCGAGCTTCCCTTGGAAAACAACGTGACGATCATCGGGCGAATGGACCAGGTAAATTCGCTGGGGCGTAACGACGTGGAAATCATCGACTACAAAACCGGCAAACCCAAAAAAGACGCCGACGCAAAAAAAGATTTGCAGCTCAGCCTCTACGCCCTGGCAGCGAAAGAAATATTCGAGTGGAATCCTGTTCGTTTGGTGTTCTACTACCTCCAGAACAACCAGACGCAAGCGACGGCGCGCGACGCCAAGCAACTTGATGAAGCGCAAAAAATCGTTCTGGAAGCCGCCGCCGATATTCGCGCCGGTGAATTTCCGCCCAAGCCGGGCTTCGTTTGCCGCACTTGCGCTTATAAACCGATTTGTCCAGCGCACGAAGAAGCGCTCTGCAGCTAGGTGAACCCAGTCAGGCAGGCGCAGTTCGCCGGAGGGTCTGAAGTGTATTGATAACCCGAATCCCCAACGAGAGGCGCACTCATGAACCGAAAGAACCTCTATCTGTTGCTCTGCATTCTAGGATTCGCTCTTCCTTATTCTCAGTTCCTACCTTGGGTTATGGAGCATGGCTTGGACATGCGGCTTTTCTATCACCAACTCTTCGCAAACCGCATCAGCGGCTTCTTCGGACTGGACGTTCTAGTTTCCGCCGTAGTTTTGATCGGATTCGTGCGCAACGAAGGCCGGCGGCTCAAGATGGACAGGCTATGGTTTCCGATTCTCTCGGTCCTGCTGGTGGGAGTTTCTTTTGGGTTTCCGCTGTTCCTCTATATTCGCGAACGTGAATTAGAAAGGCGCGCTTCGGCAAGTTTCTAATTATTCGCAAAGCCGTGGCGAAGAGCTGTTATCGGTGTATAGTCCTTCGCGTTTTCGATAGCCACGCCGAGCTTGCGGCTAAGGCGTGGCGGACGGGCTCGGTTGGGGAAACGAGAGAGCATTCATGCAAATTTTGGAGATTCTGATTCTGCTGGCGCTGCTGCCTGTTTTGGCTGGATTTTTCTTCTCGCGAAGGCGACGACCGGCGTGGCTGCGAACTTTGCCTTCGCTGGCTTTACTGCTGACCATTATCGATTTGGCGTTGGGAGAATATCGGTGGCAGATGGTTCCAGCGTACGCGCTCGTGGTTCTGGTGTGCTTGCTCGCGCTGCGGAAGCCGCCGACGGACACGGCGAAATCCTCGTGGTGGCGCGCCGCAGGACGGATTGTGGGCGCGGCCCTAGCGCTGCTCGTCTACGCGCTTACGATTTTTCTTGCGGCGGGAGTTCCCGTTTTTCAAGATCCTGCCACGACCGGTGCCTATTCCGTGGGCACCACGCGGCTTTTCTTTGTAGACTCGTCGCGCAAAGATCCCTTTGCGCCCACGCCTAATACGCCGCGCAAACTGCTTGCCGCTGTTTGGTATCCCGCGCAAGTCGCGGCAGACGCCAAGCCGGAACCTTTCTGGCCTGGCGATTCCGCGGCAGGGCCGGCGCTATCGCGTTTGCTGCACACGCCGCCTTTTTTCTTTTCGCATGTTCACCTCGTGAAATCACGTTCCTATCTGGACGCGCCCATGGCCGGCGCCGAAAAGCAGTATCCGGTGCTGATTTTCTCGCACGGATACGGCGGAACGATTTGGCAAAACACACCGCAGATGGAAGAGCTTGCCAGCCACGGTTTTATTGTGCTTAGCCTTGGCCACACATACGAAAGCGGCGCCGTTCCCTTCCCCGACGGGACGGTGGTCCCGATGAGCCAGGCGCGCATCGAGGCGCTGATGAAATCGGCGGGCACGCCGGAAATGGCTGCACTTTTCAAGCGGTTGCAGGAAACCAACGATCCAGCGGAGATAAGACGAATCTCGATGCGAGTGCTGGCCCTATCGGCGCCGATGAACGACAGTTTGTCTTTGTGGACGGCGGATACGGCTTACCTCATGGACGAACTGGAAAAAATCGACGCGGGAGAAGCCGCGGGCGTAGCTGGGCCAGTCGGGCAGTTCACTGGCCGGCTCGATCTCACGCGCTTAGGTGTGCTGGGCATGTCTTTCGGGGGAGCGACGGCGGGAGAAATCTGCGTTCAGGATCCGCGCTGCAAAGCCGGGCTAAATCTGGACGGAGGGCAATTCGGCGACCTCGTGGATCACCCTCTCGCGGTGCCGTTTTTGTACTTCACGAGCGAAGGTAACAAGATGAACGATCCCATTTATGAAAGCTCGCGGGCCGATCTTTATAGCGTTCACGTGCATCGCTCGACGCACCTCAACTTCACGGACCTGTCGCTCGCTCTGCCGGGGTTCAAGTGGATCACTTTGCAAGGCATGTCGCTGCTCGGACGCATCCAAGCGAAAGAGATGGAGCACATCATGAACGCTTACACGGTGGCGTTCTTTGGAAAATACCTGCAAGGAAAGCCCGAGCCGTTGTTGGATGGTCCGCCGCCCACGGACGAGTTTCCGGACGTGGCATTTACCGCGCGCAAGGCGCCGGCTGCGGTAGCCACGCCGTCTTCGGCTGCCAGCCCGCGGTAGCCGCGACTCGAATTATCAATTACTGCGCGATCCTAATTAGCGACTATTGCGTGATGCCAGCGGTATAGTACCGATTTCGGGTGAGGATGGTCAGCCCCTCGCGCCTGACGCGCACTTCCACGTCGTGGTAGTCCTTCGCGTTATCCGCGCCTTTAATGCCTCGTGGTATGTACGCGAGGGTGTATTCGTTGCGGGCTTCTTCGGTTATGCGGGAGTAGAGATCCTCCATGGACTCCTCACTTGCGGCGTAATAGATATCGCCGCCGGTGGCGTGCGCGTATTCAGAGAGCCGCTCAAATCTCCGGTCGTAGAAAGCGTTTCCGACACCTACGGCAAAGACCGAGATGCTGTGAGCCAGGACCTCCTTGACGGTATTGTCGAAGGTGTTGGTATTGTACTTTTTGCCGCCGTTCACGCCGTCGCTGATGATGACGATGATTTTGCGGCGATTGCGCGGGCGGCTCTTCAAAAGCTCGGCGGAGTCGAACACGGCATCATCGAGGGCTTTGGTGGGCGCGGCGAAGATGGTGCGTGTGGATTCCGGGACGGAGGGCGAGCCATCGACAGAGTGGCCGTTGATGCTCGGGCCGTTGAAGGGACCGCCGGGGGGAATCACGGAGCTATGGCTATCGAGCTTGGTGCGCTTGAGCTCGAGGAGGAGCGTGTCCTGGTTGCTGGTGAAACCTTTTCCAGGATGGAAAAAGTTGTCAAAGCGGCAAACAAAGGCCTCATCCAGATTGCTCATGCCGCCGATGATGGCGTCCAGGCTGTTTTCGACCTCTTTGGCGTCCTTGGCTTTCAAATCGTTGTCAATCAAGATGACCATCGAGAGAGGAAACGCCTCGGTGGTGAACACATCGATTCTTTGCTCGACATTGTCGTCATAGATGCGAAATTCGTCTTTCCCCAAATCGGCAACGAGGCGTCCGGAGCCGTCTTTCACGGTCACGGGGAGGACCACAAGATTGGCGTTCACGGTAATCTTGGCTCGCGCGTCGCTGAGGCGGGCGACATCCGGCGCCGGGGCGTTCTGTGGAGCAGGCACCGCCTCCTGAGGCGTGCGAGCCGCGAGCGCAAGCCACAAAGCGGGTGCCGCAAAAAAAAGCAAAGTCGTCGTGCCAGCGATTTTTCGTAGACTTTTCATATTCCTAAGGCCAAACTTCCTCTCGGAGTCAGTGCTTCGGATTTTCGTTCCGGGCCTTCGAGCTGGCCGGATGACGCATCCATCGCACCGCTTGATAGCATCCTAACGTGGCGGAAGAACCCCAGCGGGCAATTTCCGGCCGGGCATCTCTCGTCAAGGAAAGTATACATGCGTTCTCTTAAGAAACTGGCTGGTCTATGTGTGACGCCCGTGCTGGCGGCGATGCTGGCCTCGGCGGCACTGGCTCAAGAGCCCCCGGTGCAAGGCCCGACCATCAAGTCCCAAGTCAACCTGGTCAATTTGTTCGTAACCGTTCGCGACAAGAGCAAGCACATCGCTACGAACCTGACGCAAAACGACTTCAAAGTCTACGAAGACGGCCAGGAGCAGAAGATCGCGTTCTTCTCTAAAGAAATGACGCTACCTATTACTCTGGGGTTGCTCATGGATACCTCGGGCAGCGAACAATACATGCTAGGCGCGATTCAGGATGGAGCTTCGAGCTTCTTGAACCGGGTGATGCGCAAGGGCGACGAAGCCATGGTGATTTCGTTCGACCTGAACGTGGACCTGCTGGCGGACCTGACGGAGGACCGCTCTCAGCTCGACCGCGCCATCCGAAAGGCGCAAATCAACGCCGGGGGTCCCATGGTTACTCCGGGAACTCTCCCCACCGGCAACATAGGAACGGATTTCTACGATGCGCTATATCTGGCTTGCAATGACGAACTGGCGTCGGAGGCGGGGCGCAAAGCGGTTGTTGTGCTGACGGACGCGGAGGACAACGGCAGCAAAGTCCGAGTGGAAGAAGCCATCGAAGCGGCACAACGCACTGACACGGTCGTACACATTCTTCTCGTGTATGACCCGCACTACGGGGGCAACAGCAGCGTGGCCAAGAAAATCACGGACGAAACCGGCGGGCGTATGATCGTGGTGAATAGCGAAAAGCATCTACAGGAAGCCTTCGACCAAATCTCGGAGGAGCTGCGGAGCCAGTACACGATCGGCTACTATCCGACGAACACGGCGCGGGACGGCAAATTCCGGAAGATCAAGGTGGAGGTTTCCGACCACGACGACAAGGTCCTGGCGCGCAAGGGATACTACGCACCCAAAAGCTGATCTTCAGAACAAACTCAGCACCAGCTCGCGCAGAGCGGATTGACCGAAAATCGCCGAGCGTCTAACATCCCTCTGTCCAATCCTGGCCATGATTAACGAGACTGTCGCCCACTATAAGATTCTACGCAAGCTCGGCTCCGGCGGCATGGGTGTGGTTTACGAGGCTGAAGACACGAAGCTGGGCCGGCGTGTAGCGCTTAAATTCATTCCGGAAGAGAACCAGCGCGACCCGCAGACGCTGGAACGATTTCTTCGCGAGGCGCGCTCTGCGTCCGCGCTCAACCATTCCGGAATTTGCACCATCCACGCGATCGAAAACGACGGAGGACGGTCTTTCATCGCCATGGAGCTTCTCGTGGGCGAGTCGCTCGACAAAGTTCTGGCGAACGGCCCGTTGCCCATCCCCCGCACGGTCGAAATGGGCATTCAGCTTGCCGACGCGCTCGATGCCGCGCACAAAAAAAGCATCGTGCACCGGGACATCAAGCCAGCCAACATTTTTGTCATGGAATCCGGGGCGAT
The DNA here is from genome assembly GCA_049800195.1 of Candidatus Acidiferrum sp. Classification (GTDB taxonomy): domain Bacteria; phylum Acidobacteriota; class Terriglobia; order Acidiferrales; family UBA7541; genus Acidiferrum. Next base: position 14,190 of record JBARJI010000102.1, read on the forward strand.
CAAGGTGCTTGATTTTGGGCTGGCGAAGCTGCTTCCGCGAAGTTCAGACGATCTTGGCGGCCACACGATCGACGCCGCCCCCAACACGCTGCTCACCAGCCCTGGCATGGCGGTCGGCACCATCCAATACATGTCTCCGGAGCAAGCCCGCGGAGAAGAAATAGACGCGCGCAGCGATCTTTTCTCGCTCGGCTCCGTGCTGTACCAGATGTTGACCGGGAAACAGGCGTTTCCGGGATCGACCAGCGCGGTGGTGTTCGACAATATCCTGCACAATGCTCCGGTGGCTCCGGTCACTCTCAATCCGGATGTTCCCGCCGAACTCGAGCGCATCCTCAACAAAGCTCTCGAGAAAGACCGTGACATGCGGTATCAGGTGGCGGCGGAGTTGCGCGCCGACCTCAAACGCCTGCAGCGCGAGATCGACTCGGGGAGCCGGCCGGCTAGCACACAGAGATCGGCCGCGCGCGTCTCTGCGGTCTCCGAATCGGCGGCGAAGAAAGTAACGCCCTCGAGCGGTTCGGTGATCGTGGACGCGGCAAAAAAACATAAGTTCGGCACCGGCGTGACTCTTTTCGGCATTCTCGTGGTGGTGGCCGCGGCGGTGTTCGGCCTGTACTCGATTTTCCTGCGCACACGTCACGTGCCTTTTGAAACTTTCACGATCGAAAATCTGACGAACAACGGCCACGTGGTCCTCGCCGCCATCTCTCCCGACGGAAAATATCTTCTCCATGTGCGCGACGAAAACGGCTTGCAGGCGCTCTGGCTGCGGCATATTCCCACCGGAAGCAACACAGAACTGCAGCCTCCGGCCGCCACGCGGTACTCTGGACTGACTTTTTCTCCGGATGCGAATTACATCTATTGCGTGCGGCGCGACGAAGCCGAGCACACGTTCGCATCGCTCTACTCTTCGCCCGTTCTCGGGGGGACGCCGCGCTTGCTGATCAAGGATGTGGACAGCCGCGTGACGTTCTCGCCGGACGGCCAGCGATTCGCGTTTTTGCGCGAAGACCACGATTCTCCGACGTACGAATTGATTGTCGCACACAGCGACGGTTCACCCGATCGCACACTCTTTAAGGATGTTCCGCTTGCGGGCAGCGAAGGCAACTACAGCCCGGCGTGGTCGCCGGATGGGAAGACTATCGTTATCACCGTTTCGGAGCTGGCGCAGGGCGTTACGACGGCTATTCTTGCTGTCGACGCGGCCACCGGGAAACAGCAGATTATGCCGCAAGCCACAAATCAGGTTTACCGCAATCCCGTGTGGATGCCGGACGGCACGGGCTTGCTGGTCTCGGAGTTCGGAGATTACGGAGTCATGAACGCTCAGCTTGGGATTGTCAGCTATCCCAACGGCGGATACCGGCGCATCACAAACGACACCAATTCTTATCTTTTCCCTACTATTTCCGCGGACGAGCACTCGATCGTCGCGAGCCAGTCTCAGCCGGCGTATCAGATCGAAGTCGCGCCGGCTGCTCAGCCGGATGACGTTCATCCCATAACTCTGGCAATGAATAACAGGGTTTGGAATTGGGATTGGACCAGCGACGGCCGGATTGTGTTCGCGCAGATTCCCGACATACGCGTAGTAAAGCCGGAGGGGAGCGAAACGGTGGTCTACTCGGACACTAAGTACCCTTCCGATGAGGTTATTTCGTGCGGGGCTGGAAGTGACTATGTGATTCGATCGGCAGGGCGTGCCGGCAAGGTCTCCTACAATTTGTGGAGGATGAGCACGATGGGAACGGACTTCAAACAGCTTACGTTTGGCTCCGCCGAATCCGACATGATCTGCTCGCCGGACGGGAAATGGGTTTATTACTCGGATTACGGCGACAATCAAGCGGTCAAGCGAGTGTCGATCGATGGCGGCTCGCCGGAAACAATATTGCCGACAGCGCAAGGCCAGGTGGATATCTCGCCGGACGGGAAGGCGCTGGTGTACTTTGAGGTTCGCGAGCTGGATCACAAACTGATGCTGGATACCTATTCGATCGACGATAAGAAAGTTACGTACCATAACATCGATTCGCGGGCGACCTGGCCGTTAGGCTTTGCCCCCGACGGGAAGTCCGTGGTGTATGCGGTGCGCGACAAGGGGATCAGCAACCTTTGGATGCAGCCGCTCGATGGCTCTGCCGCGCGTCAGTTCACGCACTTCAGCTCGGACGCGATCGAAAAGTTTCTCTTCTCGAAGGATGGGACAAAGATCGCCATCCAACGCGGCCACGACGAATCCGATGCGGTCCTGCTGCGCGACACCTCGCGCTAGGAAGGCAAATCAAGACACGGCTCCGTGGCCCGATTAAAACCGCCCCACCCGAAAATTGCGTGATTGAAAAAGAGAAATTCAGTTGGACGCAGGCCCGGAAGAACTGGGCTGAGAATTTGAATTGGCCCGCGCGAAATAGCCGCGACGCGCCCGCACCTCATAGCCTTTGTGGTCGGGGACTTGAATGCGAATGCGGTGGTAGCGGCCGTCGAGGACGTAGTTCGTCGGTATGTAAGCGATGGAATACTGGTTGCGCAGCTCGTCGCCAATGTCCTGGAAGGATTGATCGAGATCATCGACGTGATAGGGAAAGAAAGCGCGGCCTCCGGTTTCGTCGGCGAGGTCTTGCAAAATCTGGTCGCCCTCGGTCAAGTGGGTCTTGCGATCGGCCAGCTTGTCGGGATCGGTTTGAGAAAGCTGAATCCATTGCGTGCTTGTGCTGATGGTGTAAATGACCACGCTGGTGCGCTGGGCCATTTCGATGGCTTCCGAACGAGTATGGTTTGAAAGATTATCGTCGCCATCGCTAATCAGAATCATGACGCGGCGCACGACGTCGGGCTGATCGCCGGGGGGACGCGGAGGATGGCTCAACTGGTCCTTGCAGGCCGCGTAAATTGCGTCGTAGACGGCCGTCCCGCCGCCGGCGCGGGTCTGAAGGATTTGGTCGCGCAGCAACCCGGCGTCGCTGGTGAAGGGTTGCACGACTTCCGGCTCATCGTCGAAGGTCATCACAAAGGCTTGATCCCGGCCACGGCGCAAAACGCTGAAGAGGAAATTGATGGAGGCATCCTGCTCGAACTTAATGCGATCGCGGATACTGTTGGAGGTATCGACGAGCATTCCGATGCGCAGAGGAAGGTCGGTTTGTTTGCTGAAATAGCGAATCTGCTGGGGGAGCTTGTCGTCGAGAACCTGGAAGTCCTGTTTTTCGAGATCAGGAACGAGCTTGTTGCGCCGGTTGAGAACCGTGAACAGGACGTCCACGAGGTTTACCACCTGGACGATTTTCTGGGGGCTCTGCTGGGGCGCGGCTTGCGGCGCTGGTGGTTCAGGCTGGCTCTGTGGCGGTGCGGCTGTAGCGGGCGGCGGGTTTTGCGTGGATGCCTGTTGCGCCCGGTCACTGACCGCGGTCGTCAGCAATCCTGCTACGAGCAGTACGGATACCATTCCCCTGGACATGTCATTTGATTATAGGTACGGAGCGAGTGCAGCGTCAATTCTCTTCGCATCTACTTGCGCGGCATCCGCGAGCTTTGTGACGAACTCTTGCAATTCCTGCGGGAGCGGGGCGCGCACTTCGATCCACTTGCCGCTGCGCGGTTGGGAAAATGCAAGGCACGCCGCGTGCAAGAAATTGCGCCCAAGCGGAGGCATCGTGACCTGTTCGGGCTCGCGCTTTGAACTGTGTGCGGCTGCGGCGCTCACGCGAATCTGCGAAGCTGCTCCGTACAGCGTGTCGCCGACAACGGGATGCTGCAATGCGGAAAAATGCACGCGAATCTGGTGAGTCCGGCCGGTGTGTAATTGCACTTCGACCAGCGTCGTGCCGTCGATTTCTGCGAGCGTGCGCCAATCCGTTCGCGCTTCTCGTGCGTTGCCGGCCAATGCAGCGCTGAGTGCCAGGGAGCCTCGCAAGGAACTGCCGGGCTTCTGACGATGCACGGCCATTCTTGTACGGCGATGCAAGTCGCGGCCGATGGCCAGTTCAATGCGGCCCTGCTTTTCCTTCAGAGATCCCTCGACGAGCGCGATGTAGGTTTTTTTCACGGTTCGCTGGCGAAATCCTTCCGCGAGCTTGGCGTGGGCGAAGTCGTTTTTTGCGACAAGAATAGCTCCGGAGGTGTCCTTATCGAGGCGGTGTACAATGCCCGGACGCAAGGCGTCGCCGCCTTGCGAAAGCGCCTGGCCTCGGCCGAGCAGGGCGTTGACGAGGGTGCCGTGAGTGTTTCCGGCTCCCGCGTGGACGGTCATCCCGGCGGGCTTGTTGACGACGATTACGTCCGCATCTTCGTAGAGAATGTCCAGCGGAATGGACTCGGCTTCGGCGCGGAGCGGCGGGCGGGCTTGCGCAGTCACAGCGAGCTTCTGGCCTACGCGCAATCGATATGCACCCTTGGTGGTGCTGCCATCGATCAAAACCAGTCCGGACTCGATTAATTCCTGGATGCGCGTGCGGCTCAGTTCAGGCAGTTGCGCCGCGAGGTAGCGGTCGAGCCGCGTCCCGGCATCGCGCTCTTCCACCACTAAGTCGTGCGTGATTCCGTCAGCCACGCCCGGATTCTAGCAGCAAGTCCGCGGCGCGAACTAAAGCTTATGCAGCCGCGCGGCCAAGCGACGCGGGCGGCGCCGGGAAAATGGCGGGGCGCTCATTTCTTGGGGTGTGACGTGGCGTAAAGCGATGAGCTCCAAGCAAGCGTTCATTTTTGTTGGGCGGTTTTCGCCGAGCCAAAAATTAAATCCAGTATCAAGAGAATCGCGCCGATGGTGATGGCTGAGTCGGCGACGTTGAAGGCGGGCCAGCGGTAGGTGCCTAACCAGACTTCGAAAAAATCCGTGACGGCGCCGTGGAGAATTCTGTCCGTCAAGTTTCCCGTGGCGCCTCCGAGCAGAAGCGCCAGGCCCGCGCAGGCCATGGGTCCGCCTTGGCCGGCCACGAGGAGCCAGGCGAGAACGCAGATGACCACGAGCGAGCCACCAATCAAAAGGATGCGCAGCCACGGTGAATGAGAATCGGCAAAAATACTGAAGGCGATTCCGGGATTGCGGCTGTGGACTAGATAGATGAAGTGGCGAACGACTTCGTGTCGCCAGCCTTCGGTCGTTTGCGTCTCGAACCAAGCTTTGGTGGCGCGGTCGAGCGCTACGATGGCCAGCGTTAGCCAGAGCCAGCGCAAGCGTGAGGGCAATTTCATGAGAGGGAGGGCTCCAATCCTTCGATTTCGGCAAGCGCTTCGCTGCAGCGCTCGCAAATACCCGGGTACCGTGTATTCTCCCCCACATGCGTCGAGTAGTTCCAGCAGCGTTCGCACTTTTCGCCACTGGCACGCAAGACTTCCACTTGAAACGGCTGCGGATGATCGCTGGGGGGATGTTCCTCCAAGGGCAAGAATTCCACTTGCGAAACGATGAAGAGTGCGGGCAAACCCTTTGCGTGTTTTCGCAAGAGGTCGAGAAAAGGGGGCTGGGAACGAAAAAGCAATTTAGCTTCGAGCGAAGCATTGATGAATTTGCGTGTGCGCGCGCTCTCGAGATCTTGCAGCACTTGCGACCTGAGCGCGTGAAGCTTTTCCCACTCCGCCTTGGCCTTGGGATCAAGGCCGGATTGCAGCGCGCCTGCCTCGGGAAAGAGCGCCATGTGCACGCTATCGGGTTCGCCGGGCAGTTTTGGCAAGTGCGTCCAAATCTCTTCGGCGGTGAAAACGAGAATGGGCGCGGCAAGACGGACTAGAACACTAGTGATTATCCAGACGGCCGTTTGAGCCGAGCGCCTGGAACGGTTCCTGGCCGCTTTCGTATAGAGGCGATCTTTCAGCACATCAAAATAGAAAGCGCTGAGATCAACCACGCAGTAGTCATGGATGGCGTGATAGACGCGGTGGAAATCGTAGGCGGCGTACCACTCACGGCATTTTTTCACCAATTCCGCAGTGCGCTCCAGCATCCAGCGATCGAGTTCCTCAAGTTCGGCGTTCGGCAGCGAGTCGCGCCCTGGTGCGAAATCGAACAAATTTCCGAGAGCGAACCGGAAGGTGTTGCGAATTTTGCGGTAGGCCTCGCTGAGCTGGGTCATCACCCGGTCACTCATCTTGACGTCGGCTTGATATTCCTGAGACGCGACCCAGAGGCGCAGCAAATCCGCTCCCCATTTTTCGCAAATCTCACTGGGAAGTACGACGTTGCCTAGCGACTTGGACATGGGCCGGCCGTGTTCATCGAGCGTCCAGCCATGCGTAACGACGCTGCGGTAAGGCGCACGATCCCGAAGTCCCACGCCGATCAGCAGCGAACTCTGAAACCAGCCGCGATACTGGTCGGGGCCTTCGAGATAGACATCGGCGGGCCATTCGGTGCCCTTCAAAACGGCGAGATGCGAAGAGCCGGCGTCAAACCAGACATCCAAAATGTCGTTTTCTTTGCGCCAGGCGGAAGCGCCGCATGCGCACTTCGTTCCTGGCGGCAAGAGCTCTTCGGCAGGGTGCTTGTACCACGCGTCTGCGCCTTCGCGCTCGAACCACTTCACGACATTACGCAGGGCGGCAAAATCCTCGAGACGCGCGCCGCAGGCATCGCAGTAAAAAACGATGATGGGAACGCCCCAAAATCGCTGGCGCGAGACGCACCAATCCGGGCGCTGCTCGACCATTTCGTGCATGCGGTCTTGGCCCCAAGCGGGAATCCATCTCACGGCGTGAATCTCATCGAGCGCTTCCGCGCGGAGCGTTTTCTCTTTGCCATGCGCGGCCTGATCCATCTTGATGACCCACTGCTCCGTGGCGCGGAAGATCACCGGATTATGGCAGCGCCAGCAATGGGGATAGCTGTGCGTGTAATCGCGATGGCCGAGAAGCGCGCCACGGTCAGCTAGCAGTTTGACGATGATGGGATTGGCTTCGAAGACGCTTTTGCCCTTGTATTCAGGCAAACCTTCGAGATAGACGCCCTCGTCGTCGATGGGCGCATAGATTTCGAGCCCATATTTTTGTCCGGAGAGAAAATCATCGGAACCGTGGCCGGGCGCGGTGTGAACGATGCCGCTGCCCTGATCGAGAGTGACGTAATCCGCAAGAATTCCCGGCACTTGCAGAGGCAAGAAGGGATGCTGAAATTTCGCGCCTTCAAAATCCCGCCCTTTGGCTTTCGAGCGGACGCGAACTTCTTTGATTCCACATTCCGCTTGCAGCGCAGGGATTCGCTCCGTGGCAAGGAGCAGCGCGCCTTTTTCCGTTTCGACGACTGCGTATTCGAAATCCGGATGAAACGCCAAGGCGCGATTGTGGGGCAGCGTCCAAGGCGTGGTCGTCCAGATGACTGCACTGACGTCGACCAAACGAAGGGAATCCGGCTTGGCAGCGGCAAGTACACCGAATTTGACCCAAACGGAAGGACTCGTGTGATCGTGGTATTCAACTTCGGCTTCCGCTAGAGCCGTGCTGTCATGGATGCACCAATAGACGGGCTTCCGGCCGCGATCGACGAAACCGTGCTCCATAAAATCGAGGAGGGCGCCGGCGATGGTAGCCTCGTAATCGTGGCTCATCGTGAGATAGGCATCGTCCCATTGCCCGAGGACGCCCAGGCGCTTGAAATCGCGTTTGTGCTGCTCGACGAAGCGGGCGGCAAACTCGCGGCAAAGCCCGCGAAATTCCGCCGGCGTGACTCTCTCTTTTCCGCCCAGCTCTTTTTCCACCTGAGTTTCGATCGGCAAGCCGTGGCAATCCCAACCGGGGACGTACGGGGCGTAATGGCCCGCCATACTCTTGGACTTGACGATGATGTCTTTCAGAATTTTGTTGAGCGCGGTGCCCAAGTGAATGGTGCCAGTGGGATAGGGCGGACCGTCGTGCAAGACAAACAGAGGCAAACCCTTGCGAGCCGTGAGAATGCGCTCATAGAGATGGGATTCCTGCCAGGCGGCAAGCTGGTTCGGCTCATTTTGCGGAAGGCCGGCCTTCATCGGGAAATCCGTTTTAGGCAAGTTCAGAGTCTTCTTGAGTTCCAGAGGTTCGGTCATGAAAAAGTGTGCCCGCAGATTCGCTCGCTGAATTCCAGCGCCGTCTATTGGTTAGCTAGCAAAGACAGAAACAACGTAAAGCGGTGTAATTCCGTATGTTACAATGATTGAGAGTTGGTGTCAGCGGCTGGGGTCGCGCAACCTTTCCTGGCGCGTGGGAATCTTATTGGGTCAGGACACCCAGTCAAGCCCAACTGCGTCTAAATCAGGGAGAAGATGGTGCCGGGACTAAACGTCAATCTCGTTCCCGATGATTTAAAGAGGCGGGCCGTGTCCGCTTCGGATGAGAAGGCTACCCCTGTACCAGCGTCGGCGGTTCCCCGATTTGGCGCGCCTGCGATTTTGATTCCGACAAATTTTTGGTCCAACCTGAAGCAATTCTTGACGGAGCGCCCGGTAAAAGTGACGGACCGTCCGGGAGCGCCCTTTGTGAAGCCCGCGTTTGGCGGGGGCGTGTTTGACAACCTGAAAGATTTCATGAGTTCGCGCCCGGTGCCGAAAGGGCCGGTAAACAGCAGGCTGGCGGTGTCCTGGGGAAGCAGCTTCGGGGGGTTTGGGGCGCGGATCAAGGAGTTTTTTTCTCCCGAGAAGCTTCCGCCGGCGAACTTCACCAGCAAGCCAGTGAAAGTAAAGGACATCTGGACGAAGGATGAGAATTTCCGCTGGACGCAGGCGATTTCCTTTGTCATTCATGGCAGCGTTTTCGCGCTCATCATCCTGATACCGTTGCTCTGGCATTTCGCTCCCACAGAAGCAAAGAACAAGGTGGACGTGACTCCGCTCGATATTTCGCCATACATGGCTAAACTGCCGGCAGGAGCAAAGAAAGCCGGAGGGGGCGGCGGGGCGAATGACCACACATTGACTCCGGTGAACAAGGGCAAGCTGCCAAAATTCCAGTGGACACAGTTCACGCCACCTCAGGTAAAGATTCAGAATGAGCACCCTAAGCTGGCGATGGACCCATCGCTTCTTGGGCCGCCGGACCTCAAGGTGCCGAATCTCAATGCGTCGACGTTTGGGGATCCGCTGGCTTCTGCTTCGAGTGACTCGCTCGGACATGGTAATGGCACGGGCGTCGGAAGCGGAACCGGCGGTGGGCTCGGTCCGGGCGAAGGCGGAGGCACGGGAGGGGGAGCGTTCCGTGCTGGTGTGAATGGAGTGGGCGTGCCGGAATGCATTTATTGCCCGCCGCCGCTTTATTCGGATGATGCGCGGAAAGCCAAGTACATGGGCACGGTGGTTTTGCAAGTGACCATTACGCCGGATGGGCGGGCCATCAACATTTCCATCATCAAGGACCCTGGGATGGGCCTCGGAGAGAAGGCGGTCGAATCCGTGCGTACGTGGCGATTCAAGCCGGCGGAAGGACCGAACGGCAAGATTGTGCCCGTGGAAGTGCCTATCGAAGTTACGTTCCGGCTGTATTAGTTCGCGCGCTACCAATCACCTCCATGGTTAAATAAAGGTTGGTCCTTCCTGCCGCTTTATTTATGATTCAACGTGTATCCTTCTCTGAATCAGGCAACCAAAGAGTATTACAAGACTTCTGACTAGCCGACTGGCCTCGCCTTGAAATGAAATCGGGCCGAACTGCGAGGCGGAGACGGAGGCCTGCGCATGCGCGAAACCCTACTGCGCCCTATTTCCGGCGAGGATGAATCCACACAAACCTGGTTGAACCGAGTTCGCGAGAATCTGGGGCAGCTTCTTGCTCCTAGCCGTCTCAAGCCCTCATCGGCGAATGGCGCGCCGATTCATCTTTTGAAGTTCGACAAATCGCCTCGGCCTGCACGAGCGCAAGGGGCTTCGCTGATTACGCACGCGACGGTTTTTGGGCTGGTTCTCTTCCTGCTGACGCATGCGCCTAACAAGTTCGTGGACAAAGACATTAAGGATTCGACGCCGTTGAGTCCGCTTACCTTCCCGGCAACGCTATTCAGCACGCTCACGAGCGCACATCCGTCCGGGGGCAGAGGGAGCGGAGGCGATCAGAATCCGATTCCGGCGACACACGGCAACCTTCCACCGCTCTCGTCCGTGGTGCTGGTAAAACCAACGCTCCCACAGGAAGCCCATTCCCATTTGCCGGAGCCGCCGACGATTTTCGACCCAAACGCGGCACCCGTGCTGGCTCCCACTATAAGAGTGGGGTTGCCATGGATGCCGGCGGACACGAACTCTCCGGGTCCAGGGAAAGGACGCAGCATTGGGTCGAAGGATGGGAATACGCTTGGCGATGGCGGACTTGGACCGGCTGGCGATGGGACGGGGAACGGCCCGTACATTCCGGGGTTGATCCCGCCAGCATGCGCTTATTGTCCGACTCCGACGTACACGGATGAAGCGCGGCACAGCAAAGTGCAGGGGACGGTCACGCTGCAGGTCCTTGTGGGGACGGATGGACGCGCGGAGGAGATTCGCGTCGTGAGAGGAGTGGGGTTTGGGCTGGATGAGCGCGCGGTGGAAAGCGTGCGGGGCTGGAGGTTTACTCCAGCGCGAGACGGAGAGCGGCGAGCGGTGACGGCTTGGGTCACAGTGGAAGCGGTCTTCCGGCTGTTCTGATTCGCAGCCTAGGATCTGGACGACAACTTCTGCCGGGCGTACCATTTTGGCGTGGCGTACGAGTTTCGGAAATGGGAAGAAGAGTTAGAGCCGGAAGCCTCTTCGGGCCGACGGGGTGGACCTCCGCGAAAATCGACAGCAATCGGCGTGCTCGATCCTCCCGGGCCTCCAAAGAGGCTGCCGGGACCTTTGGCGGCTCTCCCGGCATCGTTCCTGATGCGGCTGCTGGCCGGGGTGATCCTGGCCGTCCTGGCTGTTTTCATCTTCTTGCTGGTCTTCTTCCGGTAGCGGGTGATTGAAGAAACACATCGCGCGGTTCTGCTGTGTGGGCTGTGCACAATCTGTTAGGATTCGGGCATGAGAAGAGCAACCGGTATTTCGCTGGCTATAGTTGGTGGATTGGCGTGTTTCGCGGGCGCGGCGAGCGCGCAGAACTCGATGGGCGCGCTGGAAATCACGGCGCGCGTCACGCCCACCGCGGCGCGTCCGGAACCGGTGCGGGAATTCACGTTCTACGTGCTGACGAAGAGCTATGGGGACATCGCCAAGGAAGTGGCGGCGGCGGACGTGATTCCTCCGAGAGACGAATTCATCGACGGGTTGGACGTGTCGAAAGAATTGAAAGTATGGCTCAAAGGGCATAACACGCTCGACCTAACGAGTCCGGACCTGGACAAGTTGGTGACGCCGGACGACATCATCCACACGCCGGAATTCCTGGTGGCCTACCAGCACTCGAACAGCGGCGGCGTGACGAACGGCATCCCGAAGCCGAAATACAGGGACGCGGACAAAAAAGAGCATCCGGAGAAGTATCAGAAGGAATTGCAGGAGTATTACACCGCACTGAAGAAATTCATCGAGCGGAATCCGGCAACGGTGTCGGGGCTCGAGCTGGAACTCTATGGCATCAATCCGCAGAGGAAATGGGCTCTGCTGCAAGGAGATCAAAAGAAGCGAGTGCAGAGGCTGGCGCCGGAAGTGGCGCAAACGAGATATCTAGCGGCCAAAGTGGATACAGACCTGGACGGCAACGCCATCATCCGGCAATTACCGCCGGGCAAGTATTGGATTAGCTCGCTCAATCTGGAAGCAGACGCCGGGGACGCGCGGGCGCGCTGGGACGTGCCGATCACGATCGAAGCGGGGCAAACTCTGCGTCTTGAACTTACCAACCTGAACTCGACGGACACATTGACCGCGTTGGCCCCCTAAGCCGCGCCTTTCGTAGCGGCCGTGGGCACACCTCTCCTCTGGCTGGTCTTCAATATATTCGTCCTTGCCGCAATTGCGCTGGACCTGGGTGTGTTTCACCGGCGTCCACACAAGATGAAAACGCGGGAAGCCGTGGCCTGGACGCTCGTCTGGGTCGGACTAACCGCGGCGTTTGGGTTCGCCGTGATGCACTATGCGGGCGAGCAGCGGGGCCTTGAATTCTTCACGGGCTACGTCATCGAAAAAGCCCTGAGCGTGGACAACTTGTTCTTGTTTCTGGTGATTTTCCGCGCGTTCGCGGTAGATGAAAACATCCAGCACCGGATTCTGGAGTGGGGCATTCTCGGCGCGTTGGTGATGCGGGGGGCGATGATCGCGGCGGGAGCGGAGCTGATTGGCAGGTTCAGCTGGTTACTGTACGTATTGGGGGGGTTCCTGGTGTACGCGGGGTTGCACATGCTGTTCGCGAAGAAAGAGGAGATGCACCCGGAGCAAAACAGGATTTCGCGATTCGCGAGCAAGCATCTGCGCGTCACGCGAGAATACCAAGGAAGCCGATTTTTCGTACGGGAAGACCAGAAGTTGTTTGCAACGCCTTTGTTCGTGGTGCTGCTGGTCGTGGAGATTACGGACATCACGCTGGCGGTGGATTCCATTCCGGCGGTTTTTGGGATTACACGCGACCCTTTTATCGTATACACCTCGAACGTGTTCGCGATTCTGGGATTGCGCGCGATGTATTTCCTGCTGGCCGGAGTGCTGGGGAGGCTGAGGTATCTGACGGCAGGCCTTTCGTTCGTACTGGTGTTTATCGGGGCGAAGATGATAATTGAGCCGTGGGTCCACATTTCCATAGAAGCTTCGCTTGCGATCGTGGGGGCGATGTTGCTCGTGGCGCTGGGAGCATCCCTGCTGGCAAGTCCAAAAGGGAAAGAATAGGGGCCAAAGCCAAGATGGAGCGGCTTTGGCAGCTCGGGAAGCACGGTACGCCCGCACTAAAGTATGCCGCCTACAATAAGGACGCCTACCTATTATTGCCTAGTTAACGACACAGGCCCGCAAGGACTGGACAGTAGGTCACACTGGTGGCAGGGAGGGCACCGATCGTCTGGGGTCCAATCCGAGGTGGTTTCCATGAAGGCAGATCGGCATTGGTGGGTGGGATTATCCGTCGTCTTTTGCGTGTTCGGAACACGTCTACTGCTTGACGGGACCCGCACCGCAGGCGCGAATGCGGACGACTATGTCATCGTCGGGGCGACACTCACAGCTCTTGGGCTGGCTACTCTGTTGATCGCATTTGAGCAGTACAAGGAAGTCCGAGCCATGGCCGAGCACATGAGAGGCGGGGCGCACCTCCCGAGAAAATCCCGGGCGCCCAGGACGCCAAGCCGTTCTTAGGGACGCGCCGAGGTACGGCCGCTGGCGAAGAGCATGTTGCCGCCAGCGCAGCCGGACACCGCGCCCGCTGCGCCGGTGTATTACCCCCGAGCCATTTCCGCCTCCAGGACCTTCCACGGGACAGGTGGGTAGAAGGAATGGCCCGCCGCGGGGCTCAATCCTGCCTAATCATCCATCGTTTCAGAATATCAATCTTCTTCAAACATCAATTCGTCGACGTAACACCACATCCAGTTTTCGCCGGGCTCGAGAGAGCGAATGACGGGATGCTTCGTGGCGTGAAAGTGCTTGGTGGCGTGTTTATTTTTTGAGGAATCGCAGCAGCCGACGTGGCCACAGGTGAGGCAGAGACGAAGGTGAACCCAAGTGTCGCCCATTTTGAGGCATTCTTCGCAGCCCTTTGATTTTGGCTTTACGGGGCGAATCTGGTTGATGTGGGTACAGACATCGGCCATGGTTTTCTCCTCGAGCGATTAGTGCGCAGATTGAATTGGAATGCGGACTTGAAAGCGCGTGTTGCCAGGGACGGAGGTGACACTCACGTGGCCGCCGACGTTCTTCATGATGCGACTGACTACATCGAGGCCAAGGCCCGTGCCTTCGCCGACTCCTTTGGTGGTGAAAAACGGATCGAAGATGCGCGAGATGGTCTCGGGAGGAATGCCGACGCCGTTGTCGGCGATTTCCACGAGGACGTAATCGTTTTCGCGAGCGGTGCGGATGGTGAGCTTCCCGCCGTTCTTCATGGCGTCGGCGGCGTTGTCGATTAGATTGGTCCACACTTGGTTGAGTTCGCTGCCGCTGGCCATGACTTTGGGGAGATTGGGAGCGTAATCGCGGGTGACGGTGATGCCGCGCTTGAGTTTGTGATTCATGATGGTGAGCGTGGTTTCGAGGCCGCGCTCGATGTCGACTTCCTGCATGGGTCCCTGATCCATGTAGGAATATTCCTTAATGGCTTTGATGAGATCGGAGATGCGGGCGGAACTGTGCTCGAGTTCGTCAGCGATGCGTTCCATCTCGAGCAGCGTGGCAAACCGGGTGAGTTCGGGGCCGAGAGAGGCGCCAGCAGCGGCAGCGAAACCTTCGAGATGAGCGTCGGTGAGGCCGGCTTCGGCAAGGGAGGGAGCAAGCTTCCAGGCATCGGCCACGTGATGCGATTCAAGCCAGGATTGGATGGCCTCCTCGCGCTCGACGCGGGCAAATTCGTCCTTGAATTGAGCGGGCTTCAAGGAGGAGCGGATCTCTTCTTCGCGCTGGGCCAAAAGGGCGCAGTCTTCGGGGCCGATGTCCGTGCTGCGAGCAGCTTCGCGCAAACGGGCAAGACAATCCCGCAGGGCGGCGGCGGAACGGCGAGCGGCGGCGGAAGGATTATTTAGCTCGTGCGCGAGGCCGGCGGAGAGTTTGCCGAGAGCGGCGAGTTTTTCGTGTTGCTGTTCCGCGCGGGTAACGCTGCGAACGCGGTCGGTCAGCAAACCCACGAGGCGGCGGGTCAGCTCCGGCATTCTCCGAAAGAGTTCCGGGAATGAAGCGACGCGAAAGCCGAGGAAATGCGAGGGAGTAACAGCGCGGCCGGTAACGCTGATCACTTTCAACCGCGAGAAAGGGAGCATGCCGGTAACATCGCCGGCGGAGATCGTAAAAACGGGACCGTCGGAGCTTCCATGCTCAGCCCTGGCACGCATCTCGCCTTCCAGCATGACCATCATGAAATCGGGGTAGTCGCCTTCGCGCATGATGATTTCGCCTGGGGCGGCACGGCGTTCCTCGGATTGAGAAATGAACCAGAGAAGATCTTCGTGGGGCAGGTCGACGAAGACGGGAATGGTGCGCAGCTTGGCGACGAGTTCTTCGGCGGGGGATGGCTCGGAATTTTCGGTCATGCGCGTCCTGCTCTCCTGACAGGCAGGCTCATTGTACCTTGGCCAGATATTGATGCATGAATTGGACGACGACGGCACCTTCGCCGACGCCGGAGGCGACGCGTTTTACCGAGCCATGGCGTACGTCGCCAACGGCAAAGATGCCAGGGACGTTGGTTTCGAGCAAGCCTGGGTCACGGTCCAGAGTCCAGGAAGCAGGGCGTTTGCCGTCACGAAGGAGATCAGGGCCAGAGAGGATGAAGCCGCGCTCATCGCGCTCGATGAGATTGCCAAGCCATCCGGTGCGAGGCTGCGCGCCGATGAAGATAAAAAGGCTCGAGGCGGGGAGCTGTTCGCGTGTTCCGGTGGATTCGCAGAGCACAGTGATGCCGGTGAGGCGCGTTTCACCTTGGACCTCGACGACGCTGGATTGCGTCCAGACTTGAATGTTGGGTGTTTTTTCGATCTGTTCGATGAGGTAGTGGGACATGGTGTTCCCGAGCGACATGCCGCGCACGAGCATAACGACTTTTTCCGCGTACTTGGAAAAATGCATGGCGGCCTGTCCCGCGGAATTCGCGCCGCCGATGATGTAAACCGTTTCGCCGCGGCAAGCGATGGCTTCCGTCGTGCCTCCGCCGTAATACACACCGGCCCCCTGGAGGCGATCCATGCCGGGGACATCCAGTGTGCGCCACTGAACACCCATGGCAAGAAGCAGGGCGTTGCAAGAAATTTCAGCGCCGTCGGCGAGCTTGACATAACGATAGGGGCCATCAACACGCAAGCCAACGACATCTTGAGGCGAGAGAATTTCGACGCCAAAACGGCGGGCTTGCGCGACCGCGCGGCGGGCGAGGTCGCTGCCGGAGAGACCGGCGGGAAAGCCTAGATAATTTTCGATGCGGGAACTGAGGCCGGCCTGGCCACCCGGTGCTTCGCGCTCGATGATGACGGTGTGAAGACCTTCCGAGGCTCCATAGACGGCGGCGGCGAGGCCAGCAGGACCACCACCGACGATGGCGAGATCGTAAAAATTGGTTTGGGCGTGGGTGCGCAGGCCGACTTTATCGGCTACCGCGGGAAGAGGCGGCTCGGCCAGCCGAGTGCCGTCGGGGAATAAAATCAGAGGGAGAGTTTCCGCTTCGGGACCAAGCGACTTGATCAGGGAGCTGACTTCCGGATCGGTCTGCGCGATTTCGATGTCGATCCATTGATAAGGAACCTGGTTGCGCGCGAGAAATTCGCGCAGCTCGTAGGAACGATTGGACCAGCGGGTGCCGAGAACGCGAATGCCATCGTAAAGCGGACGGAAGGTCGAGTTCCAGTCCAAGAGCAGGTCATCGATGGCGGGAAAGAGCTTTTCTTCGGGCGGGTCCCACGGTTTCATCAGGTAATAGTGGATTCGAGCCTCATTGATGGCTTCGATGGCAGCGTTGGTGTCCGCGTAGGCAGTGAGAAGCGCGCGCTTGGCTTGAGGATGGATTTCCATAGCTTCGGAGAGAAAGCCGACGCCGTCCATCGAAGGCATGCGCTGATCGGCTAGGAGCAGCGCGACGGGATTGTTGCGGGCTTTGAGTTCGCGAAGAGTGGAAAGGGCGGCGCTGCCGGAAGTGGCGCGCATCACGCGGTAGCGGTTCGCGTAGTGGCCGCGGAGGTCGCGCTCGATGGCTCGGAGGACCTCGGGGTCGTCATCGACGGTTAGTAAAACAGGTTTCGGCATATCCCTAAGATGATTTGGAGGCGGAAATTGGTGCAACTTTCGCGCCGAATCTGGACAGGCAGCTGATTCCCGCCAGGCATTCAAGTTACAATTCTTGGGATGACTATGTCCAGTGTGCTAGCAGACGCGATAGCGGGGCTCAGCTCCGCGGAGGCTTCCGTTCGGGACCGGGGGGCCGGAGAGATTTATGCGATGGGACGAGCGGCCGCGGAGGGGGCCGCTGAGAAGTGGTGGAGCGATGAGGAATTATCAGGATTGTTGCTGAGGACAGCTCCAGAGGTAACAGTGGGGCTGGCGGTGCAACGGGAGACTTTTTCGAAGATTCGCGTGGCAAACGGCGTGACGCGCCTGGCGGAGGTGCCTTCGGATCAAGATGCGGAAGAGTTCGAGCTGCACTTCGGCGGAGGAGTTTCCTTGGACATCTTGACGTCGCGGGCGCCGGGCGGAGATGGGGCGATTGCGCGGTATTTAGGAAAGTTTGGAGAGGGTGTGCAACAGGTGGAGTTTCGATGCTCGAATGTGGACCGAGCAACGGAAATTTTGAAGGAGAAATTTGGAGTTGCGGCAGTCTATCCGGAGACGCGAGCGGGAGCGGACGGGACTCGCGTGAACTTTTTCCTGCTGAAGGCGCCTGAAACCGGCAAGATTTTAATTGAGCTGTACGAATCCGCTGTTAAAAACCACAATCAATAAATCAAGCATCCTTGGCGATTTCGGCCCAGGCACGGAGGACTTCGGCTACGGTCCAGGCTTGGGCGATGCAGCCGCGAGGAGTGTGCGGTGGGTCTCCATCGAAAATTTCGGCGAGTGTGCCCAGGCCGTAGGAGCCAACGTTGGTCGCGAGCGGTTCGAGATAGCGGTGAGCGGCGGCGCGGTCTCCGTAAGCGCGATAATGAGCGAGCGCGAAGGGTCCGAGCAGCCAGCCCCAAACCGTGCCCTGATGATAGGCGGAGTCGCGAGCGCGCTGATCGCCGCCATAGTGGCCTTGATAATTGGGCTCGCCGGGGGCGAGGCTGCGCAGGCCGTAGCAGGTGAGCAGGCGCTGCGCACAAATATCGACCACGGATTTTTGCTGGTCTTTGGATAAAGGGCTCACGGGCAGGGAGACGGCGAAGATTTGATTGGGACGGAGGGCGGCATCTTTGCCGGCGGTTTTCGCGGCGCCAGGAACATCGATCACATCGAAGCAGCAGCTTCGTTGCGGATTCCAGAATTTCTGGAAGCTGTGCTTGGCTTGCGCAGAGAGGCGTGCGTAGTTGTCCGGAGATTTATTGAGGTTGCTCGCAAATTGCGACATGGCTTCGAGAGCGTTGATCCAGAGCGCATTAATTTCGACAGGTTTGCCCGTGCGCGGCGTAACGACCCAATCGCCGATTTTGGAGTCCATCCAGGTAAGCTGAACGCCCGGGCCGCCTGCGTAGAGAAGGCCGTCAGCGGAATCCACGTGAATCTTGTAGCGCGTGCCCGCGACGTGAGCGTCAATGATGGTTGCAAGGACGGGAAACAATTTTTGCAACGTGGGCGTATCTTGCGTCGCGGCAAAATATTGCCGCACGGCTTCGAAGTACCAAAGCGCGGCATCCACACTGTTGTAGCCGGGCTTGCCGCCAGCGTCGGGGAAATTGTTGGGGAGCATGCCAACGTCGACGTAGGGGATGAAGGCCAGGAGAATTAGCCGCGCTATATCGGGCCGGGCGGTAACGAGAGCGAGACCGGGCAGAGCTATCATGGTGTCGCGTCCCCAATCGCCAAACCAGTGATAGCCAGCGATGATGCTGCGGCCATCTGGCTCCTCGGGGAGGCTGCGCTTCACGACGAATTGATCAGCGGCGAGGACGAGCTGGGACATCCATTCGGGAGGAGCGGCAACGGTTGTTTGATACTGCGTTTGCCAAGCGCTAAGCAGGGCTGATTGGTGATTCGCAAGCTGGACGAGAGAGGCCGCGGCATCGAGCGGAGTGGTGGCTTCGGTAGTGATAACGATGGTGAGACTTCCTCCGGGATTCAATCGAGCGTGAAAGAGCGCGGCGAAGAGATGATCTTCGCGATCATCGAGGCCGCGTTCACTTTCCACGGGCAAGAAACAATCGCGATACCATTCGTGTTGCGGTTCGCAGGAGGCTTGGGCGCTCTTGAGATAGAACGGGGTAGCCGTGTCAAACGGCAGGACCATTACGCCATGCTCGACCGGAAGGATCTTCATGTGCCAATCGCCGGCGTGCGTTAAAGAGTGAAAATCGCGGTAGCTGACGAGGGCCTTCAAGTCAACATCGAGGGGGCCGCTGGCGCGAGCGAGAGTGTAGTGGATGAAGGTGGTGTTTTCGCCATGGTTCATCCAAACGCGTTTTTCGAGTAAGGCATCGGCGAGAGCATAGGTCCAAACGGGGATAGTGCCTTCGAGACGGAAACTCCCGAGAAAGAGAAAGCCTTGGGGGGCCACCGCACCACTGGCCCAGTGGTGCGTCGCCAGTGCGGACGTAGAACCGGCGTAGTGAACGATTTCATCGAGGGTCGCGGCGAGGTGAGTGCGGCCGAGGGGCGGCTGCAAAGCAGCAATGAGCAAGCCGTGGTAGCGGCGCGTCAAGCCGCCGGAAATGGTTCCCGAAGCGAAGCCGCCGACACCGTTGGTGACGAGCCACTCACGGGCTTCGGCAGCGGGAAGATCGCCGCAGATTTCGCGCCCAAAAGAGAGCTGTGTGCGGGAATCGCGCGAAGCTTGTTCAGGTTGATTCGTCACGGCTCTCCTTCTGCTGGACGTTTTTCTTTGTAACGCGTTGCCGTTCAATGACGGCGCGGCTTGACCCATTTTGTCATCAGGAACCGGGACTGATCCACATAGCCAGCGCGACGATAAAGGTCCGAGGCGGGATCGTTGCCCTCATCAACCTCGAGATGGACGGCGTTTACACTCAGCTCGCGAGCGCGCTCCTCGACAAATTCCAAGGCGCGGCGGCCAATTCCCATTCGGCGATATTGCGGCTCGATGTAGAGCTCGTCGATGAAGGAATCGCGCCCGTGGTATTCGAAACTATAGCCGAAAGTGAGAACAATGTAGCCAGCCGGAATTTCGCCATCCAGGAAGATCCACGCCTGGCCGAGATCTGGATTGGCCAGGAAATTGTGCAAGACGCCGCGGACCACTGGCTCATCGAAAAAATAGGCACCGGGTTCCTGCTGGGCCAGACTGCGCATCATGCGCAGAATTGTGGATTCGTCCTCGCGCACCACGGGACGAAAAATAACGCCGGACACATCATTCTCCGCTCTGTTCGATCAATTTGGCAACGAGGCCGGTCCAGCCGGTCTGATGACTGGCGCCGATGCCCGCGCCGTTATCGCCATGAAAATATTCGTAGAAAAGGATCAGGTCTTTCCAGTGGGGGTCGCTCTGGAAAAGTTCGGCGCCGCCAGCGACAGGACGGCGTCCATCCTTGCCACGAACGAAAATATGCACGAGGCGGCGCGAAATTTCTGCAGCCACTTCCCAAAGGTCCACTTCGTTGCCGCTACGGGCCGGGAATTCCGTTTTGAAATCCTCGCCGTAATAGTGGTGATACTTCTGCAAGGATTCGACGAGAAGATAGTTCAGCGGAAACCAGACGGGGCCGCGCCAATTGGAATTGCCTCCAAAAAGGCCGCTATTAGATTCGGCAGGTTCGTAATCGACGCGGCTGGTGTGGTCATTCACCTGAACTTCGTAGGGATGATCGAGATGATAGCGGGAAAGAGAGCGGACACCGTAAGGAGAAAGGAACTCCGTTTCGTCGAGCATGCGACAAAGAATTCGTTTGAGTTGTTTGCGGTTGGCGAGCGAGAGCAGGCGTCGAACGCCGCGGGCAGAACGCTGTGTCATTTCGATGTGCTCGGGCACGTCCGGATGATTGTCAATGAACCATTGCATGCGGCGTTTGAAGCCAGGCAAACGATCAACGATTTCGGGCTCGAGCGTCTCGACGGCAAAGAGGGGAATCAGGCCGACCATGGAGCGAATCCTCATAAAATGGTCTTCGCCGTTTGGCAGCTGAAGCACGTCGTAATAGAAGCCGTCTTCGTTATCCCAGAGCGCGATTCCTTCCGTCCCCATGTCATTCATGGCGTGGGCGATGTTGACGAAGTGTTCGAAGAATTTGCTGGCGACGTCTTCGTACGCAGGATCTTCCTTGGCCAGTTCGAGCGCGATGGCCAGCATGTTGAGACAATACATGCCCATCCAACTGGTGGCGTCGGACTGCTCGAGATGTCCGCCGGTGGGGAGAGGAGCGGAGCGGTCAAAAATCCCAATATTATCGAGGCCGAGAAATCCGCCCTGGAAGATGTTCATGCCGTCGGGATCTTTGCGATTGATCCACCACGTGAAGTTGAGAAGCAACTTGTGAAAAACCTTTTCAAGAAAACCGCGGTCGGCCACGCCTCGGACGCGCCGCTCGATTTTGTAAACGCGCCACGCGGCCCAAGCATGGACGGGCGGATTGACGTCGCCGAAAGCCCACTCGTAGGCGGGGAGTTGTCCGTTGGGATGCATATACCACTCGCGGAGAAGAAGGATGAGCTGGTCCTTGGCAAAATCAGGATCGACTAGAGCGAGCGCAATGCAGTGAAACCCCAAATCCCACGCCGCGTACCAGGGATATTCCCATTTGTCCGGCATGGACATGACATCGTCGTTGTAGAGATGCGTCCAATCCTTGTTGCGGCCTTTCCAGCGCTCCGGCGGAGGCGGCGGACCTGCGGGGTCGCCTTCGAGCCAGGTGCGCACGTCGTAGTGATAAAACTGCTTGGACCAGAGAAGGCCACCGAGGGCCTGGCGCATGACACTCTTGGCATCGTCGGACAAATCCGACGTTACGCGCGAGGCGTAGAATTCGTCGGCCTCCTTTTGCCTGAGGGTGAAGAGGCCGTCGAATCCCGCGCCGAAATCGTTCGTGGCGGGGACGTTTTCGTCGCGGTCGGCATGCCCCGGTGAGGTGATGATGCCGGCAAGCCCTGGAGAATGAGACATGGAAGCCAGCGGCTCCATATCGGTCAGGCGCAACCGCAGGATTTCGCTTTGGCCAGGATTGAGACGAAGCGGGTAATGCGCGGCCATCTTCGTGCCCACTTGCCGGGGGTTGACAGCGGACTTGTTTCCGCGAACTAGATATTCGTGGAAAGCATCTTTCACGTAGGGTGAGCGGTTCTTGGTATTGAACAGCCGAGTATAGTTGGTCTCGTTTTCCGTGAAGAGGAGGTCGGGCTGGCCGGCGCAGAGCAGCCAGCGCTTGCCGTATTGCCAATGGCGCAGTTCGGCGCAGGCGCTTGCGGGAACGCTGGTGGCTTTTTGCGCGGTTGGTCTGCGCAAATCTTTTCCCCAGGACCAAGTGTTGCGGAACCACAGAGAAGGCAGCAGGTGCAAGGTGGCGGCTTCGGGGCCGCGATTGATCGCCGTGATTTTGATGAGAATGTCTTCGACGGCAGCCTTGGCGTACTCGATGAAGACATCGAAGTAACGGTCTTCCGCGAAAACGCCGGTGTCGAGAAGCTCGTATTCGGGTTGTTCGCGGCTGCGCCTGCGATTTTCGGCCACGAGGTTTGAATAAGGGAATTCAGCTTGGGGGTATTTGTAGAGCATGCGCATGTAGCTGTGAGTGGGCGTCGAATCCTGGTAGAAGTAATACTCCTTCACGTCTTCACCATGATTGCCTTCATTTCCGGTAAGGCCGAAGAGCCGCTCTTTAAGAATGGGGTCGCGGCCATTCCATAATGCGAGGCCGAAGCAGAGCAACTGGTGGCGGTCGGAGATGCCGCCGATGCCGTCTTCGCCCCAGCGGTAGGCGCGCGAGCGGGCATGGTCGTGGGGGAAAAATTCCCAGGCTGTTCCGCCGGGGCTGTAGTCTTCGCGGACCGTGCCCCACTGGCGCTCGGAGAGGTACGGTCCCCAGCGCTTCCAGTATTTCTCGCGGGCAAGGTCTTCCGCGAGCCGCTGGTCTTCCTTGGATTGGAGTCTGGCCATGGTTTGGGGCCTCTGTAAGAGCGGTCAAGTTATAGTCGCATTTTTTGCTAATCTCAGCGGCGACCTGTGCGGCATTCGTGCCCGTTCCGGCATGTCCCAAGAGATGGGACAGATTGCCTGGTAACGAAATAGGCCGCCGCATCTATTGTCTCAAATAAAGAGGAAAAACATCTCGGCTAAGGTTGCAAATTCGGAGCTTTCTTCGCAAGGGCTTGGGTGTCGCGGCTGGAACCGAAGAAATTTCGTATCCGATGTACTCTTGAGAGAGTCTAACCGAGGGGGAGCCATAAGCAGCGAGAGAGAGTCCGCCAGGAGAAGGAGCACATGTTTGGATCGCAAAAGATGATTTGGAGGGAACCGTCCACGGGGTTGCGGCGTGCTCTCTTAGCGATGAGCTGCGCCCTTCTGCTTTCCGCTCCAGCGAGCCGAGTGGAGGCTCAGGAGCGCTCGATGGACGAATTGCGCCGGATGAATGAAGCGGTGGGGAAACTGATCCGGAAAGTGTCTCCTAGCGTGGTCCAGATTCTCGTAACCGGGTACGGCCCGCTGGGGGATTCCAACGAGGGGAACACGGACGTAGTAATCGGACGGCAACGAGCAATTGGGTCGGGATTCATCATTGACCCGAGCGGTTACATCATTACGAACGCTCACGTGGTGAAAGGGGCGCAGCGGGTGCAAGTGGTGCTATCCAGCGGCCAATCGGACGAGTCCGCGGATGCGGTGCTCGCCTCGAGAACGAATCTCGTGCCGGCGCGGATTATCGGGGTTACGCAGGACATCGATCTCGCCGTACTCAAGGTGGACGTGGCGAACCTACCCGCCTTGAAACTCGCAGATTACCAGAACCTTCAACAAGGCGAATCGGTCTTTGCATTCGGCAGTCCCGAAGGACTGCGCAACACCGTGACACAGGGAATCATTTCCTCGGTGGCGAGGCAGACGGATCCGGATTCGACAATGGTTTACATCCAGACGGATGCACCGATCAATCCGGGCAATTCCGGCGGGCCGCTGGTCGATATCAACGGCGACGTCGTGGGAGTGAATACATTCATTCTGTCGCAGTCGGGAGGAAACGAGGGGCTGGGATTCGCGATTCCTTGCGGCGTTGTGAAGATCGCGTACACACAGTTGCGAAGGTTTGGCCATTTGCACCGTCCGGAAATCGGCATCAGCGTCCAGACGATTACGCCGGCGCTTGCGGAAGGCCTGAAGCTGCCACGAAATTTCGGAGTGATCGTTTCGGATGTATTGCCCGACGGCCCTGCGGGAGCGGCGGGCGTTCGGGTCGGCGACGTCTTGCTGGCAATCGACGGGAAGCAAGCCGGCAGCGTTCCGTACGTGGCGTTCCACCTGCTTTCGCGCGAGAGCGGCGATAAAGTGCACCTGGATGTTTTGCGAGGAAATCAAAAGCTGGGTTTCGACGTGGCGCTCATGCCACCACCGAAGGACATGGATCAGATTACGGCTTTGGCCGACCCCGAGAAAAATCTGGTTCCGACGCTCGGAATTCTCGGGGTGGAAATCGACAAGACAATTGCGGCGATGGCACCGGACTTGCGCGCTCCTTTCGGGATCATTGTTGCCGCGCGAGCGACGGGCGCGACGACTGAGGTGCCTTTGATGACGGGTGACGTCATTCGTACGCTGAATGGGGAGCCGATGACGACACTGGACCGTTTGCGAGCTGCTTTGAAGGCGTTGCCGCCGGACAGCGCGGTGGCTTTGCAGATCCAGCGCGATCAGAAGCTGATGTACGTGGCGTTCACGCTGGACTAGGGTTGTTTCGCAGCTATCGGCAGACATTGTCGCGAGCGGGGGGACGAGTTCGCCCCTAAGCGAAGCCGAGCCGCTGAGATATTTCGCCTACCATCTCTTCGGGCGATTTTCTTGCGTCGACCGTAATGGCATCTGCCGGCTCTTCCAGGTCCGCGAACTGGCTCACAAGCAGATCTTGCTTGGCGAAATGCCCTTTTCGGGCGAGCACTCTCTGCGAGAAAAGCTCGTAGCTGCCCTTCAAATAAACAAATCTGACGTTGGGGCTGACGCGTAGCTCATCGCGATAGCTCTGTTTGAGCGCCGAACAAGCAAGGATGACGTTGCGATGTGTTGCGTTCCACTCGATGATTTTGTCGCGGAGGGTTGCCAGCCAGGGCATGCGATCGGCATCGGTCAGCGGAATCCCGTGCTTCATTTTCTCCACATTCGCAGGCGGATGAAAATCGTCGGCGTCCGCGAACTGCCACACCAAGCGTTCCGCGAGCGAGCTGCCGATGGTGGTCTTGCCGGAGCCGGTTGTACCCATCACAATCACGATCATAACAGCCTCATTCTCGGGAGTATGCGGCCATGGGAGCAAAAACTTTGGCGGGAAGGCCCGGACTCAAACGAGAATACCCCGCTCAAGAGACGGACGAAAATTTAGCACAGAGCGCATTCTCTCAGCGCTTTCTTACCGCGCAATTTTATGGCGCGCGCAGGTTTCAAGGCATCGGGAATGGTCAGGTCAAGACCGAATAAGAAGGGGATGGAAAACAACCAAGAGTAGGTGCAACGCAGAGAGAAGAACGATGGGCAGATAAAAACACCGCTACGCAAATCGGAATAGAAGGTTTACGGCTCGAAAAGGAATTTGACCTTGACCGTGACGTGAGCGGGGACGGGCTTGCCTCGCCGAGTAGCTGGCTGGTATAGATACTGCTTGAGCGCTTCTATGGCGGCTTTTTGTAAAGGAGCGGAACCCGAGAGCGCTTTCATGGACTTTACGTGGCCCGAAGTATCCACAATGGCGTCGAGCGTCACGCTGTCACCTTTCTGAGCGGAGAAATCCTGCAACGCATTCGGCGAGGCCACCGCTAGGACCGATTTGATCAATTTCGGCGGGACGATACCCGAGGTGTCAGATGGCGACGCTTCGGAAACCGGGGCGGCTTCGCTTGACCTCGGCGAGGCAGAACGCTTGCCCGAGGACGCACCGACTTCTGGCTTGTCCTCCAATGGCGGCGCATCCGCGGCAGTGTCGGCTACCGATTTGACGGTGGCCGGCGTTTCGGCCGTCTCGGATGCAGCTCGGGCGGAGCTTTTGGTTGTCGCTAGCGCAGTGGATTGCGATGCATCGGACGAAGGCGCACTTGGCGGGGCTATAGGAGCCTCGTTCGTCTGGGGGGAATTAACGGAATCGGAGAGAGCGTTTGTCGACTTTTTGAGCGCGTGAGGAGCGAGATGCCCGGCGATTCTTGGGCCGGCGCTGGGAAAGAGCTTCTTAGGCTGCGGGAGCCAGGGAAGCAAATTCTGATACCACGCCGCGGCAGCAGTGATGAGCACAAAAGCGGCAAAGAGTAAGTCCTTGCGCAGAGCCGCGGACTGGCTGGTTCCAGAATCCTTCTGCTCGGATCTGGACGCAGCCTTATTCGGCGACTTTGCGTCCTTGAAATCTAAGGCTGGCTTTGGAAGGAGGCCCTCTTCGGAGAGTGGGGGTTCCTCGCGACCAACGGGCAGTGACATGGATGCAAGAGGAGGAGCAGCGTTGGCGCTCGCGAGAGCGCCGGAAACCTCGACTGGCAAGGTTTGCGACATTTCTCCTGTTGCGTTTTGCGGCTTCGCCGCCGGTTCATTGAAAACCTGGGCCTGAACAGGCGCTTGGGCAGGAACCTCGCCAAGATTGCGCGAAGGATCGAGAGCGGTTGGGCGGGAGAGACCCGCAGTCTCACTGAGGGTAGGTAAATTGGTGGTCACGGTTTGCGTCTGCATTAACTTCAGTTGCTCGCGGAGGGCGTCGACCTCCTCCTTGAGCATGGCGATTTCCTGCTCGCTGGGAGCGGAGGTGGGTTCGCTTGGTTCGTCCGCCATGAGGGATTGGGCCACGCGCGCCGATTCGGGGACCGCTTGTTGCCGAACGTTCGGCGCTGCCGGCGTGGCCATTTTGGGAAACTCGATTCCCCAAAATCCCGGTGAGGGCTCGCTGAATTCCACTTCAACGTAAGAGCTCATCTGCTGTGAATCGCGCTTGCGGGTCACCTGTGCAACGACTTCCTGCTTGGTTGCCTTATGCGTGAGAAATAACAATTGACCTGGAGCGACCTTTGCGGCGAGCCGCAGAACTCCGCCATTCTCAAACACTAGAGCTGTGGTGGTCTCTTCCGTGAAGAGCTCGCGCTGGCCTCCATTTTCTGACGGGAGCGCGCCGGTTGCGATGACCGGGACTTCACAAGCAACTGCATTCGTTCTGGGGTTGGCCGGAGTGTTTTCGCCGGACGTATTTGAGGGGCGCACCGAGTGCGTGTCGGTCGAATGGCGCGGATCAGCTACGGAAGCCACGATAGGGTTGTCCCTTGTGCGCCGGAGGGCAGCGCAAGTTCAATAAACGATCAGGCTGCGGAGAGCCGCAGACGCGACGGCCCAGACAACATTCGATTGTTGCAGGCCGCCAGCGGCCTGGCGATAGTACAAACGTACTGCGTTGCGAAAGCTGTACTAAGGGGCAGCACGCTCGGACGGAAATGGGGCAGGGAAAGGGACCTCGAACGCATAGGAATTGGTTCACGGGTTTTGGCTTCGAACTACTCAACCGTTGCGTATGAGAATTGCCTCATCCTTGCATGCAAGTAGTCGCGTGCTGTGTTATGTTTGCAAATCGAAAGAAGGACCTAGACCATGGTAGGACGCACAAATTGGAAGCAACTCGAGGAAAAAATCTGTTCGGCGGTAAAGCTAGCGCGTCGGCCCGTGGCGGTATCCTTTCTTGATGCGGCGCCGGCGAATGTGCAGAAATTTGAGGGAACCGAGCCTTCCAGCTGCAGCTTCTGGCGGCTTGCCGCGGATGGCGGAGTTTTCTATACCATGCCGGAAAATCACTTCAATTGTGCCGTAGGCGCGTACACGCACAACATTGCGTTATCGCCAGAACGTGAGACTGAGACCGGGCAAACGTTGAAGATGATGTTTGATCTCGGCTACGTGAAACCCGAAGAGGTGGCGCAGATTCCGCGACTGCCGAAGGCCCCGGCGGCGATTGTCTACGCACCTCTGGGGGAAGCACCCGTTGCACCAGATGTAGTGCTATTCGCCTGTAAACCTTCAGGAGCGATGCTGCTGAACGAATCGGCGAATCGCGCGGGCGTGGGGAGCGGCGCGCCTGCTCTCGGCCGACCAACATGCATGGCGCTGCCTGCTTCGTTGCAGCATGGCGCAATTCTCAGTCTAGGCTGCATGGGCAACCGCGTTTACACCGGCCTTGGCGAGGACGAAATGTACTTTGTTTTGCCTGGCAAGGATCTCGCCGCTCTCGGCGACGCGCTCACCATCATCACCAGCGCCAACGCCGCGTTGAATGAGTACGCTGCGGGCCGCCGCTCGCAACTGGCTACAGCGTAATTGGAATGGCCGTCCTCAAGCTCGCCGCCAGTGAGGTGTACGACTTTCGCCTCATGGGGCCGCATTGCCTCTTGCCGCTACGTCCCGGCCCAAGCAAAAAAGGGCTTTGGAGAATCAAACTATGTTGGTTCAACGAGATAGTTGGCTGGGAGACCTGGACTCGAACCAGGATAGCCAGATTCAGAGTCTGGAGTCCTACCAATTGGACGATCTCCCAGCCGATGGGAGGTAAAAAAACAACCGCAGCAGGTTCCCGGGGATCGGGATCGCCACGATTCTTCTTATCTAATTTAATCGGGATTCGCGGGGGCGTCAACCGCGTGAGGAGCGCGCTTGAGTCGAATCCGTAGGCCCCGAAGCAGCCGCAGGCCTCATTCGGCCTTTCTCCAGGGTGAACTGTTCGCCGCTCCAGCTGACGCGGTTGGAAGCAAAGCTCGCGAGCCAGACGACGGAGTGGATAGCGTCGCGCAGCGGCACCAGCCAAATTTTGCGGCGGAGTACATCGTCGCCAACGCCCCAAACGCCCACGGTCCACGCCATGACGTGCCGCAGCACAAGATAGCCGAGTACATAGGCCGCGGCGATCCACTTTGTTGGAGCAACAAGTGCCGCTAGGATTGCCCAAGGGAGTCCGAGCGTGAAGATCAGGCCAAAATAGGAAAGCGGGCGGCAGATGCGCACCGTCCGCGCCCAACGAAGCTGATGGTCCCAGAAGCTTTTGGCAGTTTGCGCGGGGTACACGGTCCAAACTGGCTCGCACGAAAGAACAACGCGCCCCCCGGCTTTGGCAATGCGCAGGCCAAGCTCGTAATCGTCCGCCAACATGCCGGCGATCGATGCAAAGCCTCCGATTTTGGCGAGCCAGCGTTTGGTGGTGACGATCGACGCGCCCAAGGCAAAGTTCATGCCTTCCGTCGACTCCGCTATTAGCACGCCGGCGAAAAAATCGCTGGATGCGCCGATAGCTTCGATCTCCGCGCCAAGATTCTTCTCGGCAACGCCCCGATAGAAGGACGTGACGGCGCCCGTGCTTTCCTCGGCGAAAGGAGCCACGACTTCTCGCAGATAGTTCGGAGCGACGCACACATCGCCGTCCGTGAGGGCGAGGATATCGTGCTGCGCCTCGCTTGAGAGGCGCACGAGATTGTTGACTTTGCGATTGGCGCCCAGACTCTCCGCGCCGACAAGCAAGCGGATCCGGCGCTCGGGAAATTCGGCAATCAAACGATCAATGAACGGAACAGCTTCGTCAGCGGCGTCGTTCACGGCAAAGAGAATTTCGTAGTCGGGATAGTTCTGGCGGCAGAAGCTCGAATAATTTTCGTAGGTGGCAAAGTCCACGCCGTGGACCGGTTTCAGCAAACTTACAGGCGGAGTAAAGTCATGCAACTTGCGGGCTCGCTCCCGCCGGAAGAAGTGCCAAGCCGCAAAGGTGGCCGCAATGTAGTACGCGAGTGGCGCCGTGGCCAGAAGAAGCACCACATCTCGCCATCCTGAGTGAAAAATCGCCACGCTGAACTTCTCTTCCTTCTTGCTAAGGATTCCCGCGCAATCCGGACGAAGGCTACTCCCCTAGCTTGCCACAAAGAACAACGCTCCGGTATTTTCGGCGAGTTTGATGAGACAGACGAAGCACGGCGAGATTCGAGCGACGGACGCGGCCAGTCTCCACTTAGTGTTTGCCAAACCAAACCAGTGTGACGCCGATGCACACGAGAAGCACTCCCGCCCAGCGCCGGTGCGATACGTGTTCGCCAAGAAATACAACTCCGCCCAAAGCTCCCGCAGCGTAGCTCAAGGCGGTTACTGGAACCACGAAACTCACGTTTTCGATGGAAAGAACGGCCAGCAGCGAGAAAAAGGCAAGCGCCATCATGGAAAGCCCCACCCACATCCAGAACACTTTCATTGCGCGAAGAATTACGCGGGCAAGCGCCAGCGGACGAAAATCCGTTACCTCGCCCACGTGCTTCATCGCGCGCGTGACGCAAAGCTCTCCGCCCGTTCCCGCAACGACAACAAAAAACAAAAGTATTGCTTCGCGCATGCTTACCTCACCTCGGTGGTGCGCGGCGGAGTATTTCCCACGACGAAAACGCCAAGACATATAACCGCGATGCCCACCCAGTGCAGAGGCGCAATCCTTTCGCCCAAATAGAAGTACCCTAAAAGGGCAACCATCAGATAAGACATCGAAGAAGCCGGCTGCACGTAACTGAAATCAGCCCAGGAAAGAATGAGCATGTAGGCCACGAAAAATGTGAGCAGCGAAGCTACGCCGAACCAGATGTAAGCCGACGCGAAAACGCTCAAAAAAATGTGCGGCAATTCCGAAGGCGTCCAATTGGCGGCCGAACCGACATTCTTCATGCCCTTTCCGAGCAGTACGTTGCCGAGCGGGCCAAAGACGACCATGATCAAAATCATGCAATAGGTTTTGAAATGCAAGCCAGGCGAAGAGGTCATGCAGCGAGCGCGCCAGATGAAAGAATAAACGAGAGACGATGATGAAGAAGGGTAGCGAAAATGACCGAGCGCCCGACTGGCAAGCGCGAATGTGGGAGAAAAGTGTTCATTTTGGGAAACTCAAGTCCAGCCGAAAACTCTTCCTCATTATTTTACATGATTCTCGCAGGCATCCCAAAGACAGCTCTGCGACACCAAAGCCTTGGCACGCAAAGCAGGCCAAGTTTAAATTGGTTGTGGCGATTCAAACCGAGGTGTCAAACTAACGGCCCAAGCCGTTTTTGAGGAGTGCAATTCGCAGCTTTTTGCTATTCTCTTTGGGTTTGCGGGAAGCTCCCAGAATAGGCGGAAAGGACCGGCTACTGAAAAAAGAATGAACGCCGACCTGAACCAGTTCCCTGGCTCTCAGCTCTCAGCCCCGATCACTGCCAAAACTAGCGCCAGCCCAAAACCTATCGCTGGGTCGGCGGAAAAGACGGGCGTATCTCCCCGGCACGAGGTCCATGATGCCGGAGATTAACGTCGCAAACGTTTTTTTGGGCTTCGCGGCCATTCCATTTATTTATTACTTCATCGCGCTTTACAGTTCTTGGCAGTTTTTTCGCCACGCAAAAGATTCGAAGCGGCCTCTGGATTTCGCGCCTCCCGTAAGCAATCTCAAGCCAATACGCGGGCTGGATGCAGAAGCCTACGAAAACTTCGCCAGCTACTGCAAGCAGGACTATCCCGATTACGAGCTACTTTTTGGCATCGGCGACGGCGACGAACCCGTCCTCGAGGTCATCGAAAAGCTCAAGCGCGATTTTCCGGAGCGGCGCATCCGCGTCGTGCACGTCTCAGGGCATACCGCGCCCAACGACAAAGTGGTGAAGCTCGCTCGGCTCGTAAGCGAAGCGCAAAACGAAGTATTGGTCATCAACGACAGCGACGTTCGCGTGCGTCCGGATTATCTCCGTTCCGTCGTTGCGCCGCTGCGCGATCCGAAAGTAGGTGCGGTAACTTGCCTGTATGTTTCGGCGCACGAAGACACCTTTCTCCAAAAGCTTCAGTCCATCGGCATGATCTGCGATTTTTACGCGGGCATCCTGGTCGCCCGGCAGTTGGACGGAGTCAAGTTCGCATTCGGTCAGACGATTGTGACCACCCGTAAGCATCTCGCTGGATTCGGCGGCTATTCCGCGATTGAAAACCGCCCTGCGGATGATCTACTTGTGGGGCGGTTGGTTGCGGAACAGGGTTATAAAGTAGAGTTGCTGCCATATGCCGTCGAAACCGTGGCCGATTTTCGATCGTTGCGCGAATTTTTCTTCAAACGATTGCGCTGGATGACGGTGATGCGTCACATGCGTCCTTGGGGCCATATCGGACTGATTTTTACGCAGGGTCTAATATGGTCGGTCGCAGCCGTGGCCGTCGAGCCCACGGCCCGCGTGGCTACGTTCTATCTCGGCGGTTACCTGTGCGTGCGCGCTGCGATGACTTGGCTGATCGGCGTCTGGGGAATGAAACAAACAGGGGTCTGGAAAAAAATGGCGCTCGTGCCATTGTGGGATGCGTGGGCTCTGTTGATTTGGCTGCTCAGTTTCGGACGCAGGAGCATTCGTTGGCGAGACATCGATTATCGCATCCGTGGAGGCGTGCTCATTCCAGTGACGCCGCCCGCTTCGCAAAAATGACCGCTAAAGAACGGATATACTGCTGCTTCGCGCTTCGGCCGTCGGAAGAACTGCTTCCTTCGCGCGGAGCATAAGACGGTAAATATTATGGGAGCGAAGATCGCTGTAGCCGGAGCAGGTATCTACGGCGCTACGGCCGCTATCCGGCTTGCGGAACAGGGGCACCACGTACACCTTTTCGATCCGCTCGGAGTGCTCCGCGCGGCGTCCGCGATCAACCAATACCGTGTTCATGCCGGCTACCACTATCCTCGTAGCCCCGAGACCATCAACGAAATAACCGAGGCGCGCGCGGAATTCACACAAGCTTTTGCTCCTGCCATTGTCAGGAACAGCCGCCATTACTACGCCATACCCAAGGTGAAATCGCTCACTCCGCCGGATTTGTATGAAACGGCGATGAGCAAGCACGGACTGCCGCTTCGGCCATGCCGTCCGAACTGGATAAATTTTGATTTCATCGAACGGTGCTATGAGGTCGACGAGAATATTTATGATCCTGATATTCTGAGAGGCTTGATAGAGTCTCTCCTGTCCGCGCATGGTATTCGTCTGCAGAAATGCGAATTCACGCCTGAGATGAAGCCCAATTACGACTTCGTGGTGTGGGCTACTTATGGCTTGGGGCCGAGCCGGGGATTTTTTAAAGCTGCAAAATACCAGGTTGCGGAAAAAATCCTGATCGAGCTTCCGCGTGAGCTACAGGGTGTCGCGCTAGTCGCGGTGGATGGCCCTTTTACCGCGTTCGATCCGTACGGGAGCTCTTCGCGTTCGCTCTTCGGTTCTGCAAAAAATACGAATCACTGGACCACCACGGATGCAAACGTGCCGATTCCTGAACCTTACGCCACAATCTTGAACAAGCCCGATTTTGAGCCGGTTTCTTTCACCAGGTTTGCTGCCATGCGCACGGACTGCAGCCTCAGCGTTCCGTCCGCGAAGGATGCAGTGTACATCGGCTCGCGGTTCACGATTCGCGTGGTGGAAGACAATCCCGATCAGGACCGCAGAATCCTCCATGTTCGCGAAGGCGCGCCCGGCGAAATCCATATCTTCTCCGGTAAAGTTGTCAGTGCCGTGAAGGCGGCTCGCCTCGTTTGCGAAATGGTTGCGGGCAAGAACAATGGATGAAGGACCTGGGTACGTGATTCTCGGCCGCGGACGCTGGGCCGCGAGGATGCAAACTGTCCTCGCCGCGGAGAATCGCCGGGTCTCCAACATTCCAGAAACTCGGCGGGCAAGCGGCGAAACTGATGCTGCCTACAGGTCGCGTCTTGCCAATGCGATCAGCGCAAGCAGCGCGCAAATTGTCTGGCTCTGCGTTCAGCCCGGGCCTCACGTCCCGCTGATGGTCGATGCTGCGCTGGACGCGGGCTTGCATGTTTTGGCGGAAAAACCGTGGCAAGCCTCGCAGCGCGCCACCGCTTCGCTCATTGAGCGGGCCAAATCGTTGCGACTCCGAATCGCCGTCCATTTCGAATATTGTCTTCTCGAAGAAGTGGAAAGGTGGCGTAGAGATTTTCATCCGGGAATGGGGCTTCGCTTCGGAGGCCGCTTCTATTTGGGGCGTCCCGATCACACTGGCATGCCCGCTGCGGAAAACCTCGGCTCTCATTTGCTTGCGATACGCGCCTACGCAGCCCCAAATTCTTCGGTCCAGGAAATTCGCTGCGGCTATGAACAGCCGGATGAACGCTGCGTTTGGCTGGAGAAAAGAAACAGTCGCGTGGCCTTCCTAGACCTTCTGGCCCATAAGGAACCGATCATTCAGCGTTTCGTCGCCAAAATGGAAGCGTCGCTGGACGGCGAGGATTTTCCTTTTGATTTGGAATTTGCACTGCGAGTGGCGAAAGACACGTCTGCTCTCCGCTGAGAACCAGCCTCGCACACCGATCGAAATGCCTATGGCGGAGAACCTAATGATGCGAATGCTTCTTGGGCTTTTCAACGGCTTCGATCGCATTCTGAAGCCGGGGCGCTCCCAACGAGTTTCTCGCGGTCTTGCTCATCTGCAAACGCCGGTCATTGCGCGGCTCGCGCCAGTTGACCTGCGGCAGCATCAACGAGGCATCCGCGCGGTCGCGGTACTTGATCGCGATGTTCATCAACGAATCCAGCAAGGAATCAGAAAGCAGATACGGTTTCAGCCCTAAATCGATGAGCTTGGAGTGCTTGGCGTTGTAATAATGCTCTTCGGCTTCGACGCGCGGATCCTGCAAGTGGTCGACTTCGACGTTTAATCCCATCTTCTTGCCCGCAGTCACCGTCATCTTCGCGAGGTCCCGCACGGAAAACTGTTCAGTGAACTGGTTATAAACGCGGCACTCTCCGCGATTCGCCGGATTCTCGCAGGCGATCTCGATGCACCGCACGGTGTCGCGAATATCCAAAAAGCCTCGCGTCTGGCCTCCCTTTCCGTAAACGGTCAGCGGCTGGCCGATCGCGGCCTGAATGCAGAAGCGGTTCAGAACCGTGCCGAAAACATCGTCGTAGTCAAAGCGGTTGATAAGCGCTTCATCCATGGCCGTTTCGTCGGTCATCGTTCCATAGACCACGCCCTGATTCAAATCCGTGGCTCGCAAACCCCAAATCTTGCAACTGAACATGATGTTGTGGCTGTCATGCACTTTCGAGAGGTGATAGAACGAGCCCGGCTGCTTGGGGAAGGGCAGGACATCCTTTCGTCCGTTGTGCTCGACGGTGATGTAACCCTCTTCAATGTCGATGTTCGGCGTGCCGTATTCACCCATGGTTCCGAGCTTGACCAGATGGCACTCGGGCCGGTGCTCGCGGATCGCAAAGAGCAAATTGAGCGTGCCCACCACGTTGTTGACTTGCGTAAAGACGGCGTGGCTGCGATCGATCATCGAGTACGGCGCGGAACGCTGTTCGGCAAAATGGACCACCGCATCGGGCTCAAAGGCGCGCAGCGTGGACGCAAGGAACTCGTAATCGCAAACATCGCCGTAGAAAGATTCGATGGTCTTGCCGCTTACCGCTTGCCAAACTCGCAAGCGGTCGGAGAGCGGGCGAATGGGAGTCAGGGTCTGCGCGTTGAGCTCATGGTCCCAAAGCCGGCGGACAAAATTGTCGACGATGGCTACGGAATGGCCTTGCTTCGACAGATACAAAGCAGTCGCCCATCCGCAATAACCATCTCCTCCGAGTACGGCAATCTTCATCTCTTCTCCTCCCTGAAATCCGCTACTTATTTGTGTTCTCTTCGAGCAGGCACGTTTTATCTCTTGCCAGCCTGCGCTGGATGAATTGGCCAGTCGACCGGGCCCGACCGTTGAATGCCCTGGTGGAACTTTTAACAGTATACGCGATTAAGATAGAAATACGCGCCTTTGTAGCTCAAAAATCTCACCGAATTGCCAATATAGTTAGATGTCCCCAACGCGTTTTCGCCACAAGAAATTCGGTGGCAAGCCAAGCCGAGTACTGCCCAGCCAGCCCAGATGCGCCCTCACGCCCAAAAGCTCCTGCTCGCAGGCTTACTGGCGGCATTTGTTCCTCATGTCGGTACGAAACGGCGCCAGCAAGCGCGTGATTCGTTAAGATGCTTTTTCCGCCGCTAACCGCCACTGGGATTAACTGGTCGCGCCCGACGAGTTGTTCCAGCTTAGGTATCGTGGAATCCAATGCCACCACGTAATAGCGTTCGGGCTGCAGCCAAAGCTCCTTAAACTGCGCGTCGTCGATGAATACGTTTGGCGCTCCCGGCGCATAAGAACCATACTCCAAATTGAAGATGCGGCCGTTCAAAATCAGCGCCGTGCGATTCGTATAGAAAAAGAGCGAAGAAAAACCGTAGTAGTGCCGGGCAACAATGAGTTTACCCTCGGGAGCCCGCAGCAAGTCTTCCGCGAGCGCGCGCGAAGAAAGATACGGATCGAAAACAACCATCGCTAGACGAGCCGCGTGAAAAAAGATCACCATCATAAGCGCGGCAGAAAGAAAAGCCCGGATTCCCGCCGCTCGAAAGGATCCGATTGCGCCGATCAGAAACGCACCGGCCGCTACAAGTAAAGGAAGCCGCAGGTAGGCAAAGGAATCGATGGTGAGGTCTTCCATGTGTCCGAGCGACAGCTTGTAAGCCTTGGGATGGGGAGCGAGCGCCGAGGAGATATCTCCCACCGCCGGCACATGACGCACGAGGAAAAACAAAGTCAGAGTGGCGATGGCCGCGGCTGCAGCAACACCGCAAAGAACGTAGGTGCCGCGCCGTATCCAAACCCCTTCCGTAGCCATCGCGCAACCCAGCAGCAGCGCCAACGCCGGATAACAAGGCATCGAGTAATACTCTTGTGTCGTCGAAAACGTAAAGAAGATCAACAGGAAGCCGATCCAGCAAAGCGCGAGGAGCCGCATTTTGCCTGCGCGGTCAATCGGTTTGAAGGACAGTTTGGCTACCGCCGGCAGGTACACGCTCCATGGAAACAACCACAGGAGATGGAAGAGCCAGAAATAAAGGCGCGGAACCGTATCGTAATCGCGCGGGTAGCGTAAGTTCAGAAATCGCAGCAACTGTTCGTTGATGAAGAAAAACCAGAGAAATCCGTGATACTGCCCGGGGCCGCTATGAAGCCCGAAATAGAAGTACGGCGGGTTGTGCAGCGTGGCAAGAATGTGCCAGGGCGCCGCTATCAGAAGAATTATTGCGGTGCCGCTGAATGGATGAAGCCGCCTCCATGCCTTCCCGGAAAACAACTGGCGCGTCAGGAACATATAAATGACGCCTGCCGCGAGCGGAAAGAGCACGCCGATGAGGCTCTTGATCAAAAGCCCGGTGCCCAGGCTCGCCGCGAGAACGCCAGCCCACAGGCGCGGGTGCGGTTCTTCTTCGTCGAGAGCGCGGAGAAACGCCCAGACTGCGAGCGCGACCGTAAACACGAGCATGACATCCGGAATCAACACACGCGTGAACAAAAATATCCCCACGCATGTAGCCATGCATAAACCGGCGTAAAATCCCGCGCGTTTGCCGAAAGCCCAGACTCCCATCGCCGCCGTCAGTAGAGCCAGCGCCATGGCGGTCAGCGCAAACGGAATTCGCGCCGCCCAATCATGTACGCCAAATACTTTGTAAGAAATCGCAATCGGCCAGAAATACAACGGCGGCTTTTCAAGATAAATGATGCCATCCAGTCGCGGCGTCACCCAATCGCCGGTGGCCAGCATCGTTCTGGCAACTTGGGCCACTACCGCGTCCGAATCGTCCATCAGAGACGGGGGAGAGACGATGCAGCCCAGATAAATCGCTCCTGCAAACAGCAGGACAGTTAAATAGAGATACCTGTTTTTTCCTGTATCCAAGAAGCTGGCGCCGGTGATGGCGCCGCCTGAATTTGCCATTTTTTCATCCATAGGAAAAGCAGCAGCAGTCCCCATAAGTGGTAACCGAGATTCGCGCGGCGCTCGAGGTGCAAACGCACTAACTCCCGAACCCTTCCAGCTCGGAAAAAGGAACCATATTCGGCGAGCCCTTCCTCGATGGTTTCCACCAGAAGGCCACGCAGCGGGCCGCGAAGCCATTCGTGCGCCGGAATGTCAAAGCCGGTCTTCTTGCGCTTTAGGATCATCTCGGGAAGCCTGGTCCTCATCAAATGCTTGAGAATGATTTTCTGCCTTGAGCCTTGTATTTTGAGCGACGGCGGCAGGGTGGCGGCAAATTCCACGATGCGGTGATCCAAGAACGGAGGCCGCACCTCGAGCGAGTGCGCCATGCTCATGCGGTCGACTTTATTCAAAATGTCGTCAGCCAGAAAATATTTTTGATCCCACCACAGGTACGGAGAAACCCCGTCAGCCGCCGCCGGCGAATCGCGCAACTCGCGAAGAACGCTATCAAGGGAGCCTGGTAACCGCGTCGTCGTAAGCAAATCCGCCTCCGGCGCGGAAGCTGTCCCGTTCCAATAAACATGCGCGCATTCCTCGGACTGCAAACTTCCTTCCAGAAAACGCTTCACCATGTATTCACGGCTGATCTTGTCGTCGGACACCGGCCAAAGCCGAGCCACTCCCAGCGCGGCTCGAAGCGTCCATCTTGGCAAACGCCGCAGCGGCCGTACAAGCTGATTCGCGCGATACGTCAAATATCCGCCGAACAACTCGTCCGCGCCTTCCCCGCTCAGTGCGACAGTCACTTCAGTCTTGCTCATTTTCGAAAGGAACCAGACCGGCAAAGCGCCCGCGTCCGAACTAGGTTCATCGGAGTAATACGCAAATTCCTCAATCGCCGCCCGCAGATCGGCCTCTGGATTCAAATCGAATTCCGTGTGTTCTGTCCCGTACTGCTTCGCGGCCGCCCGTATGTACGCCGTTTCGTCGAAGCTCCTACCAAGAAAGGAAATCGAGAGCGTCTTTATGGGTTTTGCGGACGCCGTCGCGGCATAGTGCAGAACCGTCGAAGAATCGATGCCCCCGCTGAGCCAGAGCCCCAGCGGAACGTCCGAAAGCAAGTGCTCGCGAACGGATTGCTGCAAAAGCGAATCCAGCTCCTCGCACGCGGACTCAAGCGGGCGCTCGCGAATCGGCCCCGGCGGCAAATTCCAATACGCCTCGACGTGCACTTTTCCATCAAGCCATTCGAGCCACTTCCCCGGCGGCAGCTTTTCAATCCCTTCCACCAACGTCCAAGGACACGGAACGTAATTGAGCGAGAGGTAGCAATCGAGGCCCTCTAGGCTCAAGCGCCTTTCGAATTCCGGATGGATAAAAATTGTTTTCAGCTCGGAGCCAAAAAAGAGATCTTCCCCGCGCCGCGCAATGTAAAGCGGCTTGATGCCCATGCGGTCGCGCGCTAGAATGAGCCGGCGCGACGATTTCGTCCACAGCGCCATCGCGAACATGCCCCGCAACCGCGAAAAACATTCCGTATCCCACTCGGCGAACGCATGCAGCGCCGTCTCGGTATCGGAATGAGAGTGAAACCGGTGCCCCAGTTTTTCCAGCTCGCCGCGCAGCTCAAGATGATTGTAGATTTCCCCGTTGAACACGATCGCCGTATTGCCGTCATCCGTGACGATGGGCTGATCGCCACCCTGAAGGTCGATGATCTTCAGCCGCGCCGCGCCCATCGAAAGCACGCTCGAGCGCAACACTCCCCGCTGATCTGGCCCGCGATGCGCGAGCGTCGCCGTCGCGCGTTCAATGCGCTCGGGTTCGGGCGCCCAATTTTTATGAGTAAATCCCGCAATCCCGCACAAGTTTGAATGCCTTTCGCCCGCCGGCCAAAGTTCCCGGCGCTTCACCCATTATTTTCCAAACGCTGGTCCCAAAGAACTGCGCCAGGGCAGGATACATCCCTTATCCGAAGGCAACCAGCGCAACTCCGGCGCACACCATCACGACACCAACCCACCGCGCCGGGGATACCTCTTCACCCAGAATATATTTGGCCCCAAATGTTCCCACGACGTAACTCAGAGCCGATGCTGGTATCACAAAACTGATTGGTTCCCACGAAAGCAGAACCAGCAGCGCATAGAACGAAAGCGCCATCAGTGGCACCCCCGCCCAAAACCAGCTGTTACACAGCGCCCTCCGCAAAAATCGCAAAAGCTCCCTCGGCCGCAAACGTTCCGGTTCGCCCGTCGCCTTCATTCCGCGCGTGATGGCGATCTCTCCGCCGGTGCTGCCAAATATAAGGAAGCAGAGAAATAAAATGACGTGCATCATGCCAAAGCCTCTCGCGTCACCGCCGTCGTCCGCGGCTTGGTTTGGCCGACCAGCAGCACGCCCACGCAAATGAGAAACACTCCAACCCAGCGCCGCGCCGAAACGGTTTCATGCAGAAATACCACCGCAAAAAAAGTGAGCAGAGCATAGCCAAAGGCCCCGGCAGGCATCACGTAGCTGTAATCCGCCCAACTCAGAACCGTCATGTAGCTGAGCATGAATCCGCAAAGAAAAAATATGCCTACCCACAAAGTTCCGTTGGCGACGGTCATGCGGAAAGCGTGCGAAAGTCCCGGCACGGACAGCTCCACGGCGCCGATCTGCAGCATCGCGCGCTTCAAAATCAGGTCTCCGACGTTGGCGCACAGAACCATCGCGCACACCATGACCAGAGTCTTTATCCGCAGCCTGCCCTCAGTTGCCATTTTTTTAGTATTAGTCGTTTCCGGAGGACGTCGGCGTCCCCGGCGCGGAAATCATGGGCTTCTGCAGGTCGCCGCCCTGGCGAACCCACTTCCAGCGCTCCGCGCGCAGCTTCAAGAAGCTCGTCGCTTCGTGGTATAGCCGCTTGCGTTCGTGCGAGTCCCATAGCGCCTCGCGCACGATTCGCCACGCAACCCTCGGCCGGAAGTAATACTCATCGTAGAAGCGGTTCACGCCACCCATCATTTCAGCCTTCGAGAGATGTGGGTACTCGATGTGGGGCAACTGGTGGCCGCCGGAATCCGCCAGCGCCTCGACCTTCAAGAACCCCTGCTGGGCCATCGTCTCGTGCAGCTCGGTCCCCGGCATGGCATGCGCCAACGAAACCTGGATCGTCTCGCAATCCAGTTCCTTCGCGAAATCGATGGTCCTGCTGATGGTCTCTTTGGTCTCGCCCGGCAATCCAATAATGAAATCGCCGTGGACCTTGATTCCCACCTTCTTACAATTCTTCATGAACTCGCGTGCCATTTCGACCGTCGCGCCCTTCTTGATGTTCTTCAGAATCTGAGGATCGCCGGATTCGAATCCCACGATGAACAGCCGCGCTCCTCCATCCGCCATGGCCTTCAGCTCCTCATACTTGCTGTGGCAGCGCGCCGTGCAGGACCACCGGAACTTCAGCGGCTTGAATTTTTGGCTCAGTTCGATCGCTCGGTCCTTGCGGATATTGAATGTATCGTCGTCGAAGAAAATCTCTTTCATCTGCGGGAAATATTCCAGCGTGTTCTTCACTTCCTGCACCACGTTGTTCACCGACCGCACCCGCCACGCATGTCCCGAAACCGTCTGCGGCCACATGCAGAACGTGCACAACGCTGGGCAGCCCCGCGTCGTATAGAACGAAACGAACGGATGCAGCAAAAACGGCACATTATAGTTTTCAATCTTCAAATCGCGCTTATAAATGTCCGTCGCGTACGGCAACGCATCCAGCTCTTCCGTGTGCAGCTGCGGACGCACGGCGTTGTGCATTACCCGCCCGTCTTTCTTGTAGCTCACTCCCAGAATCTGCTCGATCGGTTTTCCATGCGCGTATTCCGCCACCGAATGGTCGAATTCCCCTCGCGTTACGAAATCAATGTCCTCGCTGGCCATGAGCGTTTCGTCCGGCTTGATGTGCCCGTGCGGCCCCACGAACGCAATCTTCAGCCCAGGATTGCTTTCTTTGATCTTCCGGATTAGCTTGATGTCGCTGTGGAATCCCACGGTCGACGTGTACAGCACCA
Organism: Candidatus Acidiferrum sp.; assembly: GCA_049800195.1. GTDB lineage: Bacteria > Acidobacteriota > Terriglobia > Acidiferrales > UBA7541 > Acidiferrum. The sequence goes on from JBARJI010000102.1 coordinate 55,876, forward strand.
AAAACTCGTAGTCCTTGCAGATTTCGATGGTTTGCTGCCAATTCACTTTATGCGGCGACGCATCCACCATACGGCTTCCGGGTATCAATCCAGCCGGGTAGGAAAGCCACACCGGGTACCAGTAGGACTCAATCTCGCGCGTCGCTGGCCATCGCGAGCTCGCTCCTCCGTCGAACTTCTCAAAGCTCGGCGGGTTCAGCAACAGTGTCTTCATTACATCCGGCATTCATCACCCTCAGTCTTCCAGATACGCTTCAATTGCCGTAAAATCCTGCGTTCTTTGGTTCCAATTTCGGCAGCTGCAACCGCCCAAGCGGCCTATCCAGAACTGCACCATTTGTAGATAACAGTTTACCCGACTTGGTTGCATCCCCTCAATTGTTTCTGCGTGCTGCCCCTTTTTTGCGTCGAAACCCTAACTAAAGCGTTCGCACGTCAGCGCTATGCGAACCGCATCGACGGACGTCGCGAAGCCCCGTTGAATTCGCCACAGCCAATGTGCAAGCGCGCCTTTTCGCCTTCCTGGTCTGCTAAGCCTCTCCGAATTGGTTCGATAATCGCAACCCTGGTCGTTTTCAACACACTTAATAATCTTTGACTATTTACCTTTAGATAATATACTTGAGCGGATTTGGCAGTACGACCCCCTTCTTTCCATGGAATTGAGGTCGGTATGATAGGAATGCGCCCAAAGCCGCCCTTCCATCCCGTCGTTCTTGTCGTGGAAGACTTGGAACCAGTCCGGCAGACTATTCAACAGATTCTTGAGGATGCGCAATTTGTCGTCCTCCCGGCCGCCGACGCCGATCAAGCGCTCGAATTGGCGCAATCCTGCGCTGGACCCATCAATCTACTGATCACCAAACTACATCCCGCGGGAATGGCGGGCCCGGACTTGGCATATTGCTTGAGAAAAAGCTCCCCTGAAATGCGTGTTCTTTACAGCGCCGCCAATCCGCTGGCCGCCTTGGAAATTCCTGACCCTGCCGAAGTCGTCTCCTCCATGTTGCCCAGGCCATTCAGCAGAACTAGGCTTCTTGCCAAAGTCAATTCACTTCTCGCCGCGCAGAGCTAGCTTGGGCCATTTTCTAGCTGGCCGAAAGTGAAGCGCCCTGCACCCTGATAACTTCAGAGGTCGCCGCCGAAAGCTCATCCCATATTCGCGGGATCCACGCAAGATGCTCCGGCTTCATCAGCACGGACCGCAAACAAGTTATGGCGTCGCGGTCGCGCCGCATCGCACCTAAGTTTGCGGCCCAAAACCTTGTCGGGAGCTCGGCAATCGCGAGGTGCAAATTTCGCCTGGCGGCCGCGTCGAATATTTCGCGCGAAAGTTTTGATGCAACGCTAACAGTCGATGCTCTAGGAGCAAAGATCACGATGTCCAGTTCCGGCGCAAACGCCGTCGCAAATCGCTCATCCTTCTCGATTTCCGAGTAAAGAGCCAGCGCCGCGGCTCTTCCACTTTCCAGGCCGTGCGCGAATTCTCCGCCGCGAACCAGAGGCAACAGCCTCTGCGTCGTCCACAACGCTGCCGCCGCCGCGCCCGGCCGCGAGCACTCCAGGCTGATTTCTCCCAAATGCAGTTCCGCCGAGCTGAAATACGTGTAGGGCGAATCGTGTTTATAAAAGCGCCCAGCCGAGGGATCGCGAAACAAAACGCAACCGCAGCCGTAAGGCTGCAACCCATGCTTGTGTGGATCGATCACAATCGAGTCCGCCTCTCCGATCCGCCCAAAAGCCCTCGCCGCTTCTTCTCCCAAATTTCCGGCGAGCACAAAGTAGCCGCCATAAGCGGCGTCCGCGTGAACTCGAAACCCGTGCTTCTCGCGCAACGCAAGAATCTCCTGAAGCGGATCGACGGATCCGGTCGCCGTCGTCCCCATCGTTGCAACCACCGTTCCCACGTCTCCCCGTGCCACGCGCGTTTCCAGCTCATTCATGTCCATCCGCCCTCGCGCATTGCAGGCCACGCTTTCGAATTGCAATTGCAGAACCGCGCTGATCCGCTTGTGCGTGTAATGCGCTTGTTCGCTGGCAACGATTTTCTTCCCCGGATGAGTTTGCGAAGCCACCCACAGCGCTTCGAGATTCGCCATCGTCCCGCCGCCGCACAAGTGTCCAAGAAATTCCTCCCACCCAAACATTGCGGCGATTTCCACAACCGCTTCCTTTTCCATTGCGGAAGTCGCACGCCCTCCGTCCAGCGCATGATTGTTGGGATTGATCCACATCGCCAGCGCGTACGCCAGCCGCGCCGCCGGATGCGGCGGCTTGAGCATCTGTCCTGCATACAATGGATGGAAGTAAGGGTAATTATCGTGGAGCCGCTCCGCGGTAGCGTTCAGAGCCTCGGCGAGACGCTCCGTTCCCCCCGCTTTCGCCTCAAACGGAGGCAGCCCAGCAAAGCCCGCATCGAGCTTCTTCACCGCCTCCAAAAACGCATTCAAGCCTTGCTGTTCGAGTTGCGCCAATCTTCTATCCTACGAGCCGTTCGCTCATCACTACTCGCCAGTGGTTTCTTTTGTTCGTTACTTCATTTCTTGCTTTTATCTTTACGTCCTACTGCCAAACCTTATCCAACTCTCCCGCCGTCTTCAGCAAATCGAGTTGCGCTTGCTCCCTCTGGAAATTCGCATCCAGATAAGCCATCCACTTGTCATTCTCATCCAGCCGCGCTTTCTCCACGTCGGGCAGACTCGCTTTCCCCTCATTGAACTGTGCCTGCAGCACCGCGATATTTTGTTGCGCCAGTTGCAGTTCCAGCCGCGCAACCTCTTTCGCCGCCTCCCGTTCCCTCAAGTGCAGCGTCTTCTGCCGCACTTCCGCGCTCACCTGCGTCTTCTTGCTCGCCAACGTCGCCTTCGCCACCTGCAAATTCGTCTGCGCCAGGCCGATTGACTCATTGGTCCTCGCGCTGAAAAGCGGTATCTGCACCTGCACTCCCGCATTGAAATTGTTCCTCTGGAACTTTTTGTAAAATTCGCTGTAATTGTTGAAGTTGGCCAAAACGCTGTAGGTGCTCACCAGCTCCAGCGTCGGCAAATTGCCCCGCTTCTCGCCTTTTAGGCGGAACTCTTTCGCGCGCACGTCCGATTCCGCCAACTGCAAGCTCGCATTATTCTGCATCGCCATGGCCACAAGATTCGCGCCTTCCTGGTCCGCTTCGCCCGGCAGTTCTTCCGGCGTCACTTCGATGGCTTGTTCGTCTCCTAGCCCGAGTTGCCCTCGCAAAAAAACTTCCAGCTCGTCTTGGCGTCCCTCGAGTTGCAGAATTCGTTGTGTAACTTGCGCTTTCGTCAGTTGCGCTTTCGTAACTTCCATCGGCAATTCGTATCCTTCGCCCTCTCGCTCCTGGGTCACCTGCAAGATCTTGTCCGCGCTCTCCTGCTCCGCTCTCAGCAGTTCCAGCGAATGCCGCACTTTCACCAATTCCAAATACGCCATCGCCGTCCGCGCGATCACTCCGTTCCTCACGTCCTCCAGCACGAACTTCTGCGAGCGCGCTTGCTCCTCCAACTCCTTTCCCTGCCCCTTGAGCGGCTCGTTGAAAACGTCTTCCGTATACGTTACGTTGAAAAGCGAAGGTGCGCGGCCTCCCGGTGTTTCCGGAATTCCGTATGTGTACCCCGCTCCAGATCCCGCGTAAAGGTTCGGCATGAATTCCGTCTTGCTGACCTGGGACGCGTGCTCCGCGAGACTTGCTTGCAGTTTGGCCACCTGGATGTCCTTGCTGTTCCTCAGCGCCATTTCTATCGTGCTCTTGAGAGTCAGCACCATGGGAGCGCCCTGTCCTTCTCCCGTAGCCGTCCCCGCCGTTTGCGCCGCGGCATCTCCGCCCGTCGTCTGCAGCAGGCCCGTTGTCTGCGCCTGCGCTGCCGCGCCAAGTAGCAACACTCCCGACAACAATGCCCCCGTCAACAAGTAGAATCTGGCGCCAGCCGCCGCCCCTGTAATTTTTCGCATCCCCTGCTCCTTCGTTCGTTGTCCGTTTCTGCCAAATTCGTATGTTTTCCGCTCGCTTTATTCATACCGCAGCGATTCAATCGGCTGCAGTTTGGCTGCCTGATTCGCCGGCAAATACCCAAAGAAAAGTCCCGTCGAGCACGACACCACGAACGCCAGCACCACGCTCAACGGCGACACCGGCACGCGCAGGTTTCCAGGCAAAAACAATTGCACGATCGCCGGTATCAGCAATCCGATCAAAATGCCCAGCACCGCGCCGCCCCCGCTGATCAGAAATGCTTCCGTCAAAAATTGATACATGATCTCCTGGCGCGCCGCTCCAATAGCTTTGCGAATGCCAATCTCCCTCGTGCGTTCCGTGACCGTCACCAGCATGATGTTCATGATCCCGATCCCGCTAATCAGCAGCGCAATAAACGCGATCACCACCAGCACGATCGTCAGCGCCAGCGAAATATCCCTCGCCGCGTTCAAAATCGCCGTCAACGTCTGCACGTTGTACTCCGCCGCGCTTGGATGCCGGCTCCGCAGCATTTCCGTCAATTCCCGCTGCACTCTCGGCACGTCCTCCGGCGTGGCCGCCTGCACGTCCAGCACCTTCAGCGTGTCCACTCCCGCGTAGTACTTGATCAGATCAAACGGTATCAGCACGGTTTCCGTCTGAATATCGGAAAGCCCGAAGGTTTCCACTCGCTCTTTGAACACTCCGATGATCGTGAAGATCAGTTCTCCCACGTGCAAATCGCGGCCCACGGGGTTGTCCAGTCCGAAAAGCCGCTTCGCGAGCTGCGGCGTAATCACACACGTCTTGCTTCGGCTTTCCATGTCCAACTCATCAAAATAACGCCCGCGCAGCACAATCAACCTGCGAATCTCCCGATATCCCAGCGTCACCCCGATGAGAGTCACCGGTCTCACCACACCTTGCGCCACCACCGACATTTGTAGGTCGCTCGTTCCCGCCACCTGCGTCACTCCGGGAATCGTGTCCTTCGCTGCCTGCATATCGTCCAGAGTCATCTCGTAACTCATCGGCTGGGCTTTCTCCGACGGTCTGATTAGCTCCGCCCACACTAGATTCGAGCCCACCGCTTCAATTTGCGAAATGACGAATTTCCTGCTCGTCAGCGCCACCGTGACCACCAGCACGATCGACGCGCTTCCAATGATCACGCCAAGCGACGTCAACACTGCCCGCAGTTTATTGGCGCGCAGTGCGTCAATCGATACCGACAAAGTCTCCCGTAGGTCCATCATGTCTGTAGTTCCATCATGAAGGGTTACTCGCTAGCGTCCGCCGCTCCCGCCCACGTTGAAGAAGTTCCAGCCTGCCCGCTTCTGCTCCGGCACTTCAACTCTTGTGCAGCCGCTTCAGCGACTCCCGCGCGCTCTTGTTCTTAGGGTCCAATTGCAGTGCCGCCTCATACTCTTTCACCGCTGACTCTTTTTCTCCCTCATTCTCATACAATCGCCCCAGCCATTCGTGCGCCGTCGCGTATCGCGGGTAACTTGAGCGCTTCGGGGCCTTCCCCAAATATTCTCGCAGCAATCGCTCGGATTCTCGCGGCTTTTCATTCTTGAGAATCAATCCAACCGCTCGATAGAACATGTCTCGCGGGTCTGAAGGTGCATCCCGCTCTCCGAGCTCGGCCACTTCCATCAATCTGTCCGCTTGGCTGCGCCTCAGCTCATAATCCCCGATGTCGTAGACCAAATCCGCCGACTTGGGATGGCTCTCCAGTGCCATTTGAAACTCGGCATCCGCGTCGGCCAAATCCTTTTTCTGCCTTTCGCAGTTTCCTTCCGCGTAATGCCATTCCGAGGCGTCCATGGATTCGAGCGCTGCGATCTCCGGCTTGGCTTTATCGTCGCCGCCGCCCACGATGCTCGGAGCGCTGCAATCAAACTCAATCAAATCTTGCCGCGCCGAATAATTCCTCGCGTCCAGCTGCACCGCCGTCTCGAACTCCTTGTGCGTCTTCCTGGCCAGCCCCAGCGCGCTAAACATTGATGCATGCGCCGCTTTCTCGCCATACGCCTTCCCCAGCCAATCGTGATACACCGAACTCTGCGGATCGATCGCTACCGCTCTTTCCGCGCTCGCGATGGCCGCGTCGTGCTCCCCCATCTCCAAAAAACATTTGGTCAACAGCAGCTGGATTTCCCCATTCTCCGGTTGCTTGGCCGCCGCCGCTCGCAATTCCTCCACGGCTCTTGTGTACTCGCCCTTCGCATACTCCTGCCGTCCAGCTTCCGCCACGTCGCTCTGCCGGGCCACCGCTAATACACTCGTCGTTCCAGCCAGCAGCAGCGCTTGCAGCACCACCCACTTAGCCCGCTTGTCTATTCCCCATCTACGATGCATTCGTATTCACAACTTGAACGGTCATGCCGTCGTGCAGCTCCGTATCTCCAGGCAGCGCAACCATCTCCCCGTCTCGCAGTCCACTCACGACTTCATAGCTCGTCGCGTCCGCGATCCCCACCTCAATCTCCCGTTCCTCCAGCTTGGCTCTCCCCGCCCTGAGTTGGTTTGGCTTCACCACATACACGTACCGGTGTCCGCCATCGTATGCCACTGCTCCCCGCGGTATGGTCAGCACATTCTTGTGCTCTTTCGAATTGATGCGCACGTTCACGTTGATATTTGGCAGCAGCTCCAGCTTATCGTTATTCACCGAACAAAGTAGTTCTCCCACGCTCCTCGCTCCATGCGGAACCACTTCTTTCGGGATGATTTCCGTTGTTCCCAACCAGCTCTTGTTCGGCAAAGCATCCCACGTGATGATGACCGGCTCGCCCGCCTCAAGCCCGCCAAGATCGGGCTCGTCGATGAACGCTCGCACGCGCACCCTGTGTAAGTCCGCCATCTCCGCCAACAAGTCCCCCACCTTCACGAAATCCCCCGTCCTCACTGGCAGCGAATACAGCGTTCCATCCGCCGGCGCCACAATTCTCCCGTTGCTCACCTTGTCTTCCAGCGCCGCTATCTCGCTCAAGATCTGCTGCACCTGTAACTCCCCGCGCTGCGCATCCAGCCTCGCCTGGTCCTCAAACTCCTGCCTTACGGCAAGCAACCTCGTCACTTCCGCTTTGGCGTTGGCCAGTGCCAGGGCGTTGGCGGCCAGATCCTGTTTCGTAGCTGCTTGCTCCGCCGCGAGCCGTACCAGCGCGTCATGGTTGTGCTGCAAACGATCCCGTTCCGCCTCCGCTTTGGCCAAGTCCGCCGTCACCTTCGCGGCTTCGTCCGCTCTTCCTCCGGCTCTCGCGGCTCGCAAATCGTCCTGCGCCCTCAATAGCTTCGACCGCGTTTCCGCCAGTTGCGCCGCCGCCTCTTTGACGTTCAACTCCATCAAGAGCTGTCCCTTTCTTACCTTCTGCCCCTCCGTCACGAGAATCTTTTCGATAAACGTGTCGAGCTGCGCCCTCATGACGTACGGCGAAATCGGCTCCACTTTCCCGTTGCTGGTAATCGATGAAATCAAATTTTCCCGGGTGGGCATCACCGCCGCTATTTTCGCCGCCGGTTTTCTCCCGATCACCCACACTAGGAAATACGCAAACACCCCCGCCAGCACCAGAAAAATCACAATCCGGTTTCGCAACCTTCGATCCATGTTCTCCTATTCCAAGCGCTCCCCGGCATGGCGCGCCCAAAGACACACAAAACCCCGCGCGCCAATTTGCTTCTCACACTTGTCCGTGGCTTGCTACCCTACGTCTGGCGGACCCCGAAGCGTCTCATTCTAACAATAGCCAACCAGGTTTCTCTACCTTGCTTCCTTAACATCGTTCCAATAAGTGCCTCTGCTCCAACATTATAAAGATGCGCCGCCTACTCCTCAGGATGCGCCGCATCTCCCAACCCCAGGCTCCCAACGTTTTATTCCCAACCCCTTGCATTTCTCTCGGAGGCCTCAATTCAGAAGAGCGTCGAAGCTTCAGTCACCAGTCACATGGCAGGTGCCACCAACCTCAGTCGTTACTTTTCACCGCCCGCCTCCGTAGTAGACTGTGAAGCCTTATTGCCCTGTCTTTTGATTGCTACACTCGAGGGGTTCATCCATGATTGATGCTCGCGGCCTGTCCAAGAGCTTCCACGACAAGAAGCGCGGCGAAATCCGCGCCGTCGCTAACGTCAGCTTTCAGTGCCAACCCGGCAAGATCTACGGCCTGCTCGGCGCCAACGGGGCCGGCAAAACCACCACCCTCCGCATGCTCGCCACCATCCTCGAGCCCACCGACGGCACCGCCCTCATCAACGGCTTCGACGTCGTCGAACACCCCGAAAAAGTCCGCGCCAACGTCGGCTTCCTCTCCACCGCTACTGCCCTCTATCCCCGCCTCACCGCCCAGGAAATGGTCGAATACTTCGGCCGCCTCAATGGCCTCGACGAACCCACTCTCAAGCGCCGCATCGACGACATCTTTAATCGCCTGGACATGAACTCTTTCCGCGACCGCCGTTGCGACAAGCTCTCCACCGGCATGAAGCAAAAAACCTCCATCGCCCGCACCCTCGTCCACGATCCTCCCGTCATGATCTTCGACGAGCCCACCACCGGCCTCGACGTCATGACCGCCCGCACCATCATCGGCTTCATTGCCGACTGCCGCGAGCGCGGCAAAACCGTCATCTTTTCCACCCACATCATGAGCGAAGTCGAACGCCTCTGCGACCACATCGGCATCATCCACGGCGGCAAGCTCCTCGAAGAGGGCACTCTCACCGAGCTCCGCGCCAAACACAACGAACACAATCTCGAAGAAATCATCGTCAAAGTCGTTGGCCCGCTCGCCAACTCGGAGGCCTAATCGTCATGAACTTTCACGCCATAGGCGTCGTCTATCGTAAGGAACTCACCGAATGGCTTCGCGACCGCCGCACTCTCATTTCCACGGTTCTCGTCCCCCTGCTCGCTTTTCCTATCCTCATCTCCGGCATGATTTCGCTCTCAGCGATGTTGATCGGGGGCGCAAAAAAAGAAGTCCCCAAAATCATGATCATTCACGGCGAAGATTCCCCCGGCATCGTCGCCGCTCTACGCGCTAACAAGGACCTCGAAATCGTTCCTTACGCGGACAATTGGAAGGACGAAATCTCCGACAAACAAATTCGCGCCGCCGTCGATATTCCCGAAGGCTTCCAGGCCTCGCTCGATAAAGGCGCCCCCGAAACCATCCAAATTCAATATTTCGAAGGCGAAATCAAATCCGAATTCGGCGCGGAGCACGTCGAAAAATCACTGAAAGCTTATCGCGATGACCTCGTCAAAAAGCGTCTCGAAGCGAAAAATCTGCCCGACTCTCTGATCGCCCCCTTCGATATCAAACAGCATAACGTCGCTCCTCCCGAGAAAGTCGGCGGCGCCAGCATTGGCAGCATGATCGGCTATATGGTCATCATTCTTTCCATGACCGGCGCCATTTACCCCGCCATTGATCTCACCGCCGGCGAAAAAGAGCGCGGCACCATGGAAACTATTCTCTCCAGTCCCGTCTCTCGCCTCGACCTCGTTCTAGGCAAATTTCTCCTTGTCTTTTCCGCCTCTCTCACCACCGCCATCCTTTCCGTCACGTCCATGGGCCTTTCTTTCGCCTACATGGGCCATGCTCTCGCGAATTCCGCCGACGCCTCCGGTGCGGGCATCCACATGAATCTCGGCTTCACCTCCGTCATCGCCGTCTTCCTCATGGCGCTTCCGCTTTCCGTCCTCTTCTCCGCGGTCCTCATGACTGTCGCCCTCTTTGCCAAAACCTATAAAGAAGCCCAAAGCTATCTCACGCCCATGACGTTCATCGTCGTCATTCCAGCCGTTGCCAGTGTTCTTCCCGGCGTCGAGCTCACTCCCAAACTCGCCCTAATCCCCATTCTCAACACCAGCCTCGTTTGCAAGGAAATCATCACCGGCACCTACCACTGGAGCTCCATCGCCCTAATCTTTGCCTCCACGTGCGTTTACGCCGCCGCCGCCATTTTTCTGGCCGTCAAAACCTTCCAGCGCGAATCCGTCCTCTTCCGTTCCTAACCTTTTTCCTCTCTGGTCTCGGTTTCTAATCCGTCCGTAGGGGCACGACACATCGTGCCCCTCTTGACTTTTCTTCTCTGTGGGCTTCGCGCCTTCCGCGCCCTATGTGTAGATCCCGTCTTTACTTATTCTTTTCGTTCTTTCCTTCCAGGCTTCGATCTATTCAACGATTCCGCCGTGGAGGCGTCCGCCCTTCGCAAAGACTGGCGTAGCCGCAACCACAGGCCAGAGGTGAGGCCAAGAGATGCGCGATGAGACATCGGCCGGTTGGTCGCTACCTGGCCGGCTTGATTCTCCTCCCTTGCCACTGCGTGTGATTGCGCGTCCGTAAATTCGGTCGTTCAAACGAATCAAAGCCGCATATTCAATGTTTGGGCTAAACTCCCGTCCTTCGTACACCTTGGCGGAACTCCTCTCAGTCCTTTCAACTCTGTGCGATGCATCTGGCTAACGTGGTGCCGGGGACCCAGCGAATGAGGTAAGGTTGTTTACAAACTGGGCAATCATGCCCCCGCATTTCGCCCTTTATCATCATGGAGGTCGAGGGAGGTGCTTGGCTGGTCAGCTTTTTGGATTACGATGCGGGCTGCATTGACCTGGAGGAAAGAGCTCCGCAGATCTCGATAACCCTTTTGGCCCAAAAGTGTTAGCTATGTAGCCGGTACGTTCTGTTACCCATGTGTCCGGGCCGGACTCATGAATTATGGCGACCCCGGTGGGACTCGAACCCACGACCCCCGGATTAGAAGTCCAGTGCTCTGATCCAACTGAGCTACGGGGTCGCACCGAATTTATTATAGTCGTTTTTCCTGCGGCCCGACTACGAGACGCAAATTGTATGCGCAAGCGTGGCTTGGACTTGAACGGAACCGAAAGGAAAGGCCCGGGTCCCAGACGGCAACCACACGCCGATTAAGCAACTTTCCAGGAGCTTCGCCGTTCCGGGCGCAGCCACGAGTCCCACGAGAACACCAACTCCCACAACGACGAAAGCCACTAGCAAGAACATTAAGAACCTCCTAAGATGTCCAGTCGTTCTTTGATCCCTGGCGAGGTCGCACGGCATCTATTGGGTACGAGGTTCACGATGATGACCAACGCAATCCCAACGCAAACTTTTGCCAGCCCACAGCCTGCGGCAAATGGGCTGGCAATCGTTCGTATCACGATCGGCGCAATGTTTGTGTGGGTCTTCTTCGAAAATCTGGGCAAGGGTCTCTACACGGCGTCGGGCTACGCGGGCCTGATCAACTATTACATAAAGGCGGGTCATTCACCGGCGGTATGGAAGGCAGTGATGGGTTTGGCCGCGAGTCACGCCGCGATGGCGGCTCCTATGCAGGCGATCACCGAGATTAGTCTCGGGATCCTGCTCGTCATCGGTTTGCTGACGCGCCCGGCCGCCTTTATAGCGTTTCTGTACCTTGGCAGCCTTTGGATGTCTGAGTGGGGCACGGCGTGGATTTGGGAGCTGCTGGTTCCGGTGCTGGCATCGCTGGCGCTCTCGGTGGGGCGGGCCGGTCGAGCGTGGGGCGTCGACGCTTTGCTAGTTCAGCGCAAGCCATCGTCCGCTTGGTGGTGACTTGAAGCAGGATCAAGTGCGCGTGTCGGTCGTCATTCCCACACACAATGAAGCGCAATCCATCGGCCGCGTCTTAGCGGATCTCTCTGCCGATATTGTCACAGAGGTTTTGGTTGTAGATAGCAATTCGAACGACGGGACTCCCGAGATCGCCGCAAAGATGGGGGCTCGCGTCCTCCACGAACCTCGTCGCGGATACGGTCGCGCTTGTTTGACAGGACTGGCTGGCGCAAGTAGCCCTGACGTCGTGGTGTTCCTCGATGGCGATTACAGCGATCGCCCGGATGAGCTGCCGCTTCTCCTGGCTCCCATTATTGAGGGCCGCGCCGATATTACGCTGGGTTCCCGGCTGCGGAAGCAGAGCGTTCGCGGGGCGATGCCTTGGCACGCCGCGTTTGGTAACCGTCTCGCGGCTGCCCTGATCGAACTTTTGTATGGTCTAAAGATAAGCGACCTTGGACCGTTCCGCGCGGGGCGAGCAGATGTACTTCGGCGGCTGGAGCTTCAGGAGCAAACCTACGGCTGGGCGGTTGAAATCATTCTAAAAGGTGCGCTGGGAGGATTCCACATTGTTGAGGTGCCAGTGAGTTACTATCCTCGCATTGGGAAATCGAAGATCAGCGGAACGCTGCGGGGCACCGTCGGGGCGGCGTGGTTCATCTTCTTCCTGATACTGCGCTATCATTTTCGGCGTCGAAGGACCGCAATGGCGCCTCCAGCGTAAGTTTTGGCAGAGCGATCTCCCATGGAATCCTCCAGCGAAAATACAGCATATTCGCCCAACAGGGCCAACAGGGGCCGCAGACTGGTCATCATGGCAAAGGCACCCAGGCCGGGCAGGGTCAAGACCCGCTTAGCGCAGAGTTTTCCGGTGGAAGCGGTCACCGAACTCTATCGCTGCCTTTTGGACGACACAATGGCGCTCGCGCGCTCGTTGGGCACTGTGGAAATAGCAATTATGTGTCCAGGTTCGGATGTCGAAGAACTAGAGCTGTTGACGCGAGGCATGGTGGCTGTCGTGGCGCAGAACGGGGAGGGCCTTGCGGCAGGCCTGACCTCGGTGTTTGCGCACTTCGCGGCGACTGGAGGGCAACGCGTCGTTGCCTTCAACAGCGACAGCCCGCATCTTCCTACTTCGGTTCTTGAGAGTGCGTTTGAGGCGCTCACCCAACACGACGTGGTTGTTGGACCGGCACATGATGGCGGCTATTATCTCGTCGGGGCCAACGCCTTCCATCCAGCGCTTTTCGAGAGCGACGGCTTGGGCACTAAGAGCGCGCTTGAGGCTCTGCTGGCGCGCGCTCGCGGATTGCAGCTTTCCATCGGGTACACGGATACCTTCTACGACATCGACGTGGAGGGCGACTTAACTCGGCTTGCCGCGGAATTGCGGCTCGCTCCGGCAAGGGCGCCGCAAACGGCTGCCTGGCTGAGACAGTGGGGACAGGCGGTGGCCCAGTTGCGGACGGCCGCGGGAGACCTGTGAAGCTCACGCCAACCCGCAGGCTGTACGGGTTAGGCGCCACGTTGCTTGTAGCGCTGACAATCTGCTCACGCAAGATCAGCAGCGTGGGAGAACCGTCCTTCATCATCCCGCTGGCAGTTGCTGGCATCGCATACCTCCTTGCCATTCGCGAGTTGTTCTCGACGCCGAAATTCCCGCGCCGCGTTATCGCCATCGGGCTCGCATTGGCTGCTTTGTGGCATGTTCCATTTCTTTTGAGGGCTCCGGGTTCAGATGATGACGTTCATCGATATATTTGGGATGGCCGCGTTCAACGGCTCGGATATAACCCATATATTGTCGTACCCAGCGACCCTTCACTCCGTGGATTGCACACATCCGAGACCCACACTTTGAACAACCCGAATGTGCCGAGTCCATATCCAGCCGGAGCTCAACTTTTCTTCCGCGCTGTAACATCGATTCACGAGTCCATCTTCGCGATGAAAGTAGCATTTGTAATTTGCGATTTCGCAATCGTTCTCGTTTTGCTCGATGTCCTCCAGAGGAGTGGGCGAGGAGCGCACTGGATTCTTGCTTATGCCTGGAATCCGCTGCTGGCGAAAGAAGTCGCCGGAAGCGGCCACGTCGATATTGTCGGCGCGCTGCTGCTCTTGGTATCCGTGGCAGCTCTGGCGCGCCGCTGGCGTACGCTTGCCGCCTTGGCCTTTGGGCTGGCTGTTGCAGTGAAGCCCCTCCCGATCGTACTGCTGCCACTTTACTGGAGGCGTGTTCGTATTCGCGACGCCGCGCTGGCGCTACTCGCGGTCGGACTCCTCTATTTGCCATTCTTCAACCACGGGCGACTTCCCATCGGCTCGCTCGGCACTTACGTGAAGAGTTTCCGCTTTAATGATCCGGTGTTCGCAACGCTCGAGCGAGTGGCGGCTCCGCAGCTTGTCGTTGGGCTGGCAGTGCTCGTCGGATTTCTTACGGCAACCTGGATGAGAAGCAAGGCTGCGGAATGGTCTTCGGAGGAATTTGCATGGCCCATGGCAGCATCGCTTCTATGCGCACCAGTTGTATATCCATGGTACCTGCTCTGGCTGTTGCCGTTCCTGCGGTCGGCCTCGACGCTGCCGCTCATCATCTGGACGGTGAGCATCATTCCAACCTACTATGTCTGGCATTTGCGCATAGTTGGACGGCCGTGGGTGGTCCCTGGCTGGATTGTGCTGCTGGAGTACGGCTCCGTCGCGGTGACCGCTGCCATTATCGCTTTGCGGAGGATCACACCATCTACCGAACTTCCATCCTCAGCAGATGAGGTCGAGTGAAGGCCACTGTACCGCATGCAATTCTTGCATCCGGGGGCCCTTTTACGTCATCCAACATGGCATCCATTCCATTCTCTGAGGAGGACCTGCATGACCAAGTTGCTCCGTTACACGACGCTGTGTTCTCTGTTTTTGGGGGTGCTGCTCCTTGCGGGCGCTTCCCACGCACAGACGCGTCCACCTATTGTCGAAGAACTTGCCAAGACCTATGGCCTTGATTCGTATGGACAAATTGAAGCGATTCGCTATACGTTCAATCTACAACTCCCGGCTTTGCATGTGAGTCTCGCGCGGACATGGACTTGGGATCCCAAGGCTGGAGAAGTTACCTACGAGGGAAAAGACAAGGACGGCAAGCCGGTCAAGGTTACGTATATCCGGTCTCAGATCAACAGCGCGCCTGCCAACGTGAAAGACGAGATTGAACCGAATTTCGTCAACGACAATTATTGGTTTATTTTCCCCTTCCATGTTTACTGGGACACTAGCGCCAATGTGGAAGTAAAGGACAAGCAAAAATTGCCGATCGGAAAGGGCACGGCGAAGCTTGTCTCAGTGAAATATCCTGCGGAGGTTGGTGGATACACGCCGGGAGATACTTGGAATCTTTACGTGGGACCGGATGGGCGAGTGGTACAGTTCGTCTATCAACGGGGAGGACCGAAGAAACCGAGTAACGTCACCACCACGTGGGCGGGCTACAAGAAGGCTGGCCCGCTGCTAGTCTCAACGGACCATCGCGGAACGGCGGACGGCAAGCCGGCCCATATTTTCTTTACGAATGTGGCTGTGAAGCTGGCGGGCTCGGACAAATGGATAGACGCGAAATAGGAAACGCGCGGCTGATTGCGTCCGATTGCTGAAAATCTTCAAGAGTCGGACTCGCGGGCAATCACCACGGTAGTGCAGGAACTGCTTAGCTTTGGCAGATCGCGCGTGGCCGCCATGCGGATATTCAGGCTGCAACGTTCTCCGCGAATGATCGGACAGTAGTGGTCCGGTTCGAGCAGCGCGCCATGGAGGCGCCGGCGCCCGGCACAGCCACCGTGGCATGAGTCCCGGAACTCGCAGTGCTGGCACACGTTGGGAAGTGTGCGGGCTTGATCGAATGGCGCGGAGTCTAGAATGTCGATCCCCATCGCGATCAAATCCGACAGTGGCTCCCCCGCTCCCGGCCAATAAACGCAGGGCTGTGTCGTGGCGCGCGGCGTGACTCTCACGGTGCTCACGCCACACCCCCCCCGGAGCGGCAGGAGGCCCGCCATCGCCCGGACCAGCGGCTCGCCGATGGCGATCACGTCCGTTTCCGCAAAGAGACGCCGGAACCCCTCCCAAAACTCTCGATAGGACAAAGCATAGATGTCGGATCGCACCGCCTGGTAGACGTTCACACGCAGCGGAGCGTCAAACTGTTTGGCTACTCGCGCGACCTCCACCAGACGCAAGTAGTTTGCCTTCATCATGACCGCGACAACAGTTACAGGTACGCCGAGCCTTACGCAACGTTCTGCTTGCGCGTGGATCAGATCCCAATTGCCCTTTCCGCGTTGCGCATCCTGTTCCACTTGGGTCGGGTAATCGAGAGAAAACTCAATATCGTGAAAGGCGCGCAACTCGCGATCTTCCAGCACAGCAACACTGTGGCCGTTGGAAGTGATCGTAAGTTTGATGGGTTGTTCGCGCAGGTATTCGAGAATCGCTTTAAAGTCCGGATGCATGCCGTTCTCGCCAGTGCCCAGGTTCACCGAACGGATCGGCAGCCGTTCCATCACGGACTTCACTTGCTTCAGAGAGAGGCGATCGCTGCGGGTTGGATCCCGGTAGCAGAAGGCGCAAGAGAGGTTGCACTCGTTGGTAAGCCCGAGTCCGAGCGCAATCGCGGCATCCGCTGTTTTCTCGTTGGATGCGGTGGCCGAAACTTGCACAGGGACGTCGGTCACGCTGCGTCCTCCGCCACCGGACATACGCAACGTGCCAGGCAGTGCGTGTATCGGGAGACTGCAGCATACTCTGGCCGGCTGCCCATCTTCCGCTCCAGTTCAAAAATCCGTTCGTAGTCTGCGCTGCGAGAGACCTTGGGCGGCAAATAGTCCGCCAGGACCCGCACACCTCGCTCGGCAATCGTCGCCAGCGACGCCTCTGTCAGCATGGCTCGCAGAATATCCGGCGTAAATAGTCGCACTCTGCCTCCGTACAGGCTTTCTTGTCCCCACTCAGCGGTCAGGCCATTCTTCGCTGCCGCCAAATCGCCCGCTTGGATCGCGGCCTTGAATACTTCCCCCGCCCGGTTGCGTACGAGAACGGACAACATCGCCGATGAATCCCGCAAGGCGCGACCCGCACCTCGCAAGACAGCACCCGGGTCGTGGCAAAATTCCAGAATGTTGTGGCAAAGGATTACATCGAACGTTCGAGCGTGGAACAGGTTCGCCAATTGCGTAACGTCGCCCTGTTGCAGAACGACCTTGTCCGTGACCCCGGCTTCCCGTGCCGCCCGCTTCGCGATGTCTAGCATCTCTACAGAAGAATCTAGCAGTGTGACTTGCATGCCAAGTCGCGCCAGGCGAACCGCCATCGCTCCCGTTCCGCATCCGAGATCAAGCGCACAAAACGAGGATTTGACCTGCAAGGGGAGAAAATCCTGCAGGTTGGCAAATGTCAAATCGGAGCGCAACCGGCCCTCAGGCGTCTCGAGGTAGGCGGCATACTTGTTCGCGCCGCTCTCGAAGCGTTCACTGTCCGCGTTGGCAGTCACGTTCATGCGCCCCTCAATCGGAATCGTTCCCAAGTCCAGTCGCTCGTAGGAACCAGTGCGTAGCTTAAGAAGACAAGGGTACTGAAGCGAGAGTAGAAAACCAAATGCGCATTGCTGTGAATCGCCAGCCCCCAGCCGCCCCGTCGACCAGTCCTCGGATCGGGGGAACCGGCAGATTCATCTCCCAACGCAGAATCCTTAGTTGCTTCACAACGGCTGCGTTTGCGGCCACAGAGTCCAGAGCAACAATTGGGCGGGCCCTTCAACGTTCAACAGGGCCCCAGTCCCGCCAGAGCCTATCGAGATCCAAGAATCGGGCCCGGCGTCTTGGTTGCAACACAAGCATTTTCAACAATCAGGCTATATACTTTTTGCGCGAATAAGATGTTCAGGACGTTTGAACGCCTCATGTGTTCATTGGTTGACAGCACTTGTCGTGCGAGGACTTTGCAGATTCTTTCTGGCAATGTCCGGAAACAAATTCGCGCGGCTGGGCCTTTGAAAACGCCGTGCATGCGTATTCTGTTCCTTCTATTGTTGGGGTTAACCCCCAGCCTGGGCTCCGCGAAGCAATCCAGCTCATCCTCAGAGCTACAAGCCACCATCAACCAAGAAATCCGGACAGCCTATAGCGCAGGCACTGCGGCGGCCGCGAAGAATGATCTCAAGACCGCGGAAGTGCAGTTCGAAAAAGTCGTTCGGCTCGCGCCACAGATCGAGGAAGGCCACAGCGCCTTGGGCGCAGTGCTGATCCGTCTCGGAAAGGCCCCCCAAGCCATTAAGGAACTGGAAAAGGCGGTCGAGCTCAAGCCCACAGACATCTCTCCCAAGATCAATCTCGGTCTTGCGTACGAACAAATTGGTGCTAACAAAAAAGCGATCGCTCTGTTCAAGAGCGTCGAAGCCGAAGTACAGGCTAAGCCCGGCTCGGCTCCCGCTTCGGCGCTACCCTCGTATGTTCTTGAAGCTTATGCTCGCTCGCTGGCAGCCACCGGACAGCTCACTGCAGCAATCGCAAAAATGAACGCTGCTGTTGCCGAAGCACCGCAGAGTGCCGCGCTTCATGACGCCTTAGGGTCGCTGGAATCCCAGCAGCAGCGCTGGCCTTCGGCGGTCAGCGAATTCCAAAGAGCCATTCAACTGAATCCGCAGTTTGCGGCGGCTCATCTTCATCTGGGGGCGGCCCTGCTCGCCCAGCAACAAGTTCCTGCCGCAATCGTGGAACTAACTTTGGCTTCCAAGTTTGCTCCTGATAATGCGCTCGTCGCCACGGAAATGGGCAAGGCTTATGCCGCGAACAAGCAAGATGACAGGGCCATCGAGGCCTTCCGTCGCGCCCTCGAACTCGATTCCGCGTCTACCGAAGCCAAATATCAATTAGCCCGGGCGCTTCAGCGCACCGGCCACGATTCTGAGGCCATTCCTCTGCTCCGCCAGGTCGTGGAGTCCGAGCCGAGAGACGAGGAAGCAGGCGCGAGCCTGGGGCTAGCCCTTCTACTCGGCGGGAACGCGAAGGACGCCATTCCGTTTCTCGAACGCAACCTCAAAGAAAAGCCCGGCGATCCCACGGCCCATGAAAATCTGGCTGCGGCCTATCTGCAGATGAATGAGGTTGACGAAGCCATCCAAGTTCTGAGTTCTGGCCTAAAAACCGATCCGCAAAGCTTTCAGTTGCACTACAATCTCGGACTCGCGCTCAAACTAAAAGACGATAACGCCGGCGCGATTCCGGAACTCGAAGCGGCAGCCAAGCTGAATCCTTCTGCCCACGAACCGCATTACACGCTGGGCATCCTTTATATGCAGGATGGCCGCTATGACGACGCGGCGCGCGAACTCTCTCTAGCGATGAAGCTGCACTCAAACAACGCCGACGGCTGGGCCACACTTGGCAGCCTCTATCGAAAGATGGGCAAGCTCCCGGAAGCTGCCGATGCTCTGCGAGAAGCGATTGGTCAAATGCCGGACCAGCCGGACTCGCATCTCACGCTGGCCATGGTACTCCAGCAGCAGGGCCAGACTGCCGAAGCCGCCGCCGAGCGCAAAAAGGGCGCGGACTTGGAACGCGTCATGATGAATCGCCAGAGAGCCACGGTCTCGACGAACACGGGCAACGCTCTGCTCGAAAAGGGGCAAATCGCGGATGCCATCGAGCACTTTCAAGACGCACTGACCAACGATCCCAATTATGCCGAGGCGCATCGCGGCTTGGCTAACGCTCTAGAACACCAGGGCAAGAAAGACGAGGCTGCAGCCGAGCGAAAAAAGGCGGACGATCTGGAAAAAGCCCGACAGTAATCCCGGCCGTGGCCACCAATCCATCCCGATGAAGTGTTGCAAAGCCCGCCGTTTACACGGACTTCGGGATGCGCTATACCAGAACGTATACCGTGCCATCCCAAGGGTCCAAAGTTGCGGGCGACGGAATAGCTTTGCTGCAATGTTCCGCAAATTTCTGAATGCGGGGCAAATGCTCCAAATTCGGACAGGCAATGGGCCGGTTGGGTCAGAGAACTAGGTCGGGCAGGCTGATCGTCATGAAGCCTCGAATGGGCCGCATCCTCGTGAGTGCCATCGGTTTCGCCGCTGGCTTTCTATTTCTACTCGGAGCGGCACAAGATACCAGCCAGGCCCAGTCCGGCGAAAACGCGGAACGCAAGAACTATTCCGACGAAGTAGCTAAGACCTATCATTTTCTTTTCGGCAAGGACAATTTTTCCCTCCCAGGCAATGCCAGCACCGAGGACAATGAGTTTATTCAGCCCGGCGCTTTTCCCAAGGCGGAATACTGCGGCCACTGCCACCAGGAGGCCTACCACCAATGGCGCCAGGCGCTGCACTCAAACTCATTTCGCGCTCCGTTCTACCGCGCGAGCGTCAATATTCTGATCCGCACCAAAGGCATCGAGTTCTCTCGGCACTGCGATAGCTGCCACAATCCGATTGCCGTGGTTTCAGGCGCGCTGACCCCGGGCGCGCATGTCGATCGCTCCTTCGACGAAGACGGCGTCACCTGCACCACCTGCCACTCGATTCAGCTATTGAAATCCACCTCCGGAAATGGCGGCTACGTCATGGGCGTTCCCGCGGTAATGGTCGATGAAAACGGCAAGCGCATTCGCGGTCAGGTTCCTTACGGCGATATCCTCGAGCATCCCGAGCGGCACTCCAAGGCCGTCATGCAGTCCTTCTATCGCACGCCGGAATTCTGCGCCGCGTGCCACAAAGCCAATCTCCCCGCCGATCTGAACGACTACAAGTTCATTCGTGCCTTTACTACTTACGACGAATGGCAAATCTCCAAGTTCTCCCAGCGCAACCCGCTGACTTTTTACTCGGCGGACTACGTCACGTGCCAGAACTGCCACATGCATCGCGAAGCGGCCACTCTGCCTGACTACGGTGCGAAGGCGGGATCGTTCGCGTCGCATCGCTGGACGGCCGGAAATACGGCGGTACCTTTTTATTACGGCTTCGACGAGCAACTCCAGAAGACGATCGAGTTCCTGAAATCGGGCCGCTTCCTCAATGTGGACATTTTCGCCCTGAAAAAAGTCGGCGACGATAATCTCATTGCCCCGCTTGGTTCCGTTCCCTTTCAGCTAGAGCCAAACGAGGTGGTGCAAGCTTACGTCGTCGTCCAGAACAAGAATATTGGTCACTCGCTGATTCCAGAGGTTCGCGATCTCTATGAAGCGTGGGTCGAGGTCGTGGTGAAAGACGCCTCCGGAAAGGATGTCTATCACAGCGGTTTTCTGAAGCCGGATGGCATGCTCGATACGCGCGCGCACAGCTTCACCAACCGGCCGGTGGATCTCTCCGGCGAGTTTGTGGACAATCACAAAGTCTGGACCATCCATTCGGTGGCCTATGACAACACGATTCAGGCCGGACGCTCGGCGCTGGTGCGCTATGAATTCCAGATTCCGCCGGATGTGAAGGGACCGCTCAGCATCACCGCGCGCGTCAATTATCGGCATTTCCGACAAAGCTATTTGAACAATATTTTCGGCCCTGATCATCCGCTCTACCCTGTCGTCGAGATGGCTTCCCGCACGCGCACACTGAATCTAGGCATGAATCAGCCCACGCCCCCCGCGCCAGGGGATAATCAAGACTGGATGCGCTGGAACAATGTCGGCATCGGGTTTCTCGACCAGCAGCAATACTCGGACGCGCTCGCGGCCTTCGAGCAAGTCGTAAGGCTGCGGCCCGATTACGACGACGGTTTCGTGAATGTGGCCCTAACTTATATCGAGTGGGAAAAATATCCCATGGCGCGGTCGTCGCTGGAAAAGGCTTTGCAATTGCATCCGGGTTACGCGCGGGCCCTCTATTATCTTGCGCTTGTGGAACGGCGCGAGGGGCATCCTGAAGCGGAAGTCGCCGATCTCGAGAGGGTCGTGGAACTGTACCCACAATCGCGCGATGCGCGGCGCGAACTCGGGATCGCTTATTACCAGCAAGATCGTTCCGATGACGCCATGGCTCAGTTTCAAGCTTTGCAAGCCATCGATCCCGATGACCTCACCGCGCACTACAATCTCGCCATCTTGTATCGCCGCAAAGGAATGAAAGCCGAAGCCGCTGCGCAAGCCGCGCTGTATGCCACGATAAGAATCGATCCCGCGGCGCCGACGTATTCGCTCGATTATCTTCGTAAGCATCCCGAGATATCGACCGAGAGCGTGCCGTGGCACATGCACACGGACTTGAAGCCGGACGCTGTCAAGACGAATGCGAGCACGATTGCGGGAGGCCACAGCACTGGCCAGCGTTAACTGAGGAGGATTTGTGTCGCATCCGGATCGCCGCAAGTTTCTTGGTTCCCTGAGCCGCACGGCTCTGGTGTTGCCATTCGCGGATCTTCTTGCCCTCGCCGCGTGTCCCCAACAGCAGGAGACCCCACCCAGGCAAAAGATTGGCCCCATCGAACGCAGTTACGACGCCAAGCCCGCTCCTCCTCCGCCGGGTCCGAAATCTCCCATCGAAGGCACTCCGCTCGGCGTCAGTTTCGTGGACGTCGTCAAAGGTTCGGGCCTCGATGTCGAGACCATCTACGGCGGCGTGGGCAAAAACAAATACCTGCTCGAAACCACCGGTTGTGGCCTCGCCTTCTATGACTACGACAACGACGGCTGGCTCGACGTCTTTCTCGTGAACGGTTGGCGTCTCGACGGCTTCGCCAAGGGCCGCGAGCCACATTGCCATTTGTTCAAAAGCAATCGCGACGGTACTTTCACCGACGTCACGGAGGGTTCGGGCCTCGAACTCCGCACCGGCTGGGGACAAGCCTGTTGCGTCGGCGACTACGACAACGACGGTCATGACGATCTCTTCGTCACCTACTACGGCCAAAACGCTCTATATCACAACAACGGCGACGGCACCTTCTCGGACGTGACCGAACGCGCGGGCCTGCTCCAACCCGGCCCCAAGACCCGCTGGAATACAGGCTGCACCTGGGTCGATTACGACCGCGATGGCCACCTGGATTTATTTGTCGCGAACTACGTCGACTTTGACTTAAAAACCGCTCCCCTTCCCGAGGAAGGCCCGTGTACCTACAAAGGCATCGACGTTGCTTGCGGCCCTCCCGGACTGGCTGGCGGAAAAAACATTCTCTATCACAACGAAGGAAACGGAACCTTCACGGACGTCAGTCAAAAGTCGGGCATGTGGAACGCCGTTGGCACCTACGGTCTCAGTGTGGCCGCTTCTGATCTCGATAACGACGGTTGGCCGGACATATACGTGGCCAACGATTCCGCTCCCGCCACGCTTTACCTCAATCAGCATGACGGCACCTTCAAAGATGTAGCTATCGAAAACGGAGCAGCCCTCTCAGCCGAAGCCAAGCCGCAGGCCGGCATGGGCGTGTCCATCGGCGATTACAATCGCGACGGTAATCTCGACATAGTAAAGACCAATTTCGCCGGCGATACCGATTCGCTCTACACCAATCTCGGCGACGCCGTCTTCGAAGACCGCACCTATCCCAGCGGCCTCGGTGTCAACACGCGCCTCCTGGGCTGGGGCGTTGGCTTCTTTGACATGGACAACGACGGCTGGCTCGACATCCTCATGTCCAACGGCCACGTCTATCCCGAAGTCGACAAATCCAAAGCCGACCTCAAGTACGCCGAACACAAATACCTCTACCGCAACTTGCGCAACGGACGCTTCGAAGAAGTCACCAACGAGGGTGGCCCGGGAATCTTGGAGAGCGCTCCCGCGCGTGGTTGTGCCTTCGGCGACTACGACAACGACGGCGACCTCGACATCGCCGTCAACTGTATCAACGCCATTCCGCAACTTCTGCGCTGCGATTCCACGCTCAAACGCAACTGGATTAAAATCAAGCTCATCGGAGTGAAGTCCAATCGCACTGGTATCGGCAGTCGCGTTACTGTCACAGCCACCACGATTCCAGGGGCAAAGAAACCTCTCGTCCAAATGGACGAGCTGCGCAGCGGCGGCAGCTACTTTTCGCAGAACGATATGCGCATGCACTTCGGTCTCGAGCAGGCCGTCAAGGTTGACAGCGTCGAGATTCGCTGGCTCAGCGGCGAAGTCGATCAACTGAAGGATCTCGAGGTGAACCGGCTCTACGTCGTTCAAGAAGGCGGCAAGATCCTCAGTGCGGAAGCGTTGAAGCCGGCTACGGCAAAATAGTAGTGGGTTCGAGGCGAGGAAACTCCAGTCTGAACAATGCGAACCTCTCACACATTTCTGCTCGTCGTCGCTCTGCTCATGCCTGCCGCGTGCCGAGCGCAAGCGAATTGCCCCTGGATCAATGAAGCGACGGCGCGCGGGATTCTTGGCGGTCCCGTGACTGCGGCCGTGAAAATCACAGAGTCTGGCCCCCAAGTCTGTGAATTCACACAACAGCAAGGGACAACGCTTCGCGAGCTGTCCATATGGGTTAACGCCATGACCGACATTCCCAAGCAATTCTCCAGGTACCTTTCGCAATGCTCTCCGAAGAGCACCCCTCTGCGGGCCATCGGCAACGAAGCCGTCACGTGCAGCGTGCAAACCCACGGAAACCTGTATGCCGAGAGGGTCGTGGGCCGGGTCCGCGAGCAGGCCTTTGTTGTCAGCGTCGGCTCCAGTCTTCAAAACGATCCGTCCCTGACGCCAGAGGTGCGCCGCGAGAAAGCCAAACTTGTGGCCGAGATGGTCGCCGGCATTCTTTTCTAGCGCCGTAAGTTACAATACAAATGGTGACGGCGCGGCGCGCATTACACCAGTTTCTCCTTCAAGAATTCAAAATCCTGATAGGACAAATTTGCAGGGCCATTCCGCAGAACTTTCCTTGACACCAGCACTCGATTTGTCTTAAAAGCTATGTCAATTCGGGATGGGGTGGTGGGGTAGGTTGCCAGAGGTCTAGTTCGCTCCAGGTCGTGACCCGGCAAGGCGCCACATTACTGTTTTTCTGAGGTTTTGGTGCTGCCCATCTGCGTGCATTTTAGATGTGGGCATCGGGTTAGGGTGCGCGAAAGGAGCAGTCCATGACTTGGGATTTCTTGAAGCGTGGTCTCTTGGTTTCATCATTAGTTTTGATCTTTTGTTCTGCCTCTTCTTGGGCCCAGACAGGAACCACATCGGTCCGCGGAACCGTAACGGACAAAAGCGGGGCCGCTATCTCCGGCGCGCACCTAACGCTGGCGAACCCGGCGCTATCGTTGCAGCGGGAAACGAACACAAATACAGCAGGGGAGTACGAGTTTCTCGCTTTGCCCCCCGGCACCTACTCGATTACCGTCACGGCGGGCGGTTTCCGGAAGTATGTGCTGCCCAGTTTGCAATTGCTGGTCAACAATCCAGCGACGCAGAACATGACACTTGAGATCGGCACCGCGGTGCAGACCGTGGAGGTGTCGGCGCAGTCCGAGACGCTAAACACAACGGACGCTTCCCTCGGAGTTGCCTTCAATGAAAATCAGGTGAAAGAGCTCCCCTTGGACGGGCGCAGCGTGCCGGAACTGCTCACGCTACAGGCCGGTGTGGTCTACATTGGCAACAACCCCGGCGTTACCAGCACAAGTTATACGAATTTTGACACGCGCAGCGGCGCCGTCAACGGCGCGCGCAGCGACCAGAGCAACGTTACTCTTGACGGCATACCGGTAAACAACCGCTCCGGGAACGCGTTTACCTCGGTGCTGCCTGTGACGCTGGACTCCGTTCAAGAGTTCCGTGTGACGACCTCCAATTACAACGCCGATCAGGGAGGAACAGGGGGCGCTCAGGTAGCTCTTGTCACAAAGAGCGGCACAAATCAGTTTCATGGCTCCGCCTATGAATACATGCGCAACACCTTCACTAGCGCAAACGACTATTTCAATAAGCAGGCTGAATTGCAGAGCGGCGAGCCCAACACTGCGGTCAAATTGATTCGCAACGTATTTGGCGGTTCACTCGGCGGGCCTATCAAGAAGGACCGTTTGTTTTTCTTCGCAAACTTTGAAGGTCAGCGCTGGGCGCAGGACGAGGTCCAAACAACGGTGGTTCCTTCCGCTACACTCAGAGACGGGATCGTCGAGTACCCTTGCGCAACAGGCGCAACGTGTCCGGGAGGTACGGTCACGGGGATCAGCGGCACGTCATACTCCGTTGCTCCAGGCAATTATGCGCTGGGCCCGTCTACGATCCAGATGATGGACCCGCTCCACATAGGTGTAAACACGGCGATTCAGAGCTTTCTAAACGGCGGCTATTGGCCAAAATCGAACAGCAACGCGGTGGGAGACGGCTTAAACACTTTGGGATATGTTTTCACTACCCCCAACGGGGAGGTGCTTAACGATTACATCGCCAAGCTGGATTACAACATCACCGCCGACGGAAAGCAGCGCCTCTCCGTGTCCGGCGCTCTCGCCAATCTTTCTCAAATTGAGGAAGGGCAATTTCTGCCCGGGCAACCTCCCGAAGATACACTCGTGAATTATAACAAAGGGATCATCGCCGACTATAATGCGGTGCTCTCCTCGACCCTCGTCAACACGGTAAGGTACGGGTTTGTGCGCGAAAGCAACGGTCTCATTGGGAATTCAAACGACCAGTGGATCATTCTAAGGGGCTTGAACGACCAGACCGGCGCGATCACCCGCAGCACCCAGTACCAGCGGCCAAGCCACAACATCGGAGACGACCTGTCCTGGATACACGGCAAGCATACCTGGGAGTTTGGTGGAATTGTGACCATCATCCGCGATGCGACCGCCAGTTTGAACAACTCATTTAGCGATGGAGATGTAAACTCTGCGTGGCTAAACACGGGAGGGATCTCGAATTCTACAAACTCGCCGTTAAACCCCGCTTATCAGGTCGGTGGTGTGCCCCAATACAATTTGCCTGGGGTGAACTCGGGGTTTGGTCTGAATTATGACTTTTCGATTGCGGACATGATCGGGTTTGTTTCCGAAGTGGACGCCTATTATAACTACGAGAAAAATGGCACCACGCAGGCAATTGGCTCCCCGGTGGCGCGCCATTATGCTTTCGATGGCTATGAGATGTACGCGCAAGATGTCTGGAAGGTCAAGCCAACCTTTACTTTGACCCTTGGCCTGCGCTATTCGCTCTTTTCTCCGCCTTGGGAGACCAACGGCCTGCAGGTCGCTCCGAGCCCAAGCTTAGGCTCTTGGTTTGACCAGCGTGCCTATAACATGGAGAACGGAATCCCGTCGAGCGCCGATCCGCTTATCAGTTTTAACTTGGCCGGCCCCGCGAACGGTAAAGCGAGCTACTACAACTGGGATCCCAAGGACTTCGGTCCTCGCTTTGCTTTCGCCTGGGCGCCCAGGGCTTCGGACGGTTTCCTGGGTAGTCTTTTTGGCGAGGGCAAAACCTCCATCCGCGGTGGATTTTCCGTAGTCTACGACCGTGTCGGCGAATCCCTAATCAACACATTTGATAGCAGCGGAGCGTTTGGCTTGAGCACGGAGCTGACCAACCCCGCAGGGAGCGAGTCTGTCTCATCCTCGCCGCGCGTCACCGGCATGAACACCATTCCCACAACTGACATGAATGGCAACCAGATCTTCTTGCCCGCCCCTCCAGGCAAGTTCCCGCAAACCTTCCCGGATTCGCTTTCGACCGGTGGATTCGCAATTGCCTGGGGGCTGGACAATCAAATTAAAACACCCTACGCCTACACAATCGATTTGTCTGTTGGGCGAGACCTTCGCGGCGGTTTTTCTTTGGAGACTGCCTACGTCGGCAGACTCGGGCGTCGCTTGCTTGCGCAAGAGGATGTGGCTCAACCCTATAATTTCGTAGACAAGAAGACAGGGGTCACTTACTACCAGGCAATCGACGCCCTCGCTAACCTCTACCGGCAGGGAATTCCGACTTCCCAAATTACCCCCGCGCTTGTGGGGAAAACGGCGAGCTATTGGTCTGATATTGTCCAGGCGCTTCCGAATGGAGGCGCGTACTCGCTCTTCTGCAGTGGGGGAAATACGACCAGTCAGCTTCAGGCCGTCTACGATCTCTTCAGCTGCTTCTCAACCAACGAGACGTCCGCGCTTTCGATCCTGGACGGCAACACCTCGCCGTACGGCATTCCCGACGGGAACAACCCCAATGTCGTCTACAATGCCGCAACCGGCCCCTTCACTTTCTTTAATCCGCAGTACTCCTCGTTGTATGCCTGGCGCTCCGTCGGCACAACCAGCTACAACGCTCTCCAAGTCACGCTCCGCCATCGAAAGATCCACGGCGTGCAATTCGACGCCAATTACACATACAGCAAATCCATAGACCTAGCGTCGGATGCCACACGCATCGGAGCTTGGGGCGGTCTCGGCGATCAAATTACCAACGCTTGGGATCCCTATCAGTTGCGTGGAGATTCCGACTACGATTTGCGCCACCAATTCAACACGAACTTTATAATCGATATGCCGTTCGGACGAGGCCATGTGTTCGGCCACGACGCAAACAAGCCCCTCGACGCCGTAATCGGAGGGTGGCAACTCAGCGGCCTTTACCGCATCACGAGCGGATTCCCAGTCAGCGTCGGAAACGTGTTTGGTTTTCCCACGGATTGGCAATTGACTGGTTTGGCTTCCCTGACTTCACCTGTAACAACAGGCATCTACCCCACAAATGGAACCGTGAACATGTTCTCGAACGGGACCTCGGCGATAAACAACTTCACGCCTCCGCTTCCAGGTTATTCTGGCGCCAGGAATCAGATTCGCGGGGAGGGCTACCGGGGATTGGACCTCGGCCTTTCTAAACGCTGGATCATGCCTTGGGCGGAAAGCCAAAGCCTCCAGTTCCGCTGGGAAGTATTTAACGTGACCAATACACCGATTTTCAACGTGCAGACGGCGAATGTAGCCCTCTACGACAGCACTACCTTTGGAAACTACACCAGTCTACTGAATCAGCCGCGCGTAATGCAGTTCGCATTGCGTTACGAGTTCTAACGCAATTTCCACCCTTCAAGGAAATCGCCGGGCGAGTATCGAAGCTCCCCGGCGGTTTTCCTTTCTTTTTTTGTTATCGTGCAGTCTCGGAAGCCGCTCCATCGGTGCACCGCGAATAAGTAGACCAAGTAAATCCATTCAGGAACGATCAGCGCTCTCGCCTAGCTCACCCGCCTCCCCGAACTGTATGGTCCAATGGAATGACCCAGCTTTCTTGCGGTACGATTAGCCCGATTGGCCTTTGCCGAAAAATGGGAGGCAGCATGGATACACTTGTACAGGACCTGCGTTACGCGCTTCGCATGCTGCTGAAGTCGCCGGGATTCACCGCAATCGCGATTCTGACGCTGGCCCTCGGTATCGGCGCCAACACCGCGCTATTTTCCGTCGTCAACGGCGTCCTGCTCAATCCCCTGGCTTACCCGCATCCTGGCCAGCTCGTCGCAATTTATGGCAAGACTCCCGGCTACGAGCACGCCCCGATCAACTACCCGAATTTCCTGGATTGGCAGCGTGACACGCAAACCTTTTCCTCCATGGCCATCTACCGCAATCAGGATTACAACTTCATCGGAAAGGGCGAAGGAGAACGAATCACCGGTTACATGATTTCCGCGGACTTTTTTTCGACGCTTGGCGTGCAGCCTGTACTTGGCCGCACTTTCCGCTCCGATGACGATCACGCCGGCGCGGCTCCCGTCGTGATTCTCGGCGGTGGTTTTTGGGAGCGCAAGTTCGGCTCTTCGCTCGATATCATCGGCAAGCCCATCATCCTGAATGGCACATCCTACACCATCGTGGGCGTGACCTCGCCTGGCTTCACTTTCTACGGCCACGACCGCGACGTCTACACCCCCATCGGTCAGTGGACCGATCCAAATTTCCTCGACCGCCGCGTCGACGTCAGCTCGCATTCGGTTGGCCGCCTGAAACTGGGTGTGACACTCCCACAGGCTCAAGCCGATATGGACGCCATCGCGCAAAATCTCGCCGTTGCCTACCCGGTGGCCGATAAGGCCGCGGGCATCACTCTCGTTTCCATGAAGGAAGACATTGTTGGCAACGTTCAGCCATTTCTGATCGTGCTTCTCGCCGCCGTTGGCTTCTTGCTGCTGATTGCCTGCGCGAATGTCGCCAATCTTCTTCTGGCCCGTTCCATGGGCCGCTCCCACGAGTTTGCGATTCGCGCGGCCATGGGCGCCAACCACATGCGCGTCATTCGCCAGCTTCTTACCGAAAGCCTTCTGCTCGCTGGCGTAGGTGGAGCGCTGGGACTCTTGCTCGCCGCTTGGGGTGTCAAAGCCGAGCTAGCCGCTTTACCTGGCGCTTTGCCGCGCGCCACCGAAGTCTCGCTCGACTCACGCGTCCTGCTGTTCACTCTGGCGCTGTCCCTCTTCGCCGGAATTGTTTTCGGCCTCGCTCCCGCACTGAAATCCTCCCGCGTGGATTTGCAGGGCATACTCAAAGAGAGCGGCCGCGGCGAGAGCGGAGCCCGCCACCGGCTCCAAGGAGTTTTCGTCGCCGTTGAAGTAGCCATGGCTCTCGTTTTGCTTGTCGGAGCCGGCCTCATGGTTCGCAGCCTCGCGGCGCTTTGGCGTGTAAATCCCGGTTTCAATCCCAGCCACGCCATCACTTTCACTTTGTCTCTGCCGGCTGGCCCAACTACTACCTCCGCCGAAACCCGTGCCCGTTTGCGTCAGTTCGACGATAAAATGCAGAGCATCCCCGGCGTCCAAGCCGTTTCCGTCACCCTCGGCTCCCGCCCCATGATCCATAATTCCGCTTTGCCTTTTTGGATCGAGGGCCAGCCCAAACCGGCCAACCTCCAAGAAATGCCTCAAGCTATGTTTTATTTGGTCGAAAGCGGCTTCCAACAAGCCATGGGAGTCGCTCTCGAGCGCGGCCGCTTCATCACGCCGCACGACGACGAGCACGCCCCCATCGTCGTTGACATCGACGACGTTTTCGCGCGCACCTACTTCCCCAACGAAAACCCCGTCGGTCAGCACATCAATATCACCGGCTTCAACGTGCAAGCCGAAATCGTCGGCGTCGTCGGCCATGTCAAGCAGTGGGGGATGGACGCCGATGCCAAATCGGCCATCGAGTCGCAGTTTGATTATCCGTTCATGCAGCTTCCCGAAAAACTGATGCCGCTCGCGGCCGATGCTGTCGCCGTCGTCCTGCGCACCCAAGGCGATCCCACTGCCGTCATGGCCTCCGTCCGACGCGCCGTCGCGGAAATCGATCCTCGCGAAGTGGTCTACAACGTACAAACCATGGACGAAGTCGTTTCCAATTCGTTTGCTGCGCGAAGACTTTCGATGATTCTTCTCGGTCTTTTCGCCGCGCTCGCTCTGGCGCTTGCCTGCGTCGGTATCTATGGCGTGATTTCTTATCTCGTCGGCCAGCGCACTCACGAAATCGGCATACGCATGGCCCTTGGCGCCCAACCCGGCGACGTGTTGCGCCTCGTGATTGGCCACGGAACTAGAATGGCGTTGCTCGGCGTCGTCATCGGCACCGTCGCGGCGCTATTGCTGACGCGCCTCATGGCCAGCCAGCTCTTCGGCGTCAGTGCGCATGACCCGCTGACCTTCGCTGGCGTCGCTGCTCTGTTGATTCTCGTGGCCGTCGCGGCCTGTTACATCCCGGCGCGCCGCGCCATGCGCGTAGACCCCATGAACGCACTGCGCCACGAATAATTCTCCACCAGGACGGCGCGCTATTCGATCTTCCGATTCTACAAACGCAGTGAAAATGTAGTAGGGTACAGTCTCATGAATTCGCTAACGCGCCGCGCCTTTCTCGAAAAGCTCTCCGTTCTCACGGCTGGTAGTGCTATCGCGAGCAAAGTCTCCGCCGCGCTGCCAATTCCCGATGCACAACCGCACACACCGTTTCCCACCAATCCGCGCGATCGCATCGCCATCCCCTCCTACCCGTTTCGCGCCTACATCGTCAGCCCGAACAATCGCGATCGCAACGACGATCTCCCCGGAATGAATCTCCTCGATTTCCCCGCCCACGTCGTCGCGAAATTTAAAATCCATAACATCGAACCTCACAGCCGTCATTTCACTTCGTCGGATCCCGACTACCTCGACGAATTCCGCCAAATGATGCAGAACGCGAAGGTCCGCCCCGTCAACATTGCCGTCAGCCTCGTCAACAGCTTCTACGATGCCGATGCCCCCACGCGCGATCTGGCCGTGATTTATGCAAAGAAGTGGGTGGACGTCGCCGTGCGTATCGGCTCGCCGGGCATACGCACGCACATCGCCGCTGCCAGGAATTCCTCTCCAAATCTGGAGCGCACCGCGGACAGTCTGCGCGCGGTGGTCGAATACGCCGCCGAAAGGAATGTCGTCGTCACCCTGGAAAACGACGATTTGGTCAGCGAGGACGCCTTCTTCGTCGTCAAAGTCATCGAAGCCGTCAACCATCCCTATCTTCACGCCTTGCCCGATTTCGCGAATTCCATGATGAGTGGCGATGCCGATTTTAATTACCGCGCTCTGCAAGCCATGTTCCAGCATGCCTACAATATTTGCCATGTGAAAGACGGCGAAATAAACGATGACGGAAAATTGTTCAACGTGGATCTAAAGAAATCCTTCGACATCCTGAAAGCCGGCAATTATCGCGGCTATTGTTCGATGGAATTTGACGCCGATGGCGATCCTTACGCCCCGATATTGAAGCTGATCGAACAAACCATAAAATATCTTTCCTGATTGTGTCCGCGCACGCGTTTTTTCGTGGCCCTATGAACGGCAACTCCGATACCCGCCGCTCAACTCACCGGCGCCCGTTCTCCAAACGTCTCGCTAGCCGCATCCCAGTATTGCTTCTTGCCTGACCAATAAGCCTCCGTCGCCATCATGTTCGCAACTGAATGCGCGAACCCATTCTCAACCGTGCAATGCGGCTGCTGTCGCGACCTCATGCACTCGAACCAGTTCGTCATGTGCTCCAAGGTTCTGTCATCGATGCCCAAGGGGGGCAGCTCCGTTTCGCCTGGCAAAAGCACGTATCTCGACGCCCTCTCCTTGTCGATGTCAGGATCGTCCTCGTGAGTTCCCTTCTCTTCCACCAATTGATAGCGCGGGCTGCCCTCCCCGCCAATATTCGTCAGCGTGGCTTTTTTCCCCATGTAACGTGTCGAGCTCGGCGCGTCATTCCCAAAACTCGTCGAATAGCTCACCAGGAATCCCTTCGGATACTCGAACAAAGTGTGGAACGTATCCGCGTTCTCCCGTCCATCGTGCCAGGCAAAAATCCCGCCGTGCGCCACCGCCGAGCGCGGAAAGCTGTCGTTCGTGAACCAATGCACCAAATCAATCGCGTGGCTCATCCATTGGTCGGGAATGCCGCTCGAAAATTCCTTGTACAAACGGAACTCGCAATACACCTTCGGATCGAACGGCCGGTAGGGCTTGGTCAGCAGCCACTTGCGCCAGTCCGTATCCTGCTCCCGAATCAACTTTGTTTCTTCGCGTCCGCGCCATCTTGGCCCGTGGTAATTCCAAACGATCTCGACTTTGCTTACATCCCCAAGCACCCCAGTCTGTACCAAATCGTGCGCCGCTCTTTGATACGGCTCGCTGCGATGTTGTGTACCGACCTGCACGATCCGATCGCTCTTCAAAACCGTGTCGCGCGCCGTCTTCACTTCCGCCAGCACGTTTCCCATTGGCTTTTCAACGTACGCGTCCTTGCCCGCCTCCACCGCCATCTTCAATATCGTTGAGTGCGCGTGCTCCGGCGTCGAAATAATCACTCCGTCGACGTCCTTCAGCGCCAGCACATCCTCCAAATACTCGAACGTCCGTGGGGCACGTCCATAGTATTCCGCGTTCGTCGCCGCTGCTTTCTCGCGATTCAGCTTCCACAAGTCACACACCACCGTCATTTCCGCGTTCTGGCTGGTCTTTATCTGCGCCACGATCCAGTCCAAATCGCTTCCGCGGCTCCCCGTCCCAATGTGCGCCAGCGAGATACGATCGTTTGCACCCACGATCCTCTCGTAGGAAAGCGCTGTGCTCGGCAGCGCCGCGCCACCCGCAATCAGCGCCGCGGACTTCGCTAAGAATTTCCTTCGATCGATGGACTCTTCGGGGTTGTTCATGGCTCGGCCTCCTGGCTGCCCTAATCGCAAAAACGCCAACAGAATTTCGGCGCACGCATTGTGTGTCCGGCTCCGCAGCTTGTCAATCGCGTCGCAATCCTAAATCCACTACGACGACGCCGCCGCTGCTGCGTTGACAAGCTCTCCCGCGTGGTCTTAAATGTCCACCGTGAACGTTCACGGTAAGCAATTTCAGTCTGCTTTCGACTGGCTCCTGAAGATGATTCTCCCCCTTCGCCAAAAGGTGCGGGAAACAAAGTCTCTAGCAAGTCTCGCGTAAG
The DNA here is from genome assembly GCA_049800195.1 of Candidatus Acidiferrum sp. Classification (GTDB taxonomy): domain Bacteria; phylum Acidobacteriota; class Terriglobia; order Acidiferrales; family UBA7541; genus Acidiferrum. The sequence continues at coordinate 89,851 of JBARJI010000102.1, forward strand.
AAGGAGGCCGTATTCCAATTCTTGGTATTGACGTCGGCACCAGCGGCACCCGCGCCGTCATCCTCGATGAACACGGCGCTGTCCTCGCCTCAGGCACGGAAGAGCACGCCAACTTCGCCAGCCCCGAGCCCGGCTGGGCCGAGCAGGATCCCCGCGACTGGTGGCGCGCCGCGGTAATCGCCGTTCGTAAAGCGCTGCAGGTCTCCGGCCTTCCTGCCCAATCCATCGCCGCTGTCGGCTTTTCCGGACAAATGCATGGCGCCGTCCTTCTCGACGAAAACGACGAAGTCATCCGCCCCGCTCTCATCTGGTGCGATCAGCGCACCGAAGCGCAATCCAAGGAGCTCGAACGCACCATCGGCCTCGATCGCCTCATCCAGTTGACCAGCAATCCACCGCTCACAAATTTCACGCTCACCAAACTTCTTTGGGTCCGCGAGCACGAGCCAAAAAACTGGCAGCGCGTCCGCAAAATCATGCTCCCGAAAGACTACGTCCGCCTCCGCCTCACCGGCGAATCCGCCATCGACGTCGCCGACGCTTCCGGCACGCTGCTACTCGACGTCGCCCATCGCACCTGGTCCGCCGAAGTCCTCAACAAAACCGGCATCGACATAAGACTTCTTCCAAAGCTCTACGAATCGCAGGAAATTTGCGGCAAGCTCTCCGAGGCAGGCGCAAGCGCTACCGGCCTTCGCGCAGGCACGCCCGTAGTCGCGGGTGCAGGCGATCAAGCCGCCGGCGCCGTCGGCATGGGCATAACCCGCGCCGGAGTTGTCAGCGCGACGATTGGCACATCGGGCGTGGTCTTCGCCGCGACCGACAAACCGTCGCTCGATCCCAAGGGCCGCTTGCACACATTTTGCCACGCCATTCCCGGCCGCTGGCACGTTATGGGCGTAACGCAAGCCGCTGGCCTTTCGCTGCGCTGGTTCCGCGATCGTTTCGGCGCCGGACCCGACGACGGCCGCGATTCCTATGAGCGGCTCTCCGCCGAAGCCGCCTCTGTTCCAGCCGGGTCCGACGGCGCGTTCTGGGCGCCCTATTTAATGGGCGAGCGCACTCCCCATCTCGATCCCTTCGCGCGCGCCGCTTTCGTCGGCCTCTCCGCTTCGCACACGCGTGCTCATTTGATTCGCGCAATCCTCGAAGGCGTCGCGCTCAGCTTGAAAGACACCTTCACCATCTTCGACGAAATTCATGTTCCCGTGGAACGCATTCGCCTCGGCGGCGGTGGCGCTCGCTCCCTGCTCTGGCAGCAAATCCAGGCCGACGTTTACGCGCACGAGGTGGAAATTTTGCAGGCGGAAGAAGGCGCCGCCTATGGCGCCGCGATTCTTGCCGGTGTTGGTTCAGGCTGCTGGAAGAGTGTGGATGAAGCTTGCGATGCCGCTGTTCACGTCGCGAAACGCGTCACTCCAAACCGCGAATCAAGCGCCGCAATGCAGCGCCGCTACCAAACCTATCGCCGGATTTATCCGGCTTTACATTCCATCTTCTCTGAAAACAAATCTTCTACGGCGATCTAACCGGCTAATCCAACCAAGTCCGGCCGCCGCGAGCGCAACACATCACTTCAAACGGATTTTTTCTGTCCCGGCTTATAGTGGATGCAGTACGCCGCTCCCAGCAACGTCATCAAGGCGCCCCACCACACACTCGCGTGCAGGTTATACAGCACGACTTCGTGCGCCGGGGGATGCCAGATTTCGTAAACGCCCGCGCACAAAATCAGCGCCCCATCCACAAACAGCGACAACCCGATAAAAAACCAAATGGAAATCATGCTTCAAACCTCCACGAGCCTGCTTTACCAGAAGATGATATTCAGCGCAAAAAACACGACAACAACCACTCCTGCCCAAAACAGCGGCTTCTGATACCACGCAACATTTCCCACGGACGGAACTTCGGTCAATCCGTAAACCAAGCCGTTCAACTCGGCCTCCGTTTTCGGTTTCGTCGCCAGGCTCACTACCACCGTGACAACCACACACACGATAAATGACCACAACGCCTGAAACATATCCTGTGCCAGCGTTTTTGCGTCCGCCGACAGCGCCACGTACCGCAGTGCCGATGGATCGATCTTAACCCACGCCCACAAGCTGACGGACGATACGATCCCGCAGAGCAGCCCCCAGAAACCACCTGGTCCGGTCGCGCGCTTCCAAAGCATTCCCAGCAAAACTGTCCCGAATAGTGGCGCGATGAAGAAACTGAACAAGGCCTGCACATAATCCATGATGCTCGCGAACTGCATCACCAGATACGCGGTCCCGATGCTGATCAGCACCCCTACCACGGTGGTCCAGCGCCCCATGCTCACGTAATGCTCATCGCTGGCCTTGCTGTTCATCAGCGGACGGTAAATGTCATACGTCCACACCGTCGTGAATGCGGTCACGTTTCCCGCCATCCCGGACATGAATCCCGCAATCAACGCGGTAATCCCCAGTCCAAGCAAGCCCGGCCCGCAATATCGCGCCAGCATCAGTGGAAGCACGTCGTTGTAACTCATCGCTCCCGTTGCGGCGGCAACCGATTCCGGCACCAGTTTCACCGGCAGAACCGCCAATCCCAGCAACCCCGGCAAAATGACGATCAGCGGGACAAACATCTTAAAACCCGCCCCGATGATCGGCGCCATCTCGGCGCTGCGAATATCCTTCGCCGCCAGAATGCGCTGCACGACGAGAAAATCCGTCGTCCAGTAGCCCATCGAAATCACCGCGCCTAGCCCGAACACAATCCCGATCCAGTTGATTCCCATGGGATTGTCTTTGAAGTGTCCAAGCCCGGCCCACAAGTGGACGTATTGCGTTGAAAATCTATGCGCGATCTCCAATTTCAGGTTACTCCAGCCGCCAGCTTCGTGCAGGCCAAGAATCGGAATCAGCAGCGCGCCCGCCCAAATCAGGAAGAATTGCAGCACTTCATTGAATATCGCCGACCTCAGCCCGCCCAGCGCCACGTAAATCGCCACCGTCAGCGCCGATACCCAAATGCTGAAGTTGATGTCCCAGCCCAGCACGATCTGCATCACCTTCGCCATCGCGAACATATTCACGCCGCTCATCAGCACCGTCATGAACCCGAAGGAGATCGCGGACACCGCCCGCGCCGGCTCTCCAAACCGTAATTTCAAATAGCCCGGAACCGAATGTGTTTTGGAAATGTAGTAAAACGGCATCATCACCAGTGCGAGGAAGAGCATCGCCGGGATCGCCCCAATCCAATACCAGTGCGTCGCCAGGATGCCGTACTGATACGCCGAACCTGCCCAGCCCATCAACTCGAGCGCTCCCAGGTTCGCAGAAAGAAAACTGAGCCCCGCGACCCACGCGGTCATCTCGCGGCCGGCCATGAAGAAGTCTTCGCCCGTGTTTGCGCGACCCTTCAGATAAAAGCCGATGGCCAGCACCAGCAAGAAATAAAAAGCGATGATGATGGCGTCAACGAGAGAAAGATGAACAAGCTGAGTCGGTACGGCAAACGCGAAGGGGGTGGTCATAGGGTTCCTAATCGCTTCTCCTCTGCGGGCTTCCTGCTTGTCCCGGGAAAAAATCAAGCTTCGGGATCACATCGCCGGACGACTGCATTGCCTCACTTCACCAGGAACTTGTAAATCGTCTCCAAATGAAAATGTTCAGCCGGCTTTAATTCCGTGGACGGAAAATTCGGATGGTTCGGTGAGTCCGGATAGTGCTGCGTCTCCAGGCAGATCGCCCCATATTTTTGGTACGCCACTCCGTCCTTCCCCTTTAGCGTCCCATCCAGATGAATCGCCGAATAAAATTGCACCCCCGGCTGCGTGGTAAACACCTCCATCTCTCTCCCGGACTCAGGATCGTAGACCCTCGCCGCAAGCCGCAACGTGCCCGCCTTCCCGTTCAACACATAGTTGTGATCGTAGCCGCCGACTTCTTTTAGCTCCCCTATGCGCGCTCCGATCGCCGTCGGTTTCAGAAAATCCAGCGGCGTGCCCACCACGCTCTCGATTTTGCCCGTCGGAATCAGCGTCGAATCCACCGGAGTATATTTGTCCGCGTTGATATAAAGAATGTACTTCAGGATGTTTCCCTCGCCTGTGCCAGACAAATTGAAATAGCTGTGGTTCGTCAGATTCAAGACCGTGTCTTTGTCCGTCTCAGCGGAATATTGCAGCTTCAGCTCGTTCGTGTTCGTCAACGTGTAGGTCACGCTTACTTTCAGGTTTCCAGGGTAATTCTCTTCGCCGTCTTTGCTCAGATACGTAAACCGCACCGCTGCCCCATCTTTGTCCTTCAACTCCTCCGCTTTCCACACGCGCTTGTCAAAGCCCGTGGGCCCGCCGTGCAAACTGTTCGGCGCATTGTTGATCGCCAGCTGGTACTCTTTCCCGTCCAGCGTGAACTTCCCGCTCGCAATGCGGTTGCCGTAGCGTCCAATTGTCGCCCCAAAGTAGGGATGCGGACCGGAATCGTAGCCTTCCAAATTGTCGAAGCCCAATACCACGTCGCCCAATTTCCCATTCTTGCCCGGAACGTGCAGTTCCGTCAGCGTCGCGCCATAAGTGATGATTTTCGCCGAAGCACCTCGCGTGTTATATAAGGTGTAGGACTCAATCTCCGTCCCATCCGGGAGTTTCCCAAACGCCGCCTTCACCACGTGCGCCTCGTGCTTGGCCTCCGCCTGCGCTTCCTGACCTCTCGAAGAGGATGCAAACTCCGGACCCAAAACCATCAAGAACGCCAACATACAGATTCTCCCCCCGAGCACCATTCCGATCCTCCTCCAAGCACAAGACCCCCAAGAAGCCTCGGTCCTGCCCCACGCCTTGTATCACAAAAGTGTCTCAACCGCGAGCATTCCCTTATTTTTCTTGGACTTGCCGATTCCTGCTCCGTCTCGTCGGCCTGCCACATTCGCTCACAAAGTTCGTTGACAATCTGCCAATCGCGATGTCAATGTTCCCCGAACTTGGTTTTAAATTAGCGTTATCGTTCACGGAGTTCCATTATTTTGATGCATTCCCTTTCCTATAAGCACATATCGCTCCTCATCGCCCTGGCTTTCTGTCTTGCCGCTCCCTCCGCAGTAGCTCAATGGGTTCCCCCCGATCCCGTCGACGCCGTCGAGCCCCAGCCCGATGGCGTCATCCTCGCTCTCAAAACCGGCTTTCTCCACTTTCAGGTCTGCTCGGACTCCATCGTCCACATCGTCTACTCCCCCGAGTGGCGTGTCCCCGAGCACCCTGATTTGATGGTGGCCAAGAAATCCTGGCCCAAAGCCGATTTCTCTCTGAACGCGGATGATCCCAAAGTCGTCACTCTTTCCACATCCCGCCTGAAAATTGAGGTCACCCGCTCCGATAGCTCCATCATTTTCTTCGATTCGGCGGGCCACAAACTCACCCAGGAAAATTCCCGCATACTCACACCCACGGAAGTCAACGGTGAAAAAACCTACCGCTCCGAGCGTTTCGTTAACATGTGGGATACCCAGGAAGCTTTCTATGGCCTTGGACAGCACCAGGGCGGTGTCTGGAACTACCGCGGCGAAGCCGTCGACCTTTCGCAAGACAACACCAATATCTCCATTCCCATGCTTCTCTCCAGCAACGGCTACGGCATTTTCTGGAACAACGGCTCGCGCAGCCGCTTCAACAACCGTTTCGTCCACGCCTTTTATCTGAATTCCGAAGTCTCCGATTCCATCGACTACTATTTCCTCTACGGCCCGGACTTCGACCGCATCATCGCTTCCTATCGCGAAATCACTGGCGCCGTGCCTCTCTTCGGCAAATGGGCTTACGGTTACTGGCAATGCAAAAATCGCTATAACTCGCAGGCCGAACTTCTCGCCATCGCTCAAAAATATCGCGACCTGCACATTCCTCTCGACAACATCGTTCAAGACTGGTTCTGGTGGAACATCATGGGCGATCCCGTATTCAACAAGAATTATCCCGACCCCAAGGGCATGGTTGATGCCCTGCACAACGATCACGTCCACCTCATGATTTCCGTTTGGCCGTTTTTCCGTCCAGGCTCGCCCGTCTACGATGATATGGATCGGCGCGGCTTTTTCATCGCTCGCACCAAAGTCCAGAGCTTTCATCCGCCCGGCATGGCTCTCTATGACGCCTTCTCTGCCGAGGCCCGCGAGTATTACTGGAGCTTGATGGACCATGCCCTCTTCAAAATCGGCGTGGACGCCTGGTGGCTCGATACCACCGAACCTGAAACCGAAGGCCGCGAAACAAACATCCTCGTCACCAGCAAAGTCAACAGCGGCGACAACGGCGCACGCTACGCCAACGAATTCCCTCTTTACACCACCTCCGCGGTTTACGAGGGCCAGCGCCAAGCTTCCGACAAAAAGCGCGTCTTCATTCTTTCCCGCTCCGCCTACCCTGGCGAGCAGCGCAACGCCGCCGCCGTCTGGTCCGGCGACATCGATCCCAACTGGCAAACTTTCCGTCGCCAGATTCCCGCCGGCCTCAATTATTCTCTTTCCGGCCTTCCCTACTGGACCACCGACATCGGCGGCTTCGTCTCCGCCAATCCTGATGATCCCGCCTATCGCGAACTCTACGTCCGCTGGTTCGAATTCGGCGCGTTCTGTCCCATTTTCCGCGCGCATGGCACTCGCACAACCAATCAAAACGAAGTTTGGTCCTACGGCCCGGACGCGCAGAAAATTCTCGTCGCTTACGACAAGCTCCGCTACCGCCTTATGCCCTATATTTATTCTCTCTCTTGGAAAACCACCAGCGAGGGTTACACCATCATGCGCCCGCTCGTCATGGATTTCCGCGAAGACGTCCGCGCGCAAAATGTCGGTGACCAATTCCTCTTCGGCCCGGCGATTCTCGTGAATCCCGTCACCGAGCCCGGCGTCACCACTCGCCACTTATATCTTCCCAACGCCAAGTGGTACGACTTCTGGACTGGCTCTGCCCTCCAAGGCGGCCGTTTCCTCGATGCTCCCACGACCCTCGATCGCATGCCTCTTTACATTCGCGCCGGTGCCATTCTCCCGCTCGGCCCGGACGTCGAGTACGCCGCCCAAAAATCCGCTGACCCCATCGAACTTCGCATCTATCGCGGCGCGAATGGCGCGTTCACTCTCTACGAAGACGAAAACGACACCTACGACTACGAAAAAGGTGTCTACGCCACCATTCCCTTCTCCTGGGACGACGCCGCGAACACTCTGACCATCGGTGACCGCTCTGGCTCCTTCCCCGGCATGCTTGAAAAACGCACCTTCCGCATCGTCTTCGTCGTCGAGAATCACGGCGGCGGCGGCGGCCTCACCGAAAACGCCGACAAGACCGTGCAATACTCCGGCAAGAAAATCACTGTAAGCCCCTAGCCTATTTCTCGCCTCTTCTTTGGCGATAGCGAAGCAGCGGAACGTTCTGCTTGACGCCATCCGTGCGCGGGAATAGTCTCCCGCCAATTGGTCGGGGGCCTTCATGCGCAATGCCTGCGCGGCCCGAAATTTTGGTCTGGTACGGTCTCGGGTACGGGCCTGCGTCCATCCTCGTGCCCGCATCGTCCGATTTTCACTCGCGACAGCACTTTGCCTTACGTTTGCACTTCCAGCGTGCGCCCAGGACAGCGGAAGCGAAGCTAAAGAGTTCCACGGCCGTGGAGCCGAAATCACCGTGACCGTGCATGACGGCTCGGGAGACACCATCTCCACCCCGGCTGTCGTGAAACTCTATCGGGACGGAGCCGTTCTAAGCAGGCAAGCAGAGACCTCGCGCGGAAGCGCCGTTCTAGTGGTGAATAGTTTGGGCGACTTTACCGTGGTTGTGGCGGCTGCGGGATACGAAAACGCTCAAAAAGATTTGTCCGTTCAGGAACCTGGCAGAATTCAACTGGATATTTATTTGCGACCATCTGCGGACGCCGCAATTATCACGGGAGTTCCCGGAAGGCCGGTTCTCGCGCCTAAAGCAAAAGAATTTCTCGAAAAGGGTTTGCAAGCCTTAAACGAAGACAAACTAAAAGAAGCTGAAAAGTACGTCGCCGAATCCGTCCGGCTGGCGCCCGGGCATCCGGACGTCCTCTACGTGGAAGGGCTATTGCGCCTGAAACAACGGGACTGGCCGCGAGCACAAGACGCTCTCGAAAAGGCCACGCAAATCGATCCGAATTATGCGCGGGCTTTTGCCGCCCTCGGCATGGCGTTTTGCGATCAGGGCAAATATCAAGAGGCTATCGCGCCCCTGGAAAAGTCCCTGGAATTGGATGCCGCCGGTTCGTGGCAAACGCGCTGGGCCCTCGCGAAAGCCTATTACGAGCGTGCGCGGTACGACGAGGCGCTGAAAATGTCCCAGGCTGCTTTGGCGGGCTCGAATGGACAGGCGCCGGAACTCGCGCTCCTCGTCGCGCAATCGCTGACGGCGGTAGGCCACTATGAGGACGCCGCGCAGCTCTTGCGCGAATTTCTGAAAGCGCACGGCGACCGTGGCGAAGCGGCGACGGCACGCAAGTGGTTGCAAGGTTTGGCCGCCAACGGAAAAATTCCTGCAAACTCGAACTAATCGAGGAAACTGACCCAGAAACGTGTTTCGAACGGGGAAAATCTCCCGCCTAGGCTCGCACTGCCTCTTTCCGCGTGTACGCGCACTTGAAGTACCATCATGAACAGGGTTTCCGCTAATTCAGCGCAGCAGGGAGTTATGCCCATGCTCGAGACCGTCTTGAAGCGTTTTGAAGCTCCTGACGAAGTACGCACCTTTGAAAAAGGAAAGTTCGAACTCATTCGCATCGGCGGCATGACCATCGGCCGGGCTACCTATGAGCCCGGATGGAAATGGTCCGTCCACGTCGGCCCGCTCGTGGGCGCCACCCGCTGCAACGTCGAGCATGTCGGCATGGTCCTCTCCGGTTGCGCCACCGCTGCCATGGAAGACGGCATTATCCACGAACTCCGCGCCGGCATGCTCTTCTACATCCCGCCCGGCCCTCCCGGCCACGATAGCTGGGTAGTAGGTGATGCCCCCTACGTCTCCCTGCATTTCCTCGGCGCCGACTCCTACGCCAACAAATGAACTCGGCAAGCTCGCGCGGCATGCAAGCCTGGTGCTGGGGACACTCTGTAAAAGTGTCTTCCTTCGTGGCCACGACTCCCTCAAACCCCTTGCACTAATGTGACGCGATACCTCGCCCCTTTGAAGCGATGCTCGCGAGCTTTGCGATACGAAGGACTGTCGTACCAAGCCAGTGTGGCAGGCACCTACTTCGTGTGGGTGGCCAGTTCCCGCTCATCGAGCGTTTTGTCGCCTATAGAAATTAGGAAGGCGCTCATGCCAGTTACGCGTTCGTCCCGCCGTCAACGGTCAGATTCGCTCCGGTGATGTACGACGCCTCTGGCCCAGCCACGAACGCGACCAGCGCGGCAACCTCGTCGACAGATCCGTAGCGGTCGAGCGCTGTTGCGGCCTTCTGCGGGACCGCCCACTTGCCCGCCGCGGGATTTAGATCCGTGTCGATCGGACCCGGCTGCACGTTGTTGACCGTGATGCCCCGGCCCCCCACTTCTCTCGACAACCCCTGGGTGAACATCTTGACGGCTCCCTTCGTGGCCGAGTAGGACACCAAGCCAGGCGTCATCATGCGCTCGCCCACGCACGACCCGATCATGATAATCCGTCCCCCGCTCTTCATATGCTTCAACGCGGCCTGCGTCGCCACCAGCGTGCCGCGCACATTGATGTTAAACACGCGGTCGAGTTCCTCCAGCGTGGCCTCCTCGAATTTCTTCGGAATGGCCGTCCCCGCATTGTTCACCAGTACGTCGAGCCCGCCTAACGTGCTGACGGTCTTTTCGACTGCACGCTTGATGGCATCGGCATCGGTGGAGTCCGCTTGGATCGCAATTGCCTTTCCGCCCTTCTGCTCAATCGCTTTGACCACCGACGAAGCCGCGTCCCCATCTTTCGAGTAAGTAATGGCCACCGCTGCTCCATCCGTTGCCAAACGCTTCGCAATACCCGCGCCAATTCCGCGCGAGCCGCCCGTAACGAGCGCAATTTTACCTTCCAGCTTCTTTGTCATTGCTTTTCTCCGTCCCTGCTTACTTGCAGGTAGTGTCAGATGCTTCGAAACGCGGCGGCGGTACAGAAATTCTTCATCGCCAATCCGGCAACTTCCCGCTGTCTGCGTGCAGGAGGGACCGAAGAGATTCCCGCACTATTGATTTGCGGAAGGAGGAGTGGCTGCAGCCAAAGGCGGAAGGGGCTTTGTGTCGCGGATGCCCGAGGATTCTACGATGGTGTAAATGGCGTCAGCGGCAACGTTCGCGAGCGTCTCGACTTTCCCGCTAGGCCAGCGAATCTCCACCGATTCGATCTTCGCCGCCTTCCCCAACCCGAAGTGCAATCGCAAATCGTTCTGCGAAAGATAGCTCCCTCCTCCGCGTACTTCCGCAATCTGCCGCACGCCGCCGGCGTGAATCGTCACACGCGCCCCGATGGCCGCGCGATTGCTCCCCGTTCCCACTAGCTTGAACAGCACCCGGTGATTCCCGTCGTTATTCTGATTAAGCAAAAGCGTAGGTGGCTCTCCGACGTTGAGCAAAACGACGTCGATGTTGCCGTTGTTAAAAATATCCCCAAACGCCGCCCCGCGCCGCGACTGCAGCGGCAAATCCGCCAGCCCCGCTTCCTTCGACACTTCGTCAAACGTCCCGTCGCGATTGTTGCGCTCCAGAAAAATCGGCTGCCGGTATCGCGGCCCCTCCGCAAGCGAATCCATCTGCGGATAGACGTGCCCGCAAGCGATCAGCAAATCCAGCCACCCGCCGTTGTCCATATCGAAAAAGCTCGTGCCCCAGCAAACGTCGGAATAACTCGGCCGCCCCACGCCCGAACTCCAGCTCACATCCTCAAATCCATTCGCGCCCATGTTGCGCCAAAGAAGCTTGGGCTGCTCCTGAAACGTGGTGATGAAAAGACTGAACCTCCCAGAATGGTCGTAATCGCCAAAATCCACACCCATGTTTCCGAGTTGCGTCCCATCGCCGCTGAGAGCCACGCCCGAAAGCATGCCCACTTCCGAAAAAGTCCCATTGTGATTGTTGTGGTACAGATAGTTCGGCACTGAATCGTTCGCCACCAGAAGATCCGGCCAGCCATCGTCGTCATAATCGCTCCATTGCACGCCCAACCCGTAGTACCCCGCTTGGTCGTGAACACCGGCTTTCTTCGACACCTCCTCGAAAGTCCCGTCCCCGCGATTGTGATAAAGCAAATCACTTTCGCCCTCGAGTCCCCACGGCCCGCACTGCACGAGAAGTCCTTTATACCGGCAAAATTTGTTGCTCCCGGGCGCGGGCAAATGCGCGATGTCCACGTGTACGTAGCGCGAAACGAAAAGGTCCACGTTGCCATCGCGATCGTAATCGCCCCAAGCCGCCCCGGTGCTGAAGCCGCCCCCGCGCACGCCTGCTTTTTCCGTCACGTCCTCGAATTTGCAGCCGCCAAGATTGTGATAGAGAACGTTGCCGCCGTATCCTGTCACAAACAGATCGAGCTTCCCGTCGTTGTCGTAGTCTGCGACGGCCACGCCCATTCCCCATCCCCGCCGCGTCAAGCCGGCTTCCTTCGTGATGTCCTTGAAAGTGCCGTCGCCCTCCTGATGATAGAGCGTGACCATGGGATCGCCGCCCTTCATATATCGCTCGACCGTCGACCCGTTGACTGTAACGATGTCGAGCCGCCCGTCGTTGTCGCAATCAAAAAGGCCAACCCCGCCGCTCATCGATTCCACGATGTAGCGCTGATCGTTGCTGGAAATATGAGAGACAGTCAGGCCCAGAGATTTGGCCGCGTCGATGAATTTTGGAATGGAAGGAAAGCCCGGCCGGTTTACTTTTGGCTGCGTCAATTTTTCGGAAGGTGGCAGCGGGACCGAAGTGCTCTGCGCCCACGCGAGCTGCGGCCATGCGGAACTCAAAAGCAGCAAACTGGAAATGATAAGAGGAGTGAAGAAACGAGCGCGGTCACCGAGCATCGGGAGCATTCTAGCGCAAAGGAAAATTTGCCCCAAAGAAAACTGCGCTGGAAAGAGCGGCCCTTGCCCAGGCGCCCAACGAGGCGAATACGGCGGCTCCCTGCTATACTCGGGGACAATGGATTGCCGCACCCTGAAGCGGGCCGCGGCGCAATGACTCCCCCATTGCGTTTCGAAGAGCACGAGGAATTGTCGAGGCTGCGTAAATGACGCCACCGCTGAAAAAGGAAGCCACCCGCCGAAGAGAAAATAAGAAGGTAACCCTCAAAACCGTGGCGAAACATCTCGGCCTGGCCGCCGGGACCGTCTCCGCCACGCTGAACGACTCTCCAGCTGCGCGCTCCATCCCCGAGCACACCAAAAAACGCATTCTTGCCGCCGCGCAGGAGCTGAATTACCGTCCCGATTTTTTCGCCCGCACCCTTCGCATGCGACGCACCTTCACGATCGGCGTCATCGCCGAGGAAATCGGTGACGCCTATGGCTCCCAGGTAATCAGCGGCATCGAAAAATATCTGACCGCGCAAAACTACTTTTTCCTGACCGTCGTGCACCGTCACGATCCCAAGCTGCTCGAAGCTTATTCGCAAATGTTGGTCGAGCGCGGCGTCGAGGGCCTCATTACCGTGGACACGTCGATCCACGCCGAGCCTTCGTTGCCCACGGTAGCCGTCGCGGGTCACCGCCAAATCTCCGGCGTTACGAATATCGTGCTGGACCATAAACGCGCCGCGCGCATCGCTCTCGAGCATCTGAAAGAGCTGGGCCACGAAAAGATCGCCTTCATCAAAGGACAGGTTGTTAGCTCGGACTCGGAAGTACGCTGGAACGCCATCACTGAAGCGGCCGCGGCGCTGGCCATTCGTATTCGCCCGGAGCTGACTATCCGCATGGACAGCACTATTTCCACGCCGGAAGTAGGCTTCCCCGTGACAAAAGAATTGCTCGCCAGGCGAGAACCTTTCACAGCGCTCTTTGCATACAACGATATCTCCGCGATTGGCGCGATCTGGGCTCTCCGCGAAGCAGGCCTGCGCGTGCCCCAGGATGTTTCCGTCGTGGGCTTCGATGATATTCCCGGCGCCGCCTTTGCCAATCCCGCCCTGACCACCGTGCGCCAGCCGCTCGTCCGCATGGGCGAAATCGCCGCGCAAACTCTTGTTGGTCTTATCGAAGAGCGCGATGGCCATGTTCTGGAAATCGCCATCGAGCCAGAATTCGTAATCCGCGATTCCACTGCCCGCGTGGCTCAGTCTCGCGCTATGACTTCCCGATCCTAAATCAGATAGAAAACTGAGAACGCAACCAGCGGGAAATATCAGGCCGTAGGATGACCATTAGCGCTGCCACCGCGGACTGCATCAGAACTTGCGTGTTTCTTGGCGCGACCACCGCTCCACCACAATTTTCGACTCCGTATAGAACTCAACAGCGTCGCGCCCCTGCCCGTGCAAAATGCCGAAGAAACTCTCTTTCCACCCGCTGAATGGAAAGTAAGCCATCGGCGCAGCCACCCCAATGTTGATCCCGATGTTTCCAGCGGGTGCTTCGTAGCGGAAGCGCCGCGCAGCCGCCCCGCTCGTAGTGAATAGCGAGGCCTGATTGCCATAGGGGCTGCGGCGAAGAAATTCCATGGCCTCATCCATCGAGTTCGCGTGAATAAGGCTCAGCACCGGCCCGAATATTTCCGTGTTGGCGAGCTGGCTCGAAGCCGGCAGACCATCCAGAACGGTGGGCGTGACGAAATTGCCGGACTCGTGATCGGCGATTTTCGTGCCGCGCCCGTCGAGAATGGCTCTGGCGCCTTCGCCTACCCCCGCGGAAATCAACGATTCAATCCGCTGCTTGCTGGCGGGCGAAATCACCGGCCCCATCTGCGTGCCAGCCAGGAGACCGTTGCCGACTTTGATTTGTGTCGCGGCGTGAGCGATGGAATCGCGAAACGTTTTTTGCGCCTCCCCAATGGTCACGGCCACGGAAACAGCAAGACAGCGTTGCCCAGCGCAGCCAAACGCACTGTCACTGATGATTTGCGTGGCGAGTTCCATGTCCGCGTCGGGAACCACGATAACGTGGTTTTTTGCGCCGCCCTGGCACTGCATGCGCTTGCCGCTCGCCGCCGCGCGCGCGTAAACATGCTTCGCGACGGGCGTCGACCCCACAAAACTGATCGCGCGAACTTGTGGATGATCGCACAGCGCGTTAACAACATCTTTGCCGCCGTTGACGAGATTGACGACGCCTTTAGGCAATCCGGTTTTTTCAAGCAATTCAAAAGCGCGAATCATGCTCAGCGGAACGCGCTCGGAAGGTTTCAGCACGAACGTATTGCCGCAAGCAATGGCGTAAGGCAGGAACCAATAGGAAATCATCGCCGGAAAATTGAATGGAACGATAGCAGCCACGACGCCCAGCGGCTGCCGGATCTGCATTTCATCCACGCCCGGAGTCACGTCCTCCAGGTTATAGCCCTGCATCATCATCGGAATGCCGCAGGCAACTTCGACATTCTCGATCCCGCGCCGCAGTTCGGCTTTCGCTTCGCTAAAAGTCTTGCCGTTTTCCAGAGTGATGAGCCGCGAGAGCTCATCAAGGTGTTCTTCGAGAAGATTTTTCAACTTAAAAAGATATTGCACGCGCTCGCCAGGAGGCGTGCGCCGCCAAACGGGAAACGCATCCACAGCGGCCTGCACAGCCGCATCCACATCAGCAGCCGAAGACATCGGCGTGCGCGCCAGCACTTCGGCCGTCGCCGGATTCGTAACCTCGAAAAATTCCGCCGACGAAGGCCGGCGCCATGCGCCATTAATGTAGTTTTGCAACTCGGTCACTTGTGTCGTTACTGCACTGCTCATGACTCACTCCTTGGCGCTTACAATGAAAAATCCTCTTTCGGCGCCGCCCTTCGGGAAATTTTGCTTCTGGTTAGTCTACCAAGAAATGGAAAGGCTGAGGGGCGCGCCCAACCAATCCATGACGCCACGCATCAGCGGTCATGGTGGCGATAGCGCGATTTGCGACCCACTGCAACGTCTGAAAGGGGAGCAGCGTGAAAGCAGCGTGCAATTCGATGTTTCCAGTCTCGTGAGTGGCAATCAGTCCGGCAACTCCTCGGTGATCACTCGAGACCGGCAGAAGTCCCTTTACCGCGGAAGCGAAGCCAGCGCTTCATACGCCGCCCCAAGCAGCGGCGCGGATTCGTTCAGGATCACCGACACGGGAATCTTATCCAGCATGCTTTCAAACTTCCACTTGTCCTGGAAGGCTCTGAAGAACGTGCCGTCCTGGATCTTCTCGATGATCTTCACGGCGATGCCCCCCGCCACGTAAACGCCGCCGAGCGCCAGCACTTTGAGCGCGAGGTTCCCCGCCTCGGAACCGTAAATGTCGGTCCAGAGATCGAGCGTCTCGACGCAAACCGGGCACTCCTTGGACAAGCCCAGCTTGGTGATTTCCGGCGCGGGATCCATTCCGGGATCCTCGAACGAGGGATGAATCACATTCGGCGCAAGGAACTCATGAAGCGTGCGAAAACCGCGGCCCGAGAGAATCAGCTCCCAACTCACTTGCGGATAGCGCCGCCGCATAAAGCGCAGAAGTTCGATCTGTTGTTCCGTGTGCGGCGCAAAATCCGAATGCCCGCCCTCGGAAGGCACAACGCGGTAGCGTGCGCCATCCCAAACCAGAATCGACTGTCCGAGCCCGGTGCCCGCTGCAATCAGCGCTCGCGTCCCCCCATGTTCCGGCTCGCCGGGATTCAGCACGCAAAATTCTTCGGGAGAGAGATGCTCGACACTGTGCCCCGTGGCGCCCAAATCATTCATCAACACGACATCCGATAGATTCAGCTCGCTCGCTAAAGTCGCTGCATCCACCGTCCAGGGAAGATTGGTCGCGCGCACGCGATTTTCGATCACCGGTCCGGCCACTCCAAACCCCGCTGCGCGCACGCGTTCCGTCGTCAAATGAGGCGCCGCCTGGAGCGAAAATTCGCGCACGATCAGATCGAACTGCGCGAAATCCTTGCTGGCAAATCTCTGCTTAAAAACGGGCGTCAGCTTGCCGTTTTTTTCTGAAAAAAGCGCGAGATTGCACTTAGTCCCGCCGACGTCCCCCGCAATGATCACCTATTCCCCCCGTCCTGTTGTCCATCACCGGCGCCCGCGCCGGAAATCAAGGATTGTGCCAGCGCTCGCCGTCGCGCTCGAGCAAATGGTCTGATTCGCGCGGGCCCCAGCTTCCCGCGGGATATTCCGGAACTTTGGCGCTTTTTGCGGCGCTCCAAACATCGAGAATGGGATCGACCAGCGCCCATGCGGCTTCCACGTTGTCGCCTCGATCGAAAAGCGTGGCGTCGCCGCGCAGGCAATCGTTCACCAGCGTGGCATACGCGCTACGCGATGCTTCTCCAAAACCCGCCTTGTAACTGAAGTTCATGTTGACGTTGCCGATGCGCATCTCCGTGCCCGGACGCTTCGCCCCGAACGACACCGAAATTCCTTCTTCCGGCTGGATATTCAGAATCAGCCGGTTCGGTTCGATTTCGCGATCGCGAAAAACAATGTGCGGCGCGCAGCGGAACTGAATCATGATTTCCGTGCTCCGCTTGGTGAGCCGCTTGCCCGTGCGCAAATAAAAAGGGACACCCGCCCAGCGCCAGTTATCAATCAAAAGCCGCGCCGCCACAAACGTTTCCGTCCGCGAAGACTGGCTCACTCCCGGCTCTTCCCGATACCCCTGAACGCGCTTGTCATCCAGCTGGCCGGGCGCGTACTGCCCGCGCACCACCGATTGCGCCACCATTTCCAGATTAAACGGCCGGATGGATTGCAGCACTTTCAGTTTTTCATTTTGCACGGAGGTGGCGTCAAAAGAAGCGGGGGGCTCCACCGCGACTAGTGAAGTAAGCTGCAAGACGTGGCTTTGGATCATGTCGCGCAGCGCGCCGGTGGTTTCGTAAAAACCCCCGCGCCGCTCTACTCCCAGCGTTTCCGCCGCGGTGATTTGCACGCAGTCCACATAGTTGCGGTTCCACAAAGGCTCGAAAATGCCGTTGCTGAAGCGCAGTACGAGCAGATTTTGTACCGTATCCTTGCCCAGATAGTGATCGATGCGGTAGACCTGCTTCTCCTCAAAAACATTCAGAACGATCTGGTTGAGTTCCTTTGCCGTCGCCAGATCGCGCCCAAATGGCTTCTCAATAATGATGCGCACCCAGGAGTTCGGCGACGACGGCTTCGCCAGTCCCGCGCGGCCAAGCTGCTCGACGATATGTGGATACACTTCTGGCGGCGTTGAAAGATAGAACAGCCGGTTCCCGCCCAATTTTTTCTCCGCCTCCAGTTCCTCGAGGCGCTTCACGAGCTGCTCGTACGCTTGCGGATCGGAATAGTCTCCCGAGCTGTAGTACAGACACGACGCGAAGTCTTCCCACTTCTTCGGGTCGACCGGACCAATCTCCGACATCGTTTTCGCAGCTTCCCCGGCCGTCGAACGAAAACTCTCGTCGCTCATGGGTGTGCGCGCGAATCCCACGATGGCATAGCGCGATCCCAGGGAATTGTGATTGGCGAGATCGAACATCGCGGGAATCACTTTGCGCTTCGCCAAATCGCCCGAAGAGCCAAACAAAACCACGGAGCAAGGTTCTGCCGTGCCGCCGTAAAGACTTCCCGATCGGTTGGTTTCCTCGGCCATGGGTCTCCTCAGCTCGGTTGCGGATGTGCCGCGCAAAAAACCGCGCGCACGAAACTATACCTTAACCCCAAGATTTCTCAGCTCGGCGCGCGTTTGCTCCACATTTTGATGGTGAATCACGCTCATCCCCAAACGCCGGGGGCTCTCGAGGTTCAGCGGACGGTCGTCGATGAAGACGCACTGTTCCGGCGGACGCTGCGTCACTTCGAGCGCCACTCGAAAGATGGTTTCCTCCGGCTTTCGCGAACGCACATAGCACGAGCTGAAAAAAACCAGCAAATCGCGCCGCAAATGGAATGCTTCGATGCGGTATTGATTGAGCTCGAACGGCTCGTTGTTGATCGAGCCGATGAAATACTTGCCCGTGCGCGCGGCATCCGCCACGATCGCGCGCGTCTCCGGATATTCCTTAGACTGTGCGAACATGAATGCCGTGAAATCCTCGCGCGAAAACGGCCGCGCACGATAGAAAAGTGTGCGGTCGAGATATTCGTTCAGCGTAATTTGTCCGGAATCGAAAGCCGGAAAAGATAGATCGTGGCGGTCCTGAAATTCTTCGTAGTCAAAATGGAAAGCGTCGGCGGCCTCGCGGCGCGAGCCGCGGTCCCAGCCATTGGTCAGGATCACGCCGCCAATGTCCCAGAACAGGGTCGTAATCTCAGCCAAAGGCGCGGCCCTCCGCTCACGCTGTCAGGGTATCCATGATAAGCGTTTCAGGTCAAGAAAACACGTTAATGCCATGTTTCAAACGGTTCAACGAGGGAAGTAGATAGCACGGCGAATCCCGCTTGCCCGCCGCTTTTGCCGGCTAGGCGCTACAATACCGGTGCGTCGTTTTGCAGCAGCGTCGCTTCGACGACGCTAACAACTAGCATTTCTTAGCGATTTTGGTTGGTGGTCGGGTTCGGCGACGGCTTCGGAGCCGGATTCGCGATCGGCCCTTCCGTCTTGGGCTGGATGGACATAAGCTCTACATCGAAGATAAGCGTCGCGTTCGGGCCGATGTTCCCGCCGGCGCCCCCGCGTTCGCCAAAAGCCAGATCCGGCGGAACAAAAAGCTCCCACTTCGAGCCCACCGGCATCAGTTGCAGCGCCTCGGACCACCCCTTGATCACGCCGCTCACGGGAAACGTAACCGGCTTGCCGTGTTTGTAGGAGCTGTCGAATTCCGTATTGTCGATGAGCATGCCCTTGTAGTTGCAGACCACCGTGTCGGCGGCCGTGGGCTTGGGGCCGGTTCCCGCCACCAATATCTTGTATTGCAGGCCGCTGGGCAGCGCCACAACGCCCTCTTTCGTTTTGTTTTCAGCGAGAAACGCGTCGCCCTTCTTTTTGTTGGCCTCCGCCTCCAGCGTCATCTTGGCTTCCATTTTTTCCCTGATATCGGCCTGGAAGGCGGCCATCGCGGCTTTCGCTTCGTCCTCAGTCATAAGCGTCTTGCCACCGGCCAATCCGTCCTTCAAACCTTGCAGAAGAATATTGGGGTCCACCTCGGCGGAATCCGCGCGCATGCGTTGGCCAATATTCAAGCCAATCGCGTAGCTGGCTTTGTCTTTCGGCGTGTCGAGCGTTCCATCCGCCGGCTTATTGGCCGCACTCGATCCGGTCGTTGCCGTGGCAGAGCGTGACGTCGACTTTGCCGCGGGAGTCTGTGGAGCGCTCGCCGGCGAAGTTTCCTGGGCCTGTGCCGCGCCAAGCAGGATCATCCCAACTGCAACCGCTGTTGCCGCCAGTGTCATTGTTTTTCGCATGTCCCTATTCTTACATCCCTTCGCCTTCTCCGCAAACCTCCGTTATCCTAAAAGCGTGTGAACGGTTAATGAACCGCGTGCGAACGCTTCGCCCTCCGCAGCTCGGAGCCGGGACCATTGGCGGGGCTCAGGCTAGGCATTTCCGCGAAGTTGCAGTATGTTGAGAATTGGCAATTCCACCGAGGTGATGCGAATGGCGAATGAGTCTTGCGATCCCGCTCCGGCCGCCAGCGAGACGGTTAAGCCTGGAACGCGCATGGTGATGTGCGTGAAATTCGGCAAAGAGCTGCCGGGCCTGGACCGCATTCCTTGGAGCGGCGAACTGGGCAAGCGCGTCTACGAGAATGTCTCCAAGGAAGCCTGGAAGCTTTGGATTGAGCACTCCAAGATGATCATGAACGAGTACCGGCTCAACCCCATTGACCCCAATTCACAGAAAATCATGGGAGAGCAATTGGAGCAGTTCTTCTTTGGGGAAGGCGCGAGGCTCCCCGAAGGATACGTCGCTCCCAAAGCCAAGGGCTAATTTCCTGCTGCCGGCAAGCGGCCTGTCGCGGGATGCTCCACCGGCAAGCGCGGAGTCAAATCGAAATGCAGTTTCGCGTGGGCCGCGCGAATCGTGTCCTCCACTTCCGCGGGCGTTTTGCCGCTTGCAAATAAAAACCCCAAGTAGCTCGATCCTTCCGGCCATGCCGCGATGTAATCGTGCAGCCGCGCCGTGATTTCCAGCGAAGTGATGCCGGGAACGCCGCGTGCTTCGTTTTCTCCTTCGATTTTTTCAAGCACTCCACTTTTCGGCACTGGAATCATCATCACTCCCGACGCTGGTTTCTCGCGCGGCCAATCGCTGCCCGGCAAATCGAGCGCATGCCGCAGCAGCAATTCTTCCAGGCCGATGGTTGCTTGGTTTTGGCTAGCCGGCTGCGGCGCAAATCGCAGCGCCCGCGCGCACAGGCCGCCGATGGGCCGCGGAGCGACTTCCAGCGGCCAAACCCCTTCATTATTTATGCGAAACTCCGCGTGGACAGGACCGTGCGATAGCCCAAGAGCGCGAACGGCGTCAGCTGCGCAGCGTTCGATTTCGCGCTGTTGCGTGTCGGCGAAGCGCGAAGGCGTAACATAAATGGTCTCTTCAAAATAAGGTCCTTCGAGTGCATCGGGCTTGTCAAAAATAGCGAGAACTCGCAATTCTCCATCCGTAAGCAAACCTTCCACAGCAACTTCGTTTCCCGGAATATATCCTTCGACCAAAATCTGTTCGAGATTCGGCTCGCGAGTCGCCTGAATCTCCGGCGACTCGAGTAACCGCCGAATTCGTGCGGAAGCAGAAATAAATTCCTCGCGGGAGTTTGCGCGCACCACGCCCTGGCTCGCCGAAAGTGAAAGCGGCTTGAGAACACAAGGATAAGTGATGCCAAGCAGCGACGGTTCCGGCGCGGGATGGAGTGAGACAGCACGAAACCACGGCACGCGCAGACCCGCCTCGCGAAAAACTTCGCGCATGCGCAATTTGCTGCGGCACGCTTCGACGGAAGCAGGATGGTTGTATGCGATACCCAGGCCGCGCGCGACGTAGGCAGCAGAAACAGCCGGACGGTCGCCGAGCGCGAGAATGCCATCGACATTTTGGCCGCGCACTGCTTCCAGCACCGCACGCGCCGCAGCGTCCGCCGACTCGAAATGAACGGGAATGGCGCGGTCGCCCCAAGGATCGTCAAGCTGGTGGCAGCGATCCGTGACAAACACAAGTTCGACGCCAAGCTTGCGAGCGGCTTCATCGAAGCTGCGTGTTTGGTAGCCGAGTTTCGCCGTGAAAATAAAGAGTCGCGCCATTTGAATTTGCTCGGAAAGCCTCGCGGACGATGCGCCTAAACGTAGCTGCCGGTCGCCGGCATCGCTTCTTCCACTTTTTTCGAGACTTGCCCGATAGAGACGAACTGCTCGCGCGTCGGCTCCGCGCAGCAGTACCACGGCTCGCTGAGAAACGGCACAGCGGCCTCGCGCGACGGAGACATTTGAAGAGTTGGAACTTCGAGTCCGGCGGCGGCATGCGCGGCTTTCCAGATGCGCTCGAAAACCATCGAGCGGGATTCTTTTCGGCGGTCTCCCTCCGCGGCGATGGCCTGCACTGTTTCGCCGAGCGCATCCACGCGGGTGTCGGCATGTTTCCAGGGATAGAAAAGCGATTGCGAGTCGAAGGCACCAATGTTTCGGCGCACTTCTTCCAATTCGAGAAGGCGCGAACCTTCGGGAATGAGCAAGCGAATGCCAAGCTGAATGGGCGCGACGTTTTCTATTAAAGATTCCGCGTGAATCACGCGCAGCAGGTCGAGATAGCTTTCTAGCGTCGTCCACTGCGTGAAAGGAACGAACGTGGGATGAAGAATCATGCCCAGCGCGCGGAAAGCGCGGACAACGTGCAAGAAATCCTCGCGGGTGTGGCCTTTGTCCAGCGCGCGAAGCACGGCATCGTCCAGATATTCCACGGCGCTGATGACGAAAAGGCATCCAGTCTCCTTGAGCTTCGCCAGATGCGCTTCGTATTTTTTCAGGTGCTCGATTTTTATGGTGGCGTCGTAAGTTACATTGGGAAACTCGCGGTGAAATTCCTCGACAAGTTCCATCGCGTGGCGGATGCCGTTGAAGAAATCCGGATCGCCAAAGGAAATGTGCTGCGCGCCCGCGGCCACTTGCTGCCGAATGTCCTGCATCACGATGTCACGGTTGACGATGCGAAAAACACCTTTATAAACCGGAACGATGGGGCAATGCCGGCAAAGATGTTTGCAGCCGCGGCTCGCTTCCGTCGAGCCAACAAGCCGGAATCCACCGCCCGGAAGCACGAGGTGCGCGTATTCATCGAGCTGCGGAAAGCCCGAGCGATCCGGCACTTCAAAAGCGAGGCGTTCGAGCGAAACGAGAGGCTCGCTCTGCGATTCCCGTTGTGCGTCTGCGCTATCATCGGATTGCAATCGCGCCGCAAGTTGCGCCAGCGCAAGCTCGAATTCGCCGCCGAGAATGCTGGCGACGCCGAGGGTTCGCAGATAATCCGCGTTCATCGGCGCGTACAAGCCATAGCAACAAAGATGCGTGCGCGGATTCAGTTCGCGCAATTGCGGTATCAGCTTTGCGGCCAGGCGCGTGGCCGTGTGCATCGGCAAATAGATGGCGATCAGTCCGGCGGCGCGAATCGCGGTCTCGTTCAAAGATTGGCGCGAGAGATCGAGGCAAACGACATTATGGCCGCGCTTGCGCAGCCATGCCGCCGGCGACGCCAGGCCAAAAGGCTGCCTGCCAAGTTCGTAAGTCGAAATCAGCACGATATTCAAAGCGCATCCAGTATAACTGGCTGTCCGCCGCAAAGAATCGTTTTCGGTTATCATGGACCTTCGGTTACTTGACGGAAAGGACCGCGAGAATGGCCATCGCCGCAGGAAATTCCTTCGGAACGCGCGACAAGCTGAACGTTGGTGCGCAAACGTTCGACATTCACCGGCTCGAGCTGCTGGAAAAAAATCTCCCTGGCCATTTGGCGAAGCTGCCCTTTTCCTTGCGCATCCTTCTCGAAAATCTTTTGCGCTGCGAGGACGGCCGCTTTGTCCGGCCAGACGATATTCGCGCCCTGGCGAATTGGGCGCCGGGCGCCGCGGAAAAAGAGATTGCTTTCATGCCCGCACGCGTGCTGTTGCAGGATTTTACGGGCGTGCCCGCGGTCGTCGATTTGGCCACCATGCGCGAAGCCATCAAACGCATGGGCGGCAATCCCCGCTTGATCAATCCGCTTTTCCCCGCGGAACTCGTGATCGACCATTCCGTGCAAGTGGACAGCTTCGGCGCCGCGAACTCTTTCGATTTGAACGCCGAGCTGGAATTTCAGCGCAACATCGAACGGTACGCCTTCTTGCGGTGGGGACAGACCGCGTTTCAGAATTTCAAGGTTGTGCCGCCGGATACCGGCATCTGCCACCAGGTTAATCTCGAATATCTCGCGCGCGTGGTGTGCGCGATGCCTTCGGGCAACCGGGTCGAGGCCTATCCAGATTCCGTTGTAGGCACGGATTCGCATACGACCATGGTGAATGCGCTCGGCGTCTTCGGCTGGGGCGTGGGCGGCATCGAAGCGGAAGCGGCCATGCTGGGCCAGCCGTCCTCGATGCTGATTCCGGACGTCGTTGGTTTCCGCTTGCACGGGAAACTTCGCGAGGGAGCCACCGCGACGGACCTGGTGCTCACCGTGACGGAAATGCTGCGCAAGAAAGGCGTGGTCGGAAAATTCGTCGAGTTTTGCGGCACCGGCCTTTCCAGCTTGAGTATTCCCGATCGCGCGACGATCGCCAACATGGCGCCGGAATATGGCGCGACGATGGGATTTTTTCCGGTGGACGCGGAAACGCTGGCCTATCTGCAATTCACCGCGCGGGGCCCCGAGCAGATCGCTCTGGTCGAAGCGTATTGCAAGGAGCAGATGCTCTTTCGCACCGATGACATGGCGGATCCGATTTTCAGCGACAAGCTGGAACTGGATCTCGATAGCGTCGAGCCGACGGTTGCGGGACCCAAGCGGCCGCAAGACCGGGTTGCGTTGCGGAATGCGAAAGAGTCCTTCCGAAAAGTGATGGATGGCGCGCCGGAGAAACATTTTGCCGTGCGGAATAACGGCGATTCGTTCGACCTTTCGAGCGGCGCGGTGGTCATCGCGGCGATCACGAGCTGCACGAACACATCCAACCCCTCGCTCATGCTGGGAGCGGGCTTGCTCGCGAAAAAAGCGGTCGAGCGCGGGTTGCACGTAAAGCCGTGGGTCAAAACGAGTTTCGCGCCGGGCTCGAAAGTGGTGAGCGATTATCTGGCGGCTTCGGGATTGATGAGCTATCTCGAAAAACTGAAATTTCACCTAGTCGGATATGGCTGCACGACCTGCATCGGAAACAGCGGGCCGCTGCCGGAAGCGATTGGCGCGGCGATCAAGGACAACAATCTGGTTGCGGTTGCGGTGCTCAGCGGAAACCGGAATTTTGAAGGCCGCATTCATCCGCTGGTGCGGGCGAATTATCTGGCTTCGCCGCCGCTCGTCGTGGCCTATGCGCTCGCCGGGCGCATGGACATGGATTTGACGACGGAATCTCTCGGCACGGACTCCGCGGGGAAGCCGGTTTATCTGCGGGAGATTTGGCCGACGCCGCAGGAGATTGAAAAAACGGTGCGCGAATCCGTAACGACCGAAATGTACAGCAAGGAATACGGCGACGTTTTCAACGGCGATGCGCATTGGAGGTCCATGCCTGTTCCTGAAGGCGATTTGTACCAATGGGATGCGAAGTCCACGTACATCAAGCAGCCGCCGTTTTTCGAGAACATGCCAAAGACGCCGCCGGCGCTTGCGGATATTCACGGCGCCCGGGTTCTGGCCGTTCTTGGCGACAGCGTGACGACGGATCACATTTCGCCGGCGGGATCGATTGCGATCGATTCGCCCGCGGGAAAATATTTGATCGCGAACGGCGTGAAGCCTCACGAATTCAATTCCTACGGAGCGCGGCGCGGCAATCATGAAGTGATGATGCGCGGCACGTTCGCGAATATCCGGCTGCGCAATCAGCTTGCACCCGGAACGGAGGGCTGCTGGACGCACTACCTTCCGGGCGACGAGAAGATGACGATCTACGATGCCGCCGTGAAATATCGCGAAGCGGGCGTGCCGCTGGTCGTGATTGCCGGAAAAGAATATGGGTCCGGATCGTCGCGCGATTGGGCGGCGAAAGGGACGCGGTTGCTCGGTGTGCGCGCCGTGATCGCGGAAAGTTACGAGCGCATCCATCGCAGCAATTTGGTCGGCATGGGCGTGCTGCCGCTGGAATTCAAGGCCGGCGAAAACCGCGAAACGCTTGGATTGACCGGGCAAGAAGCCTACGAAATCACCGGTGTCGCCTCGCTCTCGCCGAAAAAAGCAATCACCGTGCGTGCGGAATCCGATGACGGCTCGGCGAAGACGTTCACCGCCATCGCGCGCGTCGATACGCCGGAAGAAGTCCTCTACTACCATCACGGCGGCATCTTGCAATATGTTCTGCGGCAGATGCTCTGATTCCCGACTCAGTCCTTCTGAATTCACCTGATGACGCTTGCGGCTTGCGCGCTCGCTGACTTCGACCTTCAATAGGCACGGACTGAAGTCTGCGCCACCGCTTCGCTAAGTTCTTCCTTCGCGCTTTTGCGCCATGACTAAGCCGCGCGGAGTGGGCAAAAGAAGCACGGAGAGAAGGCCTTCGGCTTCGAGCTTGAGCGCGGCTTCGCGAACCGTTTTCATCAGGGAGCTCGCATCGTGCATAAGGATGAGTCCGTGCGGGTTCATCTGCGGCAGAAATTTGCGCACTTCCTGTTCGCGAAGAGGCGCGTCGCTATCGCAGAAAAGTAGATCGATGCGGCCTTCGACTTTCATATCGAGGCTCGATTCGTTGCGCGCGTCGATCCACGCGGCGAGGCCGGAAGTTGCGAAACGCTTTTGCGCGGCGGCAAAAACTTTGGCGTCGTACTCGCAAGTGATGACGCGGCCGAAGCCGTTGGCCTTGAGCGCTTCCGCGAAACGCAGCGTGCTCAGGCCGGAGAATGTGCCGGTCTCGACGATGAGCTCCGGCTTCAGCGTGGCGACCATCGCTTTCAGAAAATCGAGGACTTCCACTTCGGCGCTCATGGAGTCGTACATGTGCCAGCGCTCGGGATGCGGGCATTCCGGCGTGGGGCGATGATATTCCGGCTGGAGAACGTCTCCGCGCGCAGTGATGTGCTCGACTATGCGGTGCTCTTTTTTGAGGCCGTGAAATTGGCTTTTAATACGCCAAAGTAACACCGCGCCAAGAAGAATCGAGAGCAGGCTGGCGGCCTGGGCATTGGACATGCCGAAAAACGAACGCGGATTGATGCGAATAAATTCGATGAGGAAACGTGCGAGGCCCGTGAGAATCAGGTAATTGCAAAAAATTTCGCCTTTGGCTTTGGGACCCTTGAGCGCCTTCGTGCCCATGTGCCAGAGAAATGCGGCGATGGCGAGCCAGATGAAAAATTCGTAGAGGGGCGTGGGTTGCACGCGGCAGTTCGCCGGCCAGCCTTGTTGCACGCAGGTTTCTGTCGTGGGGACAAGGCCGTTGGGGAAACTCATGCCCCAAGGAAGTTTGGTAGGAATGCCGTAGTCGCCATCGCCGGAGAGCAGGCAACCGATGCGTCCGATGCCGTAGCCGACGCAGGCCGCAGGCGAACAAATATCCAGAAATTCGAGCAGTGGAATTTTGGACCTGCGCGCGAGAAGAATCAGGGCGATAAGTCCGCCGAGAAATCCGCCAAACCACGCGAAACCGTAGCGGCTGACGAGCTGTGGCCAGGGATTCGCGAAGAAGTCGTGCGGACTTTCGAGAACGTGGTAAAGCCTGGCGCCGATCAAACCGGCGAGGCCGGCGATTCCGATAATGAGGAAGCCTTCGTCTTTTTCGTTTTTGGCGGAGATGCTTTTAAGCTGCGATCTGCGGCGATCGAAATCGGCTTGCAGAATGTAGGCGGATACGAGCATCGCGATGGCGACCATCAGACCGAATGTGGGGATGGAGACTGGGCCGAGGTGGAGGAACGGGATCATGAATTTGTGCGCGCTGAACGCATCGCAGAGTATACATGACACCATGGGCGAGGGCAGAATCTGGGCACGGTTCGCTACGCCAGGCGATGTCACCTTGTGAGTGACTGGTGGTTGGCGAGTCGCGATTTGTGGGTGGTCTCTTGCGCCTGGAACTCCCTCCTAGCTGGGTTCGTCGTAATGTGTTTTCGAGTTCGGATGGGCTTGGATGCCCCTCCCCTGGTTTTTTGTAAGGGCAATAATTTACTTGACTCATCCACGATTTTAGCGTACTATTTGACTCATGGAGAGCAACACCATGAGCGAACCAAAGAGCCTGCAAGAAGCAATCCTGTACTTCTCGAATCCAGATAACTGTCTTAATTACCTTGTGGCGCGGCGCTGGCCCAAGGGTATCACCTGCCCCACTTGCGGCTCCGAGAAGGTCTCTTTCAGTGCTTCGCGCCGTATCTGGCAGTGCTCCACTCACCATCTTAAGCGCCAGTTCTCCGTCAAGGTGGGCACCCTCTTCGAGGATTCTCCCATCGGTCTCGACAAATGGCTCGCGGCAACTTGGATGCTCACTAACTGCAAGAATGGAATCAGTTCCTACGAAGTGGGACGCGCTCTCCAAGTCACCCAGAAGTCGGCATGGTTCATGCTCCACCGCATCCGGCTCGCCTTGCAGGATGAATCCTTCGGAAAAGTCAGCGGCGAAGTCGAAGTAGACGAAACCTTCATCGGTGGTGCGGCCCGCTTCATGCACAAGGACAAGCGCCGGGTCCGCATCACTGAAACCGGAACCAAAGATAAAACTCCGGTCATGGGAATCTTGGAACGCGGCGGCAAGGTCCGCGCATCGGTAATTCCGAATCGGCGCAAGCACGCGGTCCAAGGTGAAATTAGAAAGCACGTCGCGGCTGGCAGTGCGGTCCACTCCGATGCGCTGCTCTCCTATCAGGGATTGAACAAGGATTTTGTCCACCAAGTTATTGACCACGCCGAGCGCTACGTTCACGGTCAGGTCCACACCAACGGTCTCGAAAACTTTTGGAGTCTCCTCAAGCGCGGACTCAAAGGGACCTACATCAGTACCGAACCGTTCCATCTTTTCCGCTACCTCGACGAACAAGTGTTCCGCTACAACAATCGCGCCACCAAGGACCAATTCATCGGAGACGGCGACAGATTCAGCATGGTTGTCTCGCAGATCGTCGGCAAGCGTCTCACTTGGAATAAGCTCACTGGCAAAACTCCGAACGTAGAAACGTGCCCTAACTAACCGAGAATGCAAACGCCAAGACCGGGGAAAGCGGGCTAAGACTTAGCCCGCTTTTTTCTTCTTGAGCCTCGCGCGTTGCCGCTGATACTTCTTTTCCCGCTTCTGCAATTCCTTGTGAGAAACGGAGAGAAGCTTCCCGACTGTGGCATCGAACTTCTGAAACTCAGATGGCGTTTCAGTGTTAGTTTTCATGGTTTTGGCTCATCAAACTCCAAAAGTATTCTGAACGTTTCCTTACCCTCTTGAATCAAAATCCTCATCCGGCCAATAGCGTGCATAAGGGCCATCTCCGCCGGTACGCTTGTAGAAACGTAAGCCGGTATATTCTTCACGAGCCAAATAGAATTACAAGAATTGCATTCGGTGGGAACTCCGCGCAGGGAATCCGCTGGGACTGTCGTTCGAGTCTTGCATTTCGCACACTCGAATGTGATCGCCTTTATATCATCTAGTCCGACCACGATTTTGCGCTCAAAGGTCATAGCTGAGCTCTCCGCGAAACAAATGCTACAACCTTTGCAGCCTGAGCGGACCTTGTGAGTTCTCGACCGCCAGTATTTCGCGCCAGTTTCAGATTGATTGATCGGCAATATTTCTTGAAGACTGCCCACGGAATACGCTTCGGGCGACGGTTGCACTCCAAATAGAGGTAGGTGACGGGAGTTCCGCGTCGGGACTGAGTATTTCGCTTTCCGACTAGGCGAGCGGCCTCTTCGGTATAGTGTGAGTCTGCATTTTGCATGATCTGAATGACCGTATCGCCCTTGCGCATACGGTCGAGGAAAGCAGGAGTGCCAGTCCAGCGGACAGAATCTATCTTGAATCGTGACACATCTGAGAGTTCCCGTTTTGCTTGCGATGCTCCGCGTTCTTCGACTTTCGCTTCGTCTTTCGGAAAAACGGTCCGATGCAGGCTCAGAATCCAGACGCTCTGACCAGCTCGCTCGCTCAACGTTCGCTTGGCTTTTCCTCGGATTCCGCCTTTCGGCGGATGATAGACCTTGGAGCAAATGCTCAACCACTTAGGGGTAATTGGCTCCGCCATTCGTTCCCGGAACCATTCCCGAATTTGTCTGATTGCGAGCGCATCCGTGGTAGCAATTGCTGCCTCATCTAAATGCGCGGCGGAAGTCTTGGAGAGATTTGCAGAGCCCACGACAGCCTTGTTGCCGCACAGCAAGACCTTTGCATGGAGGTAGGAAGAAAGAAAGACCGCCACTCCTTTTTTCTGCAATCGCGCGATTTCGTCGGGACAGACAGAGCCGTTGCGGGAATTGGCCTCCGTCAGAGCGACAACCAGAACATCGCCCCGTTTGAGAGATAACAACTTGCCGCAGTCATCGCCCATGTAGGGCACTGCGACGTAAAGCGGACTCTCATGGCTACGCGAGATAGCACGCAGTGTTCGCCAAACATCCTCACTACCAAGAAATTGCAGCATTCGATTCTCTGCTATGGCAATTCAAATGCCTTTCTGAATGTTTCGTATTGCTCCAAATTACACAACGGTCGCGGCGTCACTATAAATCCGTTATCCACACCTTTCGCATTCTCCAGTGGCTCCTTAAAACTGCGGAGCAAGTCCTGCTCAAAGTAAAACCCCATGAACCCATTTTTGCTGTACAGAGACTCAAGCGATTTACGGGTTCGCTCCATTCCGACATTCTTGTCTTCCAATAATCGGTGGGTGTCGTACGCGATCATGTCGGCACATTGCAGAGGGACGAACTCTTCCCATCCTCCAGGGGCGCAGGTTGCCAATCTATGGCGAAGAGGGAAAGCAGGATTGTCCTTCAAAGCGTAAAATATTTTAACAGCGTCTGATTCAAATTCGTTTCGGTCAAAAATCACAGCGAATTTATCTTCACGTGGTAATCCCACTAGCTCCATTTCGTGCGCGATCAACACCACGCAAGTCTTGAAACACGCGATATAGGGAGTCCCGAAGAGTCTTCTGCCGTGAGGATTGATGATTTTTTCGTAATCCTTAGGGTACATACCTACGCTGATGGCATGTAGATACCGCCCCTGTTCTTGGAGCATCCCAAGCAGCGAGAGCACATAAGAATCTCTGTGCGGCTTTGACCATCCGGCAAATTCGCCATCGCGCGCATTCACATAGGCTGCGTGAAACCGTGAAACCCCGTACTCCTTGTTTTTTTCAAGCCACGGTTTTTCTATCTTGCCCCATACAAACTCGTTTGCCAAAAATCCAGCGACAACGTACGTCTTCGGGACATAGACCGTTTTCGCTTTGCTCCTTACATTGCGATGGCCCTTGTTCGGGTCAGAATCGTAGCTTTCATCGCAAAAGAATCTGAAGAGCGCCATGTATCTCTTTCCGCGAGGGCGAGGATTCAGCACCCCGGCGATTTGTTCGGCGGGAATCATTGTGCACCCCCGCCAAAGGTCATCGCTACAACTCTTCTCATTCTGCCTTTCTCCATTGGATGAGTCAAATAAGTTATTGCCTTTGTAAGCGTTGCAGATAAAGGACTTACGGGGGAAATAAGCAATTTAGATTCATATGGTTACGGGTGTCGCTGTAAGTGTTGATTTTGTTGGGTTTAGGGTGGATGACGGGAGGTGGCTTCAGAAG
>JBARJI010000103.1:0-92376 GCA_049800195.1 Candidatus Acidiferrum sp.
CTTCTTTCAGGCCCCGCCTCGCGGCGAGTGTTATTTCACCCTTGCGCTTCGCTATCACTTCACGTCCATCACGTTGTGAAGAGGACTTGCACCTCCTAGCTGTCGAACATGCTCGGCACACCAAAAACAGAAAGGACGCCCTAGTGGGCGTCCTTTCTCTAGAAAATCGATTTACTACTGCCGAATTGACGATCCGCTTTAGGATGCTTGTTGCTGTTGCTCCAATCGTTTCTGCTTGATCTCCTTGATCTTGTCGAGCAGGTCGTCGGCTTGTTTTTCCAGGGACGCTCGTTCATCCGCGCTTTCCACCATGTCCGCCTTGCGGCGGTAGAGAAGGCTGAGGTACGCCATGGCATCGTCATAGTCTGGCCGGATGGCGATCGCCTTTTGCAGGTCCGCGATTCCCTCATCCACCAGAGGGCCATACTTGGCCGCGTATTCCGTACGCACAGCAGCAGGAAGCGGGTCCGTATCCTTCACCTGCTTCCGGATATTGTTCTTGTTGTAGTCCAGGCGCATTTCGCCGTTCCCGCGCCATGCCAGCGTCCAGTCAATCACGCCCATCCAATAGTACGGCTCAGGATCATCCGGTTTGATCTGAATATGCCGCTCATGATAGGTCTTCGAATCCTCGAATCCTTTTTCATTGATCGGCGGCGTACCGGCCATCTGGAAGAGCAGCGATCCGATGCCGTCGATGGCGCTTAAATTGTTCGGATCAA
Source organism: Candidatus Acidiferrum sp. (assembly GCA_049800195.1). Taxonomy (GTDB): domain Bacteria; phylum Acidobacteriota; class Terriglobia; order Acidiferrales; family UBA7541; genus Acidiferrum. The sequence continues at coordinate 723 of JBARJI010000103.1, forward strand.
TTTGCAGGATGTCCTGGAATTCGTTGATGGCTTGCTCGCCGTGGGACTTGTTTTCGTCGGACGGGGCGCCCGGGATGTATAAACTCGCGTACGCGGTGGCCAAATACAGCCGCGCCGTCATCAAGTTCGGATCAAGCTCGGAAGCGCGCTTGAAATCCTCGATGGCGGCATCCGATTGCCCAGCCTTGAAGGCCACCACGCCCTTGTTCAAAAGATCGCGAGCCTTGAGCTTGTTGCAGCCCGAGACTGCGAACACGAGGATTAACAACGCTGCCAGCGAAGCCGCCCGGCGAGCAATACGATCTGATGCATCAGTCATCGAAGGCATCCATCCCTGCTAGGATTGACATCCGCCCTGCGAGGGGCAAATCGTACACTATCTAGTGCGAATTTTCGAGTTCCTGCGTCATCAGGCCCGCCGAGACAATCCCCGAAGCACGCATCACATCAATTGCCCTCGCGATGACGCCGAAATCGAGGGCGCTGTCTCCACTCACAAAAGCTGCTCGGCTCGCCCGCATCTTGAAGAGCTCCTCGAGCCGGCCCTGGAGATCTGGCCACTTCACCGGGTCTCGGTTGATGCATACTGTCCCGTCGCCGAGCACTTGCACCACAATCAAATCCGGCGGCGCTGGCAACCTGCCATCCTCCTGCTGAGGCAAATCCACCGGAAGTCCAACCTGCGCCGGCGGTGGAATCATCATAAAGATGACCAAAAGCACCAGCAGAATGTCGATCAGCGGAACCACGTTCATTTCCGCGATCGTTCCGAGCTTTTCACCACGCAGCAGAATTCCCATGAGCCACCTCGCACACACTCAATTTCCCCGCGAGGAGGACTCTCACACCCTGCGCCGGCCAAGAGCGACCGCCGCGAAAAACCTTACTGCTTACTGACCGGCCTCGAGCTTGGCCGTGATCAAGCCGACTTTGTCGATGCCGGCGCCCCGCATGATATCAATCGCACGCGCCACTTCCATGAACAACACGTCGTTGTCGCCCTTGACGAAGGCGATCTTCTCGGCGCGCTCCTTAAAGATCGTTTCCAACCGCGGACCTAGGCCATCCCAGGTCGTATCCTCGTTGTTGATCTTCAGCTTATCGTTCGTAAGCACCTGCACCACCACGGTCTTATTCTCCAGATCCTGATTCTCTTGCTTATTTGGATTGGGTTGTGGCACAAGCGCGTCCAAACCGTGAGGAGTGAGCGGAGTGATGACCATGAAGATGATGAGCAGCACCAGCAAGATGTCGATGAGCGGAACGACGTTCATTTCCGCCATTGCACCGCCTTTATTTTCTCCAACAGTCATTGCCATGGAATTTCTCCTGTCAGCCTGCTTTTCGCGAACCTTGCAGGCCATCAAGCCAAGCCGGGTGGGATCCGGCTTGGCCGCATTGCCTTAGCAAACGAATGGTGTAAATGCTCCACCCGCGCCAGCCACGCGCCTCGCCAACGGCTTCAATCCGCCGATGGAGTAGTAGTAGTCGGCGGCGGAGGCGGAGCCCTGCGTTCTTGATTCTCTTCCGTCAAGAGGCCCAGCTGATCGACGCCTGCGGAGCGGATTTCGTCCACTACCGCTACGACGTCTCCATACTTGGCCCTCGCGTCGCTCTTTACGTACACGGTCTTATCGAGACGGTTGGCAATCAAGTCCTTGATCTGCCCCGTGATGTCATCCTTGGTGATCTTCGTGTTCTTGAGGTAGATCGTTCCGTCTCGAGTGATCGCCACGATAATCGCGTCATCCTTGTCCGCATCCTGCATCTCGCGCGCGTTGTTGACCCTGGCCATATCCACGGGCAAGGTCTTCTGCAACATCGGCGTGACCACCATGAAGATGATCAACAGGACGAGCATGATGTCCGCCATGGGGATGACGTTCGGCGTCGACATCTGACTTCCTACTTTTGGCTTGTACCCCATGGGTTACCTTATTTCTTCGCGCCGCGACGCAAAATGAAGTAGTTGATCAACTCCATCGAGGAGTTGTCCATTTCCACGTCGAAAGCCTCGACCTTGTTCGTGAAGTAGTTGTACGCCCACACCGCAGGGACGGCCACGAGAAGACCGAGAGCCGTGGTGACGAGAGCTTCTGCGATACCGCCGGCGACCGCGGACAAGCCGGTGGCGTGGCTGGTTTCAATGCCTTTGAACGCGTTCAAGATACCGACGACCGTGCCGAACAGGCCGACGAAGGGAGCCGTCGACCCAATAGTCGCCAGCGCCGAAAGGCCCCGCTTCATTTCCGCGTGAACGATCGCGACGGAGCGTTCCAAGCCGCGCTTGGCCGCTTCGATCACGTCGGCGTCTGTAACTTGCTGCGAAGCGGATTGGAACTCCGAAAGGCCCGTCGCCACGACCTTGGCGATATGGCTCTTCTTGTTCCTCTCAGCGATCGCGATCGCTTCATCCAGCTTGCCTTCCTTCAGCGCTCCCGCAACTTGCTGTACGAAAACACGCGACTGCTTGCGCGCCGCGCTGTACATCAGCGCGCGGTCAATCATCACGCCGAAAGAATAGATGGAGAGAATGAACAGGATCGCTACCACGATCCTGGGAAGGGTGCTCATAGATGACCACATGCTCCGGATATCCCAGGATGTAGCCTGGTTTTGCAGGAACAGGGCCGCGTGCATAAACAGAGTCGCTACCATTCGTTTTGCTCCTTAGTTCTGATGGCCCCGGATTCCCCGGAGCCAACGCGAGAGTTTTCTATACTTGCCGCCCGGACCAGCACGCCTGTCCCACGACCGGCGCGCCGGACCGCTTACTCATTCAGAGAGAAAATCACGTCGATCGTGGTATCTACTTCGACCGGCTCGCCGTTGAGCAGAGTCGGACGATAGCGCCACTGCCGCACCGCATCAAGCGCTGCTTGCACAAGCAGTGGATGCCCCGAAATGACTTCGAGTTGTGTTACCGCGCCAGTCTTGCCGATGATCGCGTGCAGCCGCACCGTCCCCGAAATGCGCGTCTGCCGCGCCAGCGGCGGATACATCGGCTGGACTCTGTTGATCAACATGGCCGCGGTCACGTTACCGCCCTGCCGGATGCGCGTGACAGTCGGCTTCGGCGGGGGTGGAGCTCCTCCCATACCGCCAATCACTCCGCCAATAACGCCGCCCATCGAGCCTCCAGGCACGCCGCCTGGAACTCCGCCTTGTACCCCAGCCATATCGGGCGCGTCTTCCTTAATGATTTTTATGTCTTTTGGAATCTCTTTCGGCTGCAATAGCTTGCCCGCATCCATCAAGTGCACTTGCGGCTTGATGTGTACAACCGCCGCAGGTGGCGGCGGCGGGGGTGGGGGAGGCGGTGGGGGCGGAGCGGTAAGCATCGTCGCCATCATCGTTCTCGGCAGCGCTTCCGTGTAAATCAGCGGAATGAGAATCAGGATGCCGACGAGCAGGGCTTGCAACGCCAGCGACAGCAGCACTGTCCACGGCTTGTTCGTCCGCTTCGTCTTCCCTGAAAGCACCATATCTTCAAACATGGATCCTACCTCCTCCCAGCGGGTGCGAGACGTCCCGGGACGCCCTCACTTCCGCGGGGTTTGTTTCCGGCTGCGGGTCCGGTGCCTGCCACAACACCCTGGCCGCCGCGCCAATGATTCCACGCCACGACCAACGGTGCAGCAATACCAAAACTGGAGTACGTTCCTACCACAATCCCCACCACCAGAGCAAAGGAGAAAGCACGAAGCACCTGGCCGCCCATCAGGAACAGGACGAGCACGGTGAGGAAAGTCAATCCGCTGGTCAATATCGTCCGCGAAAGCGTCTGATTGATCGACGTGTTCACGATGTCCGTGAACGGCTGTCGTCGCATCAACCGGTTGTTCTCCCGGATGCGGTCGAAAATGACGATGGTATCGTTCATCGAATATCCAACCAGGGTGAGCAGCGCCGCGATAACCGTCAGCGATATCTCGAAATGCAGCAGCGAGAAAAAGCCCAGCGTGATCAAAACGTCGTGAAACACCGCCAGGACCGCAGCCGCCCCATAGACCAGCTCGAACCGAAATGCAATATATACCAGCATGCCTGCCAAAGCATAGAGGGTAACGTAGATTGCCTGGTGGCGAAGCTCGCTGCCCACTTTGGGGCCGACGATATCCGCACCGCGAATCGCGAACGTTCCTAATGCATAGTTATCTTTCAAAGCGGAGAGCACAGCCGGAGTCACGCCCGGAACTTGGGAAAGATCGTTGAAATTCGTGAGCACTCCCTGACTGTTCGTGTCGCGATAGTCCAAAATAGCTTTGGCAAGTTGCTGGTAGCGGTCGCCCGCGTTCGTGGAAAGAAGAAGTGGATCATGCTGGGTCAGGAACGCCGTCAAGCTCGATGGCGTGGCGGCGTTAAAATCAGGCTTGGAAGAGCTGGCAACTCCGTAGATCGCGTTGAGCGCCCTGAGGATTTGCGATTTACTTGCTTCGCCAGCGTCCTCGGCCTGCCCTTTTTGCTCGACGAAGATGAGCACCTCGTTCGCATGCGATGTGGTGATATCCCCGATGGTTTGAATTTCGCTGTTGCGGATGCCCTGTTCGCTTAGTCCTTTACGAATCTGGTCGATGTTGGGAGGTTGCGCAAAACGAACGTCCACGTCCGTGCCGCCCTTGAAATCGATGCTGTAGGGGATGCCGCCGCCAGCAGGACCGCCCTTCAGGAAGATACAAGTCCAGCCGGCGAGCAGTAAAATAGCGCTAAGGGTATAGAAATACTTGGCTTTGCCCATCCAGTCGATGTTGGGCGTTTTGAATAACTCGAGCATGCGGTCGTTGCTTCCCTTCCTTAGACTCCAGCGTTCGCAGATTTGTTCCCACAGGCTCCCTGCAAATCTTGGGAGCCGCCGCTGGAAATAGCTACCACTCTTTCGTTTGCTTCTTCAAATCTTCAGGCCTATTCGTCCTAGTACAATGCGGCCTAGATGCTCAGTTCACTCTGCCGGTCCATCTTGGCCAAGTGATAGTGGAAAATCGTCTTCGATACATAGATAGCCGTGAAAATGTTGGCAATCAAACCGATCGTCAAGGTGATGGCAAATCCCTTGATTGGCCCCGTGCCGAACAGAAACAGAAAGAAGGCGGAAACGACCGTCGTCACGTGAGTATCGATAATCGTCAAAAAGGCTTTGTCGAAGCCTGCGTCGACGGCGGAAGCCGCGGACTTCCCGCTCCTCAATTCCTCTCGAATGCGCTCGAAAACCAGTACGTTCGAGTCCACGCCCATGCCGATCGTCAGAATGACGCCGGCAATTCCAGGCAGTGTAAGCACCGCCCCGAAAAAGGCCATGGCCGCGAGCAGGATGACTAAGTTCAGGATGAGCGCCAGTACCGCGTTGGCTCCGGAGATCCGGTAGTAGATCAACATGAAAATCATCACTACCAGCAGGCTCAAAACCGAGGCCTGCACCCCGTGGCGAATCGAATCCGCTCCAAGAGAGGGTCCTACCGTGCGTTCCGCAATATACTTAATCGAAGCGGGAAGAGCTCCCGCCCTTAGCACAATCGCCAGATCATGCGCCGATTCTTGGCTAAAATTGCCCTCGATCATTCCGGAATCATCGATCCGGCCATTGATGACGGGCGCGGAATACACTCGATGATCCAGTACGATGGCCATTTGCCGGCCAATATTTTGCTGTGTGAAGGGTCCAAAGCGGCTCGCGGCCTCGGCGGAGAGCGTAAAGTCCACAATCCATTGACCGGGGTTGGTCGTGCTGCGATTTTCCGCGGCGCTGCGCAAATCCCGGCCCGTAACGACCGCCGCCCGGCTCAGGATGTACCAACCTTCCCCTTGGGGAGGCGCACCAGGAGTCGAAGAAGATTCCACGCGACCGGGAACTAGCTCCGTGCCCGGCGGCAAGACGCCTCCGTGCTTGCTTAAGGCGTCCGTCTCCGATGTGTAAACGACGGGATCCTCGACCAGCCTCAGCTCGAGTTGTCCACCCGCCTGAATCACCGCTTTTGCGCGTGAAGGATCCCCTTCGCCGGGCAATTGCACCAGAATTTCGTCGCTGTTCGCGCCGCCCCGCAGTTGAATCGTCGGCTCGGTCAAGCCCAGGGCATTGATGCGCCGCTCGATAGTTTCCATCGACTGCGTCATCGTTGTTTCTTTAATCTGCGCGATGGCGCCCGCTCTCATCGTCAGCGTGTAACCCGTGGGATCGCCCGCTGTCGGCGACATATCCCAAATATTTCCAAATTGCTGATCCACGAAATCGCGAAATTCCGAGAGCCGCGCCGAATCCACGTTGCGCACCAGGATATGCGTGTCGTCCACGCGGCGCACTTCATCGTAGCTGATGTTTTTGCCGCGCAGCCACGTCGTGACGCGCTCGACCATCTGGTCGGTCTCTTGCGCGATGGCTTCTTCTACTTGCACCTGCAGGACCAGGTACGTGCCGCCCTGAAGGTCCAGCCCGAGCTTTATCTGCTGGCCGAAATTGGCCTTCAACTGCGCAACGGACGTCGGAAATGTCGGCAGCCCAATGAGGCCGTAGATGCAGCCGACAATGACGAGAGCGATGAATACTGCTTTCCACTTCAGATTAGGGTTCATGGTCAGGAAGTTGAGCGCGTGATCCGGCGGCAGGAGGGGTTATTTCGCATCTTCCGATGCCTCCACCTGGGCAATCGCCGAGCGCGCAATGCGTATTTTTACCTGGTCGGCGATTTTCAGGATGACCGTATCGCCGTCAATGCCATTGATGGTGCCGTAGATCCCGCTATTGGTCACTACTTTGTCGCCCGATTTGAGCGCGGCGATCATCGCCTGAGTCTTCTTGCGCTGCCGCTGCTGCGGCAGGATCAGCATGACGTAAAAAATAGCCATCACTACGATCATCATCACCAGCGGGTTGCCCAAAATGCTGGCCGGCCCAGAAGCTTGGAATAAAAGCGTCGCGAACATCGTCAAGTAGCGCCCCGTTCCTTTCGAAAAATCCACGCCCGCCCAGCGTTCCGGAAGATGGAACCAGCCCGGCGGGTTTAACTGCCCCGCTCTCACCGCCCGCCGGATTCTCTGCTCGTGTAGCCGCGCAGGTCAACCCCGGCCAGGCCGGAGCCGCACAGGAAGAATCTCGGACGCTATTCCGGTCCAACGATCAGGCCGGGCCTACAGCATAGCGCGCGTGCATCGCAGAAGAGAAATTCGCTAGGTTCCCAAACCCGATAGCCTCGCGGATTTGCCTCATTAAGTCAAGGTAAAAGTGGACATTGTGGTGGGTGGCCAGAATCGCCGCGGTGATCTCTCCGGCTGCAAAAAGATGCCGAAGATACGCGCGCGTATAACGCCGGCAAACCGAGCAGGAACAATTGGGATCGGCCGGACGCTGATCTTGCGCATAACGCGCGTTCTTGATGAGCACGCGCCCTTCGCTGGTGTAGAGACACGCGTGGCGCGCCGCGCGGGTCGGCAGCACGCAGTCCATCATGTCGATTCCCAGCGCGACGTAATCCGCGATCTGTTCGGGTTTTCCAACACCCATCAAATAGCGCGGCCGTTCGCGTGGCAAGAGCGCCGTCACTTCCGCGGTCATTTCGCAAGTGAGAGCATGCGGTTCGCCGACGGCGAGCCCGCCAACGGCGTATCCAGGAAATTCGAACGCGAGGAGTTGTTGTGCGCTCGCACGCCGCAAATCCGCGAAGGTGGCTCCCTGCACGATCCCGAATTGCCATTGCGCTAGTTCGCCGTTGCGATTCGCTTGTTCGAGAAAATATTTTCGCGCGCGGTCAGCCCACTTCGTCGTGCGCGTAACGGCGGCTTCGGCCTTGTCTCGTGGCGCCGGCGTTTCGATGCACTCATCCAACACCATGGCAATGTCCGAGCCCAGCGCGAGCTGAATCTCCGCCGCGCGTTCCGGCGTGAGCAAATGTTCCGAGCCGTCCAGGTGCGACCGGAATCGCACGCCTTCGTCCGTGACTTTGCGCAATTCAGAGAGACTGAATACTTGAAAGCCGCCGGAGTCCGTCAGAATTGCCCGCGGCCAGGACATGAATTTGTGCAGGCCGCCGAGTTTGCGAACGGCTTCATGTCCCGGCCGCAGATACAAATGGTAGGTGTTGGCCAGAATGATTTCGGCGCCCAGCTCTTCGAGCGCTTCGTTCCGCAAGCCCTTGACGGACGCCTGCGTGCCCACAGGCATGAAAAACGGCGTCTGCACGGCGCCGTGTGGCGTGTTCAAAACGCCGCGCCGCGCCCCGCTCGGATCGGTTTTTGCTACTTCAAAGGAAAAACTCACCCTCCGAGTGTATCAGGAGAAGATGAACGCGATTCCCACGCGCAAAACTACGAAAACCGCCCAGACGCCGAACGCAATGATGTATGGCTTTGCGCCCTTCAGCTTCTTCGGGCTAGTCACCGCAAACCCAATGGCCAGAAGGATCAAAGTCCAGAAGGTGAATACGTCGAACGACTTGCAGAGCGCCACCAGCCATTTCGCCGAGTCATCCGGCAAAATCGCCGCTAAATTCGACGCGATGGGATTTTCTACGTCGATCGTGCTTGGGTCTTTCAAATACAAAATCAGTATCAGCAGCGGGCTGCTCACCAGTCCAGTCATCAGCGCGTGCGCGGTGATGCCGAATGCCGTCGAAAAATTGGTGCTTGCCCCGCCAAGCAGCGCGTACGCGCCCCAGAAGACAAGCGCAAAGAAGAGCGCTGCAAGGATCGGACCGCACACGCCAATCGCGTACGTGAACGGCACCGTGAACTTCACCCCCACCTCGACGCGCTGCTCCTTCTGCTCGGGCGTTAGCTGAGCCGCCTGGGGGCTCTTCTCAATCTGCTGGCCGATATAGTCCCGCCAGTCGACGCGGTGGATCAGCGCGAAGCTCACCGCAATACTGAGAATAGTCAGCACGACAATCGGAATCAGCCAGCTGGGCTTCCTGACGATATCTTCAAACGTCTTCTGCGGCGAAAATAGCACGCCGAACATTCGGCTAACCGCGCTCATCTGGGGCCGCGGCTCCGGAGCGACTGGGGGAACGGCCGTTGTCGTTGCCATCGGAAAATCCTCCACCACGAAGTTGAAAAACGATCTCTGTTAAGGCATTACGCGGCGAACAGTCCAAAGATTTCGACGGGCGGATTCTAGCCTAATCAGGCTGCCTCTGTCAGGGAGTTGTCAGGACCAGGGGGGAGCCAAGCTCGCCCAGCCAGGACGGGTCTTCGAGCATCGGGACCACTTGGCGATTCAATGGGCGGGCAATTGCGGCACGGCAGCCAATAGTTCTCGCGTGTACGCATGAGCCGGCCGCTGAAGCACTTGCTTGGCGGAGCCTACCTCGACAAACTGGCCCGCGCGCATGACAGCAATTCGGGTCGCAACCTGGGCCACCACCGGCAGACTGTGCGAAATGAAAACGTATGTGAGGCCGAACTCGCTTTGCAGCTCCTGAAGCAGAAGCAGCACCTGCGCCCCCACGGAAACATCCAGCGCGGACACCGGTTCGTCGGCAACCACCAGCTTTGGCCGCAGAATCAGCGCCCGCGCGATGCCGATCCTCTGGCGTTGCCCGCCGGAAAATTCATGCGGATAGCGGCAGAGCGTCTCCGCGCCAAGCCCTACGCGTTGCAGCATGGCCGCGGTGCGCTCCTGTTTCTCCGCTTTTTTCAGCTCCGGATGGTGAATCATCAGCGGCTCGGCGACAATTTCTCCGACGCGCATTCTGGGGTCCAGCGAAGCGAAGGGGTCCTGGAAAACCATCTGCATTTGCCGCCGCGCGGCGCGAAGCTCCGCGCCACGCAAAGCCAGTAGATTCTTCCCTTCAAATTGTAGCGCGCCCGAATCCGGCTCGATGAGGCGAAGCAGCATGCGCGCGAGCGTCGTCTTTCCGCAGCCGCTTTCGCCGACCACGGCAAAGGTTTCGCCGCGCTGCACTTCGAGGGTCACTCCATCGACTGCCGTGAACTGTGGCCCCTCCGTTTCGCTCGAAAACGTGCCGCCGCCGCGCCGATAGGATTTTCTTAGCTCGCGCGCCTCAAGAAGGATCTCGCCGTTACGCGCGGCCACAGATGAGGTTTGCTCGCTCGCCATAGGGGTCATTACACCAGCACGCACCGCGCCGTGTGATGTGCGTCGGCGGCTCGAAGATCGGGGACGGCAACCGTACATTCACCTCGGCGCACCGAGCAACGCGGCTCAAACGAGCAGCCCGGCGGCAGCGCCGTCAATTGCGGAACGGAGCCGGGGATGGGCCGCAGCTTGCCTCGTTCGATCGTGGGGGAAGCGTTCAACAAGCCCTGCGTATAAGGATGTCGCGGCGCCGCCAGCACCTCATGCGCCGGCCCCTCCTCGATGATTCGCCCCGCGTACATCACGGCCACGCGGTCAGCGACCTGCGCCACAACGCCAAGATCATGTGTAATAAAAAGCAATCCTAGCTTCAACTCGCGTCGAAGCCGGTCGAGCAAATCCAGAATCTGCTTTTGCACGGTCACATCCAGCGCCGTCGTGGGCTCATCCGCAATCAGAAGCCGCGGCCCCGCCGCCAAAGCCATCGCAATCATCGCGCGTTGCCGCAGCCCGCCAGAAAGCTGGTGCGGAAATTGCTCCGCGCGCGTTTCGGGTTCGGGTACGGCCGCGAGTTTCAGGGAATCGAGCGTCTTGCGTCTTACTTCACTACCTGCCAGTTGCGGCTGATGAGCACGAATCGCTTCTTCGATTTGTTTGCCGACACGCATTACCGGATTCAGCGAAGTCATCGGCTCCTGAAAGATCATGGCGATCTCGCCACCACGAAGGTCGCGCCACTCTCGCTCGCTCTGCACCGTCAGGTTCTTGGGGATTCCATCCAAGGTAAGAGACGCCTCGCCTTTGACTCGAGCCCCTGGAGGCAGCAGCCCAATAAGCGCGAGCGAGAGCATCGTCTTCCCGCTGCCCGATTCGCCCACCAAGCCCAGCGATTCTCCCGCTTCAATATGGAGCGACACGTCGTTCACCGGACGGATCCATGCGGCAGGAGTAGGCAACTCCACCGTCAATCCACGTACATCGAGAAGAGAGCTCACGCAGTCATCTTAGTGCCGAATTTCAAAACTCGAAACGCGAAACTCCGTTCGTGTGTCTTGGGCACAGGGTGAGGGGGATTCGCATCTGGCGGAAGGATAGCAATAGTAAGCTAAAAAGCCGAATGGCAACGCCTGCAACAACTCCCGTCGACTGGAAGCTGATTTGGGCGCAGCGCGGCTTCCGCTATTTCTTCGTGGCTATGTTTGTGTCGCTCTTCGGCAGCGGCATGAACTTCGTCGGCGTGAGCTGGTACATCATGGCGGCCACGCATTCCACGGTCAAAGTCAGCCTGCAGGTGATCGTTGTCACGCTGCCCGGCCTCTTCATTCCTTTTCTCGGCGGCGTGCTCATCGACCGCTTTGACCGGCGCTATCTCGGTCTTTCTCTCGACCTGGCGCGGGGCTTCTTCGTCCTTGCCACTTCTTATATCGCTTGGAGCGGCCATCTCCATCTCTGGCATCTCTACGCCATGACGCTGATCACCGGCACCGGCTCCGCGATGTATTGGGCCACGGTCAATGCGCTGGTGCAGGAAGTGATTCCCGCGAGCCAATTCACCGGGGCGAACGCCGCCGTGCTCATTGGCGTGCAGAGCGGCATGTTGCTCGCCGGCGTCTTCGTCGGCTTCCTTTACGACGGCATCGGTATCGCGGGCATTCTTTGCATCGACGGCCTCACTTACTTCGTCTCCGCGTATTGCCTGTACAGCACCCGCAGCGGCTACGTCTCCCCGCGCGACCATCTCAGATATCCGCGCGAATATTCCGAAGCGACGGAAGCCACCGCGGAAGCTCTTGAATCGGGCGAAAATCCGGAGGTCGCCGAAGCCGGCCTCTCCCTCGCCGTGTATGCCGATCTCAAGGAGGGATTCGCTTACCTGAAGAAACAGCCGCTGGTGCGCTCGCTGGGAATCACTCACGCGATCATGATGGCCGGCGTTGTGAGCGCCAACGTCGTGCTGGTAGCCCTTGCGAACGACATCTTGCACGCGGGCGCGCGCGGCCTGGGGTTTCTCGAGGCCGGCTGGGCCACCGGCGCCATCACCGGCGGGCTGATTGCCAGCCAGCTTCGCAGTTCATTGCGCATGCCTCTCTATGTCGCGGCTTGCGCCGTGCTCGCTATCGGCCACATGGCCACGCCGTTCGTTGCGTTTCTCACTGGCGCCGTTACGTTGCAAGTTATTTTCGGGCTTTGCCGCGCCGTCGGGGGCGTCACGGCGCAATCCGGGCTCATGGCCATCGTCCCGCGCCATTTCATGGGCCGCACGCAATCCGCCATGGCCATTCTTACGACGGTCGTGCAACTTTTCATGAGTTTTGCTCTCGGAATCATCGCGCAAGACGCCGGCATCGTGGCGGGCTATGCATTGCTGGCGCTTCTATACACGGGCGCAACTCTTTCCGCTTCCCGCGCCCGCCAACTGATGCGCTGAGTCTTCGTAACGGCTTCTTTGACGCCCAAGGCTGCACCAGAAATTTCGGTTGGATCGACTCTTTTGTCGGCCCTTCGCGCTCCAGTCGGAAACTCGCTCCTCACTCTGCGGGAACTGTAGGCAGGGTTCGCGGTTCGCGCCGCACCCGCCGGCTGCGGTTAAGCTGAACGCGCGATGGCTTCACGAAACGGATATCTTGGCCCCAACTGATTCGGAATCCGCGTCCTGATTTCTTCGCAGCACCTCATTTCTTCGGTTACGCTGGATGAAAGCCCTGAGAGGTTCACTTGGATTCGCGACTGCCCAAAATGGTATTCGTTCTCCTAGCGATTTTCGCGGCCATCTACTTTTGGTCGAACTACGCGCAACTGCCGGATATAGTTGCATCCCACTTCGACGCCGGCGGCGCCGCCAACGGCTGGCAGCCCAAGTCCATCTTCTTCCTATTTTTCGCGGGAGCCGTCGCCATTGCCGCCTTTTTGACCTTCGGAGTTCCCGCCATCTTCTCCAAAATGCCCACGGGCATGATCAATCTCCCCGATAAAGAATATTGGCTGGGGCCGGAACGCCGGGAGGAAACGCTGGCATTCCTGAACCGAAATTTTGCTTGGTTCGGCTGCGCTGCTCTCGTAGTCGCTGCTGCCGCGGTCAACTACGCCATCGGCCGAAATCTGCATCCGCAAGCGCAGTCGGATTCCATCTTGCTCATTTGCGTCTTTGCGGGTTTCTTTGTCTTCGCCATGGCATCGTCGATCCGCGTACTCACGCGCTTTTCTCGAATACCGCGCGACGGCTTCACGTCAAAATAAAAACGCCCCTAAAAAACCGGGGCGTTTCGTTTTCTCTGTATCGAATTTTGTTTTTCAAATTTCCGATTTTTCTACAAGTAATCGCGTGAGGGGCCTTCCAGGAAGGCGCGCAACTTTCGCGACCGCGAGGGATGGCGCAGCTTGCGCAGGGCTTTCGCTTCGATCTGGCGAATGCGCTCGCGCGTAACGGCGAATGATTGTCCGACTTCCTCGAGCGTGTGCTCGCTGCCGTCATCCAATCCAAACCGCATCTTGATTACTTTTTCTTCGCGCGGCGTCAGCGTCTTCAGCACGGAAGACGTCTGCTCCTTCAAATTCAAATTGATCACCGCGTCGGACGGCGAAACCACGGCCTTGTCCTCGATGAAGTCTCCGAGATGCGAATCTTCCTCTTCGCCAATCGGCGTCTCGAGGGAAATCGGCTCCTGCGCAATCTTCAAGATCTTGCGGACCTTGGACACCGGAATGTCCATGCGCTTGGCGATTTCTTCCGAAGTGGGCTCGCGTCCCAGTTCCTGCACCAACTGCCGGCTCGTGCGCACCAGCTTGTTGATCGTCTCGATCATGTGCACCGGAATACGAATCGTGCGCGCCTGATCGGCAATCGCGCGGGTGATGGCCTGGCGAATCCACCAAGTCGCGTAGGTCGAAAATTTATAGCCGCGGCGCCATTCGAACTTGTCCACGGCCTTCATCAAGCCGATGTTGCCTTCTTGAATCAGGTCAAGAAACTGCAAACCGCGGTTCGTATATTTTTTCGCGATTGAAACGACCAAGCGGAGGTTAGCTTCGATCAATTCCTTCTTTGCCTGTTCGGCTTCGGCTTCGCCGCGGTGGATAAACGTCAGCGTGCGTTTCAGTTCAGTCAGTCCGACTTCGCTGGCGTCCTCAATATCCTTCAACTCTGTCCGGCGCGTGCGCAATTCCTTGCGCGCTTCGGCGGCAACGTCGCCCTTCGCCGCGTCCACGCGACGCTCCAGCCGGCCGGCTTCGCGCTCGAGCGATTGCAGGCGTTCGACGGTGCCGCGCATCTTGTCGATGAGGCGCTTTTTCTCGAACGGATTGAAATCGATCCCGCGTATCTCGAGCGAAATCTCGACGCGGGTACGAGCCACGGCCCACTTCGCTTTGATGTACGCCCTTTTCTTCGCTTTCGCCGTGTTATCCAGTTTTTCGGCTTGCTTTAACGCCAAGTCGTAGAGCTTCGCGATCTTGTCGATGTACTTCAACGTTTGCTTCGTCTTGTTCGCGATTTTTTCTTCGGTGAGCTCTTCGTCGTCAAACTGCACGATTTCTTTGATGGACCGCGCGCCCTTGCGCAAATCCTCGCCCACCGCGATCAATTCCTTGATCACGATCGGCGACCGCGTGATCGACTTCATCACGACGAGTTGTCCGCGCTCGATGCGCTTCGCGATGGTTACTTCGCCTTCGCGCGTGAGCAGCGGCACGGTGCCCATCTCGCGCAAATACATGCGCACGGGATCGTTCGTTTTTTCGAGAGAGCCAGGCGTCAAATCCAGATCGCTGCCGCCTTCGTCCGAATGCGCATCGTCCTTGACGATGGCGTCGCGATCGCCGGCTTCCGCGGACACCTCGACCGCGCGCGCCGCTTTCGCCGACGCTTGGTCCTCGTAAATCTCGATGCCATTCCGCTCGAAGGTAGTGAGAAGGTCGTCGATCTCTTCCGAGGAATGCACCTCTGCCGGAAGCGAATCGTTCACTTCGTCGTAAAGCAGATACCCGCGCTCTTTGCCGACGGCAATGAGCTGCTTCACCGCATCATATTTTTCTTCAAGACCCACTGCTGCCACGAATTCCTCCAAACTTTTGCTGGCAATTCCTCAAAATGCCGGTAAGTGCCGGCGAAACTTTTTGCAAAGGCGCGGGCAGTATGCCACGCTTGCGCAGCAGACTCCTCTGCGGTCACCGAAAAGAATTATGGGGAAATCTCCCCACCAGATCGCTCGTCTTTTTGTGAGATCCTCTGCGCTGTGCCGCGATGCCCGCTTGCCGCTCGACCCGTGCTTCGCCCGTTTCTCGCTCTCAGAGTACGTCGCCCCGCCTCTAAGTACATCTATATAGATGCAGTTAGGTGCCAATCCGTTACCCGCAAAACCCTATTACGCTACACGCTTAACTCTATCCCCGTCAACCATTTAATCGGTGGAAATCTGTGGAAGAACTTGTCTCTGGAGCTTCGTTGGCACGCCAAACCGTGCTCGTGCATGGAAAGAGGGTTTGCCCGCAAATCGGATGCCCTGGCGGCATTGCTGCTGTTTCGATTATCTAGCCGCTGCGAGACGCCGCATCAGATCTTGCTTCTTCTCAAGCAGGCCACGCATCTCCGAGATGGGAGGGTTAGCCTCGATGCTGCGCTGCACATCCGCTAGCTCGCGTTCGGCTTGCCGGTGCTGCAGAGCTTCGACGCAGCTGACCGCCTCTTCCCAGGTGGGCTCGCTGGCTTCCTCGAAAAGAATCTCGAAGAGGATGCGCCGGTCGCGCTCTTCAAGTTGGGTAGCAATCTCCGTGGCTTGCAGCGGCTCATCTGCCAGGCTCGCGGCAATCAACGCCGAAAAGACTTTTTCGGTTTCGAGCCCTTGATGGAGCTGGGCGGCCTGAAGCTGTTGCGCCAGTTCTCGGCGAAAACCCTCAGCCTCCGCCAGCATGCGAATCAGCCGCCGCTCGACGGGCTTTGCCGAGCGGCCCACCAGTTCGGGCTGAATCTTGAGTTCGCTGTGGCGCTGCGCGGCGGCTTTGCTCAGAGCCGCGCGCAACACCGGTTCCTCGAGGCGAAGTTGCTGCGCGATGCGCGTCGCCCATTCGGAGCGAAGAATGCCATTCGGAATTTTTTGGACGTAAGGTAGGAGAAAATTCACCGCGCGCCGCTTCCCTTCTCCGGTCGTCAAATCCATTTTCCGCGCGCGCGCGATCAAATAGTCCACATAAGGAGGGGAATCTTTCAGCAGCTTGGTGTATTCCTCGACACCCTTTTCGCGGATGAACAAATCGGGATCGGCTTTCTTGTCGCCAACAGGAGGCAGCGCCAGCACGCGCACCTCGAAATCCTGTTCGAGCAGCAGCGACACGGACCGCTCCGTCGCCGCCTGTCCCGCGTTATCGGGGTCGTAGTTGACGATCACGCGCTTCGTAAAGCGGCTCAGCAATTTAATTTGCGGCTCCGCGAGGCTCGTCCCGCAGCTGGCGACTACGTTGCTGATGCCCGCGCGGGCCACGGCGATGGCGTCCATATAGCCTTCGACGAGCACGGCGAAATCCGAACGCCGTAGCGCTTCTTTCGCGCGATCCATGTGGTAAAGCACATTGCTCTTCGAGTAGATCGGTGTTTCCGGCGAGTTCATATATTTGGGCTGGTCGTCGCCCAGCGCCCGGCCGCCGAAGGCCACGATTTTCCCGGAGTCATTCGCGATTGGAAACATGACGCGGCGGCGAAAACGATCGAACAACCGGCCGCCCTGCTCGCCTCGCGAGATCAGACCGGACTCGACGAGCAATTTCTCTGGATATTTTTGCTTGAGGAAACGCAGGAGGGCATCTCCGTCGCTCGGCGCGTAGCCAATTCCGAAGCGGTCGATCGCTTTGTTATCGAGACCGCGGTCCTCGAGATAAGCGCGCGCGGCTTTGCCTTCGAGGGTTCCGGAAATTTGTTTCGTGAAAAAGGTCTGCGCTTCGCGGTGCATCTCGACGAGCGCGGCCCGTTGCTGATTTTCCTGCCGTTCCTCCGGCGAGCGCTCCCGAGGCCGTGGAATGGCGATCCCGCATTTCTCGGCGACGGTGCGCACCGCTTCGGGAAACGGGGACTTTTCCATGTCCATCACGAAATTAAAAACGTCGCCGCCTTTGCCGCACCCGAAACAATAAAAAATCTGCTTGAGCGGGGACACGGTGAATGAAGGAGTTTTTTCCTGATGAAACGGGCAAAGCCCGGAAAAATCCTTGCCGGTCTTTTTCAGGCGCACATATTCACCCACCACGCGAACGATGTCCGCCTGCTGTTTAACGCGCTCCGCAAATGATCCGGCTTCCGCCACGGCTTAATCGAGGATTGTAACTAAACTAGTGAGAGGAATATATCCCAGCAGGAATCAGCGCCGCGTTTGTCAGTGGGCGCGCATACAGGTAGGCCCAGGCTTTGACTCGCCGCCCCCGGGCCCATACATCAACAAGCTGGCGACGAAAGAGACCTTCATCAACACCCTCAAATTCATCTAAGCCACGCAGTATTTCTTGAGGGTTCTCCAAGACGAAAAGGTCCCCTTTGACAAATCGGTTGGGAGCAGAAGTAAGTACAGCACCAGGATACTCCTCGCCATCCAATCTATACAGCTCTGCCCGAATGCGGGCAGCACTCCTGAATCGGGCGCCGTTCTCCTTGCTCAGACGCGCATGAGACCTGCTGCCGCGTTTCAGAGTCCCGTAGACGAACAGATACTGTGGCGCTCTCGACCGTCGAACCGAGCGAATCTTACCCCTCGCGGCGGCACCGTCAGGTCTGGCAGCTTTGAGCTTGCTTTTCATATTCTTCTTTAAGCAGTTTACCAAGATTCTCGAACCCGGTGTTCTCAAGATATTGCCGGATTTCTGGATTCCTTTCCCTGGTTAGGAGATTCAAATAATAGTCAAAGGTCGCTTTGATGTCTTCCGACGTCAACTGCCCAATCTCTTTGAGATGGGCAATCAGTTCAAAAAGGTTCAGGTAATCGGTGAAGGCGTCGAACTGAACGCGTTGAGCTGGCGTAAATTCCTTGTTTTCTTGGTCAATTTTGATGAGGCTTTTGATTTCATCCGTGTCGCCATAGTCGAGTTTTTGCCGAACATCTTTGTACTTCGGATCCTCAAAGAGCTTCTCATACAACTGGAGAAGCCACTTGGATTTCTCAGCGGTTGCCTTGGAGCGATAGTCGCGAAGTCCCAAAAATCCTGCAACTATGGCGGCACAAGACAAAATAAGTGAAGCGCAGCCGGTTAGATACGTGCCCCATGCGTTCAAGGCCTCGTGTCCCAAAGTAGCGTGAACGCAGTAGCCTACCGGCACGGCCACCGCCAGCATGATAGAGAGAACAACAACAACCCCGAGGACAAAGACTCCGATCGATTTGCTCATGCCCACCTCGAGGAACTATATGTTCAGATCGACAAGCGTTATGGCATTGCCGCCCCGATCCTCAGACTCAGGGAGAGTTTGTTTTACCAAAGGATGACGCTTAAGAAAAATGAGTAAGCCGCGGCGCAATGCGCCGGTGCCGTGGCCGTGAATGATGCGCACGCGCGTCTGATTGGCGAGCGCGGCTTCGTCGAGATATTTGTCCACGCGCTCTGTCGCTTCCTCGACGCGCATGCCAATCACATTGATTTCGCCTGCGGCTGCCCCCTCGCCGGGCTGCGACGTGACGGTGATATTTCGCGAAGCTGCTGGCGCTGATTGCGCCGGCATCATGCCTTCTACACCGGTGATTTCGTCGATGGCAACTTTCATGCGCAGCGGGCCGGCTTCGATTTCCGCCGACGAGCCGTCCAAGCGGCGAAAGATGACCGGCTTGCTGAATCCTCGCACGCGGACACGAGCGCCGGGTTGCAGCGTCTCCGCGCGAATCGGTTCCTGGATGGAATGGCTTGCGCCCAAATCCGCTTGCGATTCTGAGATGGTTTGCACGACGGCGGCGTTCAACTCTTCTCGGGCTTCCCCGCGAATCTCCTGGCCTTTGCGCCGCGCGGTTTTTTCGAGCGGAGCGCGTAGTTCGCGCTCTTTGACGGCTTCGATCACACGCGCGACATTTTCGTCGAAGCGTTTCTGCATTTCGGCGAATTGCGCTTCGAGTTCCTCGATGCGCTTTTGCTGGCGCTCGACCCATTCGGTGCGCAGCTTCCTGCGTTCTTCTTCGAGCGCGTGGCGCTCAGCGGCCATCTGCTGCTGCATGCGGTCGAGTTCATCGCGGCTGCGGTGTAAATAGGCGATCAAGTCGGCGGCTTCGCGCGATTCCGGCGTCAGTAAGGATCGCGCCCGCTCGATGATCGAGCCTGCGATGCCCAGACGTTGGGCAATCGCGATTCCGCTGGAGCCGCCGGGCACGCCGACCATCAGCCTGTAGGTCGGGCGCAAATTTACGTCGTCAAATTCGACCGCGGCGTTGACCACGCCGGGCGTCGCCGAAGCGTAGGCCTTGAGTCTGTCGTGATGCGTCGTCGCGAGGACGAGACAATTCTTGGCGCGGAATTCATCGAGCAGAGCGACGGCCAATGCCGCGCCTTCTTCGGGCGCGGTGCCTGTGCCCATTTCGTCCACGAGTGCAAGCGAATGCGGCGTTGCCAGTTCCAACATGTTCTTTAAGTTCAGCACGTGCGCCGAAAACGTCGAAAGGTCAGCGGCGATGGATTGCTCGTCACCGATGTCCACCAGCACGCGGTCAAAGATTGGCAGCACCGCACGCTGCGCGGCCACGGGAATGCCGGATTGCGCGGCAAGCGCCGCCAACCCCGTCGTTTTCAGGGCCACCGATTTGCCGCCGGTATTCGGTCCGCTGATGACCAAGACTTTTTCCGCGCCGCCGAGTGCCAGCGTCATTGGCACGACCGCGCGATCTTCCCGGCGCAGCTTGTCTTCGAGCACGGGATGACGCACGGCTACCAAACGCAATTCACCGGCATCGGAAAATTCGGGCATTGCGGCGTCGAAGTCGCGGGCAAAGCGGCCGCGAGCGAACATGCCGTCAAGCTCCGCGATGGTCTCTGCCGCGTTGAGCAACGGGCCACGGACCAACTGCAGGCGCTCCGTCAGTTCGCGCAGAATTCTGATGATTTCCGCCGCTTCGTCTTCGGCAAGCTGCACGAGTTGGTTGTTCGATTCGACCGTCTCGAAGGGCTCGAGGAAAACGGTTTGCCCCGTGCCGCTCGCTCCATGCATTACGCCGGGAACGCTACGGCGGCTTTCCGCGCGGACGGGGATTACGAATCGTTCGTTGCGCAGCGTGACGTAGTCTTCTCCGCCCTCGGCGTTGCGCGATCGCAGAATTTGCTTCAGCGTTTTCTGGATGGATTCGCGCGTCTGCGCGATGCTAGCGCGAATGCGCCGCAGCGCGGGGGAAGCGTCATCGCTAATCTCGCCATTCGGCAGCACGGAGCGCCGGAGCGCCGTCAGAGTCTCCCGAAAATCCACGAGCGAAGCCACTCGCGACGCCAATAATGGAAATTTCGTAGCCTCTTCGCGGAATTGTCCGCGCAGCCACGCCACCGTCTCGAGCAGCGACGCCACGCCCAAGAACTCCTTCGCCTCGAGCACCACGCCTGGCCCTTCGATTTTTTCAAGCCACGCCTGCGGATCGGCCAGCGCGCCAAATCCCAATTCGCCGCCGCCGCGCAGCCATTCGCGAGCTTCGCGAATCAGCGCAAACGCCGCTTCGAGCGCGGGGCGATCCGTTGCAAACTCGAGGGCATCCACGGCCCTGCGTCCGGGCGCGCACGTCGTCCTCAACCGCAACAGCCCGCGCAGCTTATCGAACTCGAGTACGTCTTGTGCAGTTCGAGACATTTTCGTTTTCGCCAGCTGAAAATTCTCCTCGGGGGTTCATCTCTGGTTTACGGACTCGGGCGGAGGGGCGGATGCGGGAGCCGCTTCATTGAACTCCTCGATCATGGCCACACAAAACGCATTCAACGCGTCAGCTGCTTCGTGATTCGTTCCGCCCTGATTGTTGCCCAGGAAAGAAAAAATGAGACGCCGTCCATCGGGCAATTCCGCGAAGCCGGAGAGCGTCCTGACGTGCTCGACGGAACCGGTCTTCGCGTGAATTCTTCCTTCCGCCAAGGTGCCTTTCATGCGGTCTTGCAGCGATCCATCGACGCCGGCGACGGGCAACGACGCGTAATACGGCGCAAACCAGGTTTGCTCTTGCGCATACTTGAGCAGTGCGACGACAGCTCGTGGCGTCACTAGATCGTGACGCGAAAGTCCCGAGCCATCCGTTTGAATCACGTCGTCCGCCGCGATTCCAGCGGCGGCGTAGAAATCCTGCGGAATTTTGAGCAAATCTTCCGGGGTGGCCCACAAGCCGCTTTGTCGCGCTACCGTGCGCAGGAGCATTTCCGCGTGAAGGTTCTGACTGATCTTGTTGATGAGCTTCACGGAATCGCCGAGCGGCACGGAAACGTGCTCGGCGAGAACTTCGCGGGGAGACGGATCCGAGTCGGGGACGTGAACCGCGCGGATTTTTCCATCGATTTTCACGCCGCTATGGGCCAGCAGTCCCGCCAGCAGGGAGGCCGCATGCAACGCCGGCTCCTGAATTGCCAAAACGAGTTTGCGCGGAGCGCTCCTAGCCGGGAGCGTCCCGCGCACGACTACCAGATTTGCGCCCGGCTCACGTGTCAGCGTTAAATCCGACTTTACTTCCGCCGCCGAGGTGGTCACGTCGTTCTGAACGGTGAAATCCGGCGTCGCGGGTACGACCTCCGCCAGTACGGGACTTCCCTTCTTTTCGCCCGGCGTCAGCGTCAAGGTCACGGTATTGTCATCGACCACGATTGCGGAAATCGCGGCGCCGTACTCCCATACAATGTCGTCGATTTCCCATCCGTTGGGATAGCGCTCGCGCAGAAAATAACTGTCGTCTCCGATGACATCGCCAGAAATCTCTTTCACACCGCGCGCGACCAAAGCGTCGGCAAGTTCGGCGAGCACTTTCTCGGGCGCGCCGTCAAACTCCTCTTTCAATTCAAATGGAAATTTGCGATTGGAAAGATTGGGATCGCCGCGGCCGACGAGAACTAGGTCACCGGAAAGCGTGCCGTCCGGAGAAATCGTGCCGTGCGTTTCGAGAGTGGTGTGAAATCTATAGTCCGGGCCCAGTTTGGCGAGCGCCAGAGCGGTGGTGAACAACTTCATGTTCGAGGCCGGCACGAAATAGTTGTCGGCATTTTTCGCGTAGAGAGTTTCGCCGGTTTTCGCATCGATGATCAATAATCCCCAATCGCCTTTGCTCGCGGGCACGGCGTCCAGCAAAGTGTCGACTCGGGCGCCGAACCTCGCGGCGGCTGCCGCATCCTCGGCGGAAAGCACTTCACGTTTTGCGTCAGGCTTCACCACGCAGCAAGCTGGCACTGGCCCCGCGCTTGATTGCGCGCGGCCGCTGGAGGACGTTGAAGCGGATAGGCCCGCCGCGAGCGTCCATGCGATGAGCCATCTGTGAGCCTTGTGGCTGTTCCTCAGTCCCATGTCTCCTCTGTCTGCAAATCACAGCAGGTGAAAGTATAGTCGAAAGCCTGCGCAACATTTCTTCTGTCAGGCGCATCTACGTAAGAGTCTAGAAGTACCGAAAGCGGCCCCTCACAAACTGAAGGTTGCGCCTAGACCTCGGGCAACCTATGATTGAACAGCCCTGTAAATTTCAGCGAGGTGAAATTTGATTAAGCAGATTGGTTCTTGCCTCTTGGCCCTGGCGATAATCGCCCCGCCGCTTTTTTCTCAAGACGATAGAAAAGAGGCGGACCGCCTTGAAAATTGCGGCACAGTTATCAAGGAAGTAATGGATATTCCCGATGATATTCCCGAGGATTTGATCGATAAAGCCGAATGCATCATTGTTTACCCGTCGGTGCTCAAAGCCGCCTTTGTATTTGGCGGAAGTTATGGCCGCGGCGCAATGACGTGCCGCACCGGAGAGCACTACACCGGCCCCTGGAGCGCACCTTCCATGATGGCGCTCGAAGGCGGCAGCATCGGTTTCCAAATTGGCGGGCAAGCCACTGATTTTGTGCTACTGGTGATGAATCCGCGGGGCGCGCACTCGATTCTCAAAAATAAGGTAAAGCTCGGAGCAGACGCTTCGGTTGCCGCTGGTCCCAAGGGCCGGGCGGCGGACGCTTCGACGGATGCGAGCCTGCGAGCCGAAGTGCTCAGCTATTCGCGCTCTCGCGGCCTTTTTGCCGGCGTCTCGCTGGAGGGCTCAACGGTCCGCCCGGACAATGACGCTAACGAGCGGGTGTACGGAAGGAGGATAAGCGCGGAGGCGATTATCTTCCGGGGAGCCGTCCCTGTGCCACCGGCAGCCCAGCAAATGATCGCTTATCTTAACCGCAAATCTCCGAAGAACACTTCCGATCCGAACTCTTTGAAGGAATAACTGGCAACCGAATTAAGATGGTTAAAGAAGGCCCCGGCAAAAACCGGGGCCTTCTTTCTTGAGGAAATGAAAAAAAGTGGTGTTGACACGAACACATTTCTGACCTACAGTCATCTATGAATTATGGTCAAGAAATCGACTACAAAGGGACCTTCCACCCGCCGGCGAGCAGTGAGCACTCCGCATGGCCGCCGGGAACGCCGCACTGTTGAAACCCGCGAGCGCTTGTTTCGCTCCGCCCTCGATCTCTTTGCCAGGAAAGGCTTTAACGAAACGACGGTAGAGGACATCACGGAAGCCGCGGACGTCGGCAAAGGTACCTTTTTCAATTACTTCCCGAGCAAGGACCACATCCTGCTGACCTTCGGAGAGATGCAATTGGCTAAGCTGCAGACCGCCATTGAAGAAGCTCGCCGAAACCGCGAACCCATGCCTCAGTTTCTCCGGTCGCTAGGCGTACGCATGACGCAGGAACCTATTCGCAACCCTGGTATTATCCGGACCCTTTTGCAGGCTTACCTTTCTACCACTGCCGTCCGCGAAGCCATGCTTGACCTGCAAAAGCGCGTGCAGGCACTGCATACGGAGATAGTGCGGCTCGGGCAGGAACGCGGCGAAATCCGGGACGACCTGCCGGCAGCCGAGATTGCCCACGTTTTTCGCCAGACAATTTTCGGGACTCTGCTGTTGTGGTCGCTGCATGGCGACGCAACTCTGCACGCTCGGATCGAGTCCGCATTCAACGTGCTTTGGTCCGGCCTGGCTCCGCGCCATGGCGAAGTTTCCCCGGCCGAAAACGCTCCGTCTGAAGTCTCGATGGCCGGCATCCCGCTTTTTACTTGTGGAGATTGATCCGATGACTCGCAAGCGCCTTTTGATTCTGATTCTGACGGTCGGCGTCCTGGGCGGCACGGCCGCTTACGCCACTTGGTTTCATCGCGATACCTCATTGCACGGCTCGGGCACGGTCGAAGCGCGCGACATTCGCGTGGGATCGGAGGTCGGCGGGCGCATCGACAAGGTCCTCGTGAGCGAGGGCGATATTGTCCACCCCGGGCAAATCATGATCGTCTTCGATGACAAAGAATTGCTTGCTTCGCTGGATCAAACTCGAGCGGCCGCCGAAAAAGCAGAACGGGGCTATCGCAAAGAGGACGTCGACGAGGCTCGCGCGGCCGCCGCGCAGGCCAGGGCTGATTATGAGCTGCGCGCGAGTGGCTACCGGAAAGAGGACGTCGACTCAGCGGAAGCCGACGTGCAGCGAGCGGCGGCTGATGAAGTTCGCACGCGCCTCGACTTTCAGCGCTACGATGCCTTGGCTAAAAAGGACCTGGTCTCGAAGCAGCAACGCGACACAGCAGAAGCCGATTGGAAGATGGCCCTCGCGCAACAGCAAAGCCTCCAGCACAAGCTCACCGAGCTGAAGCGCGGATATCGCCCCGAAGAGATCGCCTCGGCCAAGGCAAATTACGAGGAAAAGCTGGCGACGCTCGAGAAATACGAACGTGGGAACCGACCGGAAGACGTCGAGGCGGCAAAGGCAGCGTACGCCTACGACCAAGCGCGTTTTCGTGAGAGGCAGGTCGTGGCTCCCTCGGAGGCGACCGTCGAAGTGCTCGATGTCCGTCCCGGAGACCTGATTGCGCCGAATACTCCGGTGGCGACGCTTTTGGAGAAAGATCAAATCTATGTCCGAATTTACATTCCAGAGACGGAGTACGGACGCATCCGTCTGGGAGAAAAAGCGAAAGTGCGGGTGGATTCTTTTCCGAACAAGGTATTTGAGGGCGTGGTCGAGCAGATCAATCAGCAAGCGGAATTTCTGCCGCGCAACGTGGAGACACGGAACGAGCGCGTTCACGAAGTGTTTGGCGTAAAGATTCGCATCAACGATCCCGAAGGCCGCGTTCTCGCGGGCATGGCAGCGGACGTAACACTGAAAGCAGGCAGCTAGTCCGTGACGACTCCCCCGCAAATTCCAGCGGAAGCGTGCATTTCCGCGGAGCATCTTGTACGGCGCTTCGGCCAATTTACCGCGGTGGACGACGTGAGCTTTCGCGTCGAGAAAGGAGAGATTTTCGGATTTCTCGGGCCCAATGGCAGCGGAAAAACCACAGTCATCAAGATGCTTACTGGACTTTTGCCGCTCAGCAGCGGCTCCGCGTATGTGGAAGGCTTGGACGTGCGTACCGACTCCGAAGCCATCCGCGAGCGCATCGGCTACATGTCGCAAAACTACAGTCTCTATTACGACTTGACGGTCGCAGAAAATTTGCAGTTCTACGGACGTATCTATGGGCTTGATTCCGCGCGCTTGAAAAGACGCATCGATGAAACTGTCGAGTTGAACGGGCTCGGACCCTACCTGAATCTCATCTCCGCGAAGCTTTCCGGGGGCTGGAAACAGCGCCTAGCCCTCGGTTGCGCGCTGCTCCACGAGCCCAAGCTGCTTTTCCTAGACGAACCTACCGCCGGGATCGATCCCGTCGCGCGCCGTGAACTTTGGGATTTGCTCTTCGATCTATCGGGCCACGGCATCACTTTTTTTGTCACTACGCACTACATGGACGAAGCGGAGCGCTGCGGCCACGTCGCCTATATTTATTTTGGAAAAATCATCGCGGACGGCACGCCCAAGGCTCTCAAGCAGCTTCCCCAGATACAGCCGCAGGGCACCAAGCGTATCGGAATCGTCACGCCAGACGCCACGCGCGCCCTGCGCATAGCGCGGACGATTCCGGTGATTCGCAGCGCCACCATCTACGGCGACTCGATCCACGCCCTCGTGGAGGAACACTCCGATTTGAGCGCGCTGGGCGCTCTATTTTCGAAACAGGACGTTTCCGTCTCCGAGATTCGCCCGCTAACGCCCAGCCTGGAAGACGTGTTCGTGGAGCTCTCCTCGCAACACGAAGCGTCACTGGAGGCGGCTCGTGCTTAACGCGTTTCGCGGCTTCGGCGCGGTCTTCTACAAGGAGGTGCTGCACGTCCGTCGAGATTTTGCGACGCTATTCTTCTCGCTGATCATACCTATTCTGCAGATGGTGCTGCTGGGCTTTGGCATCGACACCAACATCCGGCAGATCAACACGGTCGTATTCAACGCGGACAATCGCCAACAGAGCCGGGATTTGATTGACCGGCTGAAGAACTCGGACACCTTCCACGTCATTCGCTACGTCGAAAGCGACAAGGCCATGAACGAAGCGATCGTGAGCGGGGATGCGCGCGTGGGCATCAAGATTCCCGTCGATTACTCAGACCGCCTGCTTCATGGCCAGAGCGCGCAAGTTCTTGTGCTGATCGACGGTTCGGATTCCTCGGTCGCGGGGATCGCCATCAACGTGACGAATTCCATCGGCCTCGATGAATCGCTTCGCCGAGCGTTGCCGGCAGGCGCTTCCTTTGCCGTGGATATGCGGCCCGAGCTTCTTTTCAACCCCGATTCGCGTTCGCCGAATTTCTTTCTTCCCGGTCTGACGGCGATCCTGCTGCTGAACGTGACCACCTTTTTGACCGCTTTCGCTATCGTTCGAGAGAAAGAGCGCGGGACTCTCGAGCAACTCTTTGTAACTCCGGTGCAGCCATTCGGTTTGCTGCTCGGCAAGCTGCTCCCTTATTTTGCGATCGGATTTTTTGAGCTGTGTCTGATTGTCACGTCCATGCGTTTTGTCTTTCTGATTCCCATTCATGGGAGTGTGATTCTTCTCGCGCTGATCTCCCTACCCTACCTCTTTGTATCGCTTTCTCTCGGAATTTTGATTTCCAGCAAAGCGAACTCTCAGGGAGAAGCCATGCAGCTCGCTTTTCTGACCATTCTTCCCAGCGTTTTCTTTTCCGGATACATTTTCCCGCGCGAAACCATGCCTTATATCTTTCGCGCGCTCAGCTATCTCGTTCCCGCCAGCTATTTCATCAACATCACGCGGGGAATCATTTTGCGCGGCGCGGGAATTCAAGATCTTTGGACGAACGCGCTGGCGCTCTTCGCCATGGGCACGTTCCTACTCTTCATCGCCGCCCGGCGATTCCGCAACAAAGTGATCATGGCCTAAAACGGAATCCTGGCTTGCTCTTCGCAAGCGCGAGGCACTACTATCGCCATTCCAGTCCTCTTTGAGGCGGTTTACCGTGGAAAAACGTTTGGCGGATTGGGTCGTACTTGTATTCGTTTTGCTGGTCGCGGCCGTTTGCGCAGTACATGAGGGCACGCCTGCTCCTCTTCCGGCGAGTGCCCCGCAAAATGTTTTCTCAGCGGACCGCGCTCTGGCCTATCTTGACGCTTTCGCAACGGCGCCCCATCCCACGGGCTCCGCCGAGCACGATCGCGTGCGCGACTATCTCGTTTCTCAACTCACGGCGCTCGGACTCACTCCTGAAATTCAGCGGACGACGAGCGTGACCGCACGCTATGAAATTGCCGGCACGGTGGAAAACATTGTTGCGCGCCTGAAAGGAACGAGCGACCCGCCGGATGCCGTTGCGCTCGTCGCGCACTACGACTCCGTGCCTGCTGGTCCGGGTGCGGGGGATGACGGAGCGGGCATCAGCGCGTTGCTTGAAACATTGCGCGCTCTGCGGGCCGGGCCTCCTTTGCGCAATGACATCCTTTTTCTGTTTACGGATGGCGAAGAAGACGGCTTGCTGGGCGCTTCCGCTTTTGAGGCCGAAAATCCGGCGGCGAAAGACGTGCGCGTGGTCGTCAACTTCGAAGCCCGCGGGAACGCCGGGGAGTCGCAAATGTTCGAGACCAGCGCTAACAACGGGCGGCTAGTGCAACTTTTCGCGCACGCGGCGCCTCATCCTTCCGGGTCTTCGCTCACCTATGAAATTTACAAGCACATGCCCAACGACACGGACATGACCGTCTTCAAGAAGGCAGGCACGGCGGGGCTCAACTTCGCTTTCATCGGGCACTGGGAGGCATATCACACGCCGCTCGACAACACGGAATCGCTGGACCGCGGCAGCCTGCAGCATCACGGCGAAAATGCGCTCTCGCTTGCGCGCAGCCTCGGCAACACGGATCTTGCTCATCTCCGGGAGCGCGACGCGGTGTATTTCTCGATTCCCGGAAATGTCTTCGTACATTACTCGAGCCGGATTCTGTGGCCGCTCGCGCTTATTTCGGGCGTCTTTTTGTTTGGGCTGATTTTCTATGCGAACGGGGCCTGGCAAACGCGATTACTCCCCATCGTCGCAAGTTTCTTCTTGCAGATTGGCGTGCTGCTCTTGTTGTTCTTGCTTGGGATCGGTTTTGTGCTCGGCGTCCGCTGGCTGCATATGCACGCTCTCCAGGAAGGTCCGCTCGATCAGAACGTTCTTTATACCCTTGGGCTTTTTGCGCTTCTCGCCGCGGTGCTTGCGATGCTCGACAAGCTTTTCCGCAAGAAAATTGCTCCGCCGGCATTTTTTCTTGGCGGGGCGTTCTTGGTTTTCATCCTCGTCCTGGTGACCTCAAAGTGGCTGCCAGGCGGGAGCTACATTTTTGTTTGGCCGCTGCTGGCCGCTTTGCTCGCAACTGGCGTGGCCGCTTTTCGTTCCGCGAAGCTCTCTATTCTCCATGTTTGCGTTCTTTGTGTGTTGAGTATGCCGGCGCTGCTTCTTTTCGTTCCTCTTCTCAAAGGCTTTTATGAGGCGCTCGGCTTTACCATGATGGGCGCTCCGCTTTTGAGCATCGCGTTCGGCTTATTTTTTCTCGTGCTGTTTCCATTTCTCGATCCCGTACTCGAATCCGGCGGCAAACTTATCGCAGTGCTCGCGCTTGTGGCAGCGCTGATTCTGTGCGTCGTCGCCGCAAAAACTACGCGCTACTCCTCGGCGCATCCGAAGCCAAGCTTGCTCGCATACGCGCTTGACGCGGATACGGGCAAAGCGGTCTGGACAAGTTCCGTGGCGCGCGTTGATTCCTGGACGGCTCAGTATGTGGGCACTTCGCCTCGCCGCGGCAAGCTGCCTGATTTTTATCCGGTCTGGTACCCGATCGAGTTTTTCCAGCACGACGCCCCCGTCGTACCGCTGAAGCCACCGCAAGCCGAACTCCTCGATAAATCTTCGGATGGAGCGACGCGCACGATTCATCTGCGCATCAGCACGCCAAGGCATGCGCGCACCATCCACCTAGGCGTAACTCAAGGGCAAGTCCTGAGCGCGTCCGTCAACGGACACGATCTCGGGAAGCCGTCCGAGGCGCGCTGGCATGAGCCTGGCCAGTGGAGTTTGGACTATGCCAACCCGCCGGCCGAAGGTCTTGATATAAAACTCCGCGTGCAGGGTGCCGGGCCTGTGACAATCGTGCTCGTCGATCGTTCAAGCGGGCTGCCAATGATTCCTGGAGCAAATTAT
Organism: Candidatus Acidiferrum sp.; assembly: GCA_049800195.1. Taxonomy (GTDB): domain Bacteria; phylum Acidobacteriota; class Terriglobia; order Acidiferrales; family UBA7541; genus Acidiferrum. Next base: position 30,465 of record JBARJI010000103.1, read on the forward strand.
CCTCCGCGTCCGGCCGACTCGGTTCCGATTCGCAGCGGCGATCAGACGATGGTTCGCCGTAGTTTTGTCTTTCCATAGTTTCCTGTTTTAGCCGCTTTGTCTTTTGACCCTCCCCGGCGTAATCTGCTGGTTTGTCCGTGAGTCTCTGGGAGCCGCCGTGTCTTGTCCGATTTGCAAAAAGCGCAAAGCTGAGAGATTTTGTCCCGCGAAAGGCGAAAAAATCTGCGCCGTCTGCTGCGGCATGGAGCGCGAAGTGTCGATCGACTGTCCATCGGACTGCTCGTATCTCGTCGCCGCACATCGCTACGAGGATCAGCACGAGCGCGTGCTTCCTGAAGATACCCCGCTGCTCGACGTGAAGGTTTCGCAGGACGTCATTTACGCTTACCAAAATGTGCTTTCTGGATTGGCCTTCACGGTCGCAAAATTTCACGCGTCGCACGCCGACACGACTGATTCTGACGTTCTCGCCGCCTTGCAGGCGCTTGCCGAAACCTACAAAACGCTCAGCTCCGGCATCTACTATGAAAAGCCGCCAGAGGCCCTGATCCCCCGCGAGCTTTATGCCGCGCTGGCGCAATTTCTAAATGAGGCAAAGCAGAAAGCCGGCGAGCCCGAGGCGTCTTCGCCTTTTGCCAGTGCGACGCGGATAAAAGACTCGGAAGTTTTTTCCCTGCTGGTGTTTCTCTACCGGATGGGACTGCTGCGAACGAATGGCCGTCCACGCGCGCGCCGCAATCTGGAGTTCCTGCGTAGCCAATTCCCGGAAACACCCGAACTCAAACGCGAAGCGTCGCGCATCATCGTCCCGTAATGCTTTGGCGATCGCGGTGGACCGTTTGACAAAATTCCGATGGCAGGCCAGGAATGCCTCCACTAGCGGTAGTCAGGGAAAACTCCTCACCAAGAACCAGTCGGCGGCTTCTGCTATCCTAGTTATGTTGAGCAACTACCAATTTTTGTTTGAGATACGGACAAAGGAGCCTCATGCAGGCGTTGCGTTTGAATCCGATTTTGAATACTGACTCCTACAAACTCACGCACTGGTGGCAATACCCGCCGGACACTCGCCACATCTATTCCTATGTGGAGTCGCGCGGGGGCATGTTCGACGAAACGATGTTGGCCATGCTTCAGTACATCGTTAAATCCAATTTCGCGGGGCAGGTTTTCACTCTCGAGGACATCGAGGAAGCCCGGCGCTTTGCACACGCGCACTACGGAGGGCACCCCAAGACTTTCAATTACGAGGGCTTCAAATCGCTCCATGCAAAACACGGCGGCCGGCTCCCTCTGCGCATCCGCGCGGTCAAGGAAGGAACGGTGGTAAAAAGCCACAACGCGCTCATTACGATCGAAAACACCGATCCGGAATTTTATTGGCTGACCAACTGGGCGGAAACCGTTTTACTGCAAGTGTGGTATCCCATCACGGTCGCGACGCTTTCCCGCGCTATTAAGCAAGTGATCGGCAAAGCTTTGGTGCGCACCGGCGATCCCTCGCTTCTGCCTTTCAAGCTGATCGATTTTGGATTTCGCGGTGTTTCGTCCAAGGAATCCGCCGCCATCGGCGGCGCGGCTCATCTGATTAATTTTCTGGGAACGGACACCATTGCCGCCATCCAACTTCTCAATCAATTTTATTCGGCGGATCTCACCGCAAAGGACCCCCTCAATTGCGCGGGCTACGCCATCCCCGCTTCGGAGCATTCGACGATCACCGCCTGGGGGGAGGAAAACGAAGTTCAAGCTTATGCCAACATTCTGGAGAATTGCCCCGAAGGCGTCGTCGCCTGCGTCAGCGACTCCTACGACATTTACAACGCCGTGCGCAATCTTTGGGGCGGGGCGCTTCGAGACAAGATTCTCCAGCGGAAAGGCACGCTCGTCATTCGGCCGGATTCCGGCGATGCCGTGACCGTGCTCGAAGAGCTTTTCAAAATTGTCGCGGAAGTTTTCGGATACGAAGTGAACAAAAAAGGTTGGAAGACGACTGTCCCCTGCGTCCGATTCATTCAAGGCGACGGGGTGAACTACTATACGATTCAGAATATTACCGGGCAGCTGACGCGCAAAGGCTGGTCGCAGGATATTTGGAGTTACGGCATGGGCGGCGCGCTGCTCCAGCAAGTGAATCGCGATACGTTGAAATTCGCGCTGAAGTGTTCCGCGATCGACCGGGGCGGCCAATGGCACAACGTCTACAAGAATCCCAAAACTGATCCATCGAAAGCCAGCAAAGGCGGCCGGTTCAACTTAATTCATAACGGCAAAGAATTCGTTACGGTGGAAGTCGTCAATGATTCCCCGAATCCAGACAGTTCCGCGTTGGGCACTAATGCGCTTGAAACCATTCTGGAAGACGGCAAAATCCTGCGCGACATGACCCTTCAGGAAGTGCGCGACATCGCCGCGCAATACGACACGTATAACGAAGCGGCTTGATGACTGCCCAACGGAGGTGAGCCGTTTTTGGCTCGGCCGCCTATACGCACCTGCCTCTGGATCATTTTTGCGCAAATAGAACGCAATAATTGTCCGCGGGCCAGTCATTCACTATTTTTTCCAAGCGAAAACCTGCCTTGCTCAATTCATGGATCAGGACCTTTTGCGGGATTCCATGTCCGCCACGATTAGCGGGAACGCCCTCGACGGGAGGAAGGTCCGGGCGTGGCGGAAAATCGATGATCGCCAGCTTCCCGCCCGGTTTGAGTGAACGAAGAATACTGGCGTCGAATTCGAGAGGCTCCGTCAAATGATGGTAGACGCGCCGCAGGAAAATCGCGTCGCAGCACGCGGGCGGCAAATCCGTTTCCGATTCCGCGCTCTCAACCACGGTGACGTTTTGCAAATGCCGCTTTTTGACTTCCGCTAGCAGCTCCTTCAATTTTTCCTTACTAATCTCCGTCGCATACACCTTGCCCGTTCCGCCAACCCGTTCCTCGGCGGCGAAGGTATAGCTTCCGTCGCCCGCGCCGATATCCGCGACGACCGTCCCTGGCTTCCAGTCCATGAGCGCCGCGAGTTTAGGTATCTCGTCGGTTGCGGAAGCGTTCGCGTGAAGAACGAATAAAAAAGTTGCCGCAGCAAGACAGCCCGCGCCAAGAAAAATCCAGCCTTTCCCTCTGACTTTTCTGTTCATGGAAGACTTACTCCCCGCTGCGCGAATGCCGCGAATCTAAAGAAGGCACTCACTCTTCCCCAATGTCCTCGTGCCACAGTGCCGGATTTCCCACGATGAATTTCGCGAGCATCCGCTCACATTCCTTAGACGCAAGCTCAACGACTTTGATTCCGTTTTCTTGCAGCCAGTCGATTCCACCGCGAAAATTCACGGATTCACCGATGACGACAGTTCCAATCCCAAATTGGCGGATCAGTCCGCTGCAGTACCAGCAAGGCGCGAGCGTCGTCGCCATGATTTTGTCCCGGTACGTGCGCTGACGCCCAGCTTTGCGAAATGCGTCCGTTTCCGCGTGCGCCGACGGATCGCCGTCTTGCACTCTGCGATTGTGCCCTCTGCCCAAGAGCTTTCCGTGCGTATCGAAGAGAGCCGCTCCGATCGGAATGCCACCTTCGGCTAGTCCCTGCCGCGCTTCTTCGAGTGCAGCTTCAAGCATCTCCAGATATTTCCCACGATCCATCTACGCATCCTCGCTACGTTTTGTGCGCCAAAAACGCGGCGCGAGGGCGTAGTTTAGCTGCACAAGAACAATAAATCCTATACTCCAATACGTCTGGAAAAGGCAGAGCAGCGCACCAAACGCATAAAACGATTGAGCAATCCAGATGCGGCGACAAATCGCGGCAGGAATCTCAGGCGGCGTGTCGCTCTTAATCAGAGAGGCGCGCGTTGAACGGCCCCAACTGGCATACAGCATGGCCCCGAGAAGAACAATATTGGCCCAGTAAGAGAGCAACGCGGTGCGGAAAGTGATGAACTCGATCAAAAGTCTAGTAGAAAAGGGCATGAGCGTGACCAGAAAAAGAAAGGCCAGGTGAATCCAGGTTAGGTGGCGCTCGGAACGCTCGAGGTGGTTGAGCTGAGTCTGCTGGCCAACCCAAAAAATGCCGAGCGTCAGAAAGCTCATCAGATAGACAAGGAAGTCTGGCGCAAGCAGGACAAGCGCGTGACGCAAATCACCTTCGCTGTGGACAAGCACTTTGGCGGGCACATGAAGATCCAGAAGGAGCAAAGTCATGGCCACACCAAAAATGCTATCGCTCAAAGCGGCGAGTCGCTCGACGCTCTGGCCCGCAATCTCGTTGTAGGTGGTTTTCATAATCGGAACAGCAACCCCTACTTCAAGGACGCTTCGACTTTCTTGCCGTATTCACGGGCTTTGGCGAGAATTTCCGGTTCGTTCAGGGTCAAGAGTTTTTTGTCTCGCATGACGACGCGGCCACCGATCACCACTGTTTGCACATCGCTGCCTTTTAGAGCATAGGCGAGCTGCGAATAAATGGCGTACATGGGAACGGCGTTCGGCTCATTGAGCGAAATCAAAATGATGTCGGCTTTTTTGCCGACTTCGAGAGAGCCAATCTGGTTATCCATGTGGATTGCTTTCGCGCCTTCAATGGTGGCCATCTCGACGACGGATTTTGCGTCGAGGGCGCGGGGGTCCATTCTAGTGATTTTTTGCAGCTTCGCGGCCAAATCCATCTCTTCCATTAAGTCGAGGTCATTGTTGCTGCCAGCGGGGCCGTCGGTGCCCAGGCCGACGGCAATGCCCGCAACGCGCTCCTCGACCACCGGGGCGACGCCACTCGCCAACATCATATTGCTCGAAGGATTGTGGACGCAGCCGACCTGGCGCTCTGCGAGGATTGTTCGGTCGTCCGCGTCCACGAAAATGCAGTGCGCGGCGACCACGTCCGGCCCGAGGACGCCGATTTTATCGAGGTATTGCACGGGCGTCAGGCCGTTTTGCTTCAGGCTGTCGTCCAGTTCTTTTTTCATTTCAGCGACATGGATCAAAATCGGTGCGTGGTATTTACGCGCCAATGCGGCAGCATCTTGGAGCGTTTTTTTCGAGCAGGTGTAAATCGAATGCGGTGCCGCCGCGGCGTGGATCAACGGATCGCCTTGCCAGCGCTTCAGGAATTTCTCGGTATACTCGAGCATGGCGGCGTGGGTTTTATTATCTGGGGCTGGAAAATCGATGAACGTCTCGCCAAGGACGCCGCGCATTCCAGCGGCCTTGGTCTCCGCGGCGACAGCGTCCTCGAAGTAGTACATATCGGCGAAAGTGCTGACCCCGGAACGGATTTGCTCGGCGGCGGCGAGGCGCGTTCCCCAGCGAACAAACTCCTCGGTTACGTTTTTCGCTTCAGCGGGGAAAATGCACTTGTGCAGCCAGTCGTCAAGCGTGACGTCATTACACAATCCGCGAAACAGCGTCATGGGAACGTGTGTGTGCCCGTTGATAAAGCCGGGAAGAACGAGCGCGCCTTTGGCGTCGATGATTTGCCTGGCCTGGACGCCTTTGGGGAAGAGCGGAGCGCGGCCCACGGCGTAAATGGAGTCGCCGCGCACGGCAATCTGGCCGTGCTCGATGATGCGGCGGTCCGCATCCATGGTGACGAGCGTTGCATTGGTGATGAGCAGATCGACGCCCACTGCTTCTTCCGCCGGAGACTGGGCAGAATCCTTGGCCGCACTAAGGAGGACAAGGAAAAGGCACCAGCTAACCATTTTTGTGAGACGGCGCATTAGGGCTTGCCTCATAAACAAAGACTTCGCGATAGAAAAACCGCGGCTACAAATTCGACGAATCGAAGGGCTTCGGAAATAGATCACGCATCTGGAGTGTTTCCGTCTTGCCCTTCAAATTTGCCAGAATTACGGGAACATCGCCGCAAAATTCCCATATCAACTGGCGGCACGCGCCGCACGGCGGTGTCAGCGTGTCGGTGTCGGTGACGACGGCAACGGCATCAAAATTGCGCTCGCCTTCGCTCATGGCTTTGAAAATAGCAACGCGCTCGGCGCAAACCGTCAAGCCGTACGTGGCGTTTTCGACGTTGCAGCCGCCGAAAATTCTGCCCGACGTGGCATGCAGCGCGGCGCCAACGCGAAAATTCGAGAATGGCGCGTGGGCATTTTCGCGTGCCCGTTGTGCGGATTCGACGAGTGTGTCATGTTCGCTCATTTTTTAATTCTCCACGAAACGAAAAAACGTTCCAGGACTGGAAGCCAGGAATTCATGTGGCAAGGCACCGCCCTTCACCGATAGCGGCCGAGGTTGAAATGGTAGCTGGGTTTTAACGCAGAGTGCACATGATCACAGAGAAGAGAACGAGTGCTCATGAGACCTCGGCGGCGATGCGCGGGACAATCATTTTCAGCAAGGCGATAAACTGTCCGCGCACGCGCTCGCCAGTCTCAAGAACTTCTTTATGGTCGAGTCGCTTGTCGAGAATGCCCGCTGCGGCGTTTGTGACACAAGAGATTCCTAGCACTCGCATGCCACAATGCCGAGCGGCAATGACTTCCGGGACCGTGGACATGCCGACAAGATCAGCACCGATGGCGCGCAGATATCGTATCTCAGCCGGAGTCTCGTAGCTCGGGCCGGGCAGGGCAGCGTAGACGCCTTCGTAAAGGCCAATGTGGTTGCGGTTCCCCACGCCGACAGCCATTTCGCGAAATCTTCTGTCGTACGCCACGGTCATATCCGGAAAGCGCGGGCCAAAACGGTCGTCGTTCGGGCCGGTAAGGGGATTCGCTCCCTGAAGATTTATGTGATCCTTAATTACCACGAGTTGGCCCTGTACAAATTCGTGTTTGATGCCGCCGGCGGCATTGGTGAGGATCACGGCTTTCACACCCATGCGAGAAAAAACGCGGATGGGGAAAGCGACATCTTTGGCAGAGTAGCCTTCGTAGAGATGGACACGGCCCTGCATTCCAGCGACCGGGACTCCCTCAACCGAGCCGACGGCGAGCTGGCCGGCGTGACCGATGGCGGTGGACTTCGGGAAATGTGGGATTTCGGCGTAGAGAATTTTCGTGGCGTCTGCAAATTCATCGGCGAACGCGCCGAGGCCGGAGCCAAGGACCAGCGCGATCTGAGGTCGAAGATCGGTTTTTGAGAAGATGAAATTTGCGGCAGCTTCGGCGCGCTCGAATTCGTTGAGCGATTTAGTTTTGGGGGAAACCTTCTTTTGCGGCATTTGATTACCGTGATTCTATCGCGAGTTTGGAACACGGCCAACACGCTCGGGGACCCGCGACGCAAATGTTCGGGGCGCATCAATCGGACTCACCATCCCGGTCCGGTTCTTTTGCCCATGTAAGGCTTCACTATGACCCAGTCGGAGCGACTCAGGGGTGGCTCGCCTCGGTCAGCGCGCTCAACCAAGTCTCTGAGGTGTCTCAATGACTGCACCAACAACGAATCCCAGCTCGCAGTCTCGGGTAGTTCCGCTCGTTTCCCCGCGCTCAGAGCGGCTTGATGAAATAGCTGCTGGTTTTCTGGAGTTAATTTCCTAACGTCCAAATATTTTTCAACGACTTGCTGGTCCACCGTGCGGAACCAGGCACCATAACCGAGCTCTCCCTCGTCGTTAGGACCGGGAAGCAACGACACGAACCAATCGCGTAGAGCTTCCGCGTTGGGCATGTGGTTGAGCTGCTCAGCAATGGCCCGCATTGTTAGGTCGTAGTAGTGCCAGCGTATCGCGAAACATCTTCCGTCTGCCAAAACCAAGAAGCCGGATGCCACGTTGCTCTTTTCTGAAACTGAATGTTACGCGATTTATTAGCGTATTAAGAGCTCGAAGTTTCAGCGCATCCAACGTCGAAATAAGTGTGATCACGAAGCAGCACAGGCGGGAGTGCCTGTGCTACTAGGAGAGGATGCCGACGATGGAGGCGGACATTAGGTTGGCCATCGTCCCGGCGAGCATGGCGCGGATACCGAATTTGGCTAACTGAGTGCGCTGATCCGGCGCGAGGGCGCCGATGCCGCCGATTTGGATGCCAATCGAGCTGAAGTTTGCGAAACCGCAAAGTGCGAACGTGGCGATTCTGGCAGAGCGCGGATCGAAAGCGCTGGCCTTGATCAGTTCGCCGAGCTGCTGGAATGCCACGACTTCGTTGATGACCATCCGCGTGCCGAGCAGGTTACCCATGGACATGCATTCGTGCCACGGGATGCCGATGATCCAAGCCACGGGGGCAAGTACCCAGCCGAAGATTTGCTGAAGGCTGGAGGGAAACCAAGTCAGATGAAGATGTGGATGGATGGCAAACCAGTTGTGCGCGCCACCCATGAGGGCGTTGACGAGGAAGAGGAGCGCGATAAAAGAGATAAGCATGGCGCCGACGTTGAGGGCGAGATGAAGACCATCAACTGTGCCTCGAGAAATTGCGCCGAGAAAATTGGTGTCTTTTTCCATCTCGGGCATTTCGACGCGGCCGGCGGTGAGTGGCTGCTCGGTTTCCGGGACGAGCATTTTGGCCATAAGCAGCGTGCCGGGGGCGGTCATGATGACGGCGGTGAGCAGAAACTCGGCTTTGATGCCGAAGGCAATGTAGGCGGCCATGATCCCGCCGGAAACGTGGGCCATACCGCTGGTCATCACGACCATCAGTTCGGATTTTGTGAGCTTATTCAAAAAAGGTCGGATGGTGAGCGGAGCTTCGGTCTGGCCCATGAAGATGCTGGCGGCAACGTTTAGTGATTCGGCGCCGCTGGCACCCATCACGCGCGTCATGACCCAAGCCGCTGCCCGAATAATGATCTGCATGACGCCGATGTGATAGAGCAGGGCGAAAAAAGCGGCGATAAAAATAATCGTGGGCAGAACCTGAAAGGCGAAAACAAAGTGCTCGGGGGACGCCGCGAAATTAGCATTAGCGGCGGATGGCAACCCCAGTTCACCGAAGACGAACTGGGAACCGTAAAAAGCGTAGCCGAGGAGCAAGTTAACTTTCTGTCCGGCCCACTGAAAAAGATCGCGGCCGGCCGCAACACGCAGCACGAAAACGGCAAAAGAGAGTTGCAAGCCGAGACCCCAGAGAACAGTTTTGAGCTTGATGGCTTTGCGCTCGGTGGAAAAGAGATAGGCAAGACCGAGCATCGCGAGCAGGCCAAGCACTCCGGTAAAACGTCCCATGCGCTGTCCTCTTTCTGCCGTGCTGGTTTCGGCAAAACTGTCGGCGCGCTAGCCCCCAAGAATGCGGCGAATGAGTGGGCGCTGTTGCGAAGGCGGGGCCTCGCCGATTTGGTAGCTCTCGACGATGAGGCTCCGCGCTTCGGCCAGCTTTGCGTCGCTATTGTAATGAATTGTGGCGAGAGGTTCGTCTTTTTCTACACGGTCGCCGATGCGTTTGTGGAATTCGAGGCCGACAGCGTGGTCGATGGTGTCTTCCTTCTTTTCGCGGCCCCCGCCGAGCATGGCAAGGGCGGTGCCAAATTGTTCGCAATTTGTCGCGGTGATGAAGCCTTCCAAAGGGCTGAGAACATCCGAGTGAGAGTGGGCCTGTGGCAGGAGCTGCGGATCGTCGACGACGCGTTCGTCGCCACCCTGAAGAGAAATGCCTTCCTTGAATTTTTGTTTTGCCTCGCCGCTGACGATCATGGTTTCGGCGAGAAGGCGGCCGTCGTCGAGTGATTTGGTGCGGTCGCCGAGATAAAACATCCAGGCGGAAAGTTCGATGCTCAATTCGCGAAGATCGGCGGGGCCGCTGTCACTGAGAACCTCGATGCACTCGGCGACTTCGTTCGAATGGCCGGCCATGCGTCCAAGAGGCTGGTTCATGTCGGTGATGAGCGCGACCGCTCTTTTGCCCATGCGCTCGGCGGTTTCCACCATGATTTCGGCGAGAAGCACGGCGTCTTCTTCGCGTTTCATGAACGCGCCGGAACCGGTTTTGACGTCGAGAACGAGCGCGTCGATTCCCTCTGCCAGCTTTTTACTCATGATGGAAGCACAGATGAGGCCAATATTTTCGACGGTCGACGTGGCATCGCGGAGTGCGTAGATTTTTTTGTCGGCGGGAGCGATCTCCGCGGTCTGCCCGATGAGGCCCATGCCGCACTCGCGAAGCACGCTGAAAAACTCCTCCAGAGAAAGGTTGACGTTGAAACCAGGAATGGACTCCAGCTTATCGAGCGTGCCGCCGGTATGGCCGAGGCCGCGGCCGCTGATCATGGGAACAGTGAGGCCGCCCGCTGCGACGAGAGGGGCGAGGATGAGAGAAGTCTTATCGCCGACGCCCCCAGTGGAATGCTTGTCAACTTTTTTGCCGGGAAGACGCGAGAGATTGAGGACTTGGCCCGAAAGGAGCATGGATTCGGTGAGCGCAGCGAGCTCGGAGCGATTGAGACCGCGAATCCAAGTAGCCATGAGCCAGGCGGCCATTTGGTAGTCGGGGATTTCGCCGCTCGTATAGCCGGAAATGAGAAAGTCAATCTCCTCACGTGAGTGTTCGCCAGAATCGCGTTTTTTGCGGATCAGGTCGACTGCGCGCATGCGGGTTCGAAGACTGCCGGGCGAGCGTAGCATTGGCCGATGTTGGCGTCAATGTAACGCGCGGGTCCCCGCCGCAAAGGCGAAAATGAAAAACGAAAATGGTGCCCGGGGTGGGAGTCGAACCCACATGAGGAAAAATCCCCGGAGGATTTTAAGTCCTCAGCGTCTGCCATTCCGCCACCCGGGCCGGGCAGATACAAAAAAGTAGCATGTATGGAGGCTGCGCTCAATGTCGAGGGGGCGGCGGCTAGTGAAGTACGCGGGCGCGGAGGCATCGGCGAAGGCCTTACGCAAGGGCTTGTTCGGCGCTCCGTGTGAACGCTTTGTAACTTGATTGACAAGCGTTGGAGGGCGCGGTAATTTTTATTTCTCTCCCTAGACGGCCGCCCACCTCTGAGGAGGATTAGGCGCGGTCGCGCGGGAGTTCTCAAATAGCGGATCCGCGCGCCATCGAGCGCCTGCTTTCGATTGGACGTAAAATCACTTCATCCGTTCTGTAGCGCGGTGCATCAAAACCCTTGGGAGATTCGCGGGAGCCCTTCCTGCCCGCCACAGGAGCCAATGTGAGTCAGCCGAAAAGTCAGTTAGACATGGACCTGTTGAGCATCAACACCATGCGCACGCTATCCATTGACGGCGTGCAGCAAGCCAACGCCGGCCATCCCGGCGCTCCGATGGGCTTGGCGCCTGTGGTCTATGAATTGTGGCAGCAATACTTGCGTTACGATCCCGCGAATCCCATCTGGCCGAATCGCGACCGCTTTGTCCTCTCTAACGGCCACGCCTCGATGCTTCTCTACTCCATGTTGCATCTCGCAGGCGCAAAGCAAGTCAGCGCAGATGGAAAAATCTTGGACGAGCTGGCCGTCTCGATGGATGAGCTCAAGCACTTTCGCCAATTGGACAGCAAGACTCCGGGCCATCCCGAATCGCATCTCACCACGGGAGTGGAAACTACCACCGGTCCGCTGGGACAAGGCGCGGGCAACAGCGTGGGCATGGCCATCGCCAGCAAGTGGCTCGGTGCGAATTACAACAAGCCGGGCTTCGAGCTATTCGATTTCAACGTTTACGCGGTTTGCGGTGATGGTGATCTGATGGAAGGCGTGGCTTCGGAAGCCGCTTCCCTCGCGGGCCATCTGCAGCTTTCGAATCTCTGCTGGATTTACGACAATAATCACATAACGCTGGACGGGCCAGCCATCTGGTCCTTCAGCGAAGATGTAATGACGCGCTTCCTCGGCTACGGCTGGAACGTGACCCGAGTGGCCGATGCCAATGATCTGAGCAAGTTGGCGCACGCTTACGACACTTTCCTCAAAACGAAAGACCGCCCCACGCTCGTCGTGGTCGATACCCACATCGGATACGGCTCCCCGCACAAGCAAGATACTTCCGACGCGCATGGTGAGCCACTGGGCGAGGCGGAAGTCAAGCTGACCAAGGAATTCTATGGCTGGCCGGAGGAAGCCAAGTTTCTTGTGCCGGACGGCGTTTATGATCAATTCAAAAACGGCGTCGGCAAGCGCGGAGCGGAAGCGCACGCGGCATGGGCCACGAAATTCGCGGACTACAAGACAAAGTTTCCGGAGCTTGCCGATCAGCTGAACAGGATTCAGGCCGGCAAATTGCCCGATGCTTGGGACAAAGATTTGCCGACTTTCCCCGCCGATGCCAAGGGCATGGCCACACGCGATTCCTCCGGAAAAGTGCTGAATGTCCTCGCCAAGAATATTCCGTGGCTTATCGGCGGTTCCGCCGACCTGGCGCATTCCAACAAAACGAACTTGACCTTTGAGGGCGCGGGCGATTTCTATCCGAGTGAGTATCATGGCCGCAATCTGCATTTCGGCGTGCGCGAACACGCCATGGGCGCGGCCGTAAATGGCATGACTTGTTCGAAGCTGCGCGCCTTCAGCGCCACATTCTTCAATTTTAGCGACTACATGCGCCCTAGCATGCGACTCGGCGCGCTCATGGAAATTCCCGCGCTCTACATTTTCACGCACGATTCCATCGGCCTCGGAGAAGATGGCCCCACGCATCAGCCCATCGAGCAACTGGCGTCGCTGCGTGCGATGCCCAACATGCTGGTCCTGCGCCCGGGCGATGCCAATGAAGTCGTGGAAGCCTACAAAGTCATCATGCAACACTTCCATGGGCCGGCCACGCTGGTGCTTACGCGCCAGGCCATACCGACATTCGACCGCTCGAAATTCGGCGCGGTCTCCGGCGTGGCAAAAGGAGCTTATGTCTTGGCCGATGCTCCGGGCGGAAAGCCCGATGTGATCCTCATGGGCACAGGCAGCGAGGTTTCGTTGTGCATCTCGGCGTGGGAAAGATTGACAGCCGAAGGGATCAAAGCGCGCGTCGTCAGCATGCCGTCTTGGGAACTCTTTGAAGCGCAGGATGCAACGTACCAAGAGAGCGTGCTGCCTGCGAGCGTCACAGCCCGCGTTTCGGTCGAGATGGCCGCGACATTTGGATGGGAGCGCTGGATCGGACCCAGGGGTAAAGCGATTGGGATGCACACTTTTGGCGCCTCCGCTCCGCTCAAGGCTTTGCTCAAGAAATTCGGCTTTGAAGTCGAAAACGTGGTCGCGGCGGCCAAAGAGGTTTTGGGAAAGTGAGCCTTCGATGAAAGTTGTGATTGGTTCCGACCACGCAGGCTTCCAGCTCAAGAACGCCATGGGCGACCTGCTACGCTCGATGGGCAACGAAGTGCTCGACGTCGGCGCGTTCAACGAAAACCCGTCCGACTATCCTGATTTCGCCGAAGCCGTAGACCGCGCCGTGCTAGATGGCAAAGCCGAACGCGGCGTTCTGATCTGCGGCAGCGGCGTCGGCGCCAGCGTGGCCGCCAACAAACTTCCGGGCATCCGCGCGGGCATGTGCCACGACACCTATTCGGCGCATCAAGGGGTAGAGCACGACAATATCAACGTGCTCGTGCTCGGTTCGCGCGTCGTCGGCGTCGCCCTCGCCCAGGATCTGGTGCGCGCGTTCATGGGCGCCAAATTCTCGAACGAAGAGCGGCACGTGCGTCGGCTAGGCAAAGTAAAGGCCCTGGAAACAAAGTACTGCCCGGGCTCCTAAACCTCGGCGCCATTGGCCAAGGGCAAGGGAGTCGAGGTGAACGACAGGGCCAAACCTCTAAGGAGTACAATAGATACTCAATAGGTTCCCAACACTGAGGAGAATCAATATGACGACCACAACCACAGTTCCAAGCGTCGGCGCGGCGCAAGGCACCAATCCTCTCAAGGCGCTGCTTGCCTTCGGGCAATCCCCCTGGATGGACTATATCCGCAGAGATCTACTTACAAGCGGCGGCTTGAAGAAATATATCGATGACGACGGTCTTCGCGGCATGACCTCGAATCCCGCAATCTTTGAAAAAGCCATTACCGGGAGTAACGTCTACTCGGACATTCTTAACTCGTCCGACGCGAAAAAATTCGACGCCAAGGGGCTCTTCGAAAAGATCGCCATCCGCGATGTTCAAGACGCCTGCGACATCTTCAAACCGGTCTACACGGAATCTAAACGCCGTGACGGCTACGTGAGCCTGGAAGTCTCTCCTTATCTTGCGAATGACACGAAAGGCACTATCGACGAAGCCCGCCGTCTCTGGAAATCCGTCGACCGCCCCAATGTCATGATCAAAGTTCCTGCCACTCCCGAAGGCATTCCCGCCATTCGCCAGCTCCTCGAGGACGGTCTCAACATCAATATCACGCTCCTCTTCGCGCAATCAGCTTACGAGCAAGTTGCCGAAGCTTTTCTTGCCGCGCTCGAAGCTCGCGCCACCAAGGCGCAAGACATCAGCCATTGCGCTAGCGTCGCCAGTTTTTTCGTCAGCCGTATTGACACACTGGTTGACAGCCGAATCGACGAGAAACTGAAGACCGCAGCGGACCCCGCCCAAAAATCTCTGCTCGAAAGTCTGCACGGCAAAATCGCCATCGCCAATGCCAAGCTTACCTACAAGAAATATCAAGAATTTTTCGGCGGCGCACGCTGGAAGGCCCTCGCCGCAAAGGGCGCGCAAACACAGCGCCTCCTCTGGGCCAGCACGAGCACGAAAAATCCCAAATACCGTGACGTGATCTACGTGGAAGAACTGATTGGCGCCGACACCGTGGACACTATACCTCCAGCGACCTTCGACGCCTTCCGCGACCACGGCAAACCACGCGCTAGCTTGACCGAAGACGTGGATGCCGCGCGCAGGACCATGGAAAATCTCTCTAAGGCTGGCCTTTCCATGAAGGAAGTGACGGACAAGCTTCTGATGGATGGAGTCAAACTCTTCGCCGATGCGTTCAAACAGCTTCTGGACGCGACGGGAAAAAGTGCAGGGGTGAGTGCGTGAGCTTGAATCGGCAGACCTACACCCTACCCGACAAACTCGGAAGTGATGTCAACGCCTCTCTCCAGGATTGGAAGAAGAGCGGCAAATTGCAGCGGCTTTGGCGGAAGGATGCTTCGTTGTGGACTGGCGCCGACGAGGACAAGTGGCTGGGCTGGCTGGACATTACTGAACAGCAGATCGAAGACGTCGAAAAACTCAAGCAAATCGCCGCCGACATCAAAAAGGCATCTTTCCAGTACGCCTTGTTGCTGGGGATGGGCGGTTCCAGCCTTTGTCCGGAAGTCCTCCGCATGACTTTCGGCAAGGCCGCTGGTTTTCCAGATCTTCATGTTCTGGATTCCACTGACCCGGCACAGATCAAATCCCTTGAAGACAAAGTGGATCTCGCGAATACCGTCTGCATTGTTTCGAGCAAATCCGGCAGCACTCTCGAGCCCAACATCTATAAGCAATACTTTTTTGAACGCGTGAAAGCGAAGGTTGGCGAAAAGGAAGTTGGCAGCCGCTTCATCGCCATCACCGATCCTGGCTCGAAGCTTCAGCGCGTCGCCGAACGGGACAAGTTCCGCAAAGTCTTTATGGGCGTGCCGAGCATTGGCGGACGCTATTCGGCGCTTTCCAATTTCGGCATGGTGCCTGGCGCCGTTATGGGCATTGACATCTTAAAGCTTCTGAAAACTACACAAAAAATGGTCGAAGCTTGTGGCGTGGATACGGACGCTGTCACGAACCCTGGCGTCATCTTGGGAACGATTCTCGGTACCGCCGCCAATCAGGGCCGCGACAAACTGACGATTGTCACCTCTCCGGGAATCTTCGATCTGGGCGCCTGGCTCGAACAACTAATCGCCGAGTCCACCGGAAAATCCGGCAAAGGCATCATTCCCGTCGATCGCGAACGCTTGTCCAAACCGGACACTTACGGCGCCGACCGCGTCTTTGCGTATCTGCGGCTGGAGTCAGATCCAGACAAGGAACAAGCCGCTGCAATCGACGCCATCGCCAAGGCGGGCAACCCCGTCGTTCGCATCGTCTTGCCGGATATTTACCACCTCGGCCAGGAATTCTTCCGTTGGGAAATTGCTACCGCGGTCGCCGGCTCGCTCATCGGCATCAACGCCTTCAACCAGCCCGATGTCGAGGCCAGCAAGACGGAAACACGCAAACTGACCTCCGAGTACGAATCGACAGGCAAACTATCTTCCGAATCGCAATTTCTGACTGCTGGCGACATCAAGCTCTACTCCGACCTCAAAAATACGGCGGCGCTGAAGGGCGGCGCGACTCTCGTGGGTTTCTTGAAAAAACACCTCGCGCGCATCAACGCTGGCGATTATTTTGCCGTGCTGGGTTACCTCACGATGAATAAAGCGAACGAAGAGGCGTTGCAGGCGATTCGCCTCGCCGTGCGCAACAACAAGAAAGTGGCCACGGTCCTAGGCTTTGGCCCGCGTTTCCTTCATTCCACGGGACAAGCCTACAAAGGCGGCCCGAACTCCGGCGTTTTCCTGCAGATTACTTGCGATGATGCCGTGGATATTCTCGTTCCCGGACAGAAATACACGTTTGGCGTTGTAAAGGCGGCGCAAGCGCGCGGTGATTTCGCCGTGCTTGCGGATCGTGGCCGCCGCGCGTTGCGCGTCCATCTGGGCAAGGATGTTGCCGCGGGGTTGGCCACGCTTGCGGATGCCGTTAATCAAGCTCTCGCATAAAGACGAAAGCTTTCGGCGCAATCTTACAGAACGAAGGTATAGGAGCAATCGCAATGCAACTCGGCATGATCGGGCTTGGGAGAATGGGCGCCAACATGGTGCGCCGCCTCGAAAAGAACGGCCACAAGTGCGTCGTATACGACCGCAGCGCGGACTCGGTGAGACAGCTCGCGGCGGAAGGCGCGACCGGTTCGGCGTCGCTCGATGATTTTGTCGCGAAACTGCAAAAGCCCCGCGCTATTTGGCTGATGGTGCCTGCCGCCGTTGTGGACGCCACCCTTCACGATCTGGCGGTCAAGCTCGAATCCGGCGACATCATCATCGACGGAGGTAATTCCTACTACATCGACGATATTCGCCGTGCCAAGGAACTTTCACCCAAAGGGATCCACTATTGCGATGTCGGCACCAGTGGCGGTGTCTGGGGCCTGGAGCGCGGCTATTGCCAAATGATTGGCGGCGAGAAGAATATAGTCCAGCACCTCGACCCCATTTTTAAAACGCTCGCGCCTGGCCGCGGAAATGTCGACCGCACGCCAGGCCGCGAAAAAGCTGGTGGTACTTCGGAAGAAGGCTATCTCCATTGCGGACCTTCCGGTGCCGGCCATTTCGTGAAGATGGTTCACAACGGCATCGAATACGGCTTGATGGCCGCCTACGCCGAGGGCCTGAATATCCTCAAGCACGCCAACGTCGGAAAATCCCAGCGCGAAACGGATGCGGAGACCACGCCTCTCCGCGATCCTGAACACTATCAATACGACTTCAATCTTGCGGATGTGACTGAGGTCTGGCGCCGCGGCAGTGTCGTCGCCTCCTGGCTCCTTGACTTGACGGCCATTTCCTTGCTCGAACAGCCCACTCTCGAACGCTTCTCCGGTCGCGTTTCGGATTCTGGAGAAGGCCGCTGGACTATTCTTGCGGCGATCGAATCCACTGCGCCAGCACCAGTACTCACCGCTGCTCTTTTCGAGCGCTTTTCGTCCCGCAGCGAAGGCGATTTTGCTGACAAGGTTTTGTCCGCCATGCGATTTCAGTTTGGCGGCCACCTCGAAAAAAAGGCCGGCCAATCCTAGCTGTTCCCGCGAGACGTGCGCTCGCGCGTTGGCCGCCTGAGACAGGACTATCTGGATGAACACAAATCACAACGATCCCAACTCCACCGGCTCTCCTTGCGTCATGGTGATTTTCGGGGCTAGCGGCGACCTCACCAAGCGCAAGCTCGTCCCCGCTCTCGTCAACCTCGCGCAGGAAGGCCTGCTTTCGAAGCAATTCGCCATCGTCGGTTTTTCTTTTGATAAAATGACGACGGAATCTTTCCGTACTCTGCTAAGCGAAGAAATCAAGCAGTTCGAAGAACATCAGGTTGATCCAAAGCTATGGGAGTGGTTTCTCGATCGCATCTATTACGTCCAGGGCGATTTCAAGGATCCCGCCGCCTACCAGAGTCTAAAGGAACAGGTTGCCGCGGCGGAATCGAAGCACGGCACGCAAGGCAATCTTTTCCACTACTTGGCGGTGTCTCCTAACTTTTTCTCGGTGATCGTCCAAAAGCTGGGGGAGATCGGCCTCACCAAAGAAGAAAACGGCAAGTGGACCCGTGTCATCGTGGAAAAGCCCTTTGGCCACGATCTCGAATCCGCCATACAGTTGAACAAGGATTTGAAACAGATTCTCAGCGAAAAACAAATTTACCGCATCGATCACTACCTTGGCAAAGAAACCGTTCAGAACTTGATGGTCTTCCGGTTTGCGAACAGCATCCTCGAGCCTCTTTGGAACCGCACCTATATCGACCACGTCCAGATTACGGCCGCGGAAACCGTGGGTGTTGAGCACCGCGGCGCCTTCTACGAAACCGCCGGTGCCCTGAAAGACATGGTGCCCAACCACCTCTTCCAGCTTTTCACCCTCACGGCCATGGAACCGCCCATCTCCTTCGAAGCCGACGCCGTGCGCGATAAGCAAGCCGAAATCCTTCACGCTATTCAGATCCCCACCCCCGAGGAAGTTCTGCAAAACACGGTTCGCGGCCAATACGGCGAAGGCACGGAGGACGGCGAAAAGGTCCCCGCTTACCGCAGCGAGCCCAACGTTGCTTCCGATTCTCACACTGAAACTTTCGTCGCCCTCAAATTGAAAATCGATAACTGGCGCTGGGGCGACGTGCCCTTTTATCTGCGCACTGGAAAACGGCTGGCCAAGCGTGTCACGGAAATCGCCATCCAATTTCGTCGGCCGCCTTTCATGTTGTTTCGCAAGACTCCCATTAAGGACCGCCGCATCAACCGGCTGGTGATTCATATCCAGCCTGACGAAGGCATCTCCTTGCGCCTGGGTGCGAAAATCCCCGGCTCGGTGATGAAGTTGGGCCTCGTAAACATGGACTTCGACTACGCGCGCGATTTTGGCACCACGCACAGCACGGGCTACGAGCGCCTGCTTTACGATTGCATGCTCGGCGACGCCACGCTCTTCCAGCGCGCGGACATGGTCGAAGCGGGCTGGGCCGCCATCGAACCGGTTATCGATGTTTGGAAGGCACTGCCTCCTCGCGGCTTCCCAAACTACGCGTCAGGTTCTTGGGGACCTAAGGAGGCCGACGAACTCTTGGAACGCGACCACCGGGCGTGGCGCAAGATCGGCGAAGAAGAAGAGGACGCCAAGAGCGTAGCGGCAGCCGTGGAAAAAACGGCGGGCAGCTAGATGGGAAATTTGGGAGCGCGTCACGGCATGACCGGTTACCCAGCGAACGCCGAAGTTCGGATCTTGCCCGATGCCGCGGCAATCGCGCGGCGCGGGGCGCAAAAATTTGTGGAAATTGCAGCCGCCGCCGTAAAGGAAAAAGGAATGTTTCGAGTGGCCCTTTCCGGCGGCTCTACCCCCAAGGCTCTCCATGGCCTGCTTGTGAACGATCCCGCGCTTCGCTCCCAAGTACCTTGGGACAAAGTGCATCTGTTCTTCGGCGACGAGCGCCACGTGAAACCGGACGATCCCCAGAGTAACTATCGGATGGCCGTCGAAACTTTGATCTCCAAGTCGCCGCTCAAGCCGGAACAAGTCAGCCGCATCAAAGCGGAGCTTCCAGAGGCCGCGGACGCCGCAAACAAGTACGAACAAGAGATTCGAGCGCAGTTTCAACTGAGCGACGGCCAGTTTCCGCGCTTCGATCTCGTGCTGCTCGGCATGGGCAGCGAAGGCCACACCGCCTCGCTTTTTCCGGGCACAAAAGCCTTGCATGAAAACCGGCGCATTGCGGTGCATAATTGGGTGGGAAAAGTTCTGATGGACCGCATCACCCTAACCGCGCCGGCCATCAACAACGCCGCACACATCCTCTTCATGGTCGCGGGCGCGGATAAAGCCCCGGCCCTGACTGCGGTCCTCGAGAGATTTTACGAGCCGGAGCAGTTGCCGGCCCAGTTGATTCAACCCGTGAGCGGCACTTTGCTTTGGCTGGTGGATACCGCCGCCGGCAGCATGCTCGCTCACGCGATTCGCGAATAGCTTAGGAGACTCGCATGGCAACTACAACGACCACAGGAAGCATTGAAACGTACCTCGGTTCGAAAGCCGAATACTATCTTGGATACAAAACGCCAAAGATCTCAAAGGAGCGGCTGCATCTCCCAGGACCCGATTTTGTCGATCGCGTCTACGCCGCGTCGAACCGCAATGTTCGAGTCCTCACTAATCTCCAGCGCATGTTCAATCACGGACGCCTTGCCCGCACAGGCTATCTTTCGATTCTTCCCGTCGATCAAGGCATCGAGCATTCCGCGGGCGCCAGCTTCGCCAAAAACCCGGACTATTTCGACGCGGAAAACATCGTCAAGCTCGCCATCGAGGGCCAATGCAACGCCGTCGCTTCCACTTTTGGAGTTCTCGGCGCCGTCGCCCATAAATACGCGCACAAGATTCCCTTCATCGTAAAGATGAATCACAACGAGCTGCTCACCTTCCCCAATAAATTTGACCAAATATTCTTTGGTACCGTCCGGGAAGCTTGGGACATGGGCGCCTCCGCCCTAGGCGCAACCATCTATTTCGGCTCCGATCAGGCGGATCGGCAGATCGTTGAGGTCAGCCGCGCCTTCGCCGAGGCTCACGATCTCGGCATGGCCACGGTTCTATGGTGCTACCTGCGCAACAGCGCCTTCAAGAAAGATAAGGACTACCATCTCTCCGCCGATCTCACCGGCCAGGCCAATCATCTCGGCGTGACCATCCAGGCCGACATCATCAAGCAAAAAATGGCCGAGAATAATGGCGGCTACAT
This sequence comes from Candidatus Acidiferrum sp., assembly GCA_049800195.1. Lineage (GTDB taxonomy): Bacteria > Acidobacteriota > Terriglobia > Acidiferrales > UBA7541 > Acidiferrum. Next base: position 51,316 of record JBARJI010000103.1, read on the forward strand.
GGCCCTCAACATGGGCGATTCCAGCTACGGAAAATTCGACAAGCGCATTTACACGGACCTCGCCAGCGATCATCCCATTGATCTCTGCCGCTATCAGATCGCCAACTGTTACATGGGCCGCGCCGGAATGATCAATAGCGGCGGCGCCTCTGGTGCCAACGACTTCGAGGAAGCCGTCACCACCGCCGTCATCAACAAACGCGCTGGCGGCACCGGCCTCATCTCCGGCCGCAAAGCGTTCCAGCGTCCCATGGGCGAAGGCGTTCAGCTCCTCAACACCATACAAGACGTCTACCTCAGCCCAGACGTCACCGTCGCCTAACTCGCGCTTCTCCATCTCAGGGCCGCGTAATGCGGCCTTGCGACTTTTCCCCCCGCGCATCCGCTTCGCCCCTACCACCCAATACCCCCGTCGCGCCGCGTCAATGCCAGTCCCGTGGGGGCGGAGCTTGCCCCGCCCTCTTTATTCCCGTCACCCCCTTTCCCTATCCGCGTCATCCGAAATTTGTTTTATTCTTATTACTGTGCAATCTTCCTCCACACAAAACGCGCCCGCTCCTCCAACCGGTGTGTACGAATCGCAATCCAAGAAATACGCCCGCAAAGTTCGTGCTCTCCTGTTCGTATCTTTCGGCTGGCTTCTCGCTCTCCTAATCGGCGCGGGCACGGATGCCCTTCTTTCCTTGCGTCAATTGGACGCCCTCGAGCGCCAAGTCAGCAGCCGCTTCTCCGCTCGCAGCCAAGCCCTCACCACTATCGTCGTTTCCGTTCGCGTGTATGACGCTCAACTCGAACGTTTTCTCCTTCAGGATCAGCTTTCCGCGCCCAGCCCCGCACCAGGCGACATCTCAAGGCAATTCGCGGAGATGCGCGCCGCTTTGCATGGTTTTCCTCACGACCAGTTCCCGGAAGAGCAATTCCTCATCGCCCAAATGCAAAACCTGCTCTCGGACCAAGAAAACTCCATCGCCTCCGTACTCTCTTGGCGCGCCGCCTATCGCCAGCAGCGCGCTCAACAATTCATCGGTGAACAGCTCCTGCCCTGGCGTGCCCACATCCTCGAAATTTCGCAGGAGATCTCTTCCGCGGACGGAAAGCGGCTCGCCGACGAAAACCTGGCCCTCGCGCTTAAATTTCAATCCATGGAAGAGCGCCTCGTCTGGCTCGTCGCTCTCGCTCTGATCGCCGGCGTTCTTATGTCGCTCATCTGTGGCTGGTACATCCTTCGTCTCGAGCGCCAAGGCCGCCAGCGTTATCAAGCTCTCGCGCGCAGCCGCCTCGAACTCGAAGCCTTGTCCGCCCGGCTCGTCCAAGCCCAGGAAGAAGAGCGCCGTTCCATCTCCCGCGAGCTTCACGACGAAGTCGGCCAGTCCCTCGGCGCCCTCCTCGTCGAGGTCGGCCAGCTCTCCAAACTTGTTCCGCCGGAAGACCGCGTCACCCAAGCGCAGATCGCTCAAATCAAATCCGTTGCCGAAAGCGCCGTCAAATCCATCCGTGACATTGCTCTTCTTCTCCGTCCTCCCATGCTCGACGATCTCGGCCTGGTCCCCGCTCTCGAATGGCAAGCGCGCGAAATTTCCCGTCGCGGCGATATGGAAGTCGAAGTCCAGTCGCAGAATGTCTCTGAAGGCCTTGCCGACGAAACCAAAGTCACCGTTTACCGCCTTGTCCAGGAGGCTCTGAACAACGCCGCTTCACACGCCTCCGCCAAAAACGCGAAGGTAACCGTCACTCAGGACGCCGACAAAATCACCGTCGAAGTCGCCGACGATGGCGACGGCTTCGATCCCGAACGCAAACGCGGCATGGGCATCCTCGGCATGGAAGAGCGCGTTCGCCGCCTCGGCGGCTCTTTCACAATCCAATCTGTGCCCGGAAAAGGCGCCACCGTCACCGCCGACCTCCCGCTCCATCCCGCCGATTCTCCCGTTTACCAGTCATGAGAAAAATTCGCATCCTCTTGGCAGACGATCACAAGCTCATCCGCAGCGGCCTCCGTTTGCTCGTCGAGCAGCAACCCGATCTCACCGTAGTCGGCGAAGCCAGCGATGGCCGCGAAGCTTTCTCCCTCGCAAAATCTCTCAGACCCGACGTCGTCGTCATGGACATCGGCATGCCCAATCTGAACGGCATCGAAGCCGCTCTTCAAATCACGCAAGCCCATCCCCAAATTTCCGTGGTGATGCTTAGCATGCATTCCGATGAAAGCTATGTTCTCCGCGCACTGAAATCCGGCGCAAAGGGCTATCTCCTCAAGGATTCCGCGGAGTCCGATCTCATCAGAGCTGTTCGCGCCGTCGCCGACGGCAAATCTTTCTTCAGTCCCGCGGTTGGCAAAGTCCTGCTCGACGATTATGTCCGCAAGCTCAAGCGCAGCGGTGCCGAAGATGTCTACGATCTCCTCACTCCTCGCGAGCGCGAAATCCTTCAGCTCGTCGCCGAAGGCAAATCCAACAAAGACGTCGCAAATCTTCTCAGTCTCAGCGTCTATACGGTCGAAACCCATCGCTCCAACATCATGGAAAAATTAAATCTCCGTGGCATTCCCGAACTTATTCTTTTCGCCGTTCGCCGGGGCATCATCTCCTAAACGCCTCTGGAGGGTCCGCCTGCTGAGGCAGACCGCTCTCGGCCCAGTTTTTCTGCTTCCTGCTATTTTATTCCATTTCCCGCTTCTACCCAATCGTCGGCACTCTATATCCCCGCCGCCAGGGAGCATCCCTTTCAACCCCATCGCGTCTTATTAAGTGAAACCGAAACAGCGGCAACCACAGGTCTGGTCGGTTGCAACAAATCGCATTCGAAACAAGAGAGGAAATATGAATTCATTCACCACCCTGCTGAGATCGAAGCCCGCAGTTCTTACGCTCGGGTTTGTTTTAGGCGCGGCGGGCTTGGGCCTGGCCCACACGACGGAAAAATCTCTCTCCGTCAATCCCCCCGCCACTCTGAAGCTAGCCAACCCCAGCGAGGGCCCGAGCCGCGGCAGCTACGCTCCCCTCGTCAAGGAAGTTTTGCCTTCCGTCGTCAACATCTCGACCTCCAAGGTCGTGCACAACCGCATGAGCTCCGAGGAAATGCCCATGGATCCTTTCTTCCGCCAGTTCTTCGGAAACGGCGGGGGCGGCGAATTTAACATGCCCAGCACGTCCCGTGAAAACGCTCTGGGCTCCGGCGTAATCGTCAGCCCGCAAGGCTACATCCTCACCAACAATCACGTCGTGGATGGCGCCACCGACATTACCGTCACTCTTTCCGACAAGCGCGAATTTCAAGCCCACGTCGTCGGCGCTGATCCAAAAACCGACATCGCCGTTCTACGCATCGACGCAAAAAATCTCGATCCCATTACCGTCGGCGACTCCTCCAAAGTCCAAGTCGGCGACGTCGCTCTCGCCATCGGCGATCCTTTCGGCGTCGGCGAAACCGTCACCTCCGGCATCATCAGCGCCACTGGCCGTGGCAATCTCGGCATCGAGGACTACGAAGACTTCCTTCAGACTGACGCTCCCATCAATCCCGGCAATTCCGGCGGCGCTCTCATCAATGACCGCGGCGAACTCATCGGCATCAACACCGCCATTCTTTCTCACGGCTCGGGCGGCAATGAGGGCATCGGCTTCGCCATCCCATCCGATATCGCCCGCCAGGTCATGAACGAGCTCATCGCCAACGGTCACGTCACTCGCGCCTATCTCGGCATCTACCCGCAAGACGTCACTCCGGCCATGGCCCGAGCCTTTGGCGAAAAGCAGATCGAAGGAATCGTCGTTGGCGATGTCACGCCCCACAGCCCCGCGCAAGCGGCCGGCATTCAACGTGGCGACATCCTTCTCGATGTCAACGGCCAACCCGTCACAAACAGCATACAGCTCCGCATGAACATCTCCATGATGCAGCCCGGCACGGAAGTCACCCTCAAGTATCTCCGCAACGGCGACGTGCGTGACGCCACCGTCAAGCTCGCCGAAATGCCCACGCAAACCGGCCAAGTCAATTCGAGTAACGACCAAAGCGGCAGTAGCGCGCTGAGCGGCGTGCACGTCTCGAACCTCGACCCAGACACCGCGCAGCAGCTCGGCATCCCCTCCACTACCAAGGGCGTCGTCGTCACCAGCATCGACCCCGCCAGCCAAATGGCAAACTCCGGATTGCAACAGGGCGACGTCATCCAGGAAGTCAACCATCAGCCCGTCAACAACGTCTCCGAATTCGAGAGCGCCGTTCGCAAAGCCGGAGACAACCCGCTCCTGCTCGTCAATCGCGGCGGCACCACTCTTTTCATTGTCGGCTGACCCCGCGAGTCCCTCTTGTTTCCCGGCGCCGCCCAGGAATGGTCGGCGTCGGATCAGGAACGGGCGTGAAAAACACATGACCCATAAAATTTTCGGCTGGGTCGTTGGCCTCGCAAGAGCCAAAAGCTACCAGGACATCATCCCGGGAGTTCTCAAAGAATTGGATGGTTCTAAGGAAGGTAACACTAGAAAGTTGAACGCCGTGAGAAACAAACAACCCAAATCCTTCGTCGAAGAATTCCGGGAACGGCTAGGCCGCGAGGACCTGGAACGCCGTTGGAAACTCGAGGCCCTGGACCTGCTTTTCTCTGAATCCAATGATGACCCCGATCGCTTCGAGCGCTTGTGGATTAAACCTCTGCTCGCCGCCGGCCTAAACCTTGAATCCGTCCTAAACCTAATCGTCGAAGCTCGCTTCCGCCCCAACTAATCGCTGAACATTACGTCACCCAACCCGCGACGCGCAAAACTGCAGCAGGGCCCCGACTCCCTGTTCTCATTATGAGAACATCGCAACATATGCGCATCCTAAAACGAGGCGCTCCGGAGCAGTTTTGGCAAAAACATCCTGAAGCTAAAGCAAGCCTCGAATCCTGGTACAACGTGGTGCGCAGGGCGAATTGGCAAACGCCCGTGGAAATGAAGCAAATCTACCCCAACGCCGAACTGGTTGGACGCAGAACCATATTCAACATCGCGGGGAAGAAATACCGGATGGTCGCCAGGCTGAACTACGAAACGCAACGAAGATTTTGAATTTTCCACACATTTCCACAGCTGTATCAAACCCCTAAACACCCCGCCAACTCCTTCCATTCCCTCTACTTCCGCCCGTCTCATTCGAATCCGCCCCTTGTCATTCGAATTGCATGTCAATAAATACAAAAATCTGTTGACATTCGGTTACTCCCCCTGCTACCATTCTCTATGTTTCGCTCAAGCCGACACCTCCCCCGCCCCGACCCTCCGCCGGCCTCCACCTATGTTCCGTCTTATTCCGCCCTCTGCGGACTCTGTATCTTTGCGTTCAGCTCTCTTTCTTCACGCCTTTGTAGTGGCGGATCTTCAGGCCCGCCGTTTTTTCCAACGCTCAGCGCTTCACCTTTACTCTTTTCGCTCTTTGGCAGAAAATGCGCAAAATTAAGCCCTTATTTTTCATACTCTTCCGCACTCTCCAAAACAGAGCATTCCTACAACTCTTTTATATTCAAAATGTTACACCATCTTTCGCAAGGCACCGGGGGTGCCATCCCTCTATCTAAGACTCCACCTCGCCGTCTCCCCGTCTCGGCCTCTAACTCTCTTAGAATGATATTCTTAGCATGCCCCTGCCATCTAACCCTCATCGAATCACATTCTTACAAAAAACAGGGGGAGGGGGTGGTCCTTTCTCCGTCTCAGAAACGGAGCCGCAACATCCAGCTGCTACCCTTGTGGATGCGACCGTTCGCGAACGCCCAATGAGAGTAGGAGGAGCGACCCGTGTCAAAGCGCTTGGAAGGTAAGGTAGTGGCCATCACCGGAGGCAATCAGGGAATCGGCTTGGGAATTGCCGAGCGATTCATCCAGGAAGGCGCGTCCGTCTCGATTTGCTATCTCTCGGACAAAGTAGACACCGAAAAGGTCGTCGCGGATCTCCGTAAAATTTCGGATGGCGGAAAAGCCGTCGCCATTCAAGCCGACGTCTCGAAGCTCGTCGACGGCCCGCGTTTCATCTCCCAAACCGTCTCGCAGCTCGGCGAACTCGACATTCTCGTTAACAACGCGGGCGTCGAAAAGCGCGCAAGTTTTTGGGACGTCACCGAAGCCGATTACGATATCGTTCTGAACGTAAATTTGAAGGGCTTGTTTTTCATGACGCAAGCCATGGTCCGCTATCTAATGCAATCCAAGCGCCCCGGAAAAATCATCAATATCAGCTCCGTTCACGAAGAGCTTCCCTTCCCTCATTTTTCTTCCTATTGCGCCAGCAAAGGCGGCCTGAAAATGTTAACGCGCAATCTCTCCATCGAGCTCGCTCCGTACAACATCACCATCAACAACATCGCGCCCGGCGCCATCGAAACGCCCATCAACAAAAATCTGCTGAACGATCCGGTAAAGCTGAAAAGTCTGCTGGAAAATATCCCGCTGCGCCGCCTGGGAAAACCGGAAGACGTCGCCTCCATCGCCGCTTTTCTGGCGTCGGACGAGTCCAGCTATGTCACGGGGACTACGTTCGTCGTCGACGGAGGTCTGACTTGGAACTACGAAGAGCAGTAGCGGCGCGGCGAAGCCGTGGTTTGGGCGTGCTCGCGGCGGCAGCCGACCGCGCCGCGCTCAAGAGCGCCTGCGCGTTTTCGCGAACATCGCCGTGGGCAAACACGGCATTGCCGGCCACAAGAATCTCCGCCCCGGCGCGCACAATGTCGGCGACGGTATCGAGCGCCACGCCGCCATCAATTTCGATGCGGAATCCCAAGCGGCGCGATTCACGGATGCGCACGAGCGATTCCACTTTCTTGAGCGAATTCGCAATGAAATGCTGCGCCCCAAATCCCGGATTCACGGACATGACCAAAACGTGATGCACAATTTCCAAAACGTCGTCCAGCGTATGCACGGGAGTCGCTGGATTAATCACCACACCCGGCTTGCACCCGTGCGATTCGATCAAATGCAGCGTGCGATCCAGATGCACGCAAGCTTCCTGATGAACCGATATCCAGTTCGCTCCGGCTTCCGCAAACGCCGGAATAAACTCATCGGCATTCTCAATCATCAAATGGCAGTCGAAAATTACATCGGGGATTGCCTTGCGCAGCGAAGCCACCACCGGCGGCCCAATCGTCAAATTCGGCACAAAATGCCCGTCCATCACGTCCAGGTGCAGAACCGTGCCGCCGCCATCGAGCGCGGCTTTCGCCTCGGCGCCCAATTGCGCGAAGTTCGCGGACAGTATCGAGGGTGCCAATTCAACAGCCACGGCAGAGCTCCTCTCTCTTGCTCACCATTTGATTATACGCGAGAGCCGCTGGATACCCTTTTAAATCGATGCCATCTCGCTTCAGGCCGCCAACAATGGCCTGCAACCGATCGCCCGTCATTTTGGAACGTTCACAGAAACAGTTCGCCGCTCGCTGCTGCTCTGTCGTGCCAATTCAAGCAACCGCATCACGTCGAGCGCCCACTCCGGCGAAACTGCCGGCGCCGCTTTGCCGAGGACGGCGTCGCGCAAATTGGCGTAAAAATCGCGGAAATCGCAGTTCACCGGCGGAACACGCCGCTGTGCCAGTTGTCCTTTTTCGGAAATCGTCAAGACTCCCCAATTTTCTTCAGGCTCAGCGCCCCAAGGGCCTTCGGCTGGAATCTTCCCGTGTCTCAAATTGAGTTCTTGCGGGTCCACAGTCTGCTTAAAAAACGCGCCGCGTATTCCGTGTACAAGGAAGTGAGGTCGAGGCGCTATGGCAAGTATCGACGACCTCAAATCGGCGCGCAGTCCGTCCCGGTAGTGGAGCACAACATCAAAAGTATCGTCGACCACCGCGCCCTCACGCTCCATACGGATGTCCGCAGTGACCGCTTCCGGCATTCCGAAAAGCGACAGCGCATAGTCGATCAAATGCGGCCCAAGGTCGAAAAATATTCCGTTGCCAGACCCAGAACGCTCGCGCCACGCGCCCGGCTTCAACTGCGGCCGATAGCGGTCATAATTCGCCTCAAAACTGACAATCCGCCCCATAACTCCGCTCTGCGCGATTTGCAACACGGCCTGAAAATCGCCGTCGTAACGCCGATTTTGATAAACGGTGATGAGTCGCCCCTGCTTCTGCGCAAACTCGACGAGCGCGGTCGCTTTTTCCAAAGTGGTCGTGAACGGTTTGTCGACCAGCACATCGCGGCCGGCCGCGAGGCACCGATGGGCCAGCGGATAATGGGAATCGTTTGGCGTGGCAATCACCACAAGCCGAATTTTTGCATCGGTCAGAAGTTCAACCAATGTGCGCACCACACGAACATCCGGATATTGCGTGGCGGCCTCGGTGCCGTTGCGTTGAACAATCGCTGCCAACCGCAACCCCGGCACGGCGCGAATCACCGGCGCGTGAAACGACCGGCCTGCAAGCCCAAACCCTACAAGGCCAACATCGATCATGAAAGCGTCCAAGAAGCGGTCATAAGAGCATCCTAAACGTTACACAAGCACCGCAAAAAGGCTTTCAAAAAAAGTCCGAAAGGGTTCTTCATACTATCGCATCAACAAATGTCTCGGACGAAGTTTTGAAACGGGAAGGCTTAAGCCTTGAAATGGAAAAACGTGAATTCTGCGCCAACGCAAGAAAGCCGTGAAAACACTGTGACAAACGCTTTGTTGCTCGCAGCCTCGCCCTCCTGCAAAATGGTTGATTACCTGTGAGCACGCAAGCCATCGCCATCAACGCCGCAGCACGCCAGCGTTATCTGTTGGCGCTTCTCTTCGCCGGCTTCGTCCTCACCGGCCTCGAGATCACGGTCGTCGGACCGATGATGCCGCTGTTCATCACGCGCTGGTCTCTCACCGATTCCCAAGCCGGGCTATTTCTGGCGGTTCAGTTTACCGCGTCGCTTGCGGGCGTGTGGCTATCCAGTTTGATTACACATTTCTTCGGAGCGCGCACTTCTCTCGTTCTCGGCTACGCGACGATCGCCGCGGGTCTGGCTGCAATAAATACTTCCTCAATGACCGTTGTTTTCTTCGCGTTGGGGGCTCTCGGAATCGGCTACGGTTTGGTCGTGCCTCCGACAAATCTCGGTGTTGCGGAAATCGGCGGCCCGCGAAGTGCTTCGCTCGTTAGCCTCGTCAATTTCGCGTGGGGAGCCGGGGCTGTTTCTTGTTCTCCGTTAGTGTTGCTCGCGCTGAAGAATGGACTTCTTCCTACATTTCTTTTCTTCTTCGCAGGAATCGGCGCCTTGCTGGCATTTTCCTTTCTGTTCTCAACCTTCCCCGAAGCCAACCATGCACCAACCAGCTCTACGGCAACGGCAACTGCCTCAGCGGGTCGTGTTGGCCTCGTGATCACGCTCACGCTGGCAGCGCTCTTTTTCTTATACGTGGGGATAGAGGTCAGCATTGGCAGTTGGGCCGCTGCATATACAAAGCGGCTTCCCGGAGTCGGAGAGGGCATCTCGACGCTCGCCCCCATGTTTTTCTACGGCGGTCTTTTGGCCGGCCGAGCTTCGGCGCCATTTGTGCTTGCTCGCGTCCGAGAGTTTCGTTTGGTGGTAACTGCGCTGATAGTCGTCATCGCGGGGAACACTGCGCTCGTCGCCGCCCCCACGCAAACGATCGCGTTCGCCAGCGCAGCCATCGCCGGTCTGGGCTGCGCCGCGATTTTTCCTATTTACGTCGCCTGGCTATCACGCTGGTACGGCGCCAGAGCCGTGCGTCTCGGCGGCCTGATGTTTTCCATGTCCTCGCTTGGGTCCGGGTTAGTTCCGCCGTTCGTCGGGTTCGTTTCCACGCATGCCGGAGGCCTCCGCGTCGGCCTGCTCGTTCCGCTTTTCTCCGCCGTCGCAATGATTTTTCTGCTGCTCCTCGTGCGCCGCCAGGCCGCCGCCTGAGGTATTCTCTCTTCGTGCCAACATCTTCGCAGCGCTCGCCGACCACTGGCCTTTTGCTCGGCCTGATCATCACTCTCGCTGCCGTTGTCGCCTATTCGTTTTACATTCGTGTACAGCTCTCCGGTTTGCGCAAACTGCAAAGCGAAATGGTCGATCGCAACCGCAAAGACTCTCTGCAACTGCTGCGAGTCCAGAACGATTTGAACTCCGTGGGCTTGGCCATGCGCGACATGCTGGACGCCAGCGAGCCGTATCCGTTGACCGCGTGGACGGCGCAATTCGAGCGTATCCGCGATGACCTGGACGTCGCCTTGCACAGCGAAGAGCAATTGTCCGGAACGAACCGCACTCCCGAACAGAGAAAATACCTCAGCCAATCCGTCTCGCAATTTTGGGACGCCGTCCATCGCATGTTTGCGCTGGCGGCGCAAGGAGAAGAAGCTGAGGCCCGAGAGCAAATTCGTCTGACGCTGCAAGCTCGCCAGGAATCGCTCAGCACGGCCGTCTCGCGCTTGCTGGTGCAAAACAACGAAGGCGAAGAGCAAGCCGCGGCGCGCATCGCGCAAATTTACGACGGTGTCCAGCGCCAGCTCTATTTATTCCTCGGGGCCACGCTCGTCGCCATCGTTCTCACCAGCCTCTACTTGATCCGCACCAACCGCATTATTTTTGCGCGCCTCGCCACGCTTTCCGAACAGCGCAGCGAGCTAGCGCAAAAGCTAATCTCCACGCAAGAGTCCACGCTCCGTCACATCTCCCGCGAATTGCACGACGAATTCGGCCAAGTGCTCACGGCCATCGGCTCGCTTCTCGGCCGCGCGGGAAATCATCTTCCCGAGGGCTCGAAAGTCCGCGAAGAGGTGCAAGAGGTGCGCGAGATCGCGCAATCCACACTGGATAATATTCGCAGCCTGTCGCAAGCCCTCCATCCGGTCCTGCTCGAGGAAGCCGGCCTCGTCAGCACTCTGGACTGGTATATTCCGACGGTCGAGCGCCAAGCCGGCCTCACACTGCACTATGACAAATCGGGAACCGCGTTTCCGCTCGACGGCGCGGCAAATGTGCATGTTTACCGCGTTTTGCAGGAAGCGCTGAATAATGTGAGCCGGCATTCCGGAGCGCGGGAAGCCTGGGTGCGCTTGAAATTTCTACAAGATGCGCTGGAGATGGAAGTGGAAGACCATGGAAAAGGAATCGCGCCGCAGAAAAATGGCCGCGGAATCGGTTTAGTGGCGATGCGCGAGCGTGCGGAGCTGATTGCAGGCACGCTCGATATTTTGCAGCCAACCGGTGGCGGCACTCTCGTTCGTCTGCGCATTGCGCGCCAGAAAGTCGAGCGCCATGCCGGATAGGCTGACAGTCCTACTCGTTGACGATCACACCCTGGTCCGCCGCGGATTCCGCCGCATTCTCGAGGACGATCAGGAAATCGAAGTCGTCGGCGAGGCCAGCGACGGCGAGGAAGCCGTGCGCCTCGCATTGAAAGCCCGCCCAGCGGTAATTGTGATGGACTGCGCGCTGCCCGGAATGAACGGGTTGGACGCAACGCGCAAAATCTTGGAAGCGCAGCCCGGTACGGCGATTTTAATGCTGAGCATGCACTCGGAAGATACCCTGGTGAAACAAGCTCTGGACGCCGGCGCCCGCGGATACATCCTGAAAAACGCAGTGGACCTCGATTTGGTCAACGCGATCAAGCGCGCGGCGAAAGGCGAAAAAGTTCTCGATCCGCAATTGGCTCGTCCGGCCGCACTAAAAGGCGAGCGCGAAGGCGGTTTGACTCCGCGCGAGCTCGAAGTGCTGCAACGCATCGTGGCCGGAAAATCCAATAAAGAGATTGCCGCCGAGCTGAGCCTCAGCGCCAATACGGTTTCCGTGCATCGCGCCAACATCATGGACGCTCTCGGAATTCACAAGACAGCGGAGCTCGTCGTTTACGCGATTCGAAACGGCTTGGTGAACTTACCTTGAGGCGGCGCGATTTTATATCGAATGCATGCGCGGCGGGCCTGGGGGCGGCGATCAAGCCCGCGAGAATCTTCGCGCAACCAGCGAATGACCCCGGTTTTCGCTTCGCGAACGTAACTTCCGCGGCCGGAATACAGTTTCAGCACAATAGCGGCGCCTACGGCGGAAAGCTCTTGCCGGAAACGCTCGGCTCCGGCTGCGCGTTTCTTGATTACGACCGCGACGGCTGGCAAGACATTCTCTTGATCAACGGAATGGATTGGCCTGGCCACCGCCGCCAGCGTTCCACTCTCAAGCTTTATCGCAACAATCGCAACGGCACCTTCACCGACGTCACCAAAGCCGCCGGACTCGACGTGGAAATGTACGGAATGGGCGTGGCCGCCGGCGACTACAACAACGACGGCTTCCCCGATCTTTTCATCAGTTGCGTGGGGCAAAGCCGTCTCTTGCGCAACACCGGCAAAGGCACATTCCTCGATGTCACCAAGGAGAGCGGCCTCTTCGGCCACCATGGCTTCAGCACCTCCGCGCTTTGGTTCGATTACGACCGCGATGGTTTGCTGGATCTTTTCGTCTGCAACTACGTCCGCTGGTCCCCGCAGGACGATGTTTTTTGCAGTCTCGACGGCACCCACAAATCTTATTGCACGCCCGAAGCCTATCGCGGCGACACCTGCTGGCTTTTCCACAATCGTGGCAATGGAACGTTCGAGGACGTAACGGCCACGAGCGGCGTCTTCGATAGCAGTTCGAAATCGCTTGGCGTGGCCATGTTCGACTACGACCAGGACGGCTGGCCGGATCTACTGGTGGCCAACGACACGCAGCCCAACAAGCTCTACAAAAATTTGCGAAACGGAAGATTCAAGGAGGTCGGCGTTGAGGCCGGTCTCGCGTTCAGCAACGAAGGAAAAGCGCGCGCAGGGATGGGCATAGACACGGGAGACTTTGAAAATGACGGCAAGCCTGGAGTGGCCATCACCAATTTCGATAACGAAATGATCGGGCTCTACCATTCCATTGGCGCAGGATCAGGGGGCGCCGCGACTTACGACGACATTGCCATTCGTGCCGGGCTGGGCGCGGCTTCGCGTAGCACTCTTGGATTCGGCTGCGCGTTTTTCGATGCCAACCTGGATGGCTGGCTGGACTTGGCCGTGGCCAACGGGCACATCGACGAAACGGTGCGCAACATTCGCGGCAATGTAGGCTACGCACAACCGCCTCAGTTCTTTCTCAACGACGGCGCCGGAAAATTTCGCGACGTTGCCGGCGAGCTCGGCGGCGGTTTTGCAACCCCGATCGTCGGGCGCGGCCTCGCCTACGGCGATTTCGACCGTGACGGCGACTTGGATCTGCTGATTACCACGAACAACGGTCCGGCCTATCTCTACCGCAATGATCTAACCGACGGAAACCGCAGCATCCGGTTTCGGCTCGTGGGGACAAAATCGAATCGCGACGCGATTGGCGCTACAGTGCGAATCTTTCTAAACGCGCGGGAGGGGCACGGCGCGCAAAGCCAATCGCGGATGGTGCGCGCAGGCTCGAGCTATTTGTCGCAGTCCGAATTGCCTGTGACCTTCGGAGTTGGCAAGAGCGAAAGGATTGGGCGCGTGACCATCGAATGGCCCAGCGGAAGGAGCGAAGAATATAGGGACCTGGCCACCGGCAAAGGCTACGAAATCATTGAAAGCAAAGGAATTACAAAATAATTCGCGTTCTAATCGTTTTGCATTATTGCCACTTTTTAGAGAGCTCGCTATAAAACGCACAACAAGCAGCTCGCTTCCCGCTTTCCCGAGTTTACGGCGACGTGGAGGCACCCCAAAACACCCGCGGCCGGACGCCCGCACAGCTCCGGCCGCCTTCTTTTGCGAAAGTGAGTTTACGAGAAGGAGCGCTCTCGGATGGCAATAGGCTCGGTAAGCCAATGGCGGTCGCGCAGCGTCATCGCATTGGCCGTAAGCGCCGTATACTTGTATGGCTTCCCCTCAGCGAACCTTGTCTATATTGGCGCTGTTTTCTTCCATTTGGGCGTCGGAATCTTTCTAACTGCCCTCCTTTTGCCGTTTCTTGTGAAACTGTTGCGGACGAGCACGCCTGGCGCACGCATTGAATGGTTGTTTCTGGCAGTCGGCACGGTTATCGGACTGATCCTGATCTATACGGGCACGCCTTTGCCCATGAAGAAGCTGCTCTATGCACACATTTTTGCGTGCGTGCTGGGCGTGACGTTTCTGGCGGGCTCTTGGCTGGCTTCGCGCGGATGGCTGGGCGCTGGAGCCGCGCAGCAGATTTTGCGAGCCGCGGCCCTGATCGCCGTTGTGGCCGGAATTTCCGCAGGCGCTTGGTGGTATCGCACCGTGGCGTGGAGAGACGCGTTTCGCATCACGAACCCACCCATTTCTCCCGCGACCATGGACGATGAGGGCGACGGCCCGAAGGGGAAATTTTTTCCGAGTTCGGCGCAAACCGTCGGCAACGTGGACATTCCGGCCAAGTATTTCATACAGTCGCAGGCCTGCGAGCGTTGCCATCAGGATATTTACAAGCAGTGGTACAGCTCGATGCACCACAATTCCTCGTTCAACAACCAGTGGTACCGGGAAGCCATCGAGTACATGCAAGATGTGATCGGCGTTAAGCCCTCCCGCTGGTGCGCGGGATGCCATGACCCGGCGCTGCTTTTCAGCGGGATGTTCAATACGCCGGCCCGGAAAATCGATAAAACGCCTGCCGCGCAAGCGGGGCTAAGCTGCCTGATGTGCCACAGCATCGTGCACGTCAAGAGCACGATGGGACAAGGCGATTACACTCTCGAATATCCCGAGCTGCATGCGCTGGCCGCGAGCGACAATCGCGTGGTGCGCACGCTTCACGACTTTGTCGTCAATCTGAATCCCGAGCCGCACCGGCGCACTTTCCTCAAGCCCTTCATGCGCAATCAGACCGCGGAATTCTGCTCGGTGTGCCACAAGGTCCACCTGGACGTCCCTGTGAATCATTACCGCTGGGTGCGCGGCTTCAATGAATACGACAACTGGCAGGCTAGCGGCGTTTCGGGCCAAGGTGCGCGGTCTTTCTACTATCCCGCGAATCCGCAGATGTGCGCGGATTGTCACATGCCGCTGGTCCGTTCGAATGACGCGGGCAACGTCAATGGCTATGTGCACTCGCACCGTTTCCCTGGGGCGAATACCGCGATCCCGACGGCCAACGAGGACGAGGTGCAGCTCAAGACGAGTGAAAACTTCCTGAAGGACGGTCAAGTCAGCGTGGATATTTTCGCGGTTTCGCCTGAAGGAAAAGAGGCCAAGGGTGCCGCGGCGCCCAGTGCGGTGCAGCCGGAGATTGACACCACTTTCGCCGTTGGAGAGGAGGCGGAATCATTGGCGCCCACGGGGGCGACCGGAGAAGTGCGACCGATTACCGCGCCGCTGGGGCATGTCGATGCGGCGGTGCGCCGCGGCGATGACGTCCGCGTGGATGTGGTGGTGAGAACGAGAAAAGTCGGCCACTTTTTCCCAGGCGGAACGGTGGATGCGTTCGACGTTTGGCTCGAACTGAAAGCCGTGGACGACAAGGGCCAGACCATTTTCTGGAGCGGAAAAGTCGAGGACGACGGCAAAGGCCCGGTCGAAAAAGGCGCCCATTTCTACAAATCGCTTTCCATCGATGAGCATGGCAATCCCATCAATAAGAGGGACGCGTGGGCCAGCCGTGCCACGATGTACGTGCGCTTGATTCCTCCGGGCGCGGCGGATACCGCGCACTTCCGTCTGCACATTCCGGAGAGCGTGGGAAATAAAATCACGATGTACGCGAAGCTGAACTACCGCAAGTTCATGTGGTGGAATACGCAGTTTGCATACGCGGGCGTGGAAGCGCCCAACCAGCCGCCTTCGATGGTTTCGCCTGATTTCGACGACAGGAAGATGGCGTTCACGGGCGATACTTCCGAGGCCGCGGGGAAACTCAAATACATTCCGAATCTGCCAATTATCACCATGGCGGAAGACACCAAGACCATGCGCGTCCTGCCGCGCGGCGCGCCCGCGCCAAAACCGCTGATCGCTCTCGAGAAAGACGACTGGACGCGCTGGAACGATTACGGCATCGGTCTCTTTTTGCAAGGCGACTTGAAGGGCGCGGCGGCGGCGTTCGAGAAAATCACGGAAATCAATCCGAAAAATCCCGATGGCTGGGTGAATATCGGGCGCTGCCTCGTTCAAGAAGGAGACACGGCGGGGGCGCAAAAGGTTTTGGAGAAGGCGCTGGCCATCGCGCCCAAACTGGCGCGCGCCAATTTCTTCTACGCGCGCGTATTGCGAGAAGTAGGCAAATATGACGAAGCCGCCGGACACCTGCAAATCGTTCTGGCGCAATATCCGCGCGACCGCGTCGCCATCGATGAATTAGGGCGCATCGAGTTCTTGCAGAAACGCTATGGCGAAGCCGTGAAAACCTTCCAGCGAACGCTGGCCGTCGATCCGGAGGATTTGCAGGCTAACTACAATTTGATGCTCTGCTACAACGGACTCGGCGACGAAACGAAAGCGCACGAGCAGGAAGTGCGCTATCTGCGGTTCAAGGCGGACGAAGCTTCGCAAACGATTACGGGCGCCTACCGGCAGACGCATCCAGAGGACAACCTCGAACGGCAATTGATTCATGAACATGTTTCCGTGCCGCTGGGACCGGAAGAAACGAAAAAGTCCGCACGTCTGCACAAGGCGGCGGGGCGAACAGTGGCGCGAACGGGATCAAGAACGGAAGCGGCGGCAAAGTTGGACGGCGGCTCGCGATAAATTCATCACGAACGCATTTTTGGAGACGGCGCGGAATGACTTGGATCAAAACGGTTCGAATGGATGAAGATGCCAGCGTCAAGAAGGCGATTGAGGACGAGCGCAAACTTTATCCCCAGGAATATGCGACGCCCGTGCCCGCGGTATTCGCCGGAGTGGAGGCCAGCATCGTCGGCTCGCATTCGCTTTTTCCCGATGTGCTCTTTCACGCGTTCAGCACGTATGGCGCTTTGCTGTCCCCCGAATTGCCGCTGAAACGGCACCAGCATGAAATGATAGCAACCATGGTTTCGGTTACCAACCGTTGCCACTATTGAATCGAATCTCACGCAGAGTTTCTGCGCCGGATGACGCTGGATCAAGAGATGGTGGAAGCGCTGAGGAAGGATTATCGGAGTGCACCGATCAGTGAACAGGACCGTGCGATGCTGGATTACGTGGTGAAGTTGACCAAGGATGCGACAAAGATTTGGCCGGAGGACCATGCGAAGCTGCGCGCCGTGGGATTCGACGATCGCGGCATCTTGCAGATCACACTGATTGCATCGTGGTTCAATTACATCAATCGGGTGGCCGATGCGCTTGGCGTTGGCCGCGATGGGAATGCGGGGGGACAGTGAAGAAGCCGGCAGCGGCTTTGGCGGGACTGGCGATTTGTTTATTTTTTGCGGCGTTTCGTGGGACGAGTGCGCCGGCACCTGCGGGATCATCGATAGCATCGCCCGCAGCTGAATCGTCGGGCATCACGTTTCGCGACGTCACGCAGCAGGCCGGCATCCATTTTGTCCACAACAACGGCGCGTTCGGAAAAAAATGGCTGCCCGAAACGCTTGGACCGGGCGTCGCCTTCATCGACTACGACAACGATGGCTGGCCGGATATTTTTTTGGTTAACGGAATGGACTGGCCGGGCCACGGAAACAAACGCTCGACGCCGAAGCTCTACCACAATAATCACGACGGCACATTCACGGACGTGACGCACAAAGCGGGCCTCGATGCTGTCGAAATGTTCGGCATGGGCGTCGCCGTCGGCGATTACGACAACGACGGGCATGACGATTTGTTCGTTACCGCCTACGGCCAGAACCATCTTTTTCATAACAACGGAAACGGCACGTTTACGGATGTAACGCAGAAGGCCGGCCTCGGCGGCATCAAGGAATTCAGCACCGGTGCCGCGTGGATCGATTACGACAAGGACGGGCGCCTCGATTTGGTTGTTGCGAATTATGTGCAGTGGAGCCCGCAAACGGATCTCTATTGCACGCTCGACGGAAAGAATAAATCGTATTGCACGCCGGAATCTTATAAAGGCACTTCCGTGCGCCTGTGGCACAACCGCGGCGACGGCACGTTTGAAGACGTCACGAAAAAAGCGGGCCTTGGCGATCCAACTTCGAAGACGCTGGGCGTTGCCGTGCTCGACTACGACGGCGACGGCTGGCCGGATCTTTTGTTTTCCAATGACACGCAGCCGAACAAGCTCTATCGCAACAATGGCAACGGCACTTTCACAGAGAAGGCCGTGTTGGCAGGCGTGGCGTTCAGCGAGGATGGCGTGGCGCGCGCGGGCATGGGCGTGGACGCGGCTGATTACGATCGCTCCGGTCATCCCAGCCTTTTGATCACGAATTTTTCCAATCAGATGCTTTCGCTTTACCACAATGAAGGCTCGGGACTGTTCGTCGATGAAGCGCCGCAATCGGAAATCGGGCGGGCATCTTTGCTGACGCTGGGATTCGGGTGCTTCTTTTTTGATTACGATTTGGACGGATGGCCGGATATTTTCGTGGCCAACGGGCACATCGATCCGGATATTCAGCACGTGCAAGCCAACGTGAAATATGCGATGCCGCCGCATCTTTTCCGCAACAAGGGCAAAGGCAATTTCGAAGAAGTCACGAAATCAATGGGAGCCGCGTTTGATACGCCGCGCGTCGGCCGGGGCGCGGCTTACGCCGATGTTTACAACGACGGCAGGCTCGATATCTTGATGGCCACGAATGGCGGCCCGTCCGTGTTGTTTCGCAACGAGGCGACAGGAGTCGCGGCGAATCACAGTTTGCGCGTGAAACTGGTCGGAACGAAGTCCGATCGCGACGGCATCGGCGCGAAAGTGCGCGTCACGTCACCGGACGGAACGCAAACGGAAATGCTGCGCAGCGGCTCGAGTTATCTCTCGGCCAGCGAGTTGGTCCTCACTTTTGGACTCGGGCAGCGCGACAAAGCAGACCGCGTTGAGATTTTGTGGCCCAGCGGACAAGTCGACCGGCTGGCGGATGTGGCTGCGGGACAAACGGTCGTCGTGACCGAAGGCAAAGGCATCACAGCTAACCGGCCCTACGAGAAACGTTCGCATTAGCCTGGGCGTTCGGCGGCGAGTGCGTGAGTTTTTAAGCGCCCGGCTATGCCGCTCTCTTCGAGCCACTTCCCTGTTGCGGTTTGCGCTAGATCGCGACGCAAAAGCTCCCGCAAATCGGCTTCGTCATCGACATCCATTTCGAGGCGCGCGTTTCGGCGGACAATTATTTTCGCGCTGGCGCGCGCGGCTTCGCCGCGATGTTTTGCGAAACTGTCCGGCCCAAAATGCGAAGGGAAAAGCGCGGGCGGCGTGCGCAGAATGGCGTTTGTGCCGGTGCCATCGCGCGAGGGGACTATAACGACGGCTGGAGCGGTGCATTCTGTCGCGAGCAATTCGTCAATGTCGGACGATTGAACGAGCGGGAGATCTAGCGGCAAACGCAGTAGTGCGGTTACGCCACGCTCGGCGCAAAAGCGCGAGGCGAAATCGACCGAGGCGCTTTCCGAAATTTGTTGTTTTTCGCGCAAAACTTCCCAGCCGTATCTCGCGGCGGTTTCCATCGCGGGGTCGTAATCTGTGACGACAAATATTTTTTGCGCGTGTTGTATGCCGCGCACGGCGCGAATGGTGTCCGACAGCATCGCTTGCGCCAGGGCGAAGCGTTCTTCGGCCGTGAGGACGCCTACGAGGCGCTGTTTTGCGTTGCGTAAATCCTTGATGGGCAGAAGCAGGGCGAGGAAGTTAGGCTGCGGAGCTTTTTGTTGCGAATCCTCTCGTTGCGAAACTTGTGGCTCTGGATTTTCTTGCAGTGAATCTTCATGTCGCGAGACTTCGCGTTGCTCGCCGATGGATTGCGCGGACGCTGACTGGTCTTCAGTTTCCATCGGTGGGCCGCCGGATTGCATGGTATCGTTTGCTCTCGTCCGTCTTATGAGCGCGGAAAAACCTAAGGCCATCGTACCAGAGCCGGAGGATGAGAGCAGCGACGGGAGCAGCCGGGTCGGCACTCGCAAAAGCCTTTGGAATGGGCACGCAGAAAATCCGAGCAACAGGGCAAAGTTGAAATGAGCAGAAAAATAGGCATTTTGGGCGGGACGGGGCCGGAGGGGTCGGGCTTGGCGTATCGCTGGGCGCGAGCCGGGGAAGAGATCGTGATTGGTTCGCGCGATGCGCAACGCGCTGCCGAGACTGCGGCGCAATTGCGAGTGCGCATTGGGGCATCCGCGAAGGTCGAAGGCGTTGATAACGCGACGGCGGTTGCGCAATGCGAAGTCGTGGTGCTGACGGTTCCCTTTTCCGGACATGCAGCGCTCTTGAAACAGTTGAAGAATGTTTGGAAGCCGGGAACGGTGGTGATCGACACGACCGTGCCATTGGCGGCGACGGTTGGAGGAGCCGCAACGCGCATGCTCGGCATCTGGCAAGGGTCGGCGGCGGAGCAGGCTGCGGAATTGCTGCCTGCGGGAGTGAGCTTGGCGGCGGCGTTCCAGAATCTTGGCGCGGAGATGCTCGTGAAAGATGAGCCTGTGGACTGCGACATTCTGGTTTGCAGCGACGACGAGAGGGCCAAGCAAGTTGCCTCCGAGCTGGCAGGGAAGATTCCGGGCGCGCGTGCGCTGAACGGCGGGAAGCTCGAAAACGCGCGGATTGTGGAGTCGATCACGGCGCTGCTGGTCGGGATCAACATTCGGTACAAGGTGCATAGCGCGGGGATTAGGTTCACAGGCTTGCCGATCAAGCAGTAGGCATGGTGTGGGCTGGCGTTTGCGACGGGAGATTGAATAGCTTGCGAGCAGTAGAGCTGCAAACGGTTGACCAGCCAAGGGTTGAGGTGCGAGCAGCCGCTTGCTCTTCTCTCACGTAGAGTTCCGTCGGACTGATTTCTTGCTAGAATGCCCGAGTTGTATTGAGCAACGGCTGGCAAGTGGCGGGGTCATCGGCCGTGGAAGCACGGATGTTGCCCCTCCTGGGTTCTCGCTGCGATTTCGCAGAGGAGACAATAATCATGGCAGGTCCATCGCAAGTGCATGGTGCCATCGAACAGGGAGTCTCCATTCGTCGAGCGACCGCAGCCGATGCCGAAGTGTGCGGGAGAATTTGTTTCGAGGCGTTTACCGCGCTCGCCAACCGCCACAACTTTCCTCCGGATTTTCCTGCGCCAGAGGTTTCGATTGGAGTGCTCTCGGCGATGTTTTCGCATCCGGGATTTTTTTGTGTGGTGGCGGAACAGGAGGGGAAAATCATCGGGAGCAACTGTTTGGACGAGAGAACATCGATTGCGGGAGTGAGGCTGGTGCAGGCAGCGTATCACAACCGGTCGCTGTCGCTTTATGCGAAGCTGGGATTCGTTGTGCGCGAGCCGCTTTCCTGCATGCGGGGGCCGGCGATGCAGAAAATGCTGCCCGGGTATTGGGTTCGGCCCGCAGTGGCGGGAGACCTAGCGGGGTGCAATGACCTTTGTAAGAAAATCCACGGGCACGAGCGCGGTGGCGAACTGCAGGATGCGATTGAGCATGGCACAGCGATTGTGGCGGAGCGCGATGGGCGGGTCACCGCGTATGCCTCTTCGATGGCGTTTTCCGGACACGCGGTGGGCGATACGAACGAAGATTTGAAAGCACTGATTGCCGCGGCGGCGGCTTTTCAAGGGCCGGGGATTCTTGTCCCGACCCGCAATGCCGGGCTGTTTCGCTGGTGCCTTGAAAACGGGCTTCGCGTGGTGCAGCCGATGACGTTGATGACGATGGGACATTACAACGAACCGGCGGGAGCTTATCTACCTTCGATTCTGTACTAATTTGGGCGGCAAAGGGGGCGAATCATGCCGTGGTACGCGTATCTGGCCTATTTTTTCGGAGGCGCTTTCCTGGTGAACGCCGTTCCGCACTTTGTCACCGGAGTGTGCGGGCGGCCATTTCCGAGTCCGTTCGCTTCCCCGCCAGGCAAGGGCATGTCTTCGCCAGTGGTGAATGTGCTGTGGGGAACGGTCAATCTGATAGCAGGATACTTCCTGGTATGCCGTGTGGGAGAGTTCCATCTCCGCAATATCCTCGACGTGGCCGTCTTGGGAGCCGGGGGTTTGCTAATGGCGGTGATGCTGGCGCAAACGTTCGGGAGCGGTCTTGCGGGCAAGCAGTAAAGCGGAGTGCGACCGGCGGGCGACTGTGAAATGCATTTGGAGTAGGGACTGTTTTTGATTTGGACGGCAGAGCTACCCTTACATCACCACTGGCCGTCGAGCGTGCGGCGGCGATAGCGGCCTACATAGACAGACAGGATTCCCAGGCAAACAAGAACTGCAGAACCGACTACTAGCCACTCCGGCAAGTTGGGGTAGACGGTCGCGTCGAGGAGGCGGACCAGGAAGGGGCCGCGGGCGGGGACGATGTTGGCGCGAGATTCGAGCCAATTTTCTGCGACCGTGAGCGGGCAGGGGGGCCAGGGGACGGACTCGATGATTATGGCGTAGACCAGCGAGACGATGTGAAGCGTGCGGAGGACGGGGCGACGACGCGTTACGGTCCAGCCGAAGAGTATCCAGGCGCACCAGAGCGAGTGCAGAAAGAGGACGGCTTCGACGAGAATACGCGCGCATAATGGGCGTTGCCTCGGTTTGGCGGTTACGGAAATATATTATCCGCCTGGGTGCGCGGATTGGGGATATTAGGGCCGGAGAACGATGGGCGGATGGACGCCGACAGGAGCGTGGCCGGTTGCGCTTGAGGACGGGAGCTGCAAGGACATGGCCGGGTCACCGAAGAGGATCCAGGTACGGCGGACGTCGTTATCAGTGACACCGATTTTGGCTTGGAGGATGGCGCTACCGAGCGAGATCGACGGATTGGTTTTGAGAATCTGAAGCAGAGCTTGGTTCATGGCGGCCTGAGGCGGCTGATTCGTGAAACCGGAAGAGGCCCAGACAGCAGCGGCGCCGCCATTCGGAGCGAGCAGAAGGGCTTTGCCGAGGCTGGTGGCGTAGACGTCCTGGAAGAAGCCGTTCAGACAATCCATGATGAAGTAGACGGAAAGCTGGTCGCTGTTGGTGAGGCTGGCGACGGAAGTATCGTCGAAAAGATCGGAGAAGGACCACTGCTCTTCGGCGCCATGGCCGGAGAAATTGACGAGGAGCGGGCCGGCGTTTAGGGCATTGAAAATCTGCTGCGAGACCACGCTGGGATCCTGACCATCCGCAAAAATCTCGAGAGGCTGGAGCGAGGACGGGAGATCCGTGGCCGCGAACTTGGTGGCGGACGTGAAATCGGCGCCGATGTTTTGATCGGCGATGAGAAGAGCCTGCTGGTTGGGACTCCCGCCAGCGAGATTCTTCTGGAAATTGACGATTTTGGAGACGACGAGAGCGGCATCGGAAGCCGTGCGAACCGGCAAGCGGCCAGTGGCGATGGTGGCGTAGCCGGTCTGGTTGAAATCGCTGAACCAATCGTCGGAAGCAGTTTTGAACGCAGCCGTTTCGATGATGCGGGTGGGAACGAAGTCAAAATCGCCGAGGCCGAGATAATCGCGCGGATCCAAGGAAGCGTCGCCGACGAGCAAGAGATATTGGGGCTTGCGAATCCAGTTGGATTGGGTGGACTGGAGGAAATCGCGAATAGCGTAGGGGCTGCGTTCGCCGTAGTTGAAAGCGTCGAAGACTTCGTCGATGGTGACGACCTGGACGCTTTGGCCGCGCGCCTGGTGCATGCTGACGAGCGGAGCGAGAGCGGACTGGAAATCGGGATAGGTGATGACGACCATCTGACTGCCGAAACTCTGGCCCGCGAGATTGGCCGGTGCGTGGAACGCAAGGGCCGAGGGAGGAGAAATCTGATCGCCGGAGAAAATCAGAAGAGTGCGGGTCTGCCCCGAGGCTGACGGAATACCAAACGTAACGCCATAGGTTGCGTTCTCCTGGGCGACGGCACCAGAGAGCTGGGAAATGGCCAGCGGATTGGTGATGTCAAAAACCTGAATCTGCTGGTTGGTGAAGCCGCTGACATTGAGAGTACTGCCCGCGGGAGCGGAGGCTTCGAGCCAATTGGAGTCGGCGGTGTAAGTGTGCGGATAGTGGAGAGCAATGGACTGGACGAGGCTGACGTCGTTGTCACCCTGCAGAGCGGTGAGCGTGACGGTGTTGACGCCGTCCTGGAGCAAGCTGGGGACGATGGAAAAAGTGTTGGTGACATTGGAGAGATTGGCGAAATCCATTTCGCCGATGCTCGCGCCGTTGAACATGACGGAAACGCTGTGGCCTTGTTGATCGGTGGCGCCCTGGAGGGTGATGTCCACCGTGATGGGCATGGGGGAATTGGGATCGAGATGAGCGACGGTGAGTTGCTGATCCACGGGCGCTGAGGTGACGGCAGCACCGAAGAAATTGTCGTTATTGTCGCCGTTGAGCAGGGTGGCGAAATAAGTGGTGCGCTGCTGCAGGACCGTAGTGAAGGGGAAACTTTGCGGCACGGAATTTCCGGTGCTCGCCGCGGGGATGGAGGGGATGCGCAAACTCGGACCTGCGCCGCTGATGAGCCAGTAGACGCGAGTGCCGGAGTAGGGAGTGTCGATGCCCGTGCCATAGAATTCGATACTGTCATTGGGGCCGAGCGGGCCGGATTGATTACCCAAAATCAGCATAGGCTGCTGTATGCCTTCCGCATAGAGCTGTAAGGTGCGGGCGTCGGCGCTGGGATTCAGGCCGGCGGCGACGAGCTGGGCTTGCGAGACTTGGTACCAGCCCTCGGACTGGACGGAAATTTTGACGGCGGCATCGCCATCGAGCGAGATAGGCATCACGCCCCGAGGCGTGGGCGGAACGATGGGCATGGGGGTCACAATCGCGCGGTGGTTGAGGGCGTCGGGCTGAGCGATGGCGCGATTCAATTGAGTTAAGAGCAGGGGCTGAGAGACGGTGCCGGAACTTGGAGCGACGGATGTATCCACGGAGACAGGACCGTGGGACGTGCTCGTGCCGTTGAGGTCGATGTCTTCGAGCTCGTAGGTGGATTGCGGTGTGCCGCTGGGATCGAACCATTGATAGGTCTTTGCGGCGTGCTGCGGCTGCGCACCACGAATGCGGAGAGCCGAGCCGGCGATGATGGAAGGATTCATGCGCTGGCGGCTGGGGCCGTCCGAGCGGTAAACGTTGAAGCCGAGATTGCGAATTTCCGCGCGAGTTTTCCATTCCAGAAGGACGCCGCCGCCCTGGCGTGGGAAAGCACGGAAGGAGGCCAATTGAACGGCAGTGGGCGCAGCGATGGTGGAAGTGAAGGAAGCAGTATTGTTGCTCGGATCCGGGTCGCTGGTGGTGGCAGAAACGGTCGCGGTGTTGGTAGCGAGAGTTGCGGAGCTGAAGGTGTTGGCGCTGGCGTTGATGGTGATGACAACGATTTCACCGACGGTGACGCTACCGAGAGAGCAGCTCACCGTGGTTGTGGAAGCAGTGTACGTGCAAGTTCCCTGCGACGTGGAAACAGACAGATAGGAAACTTCTGAGGGGAGCGGGTCGCTCACGGTTACACCCTGAGCGACGGCGGGGCCGTTGTTCGTGACTTGCAGGGTGTACTCCAAATTGGTGCCCTGATCGACGGGATCAGGGTTGGCGGTTTTGGTTATGGCGAGATCGGCTTGCGTAGGCGAAGCGACGTAGATTGTCGTTGAAGCGGAATTGTTGGCGCAATTCGGATCGCTGGAAGAAGAGCACGGAACATTGATATTGGCGGTGTTGGTGATCGTCGAGCCGGGCGTGTCGCCCAAACTCGCCTTGACGACGAGCGGGAAATTGGCAGTGGCGTTTACGGCGAGAGACGAGATGGTGCAGGTGATGGTGCCGGTGCCGCCAACAGCAGGCAGCGTGCCGCAGCTCCATCCGGACGGAATGCTGAGCGAGACGAAGGTGGTGCCCGTGGGGATGGTATCCGTGAAAGTCGCAGTGCCTGAGGCCGATGGTCCGTTATTCGTCACGACTTGCGTGTAGGTGACGTTGTTGTCGTCGGTAACGGGATTGGGAGCCGGGGAGCTCGTGATGCTCAAATCGGCTTGTCCGGATGTGGCGACGACGACCGAAGCGGTGGCGCTGTTGTTATTGGGATTTGGGTCGGTGGTTGCGGAAGAGACGTTCGCGGTGTCCGTGATAACAGTCCCGGAAGCGGTGATGGAGTTCACTGTCACAACAACGGAGAACATGTAGGAAGTACTGGTAGGGAAAGAAGGATCCGAGCAGGTAAGCGTGCCGCCCGCTACACCACAAGTCCAAACGGTTGGAGAGGATGGAGTAACAGAGACGAAAGTCGTATTGGCTGGAATCGCTTCGCTGAAGGCGACGGTGGTGGCCGTGGCGGCGCCGTTATTCGTGACTACGACTGCATAAGTAATGTTGTTGCCCGCAACCACTGGGTTGGGGGTGGCGGCGTTGGTGATAGAAAGATCGGCGGTGGTGGCGAGACCAACAGTAGTTTGGACGGTCGCGGAATTGTTGGAAAGATTGGGGTCGTTGGTTCCAGAGGTCGCATTATCGACGTCCGTGATGACCGTGCCAGCAGCGACGCCGGTGTTTACGGCGACGCCTACCGTGAAGGTGGTGGAAGCGGCCTTGGCAAAGTCCGGATTGGTGCAGGAGATTTTTCCCGTGCCGCCGACGGCGGGTGGTGTGCAGGTCCAGCCGGAGCCGCCTGGAAAGCTCAAGGATTGAAATGTGGTGTTGGCAGGAATGGTTTCACTGAAGACGGCGTTTAGGGCATCCATGGGACCATTGTTGGTGACGGTTTGCGAGTAGGTGATGACATTGCCTGGTCCAGGACCGGCGAGAACTGGGTTGGGCGATCCAGAGTTGGTTACAGACAGGTCGGCCGAGGCGCAGTAGGCGCCGGACTGCGTTCCAGGCGTTTCGGTTATCACAAGGTTTGTCGCGCTAATGCCAACTTGGCCGGGCGTTGCGCCATAAGAGTCCTGGACGGTATCTGTGTAGCCGTTGGACCCACCCGCCACGTTGGCGCTGGCGGGAGTACCGGAAAGAAGAACCACACCACCACCACCACCGCCGCCCGAGCCATGGCGCTGACCGGAAAATGCTCCCGGAGCTTCGATGGGCCAGGCTCTGCCTCCGTTGCCGCCGGTAGCGCTGACGGTAAGTCCGGCAAGCGTGCCGCTGTTGGCGAAGAAGATGATGGAGCCGCCAGCTCCACCGCCGCCGGTGCTATCGTTTAGAGTGTTAAGAGTGGATTGCCCATTGGAGGTGATAGTGCCTGTGCCCGTGACCGAGCCGGTATGGACGATAATGATGCCGCCGCCCATGCCGCCGCTGCTGTAGATACCAGTGCAGGTAGTTCCGCAGTCGGCAGCGCTGCTTGTGCTCGAAATGTAGTAGGAGCCGTTATTAGTAGTGCCAGCGCCGCCGCCGCCGCCCATCACAATGGCACCCGTCGAGGCGGGGAAGGCGGAGCCTCCAAAGCCACCGTCGGTGGAATTCAAAGCTACGAAGCTGTTCCAGCCATAGCCTCCAAGGCCACCTGCGCCGCCGTTACCACCCGCGCCACCGCCGGAGTTGTAGTCATTCTTGCTGGGGTCTCCATCCGTACCCCCGCCGCCAGCGTTGCCTGGCGCGCCGCGCGCGAAGCTGCCATTGGGAAGCCCTTCGACAACGGTCTGGCCCGTGCTAATGGCCGTCGATGAAGTTGTGATTGAGCCCAAGGCAGGTGCAACCCAATGGGGCGCCCCTGCAATGCCCTCACCCTTGGAGGAATTGGCTCCGCTTCCGGCAGGAGCGTCACCGCTGGTAAGAACGGGCAAAGCAGCCGGAGAGTCCGTCACATAATCGGTGTCTGCCCCTGAAGAGGCGCCTTGAAGAGTGATGCCCCCACCGCCGCGAAATCCAAGACTATCCGCAGCTACCGTACCGCTGAGGGTGAGTTGCGAGGAGACATCGATAGCTAGGACCCCTCCAACGGAGCCAGTCCAAGCCAGCGGAACAAGCCCAGAACTCAGCGTGGCCGAGGTGTACTGAGGAACGCGAATGATCTGATAGGTTTGTTGTCCGTTTGTGCCAGAGTTGTCGACCGCTTCCACGTAGGTATTTAGCGTTCCGCCGCCGGCTCCCGTACCCTGGAAAGTCAGCGCGCCGCCACCAACGGGTACGGCACTCGTAGCGGTCACATATTCAAATTGGCCGCTGCTCTGGATATTCGTTGAGCCAGTGGCAGGGTCGCCGGGCGTCCCGTCTCCGTAAGCGCCCGTATTGGTCGTATTAAGCAGGGAATCCTGCATTTGAATGATGAGCAGGAGATCCCCGATGCCGATGGGAGTAGTCGCACCCGAGGAGGCACCCAGAGTAACGGAGGTGGTCTTTCCAGCAGTAATTGTGCCAACGCCAGGATAGTAGGTGTTGACAACACCGGTTATGGTTCCTGCAGCTCCGTCATGGCCAGGTGTTGCGCAAACCAGAGGCTGCACCACGGTAATCACCGTGGAGCTATTGTTAGTCAAGACGGGGTCGGTGGTTGAGCTGCTAACCGTGGCAGTGTTGGAAATGGAGCCAGAAGTAGCAGGAGACGTGACAGTAATGGTGATTGTCCCGGTCGACGCTTCCGCCATGGTGCCGGAGAGGGTGCAGGTGACCGTGGCCGTACCCGTGCAAGTCCAACCAGTTGAGCCGCTTGCCGAGACAAAGGTCGTACCTGTTGGGATGGTGTCGGTGACCGTCACAGCTGCAGCGGCGGCTTGGCCAAGATTTTGGACCTGGATGTTGTAAGCCAAATTCGAGGACAGAAAAACGGGGGTGGGCGATGCGGTCATGAAAAGAGCGAGATCGGCATCGGCGACAGGCTCGACAAGGACGGTGGTAACACTGGTGTTGTTGCTTGGCACGGGATCGACGGTCTGAGAAGTTACCGTGGCGGAATTGAGAATCGTAGTGTCGGAGGCGGTTCCGGCATTTACGCTTTCCGTTATGACGATAGGGTCGGAGGCGGTGGTGGCGCCGTTCACCAAACCCAAGTTGTAGGTGCAGATGATGGGACCAGAGCTGCCCACGCCCGGTGTTGTGCAAGTCCAGTTTGCGTCTACCGTGATGCTCTGAAATGTCGTATTGGCCGGCGTCTGCTGATAAACGACGATGGTGCCGGCGGGAACCGCGTAAGGTCCGTTGTTGCTCGCGATCTCGGTGTAAGTAAAGTCGACTCCTGTGGCGACCACGGAAACGGAAGTGGTTTGCGACATGGTGAGATCCGCGTCTCCCACCGTGGCGGTGCTTGTCGCCGAATTATTGGATGTATTGGGATCGTAGGTCATTGAAGTAACCGATCCTGTACCGGAGATACCGGTTCCGAAAGCGACGCCAGCATTCACAGTAAGGGAAATCGCGATGGTTGCCGTACCCGCATTGGCCAAATTGGCGGCGGCAGTGCATGTGAGCGTGCCCGTTCCTCCGACTGCTACCCCCGCACACGTGTAGCCAGCGGCGGTGACCCCTTGATAGACAGTGTTAGTGGGAATGGTAAAAGTGAAAACTGGAGTTGTGGCAGAAGTAGGGCCGTTGTTGGTGATGATGTCGGTGAAAGTGAGAGTGCCGGAAGGCGTGGTGACCGTGGGCGAGGCGGTTTGCGAAAGGGCGAGATCGGCCTCTCCGACCGTCGCAGTGGTCGTGGCGGAGTTGTTCGCTGAATTGGGATCGTAAGTCGTGGAAGAGACTGATGCCGTGCCGCTAATGCCCGTTCCGTAGGCTGTTCCGGCGTTCACGGTAACTGCGACGGCGATGGTTGCCGTGCCTGCATTGGCCAGGTTGGCAGCAGCAGTACATGTGAGCGTACCCGTTCCTCCGACTGCTACACCCGCACATGTGTAGCCAGCGGCGGTCACTCCCTGGTAGACGGTGTAGGTGGGAATTACAAAGGTGAACACGGGAGTTGTGGCAGTGCTGGCGCCATTGTTCGTGATGATGTC
Organism: Candidatus Acidiferrum sp.; assembly: GCA_049800195.1. GTDB lineage: Bacteria > Acidobacteriota > Terriglobia > Acidiferrales > UBA7541 > Acidiferrum. The sequence goes on from JBARJI010000103.1 coordinate 81,204, forward strand.
AGTGAAAGTGAGAGTACCGGAAGGGGAGGTCAACGTGGGCGAGACGGTTTGCGAAAGGGCGAGATCGGCGCTGAGGACGGTGACGGTGCTCGTCGCGGTGGTAGTGCCGGTGAGCGTCGATGTGGAGGTAACCGTTGCCGAGCCGTTAAGGACGGTTTGCCCAGCGGTACCGGGATCAACGGTCACAGTAATGGTAATTGTGGCGCTAGCGTTGGCTGCCAAATTTGCGCTATCTGTACATGCCACGTTGCCCGTCTGCCCCACCGTGGGAGTGGTGCAGCTCCAGCCGGCGGGCACGGTATAAGAGAGGTAGGTGGTGTTGGTCGGTGTGGCCTGCGTGATGACCGGTTTGGTAACGCTAGCGGTGCCACTGTTGTTCGTAAGTTTATTAGTGTAGGTTATGGTTCCACTGGGACTGACGGTGGTGACGGAGGGCGTCTGCGTTAAAGTGACAGCCACGGCCTTGACGGGTGCGGCGGCGACAAAAAGCTGTAGCAAAATCAGCGCGGGCAATGCGCCCAGAATTCTGGGTGTCAGCCGGCGATTCACGGCGAGGCGTAAATTGTGAACGAGCGTGCGCAGAGCGTGAAGGTAGGGTATCCAGGGGCGGTCGAAAGACATTTCGTGGCGGTTTCGGACGGTCGTCGTTACTCGTCCCAGGACATTGCGCGTGGCCGCGTCGTTTTCCAAGCCTGCATCGCCGCGCGTGACGATTTCACCCGCGGATCCGTCCGCGAAGCGAACGCGGTGCACGCGAAACCCATCTTCGCCAAAAGTGAGGGCCACATCACCCCGCTGGAGCTTTTGATCCGCGGGAGCGACAATCACGGTGTCGTTATCGAGAATATTAGGCTGCATGCTCTGACCCTGCGCGCGAAAGCTTACTTTCACGCCACGCTGGAGGAGCGCATCGCAAACGGCGGCGAACTGCGCGGAATTTCTTTTTTCAATATGACTAGACTTCCGCACGGCAGATAGCCTCCACTGCGGTTTCGTCGGGGACAAACCGGAAAATGGAACAAGGAACCTCCCGGGCGACGCGATCGAGAAAATCGAGGGTGAACCGGATGCCTTCACCGGAATGATGCGTTGCAAACGTGCGTGCAAAGAGCTCGGCGGCAGCGCGGCCCGCAGGAAGCGGAAGTTGCTCATTGGCATTTCCGTGTTCCAGGAGATAGATCGCGGAGAGCGGAGCGCAATCGGGCGAGGCAATTCCCGCGTCTCCGTGCCAGGGCGTGCCATACATCCAGATCTGGCCTTCGCGGAGGCGCAGAATGATGCGGTCGTCGCTGAGAATTCGGACGCCGGCGCGATCGAGCCAGAGGCGAGCCGTGGTGCTCTTGCCGGCTCCGGAATGGCCGAGAAAAAGATGGCCGCGGCCGCATTCGTCGGAGATCCCCACAGCATGGACTTCCACGCCTTCGCCGCGCGAAAGACGATGAATCATGAGCAGCTCGTCCAGGGGATATTCGAGAGGAAAAACAGGCCGGTCCGTATCAAAGAACCGGCGTGAGAGCAGCACGCGCCCGGAACGGAATTCGGAATCGAACCAGGCTTCCTTGTAAGGAGTCATCCCGAGAACCGGGGCGAGAAAGCTGAAGCGATATCCGGAAGGCTCGGCGAAGAGCGACCACAACCCACCGGAATGGAACAAGAGAGTGGAGCGCGGGGCTTCGAGGGAGTCCGCCCAGGAGACGCGGACGTTCACACCGCCATGGCCGGCCTCGACGGCAAAAGCCGAGAGCTCGCGGTCAGGAGCGAGGCAAAGATCACCTTCGGCGAGCAAGCTGAAGGTGATTCCACCGATGCGATAGGAAATACGGGCGGCGCTCGGGAAGTAGGAGCCGCTGGAGTGTTGCAGTGGCGAGAATTTTTCTTGAGATGGCAGCATGGGTTGTCTCGGACCTCTCAAGAACCGGGCGTCCGGCAAGCGCCGTAAACGGCGATGCACGAGGTCGCAACTGGGCCAGCTGCGCCGGTGACTTTGCAATGGCCGAGTACGGCCTCTTCGGGCCGCAGGCTTACGCGGATGACCTTGGGCGGCTCGTAGACGGCCTTCGTGTCCTGTTGTGGTGACTGCTTGTCTTGCTCGTCTTTCATTTTGTTCTTCGGTCACCCATGCGCCGAGGCGCAGGAGTTGCAGCCGCCGGTGCGGCATCCAGATGAAGGTTGTAAAACATTCAAGACGGGCGACATGGGCCCGCCTCCCGGCCAAATATCCAAGTCGGGTTTGAAATTCTTCAGTCGTTCCGCGGCAGCCAAGAGCTCGGCGCGATGTACACCGCCCTCGCAACACTCGCAATCGCCATGTTCCGGAACTTCATGGCCAAAGGCGTAAGCCCTCAAATGGGCGACCTGGCACAGGAAAGAAACAGGCGACTCGGGGTCGCCATTCTCGAGCTCGCCATTCGCAGGGCACATGCTGCAGAGGGACTGAATCTGGCAGCGGTCGCAAATCATCGGGCGAGTGCGCGGCTGGTTGCGAATCTCACGCAGCGGCCCCTCCCAACCTTCGAGAAAACTGCCTTCGCGAATGTTGTAACCTTGCTGATGAGAGATGACGCAGATGCTCATCGTGCCGTAGGGATCGATGGCGCAACCACCGATGCCGCCTCCGCAGAAATATCGCTGAGCCGGGCCTTGGCTTGATGGGAGCGGAGTGGCAAGATCCTGTTCCACCATACGGCGGTAATCCGCTTTGCGCTTGGGCTCGGCAAAATCGAGCTCGACCGCCTGCTCGGGAGTAAGGCGGACGGCGAGAGGGCTCTGCGAACAGTCGATGCGCGGATTGATGGCGGAATCGAACTTGAATTCGACGCCAAACTCTTCTTCGGCCAAGCGCTTCATCGCGAAAATCTCGTGCCGGTTAACGGTCGTGGGGACGGTTTTGAGCTTGAGAGGGAGATTGCGCTCGAGAAGCAGGCGGATACCCCGCATGCAGCGGTCATAAGAGCCGGGAATTTGAGTGAGAGTGTCGTAGGTCTCACGGGTGGCGCCGTAGAGAGTAATTTCGATGGCAAAGGGGCGATATTGGATGAGGTGATCGGCAATGCGCGGATTGATCATGGTGCCGTTCGTAAATAGGGTGATCAGAAAACCGCGCTTGGCGGCCTCGGTGTAAATCTCGAGGAAGTCCTTGCGCGCGAAGATTTCGCCACCGGTATAGAGCAGCCAAAGGCAGCCAGCATCCACGAGCTCGTCGAGAAGGCGGCAATGCTCCTCGAAGGTCAGCTCCTGGGCCCGAGCGGCATGATCGCTCATCGGCAAATTGTTGTAACAATGGAGGCATTCGAGGGGGCAGCGGCGGGTCACCTCGATGGACACCTCGAGCGGAGCGCGTTTCCCTTGGAAACGCTGGTGAACCAACCCTGTCAACTCGCCGTATGTCGCCGTTTGCACTTGCAACCTTTCGCTAGCAAAACCAACCTAGTACCAGGACTACCTCACGAACACGCACTTGCCACACTCCAATGTTCATGCCGTTTAATGGCATCATGAGAAGGAGGGTGACCGGCTAAACCGTACGAATCAGGCCTGCTTCCTGGAGGTCAGCCAAATAACCACGAACGTCGATAAGTGCCTGATTCGCATCCACTTCGTAATTGATGGCAACCCAATCTGCCAATTCCTCCAGCGAATGACCGCTTTCCAGCAGGCGCCAAAGACCGCGCCCGACCGGATTGAAGGTAAAAACCGAGTCAAGATCTCCCACGCCCCTGCAAATGGGCACGACGATCGTCTCGCCAGCGACATCGCGGGAAACGATGGCCGAACTCCGGACATGGTGGACCGGCTCCGAATTTGCCGAAGCTTGCCCAGACCGTGGAAGCTCTGAGAGAGAGATTGCCATGCTCTAAGTGTCCGAAAAGAAACAGAGGTTGTCACGCTTTGGGAAGTACAGTGTTCCGTACTAGTACCCTCATAGTACGGAGTGTCTAACGTGTAAAACAGAGTACGAACCGCTTTCTTTACTATAATTTAGTGAGTAATGGGGGAGCTTCCAATAGGAGGAGTATTGGAGTTGTTATCAAGGTTTCGGGGGTTGAGATGGCGTGGCGATGAGACGAGATTTTGCGCCCCCAGGAGAGCCCAAAAAAGCCCCGAGTTGGGGACCGCTAAGGAGATGCAATGGGGATGGAGGGAATGGGGATGGTAGCGCTAACGGGATTCGAACCCGTGTTTCCGCCTTGAGCGGGCGACATATAGCATGATGTATCGCGCTGAAAACACATCGCTTGGTGCAATCCACAATGCATAAGACTTGACAACCTGCATTGTTTGTGCGAGACTGCTTTTGGTGGGAGGACGGATGGTCGAATTGAACAAAGATCCGCTGCTGGTAGAGATCAACGCGCGGTTGAAAAAAGGCGAGGGATGGATCGGCTATCGCAACATCGGTGCCGGCCCATCAAAGTATTTGTACTACGCTTTCTATCGCGACGGCAAACAAATCTTCATCAACACGAAGACGAATGATCCCGAGACCGCGTATCGCCAACTGCTCACGGCACGGAATCTCGTCGCCGAGGGTCACAGGGTCCTGCCTCAAGAAGCGTCGAAATTGAAGTACGAAGACTTGAGACAAATCCTGATGGACTACTACCGCGAGCAAGCTCCTGCATCGATATACATTCGGAAAAGCCAAAACGGCGTGCAGGAGGAAACTTTTCTCGGAGCCGACAAATTCGACAAATTCTTCAAAGGTATGTCCGTCACGCAAATTACAGCAACGAAACTCCAAGACTTCATCAAGTGGCGCCGGAAGGAAGGCGATAAGGACGCAACTATTCGCCGCCAACTAGGAAGTCTGCGGTCGGCGTTCAATCGCGCCAAAGACTTAGATCTCCTCACAGATAATCTGATCCCTAGCTTTCGTCTCCCCAAGGATTCTGAGCCGCGAGAAGGTTTCGTCGAGAGCGATGTATTCGAGAAACTTCGCAATGCGCTTCCGGAAAATCTTCGGCCCACCGTGACCTTTCTCTACTACTCGGGCCAACGCAAAGGCTCCGTCAAGAAAATTGTTTGGAGCATGGTGTCTCCGACCAATGACGAAATTCAAATGCCTGGTCGCATCACCAAGAATCGGAGGCCGCACACTGTTCCCCTGGTAGGGCCACTATCCGAAATAGCGGACACACTGATCGAGCTCCGAAAGAAATTCCCTAAGCCTACAGACCATGTATTCAACTTCACTAATTTCCACTGGCTTTGGAATAGCGCTTGCGATCGCTTGGGACTCGGCAAGTTTGACAGGAAGACTCGCAAGTATGAGGGATTGATCGCCACAGATTTCCGTCGAGCAGCGGCCCGCAATTTGACCAAAGCCGGCGTGGACCGGCGTACAGCTATGAGGATCACCGGGCATCGCACGGAATCTATCTTCGAGCGCTACAACATCAAGAACACCGAAGATGTCAGAGAAGCTTTAATCAAGGTCGGCCAATACAAGAAGCCCGCTACCGTTGTCGAAATTCCAGCAACAAGATAAACTGCTTTAAGCGGCGCTATGGTGCAAAGGTTAGCACGCGGCCCTCTCAAGGCCGAAATACGGGTTCGAGTCCCGTTAGCGCTACCAAGAATTTAGGCTGCTACGACTCCCACCTTATTCTTCTCAATCCAGATGTCCAAATCGCAGCGGTCGATAGTGTATTGCCGTCCGTTCTTGCCTTTCGGCACATACGGAATTTTTCGCCCTCGAATCATTTCATACATGATGTCAACGGAGACACCGATGTACTCAGCCGCCTTTTCTGGTGACAGCAAACGCGGGCCCAGGAACGGCAGGATGGCTGCGACCACAGGTTTCTTAAAGCGATTTTGAAGTGACACGGCTACCAACCCTTATTTTTATTGAGTTGGCATCCGAAGATGCTGAGTTTCCAGGCTAGGTGCCCGGTCTCTTCATAACAGTAGCCGCTTACTGCTACCGATTCCGATGGACTCTTCCAGGCTTGAAGCGGCAGCCAGGACTCATCGGATCGATCTCTTCATCCCTTTGGATGAAGTACTTGCCGAACCGGGAGGTTCGACGTTGATATAGAATACATTAGATAACACCCAATCGTCAAGGCAAAAATAAACTGAAAACGAAACTACCGAAGGATAGGGCCGTCACAGAATTCTCTTCTTGTATTTCCTCTCGATAAGTCTGGAATGGATGACCTTCTGCTCTATAAGCGCCAAATCGTCTGGCGTCATATCGCCCTCAAATGTAAGTTGTCCGTCCTGACAGAGGTTTTTTAGGTCGGCAATGTTTTCCGGCCTGATTTCTCTCAGGCTCAAAATTGTGGGTTTGTCGAAACATCCGTATGCGCCGGGGTCGATTCGAAAAATATCATCGTCGAAACGACCGCTAGCAAAAGGTGCAAGATTTGTGGTCGTGATTGCGAGAAGAGCCTCGGCCTCGGAAGTATCTTTGTTCAAGACTATGCCAAACTTATTTCGGAATTCACGATTTGGGTCATCGCACTCCATCTGGAAGCGAATAATTGTGCCACGCTTATATTTTCCCTGAAAGAGTAGGTCAACTAACGCGGCGGGAAACTTAGGCATTCACGAACGATTGGCGCGTCTTCTGATTGAGAATGGCGTCCAATTCGCTCGTATCTTCGCACTCAGCACGGAACAGGTCGAGCATCTGTTGGGCATCCTCGGGAGCGCCAACGAAGAAAAGTTCATAGGGAATACTTGCTCGTCCCTCGGGGTTGCGGAACTGATTTGAGACTTTCCACGTTGGCTCGTTGTGCGTCAGCTCAACCAATTGACGAGCGCTGTGGTTTCCATAATCTCGCACGACATTGCCCAAAACTTCCAGTTCCGACTCAGAAAATACGTCGGGGTCATATTTTTGTTTTGCCTTGAAGACTGGGTAAGGATTCCAGAGAGTCTTGACTTCCAAATACTGTCGGAAAAGATTCCGGTCAGTGTCCTCCACCTCCGTTTTCTCAATGGCATCACCCATCTCATTGAGAGCAACGGATGGTACGGGACCATATGGCAGGCAAAAATAGACATCACCGAGAATCGGCCGGCCAAAGCGCAACAGATGCTCTTTGTCTGCAAAATAGAGCAGTTTTGCAGCCTTCAACTTCGTTAGGTCGGCTACACCAGCATCCGAGAAGAATGCCAAGGCATGGACTAATTTTTCAGGCTTGAATCGCAGAGTCATATAACGAGGGCACCCTCACAATAACACAGGACTGTACTTTAGTACAGGTCAAAGGACCGGCCGTTGACCTGCCTCGACAGGCACCGTTGAACATCCACAGATGACTTAGGCCGGGGAACAATTCTTGGATAGCCTCGCAGCTTTGGGGTAATCTGTCAATTTAACCGAAGTTCCAGTACTCAATCTAAGTGACTGTTCCAAAGGTCAGCCGACAACTGCCAGTAAAAATAATAGCCGGTTGCCTCGCGGCGAACGACCCTAATTGAATTTTATTGTTCTGAAATTCTCACGCTTTGGCGGGAGGGAAAAAACTACTTACCTGTGACTCGACCTTGGTAGCTCATGTTGGACGCCGCTGGCTTCGCATAATTCGCGAATCCGAACAACCGATTCTGATAGCAGTATCCGAGGATCGCGTCGAAAGCTGCGTTGTACGATGGGCTACTGGTGTTCGTCAGCAGAATAATTTCATTCGTTCCCTTGAGGACATAGGCGCTAGGTTCAATATTCTCGGCGTTTCCACCAGGGCCGTACCAAAAATCGCTAAGCTCTTGATCTGTGTATGGTGTTGCCATTTTCTTTCTCCTCGTGATTGGCGGGATGACTGAAACGTCCGTCATGTGGCACGCCAGCGATTTTGTGCGGTGTTCCGCGATGCGGATTCCACCCTGGATCTGGCGTAGGCTGGCCGACAGATTCAAACTGCTCACGTTCTTTTTGCGCAGTCAGACCTTCCTCAACGAAGATGTCGGTCAAACCATCCTGGCCAACAAGGACCGCTGAGATTATGTCGCCTTCCTGCACGTCATCGAGGCCAGGCTTGAAATGGAAGTAGATGCCACTCGCCTCTTCTGCGATTCCTTTTTGCGGATTCACTACTCTGAATTGCGACCTCATTGTTCCTCCTCTGATTCATATTCCTCATCAATGATCTCAAGCTCGCCGCGGCCATCTTCATCGACTTCTTGCGGATCTCTGTCGGTCTCTAGTTCCGGCTCCTCGTCGTCATCTTGCCTACGCGGGGAATTGCTTTCGTGCAGATCGCGGTTATGCTCATCCACTAACAGGCTTAATTCACTTTTCTTTCGTGCCATTGGCGGCCTCCCGTAATCTTTTTGGTAAGCAATCTGGGTTGCGGCACTTCCAAAACGAGCGATGATTTTGACTCGCTGTAGTCGCGAAATGCCGACTTTGACAGAATTTGCAAACAAGCTCGCCGGTGATTTTATTCACGAGTTTCATCTCCCGGTTACGCTGCATAGGCGGCCTGCTCAACAACCTTCACATCAAGAGCTTGAGGTACTGTTTGGCCTTTTCCGTTGGATCGATACTCGGTCGGCATCTTCGGCTTGCGAAAACTTCCAATGTTGGTATCTTTTTCTAAACCGGCCATCAGGCGTTTTTCGAAGGCTTCTTTTCGATTGATGATCCTGAATTCCACCTTGGTTCCGATCTGAACCTGACCTTTGACATCAGTTAATCGAAAGTAGTACAGCTTCTTATTCGCCGCGATGAATCCAAAATCCTCTTTCAACTTGGACACATATCCACGCATCTGGCCTCCGCAACCTCAAGGGCTGGAAATAGCAGAGCCGGAAAAGCGAAGGAAGGGAATCCGCTTTTGCCGGCTCACGTCAATGCGCTGTCGCACGCATCGAGCTCATGTTGAAAATATTTTGGCCGGCGAAGGAGAAAACACCGACCCTTCGTTAGCGCCCGCGGTGGGATCAGCATCGGGACAGCGAACGAAACTTGTTTTGAAAACTATCCGCCAACTTCCCCAATTCTGTGGTCCCGAGTAATCTGGCTTCTAAGGCGATCGGTCTCAGCGAGCCGGTTGTAGGTATTGCGGTATGCGCGATTATTCATTTTGATCTTCATTTTGTCTGCGCTGATCGCTCCCTCGAAATCCGCGACTACCTCATTTTCAAGTTGTTCTTTCGCACTAAGGGGTGCTGGGGGTGGGGCCGGTCTCTCCAGTAAACCGCATTCATAATGGAGATTAAGCTGCTGTTGATCGGCAAGATCTGTCAATTTCATTGCAAAATGAAAAGTGCCGTTGTTCATCAACTCGATGAAATGTTTGGCGATCGAGGAATAAATGGTACGGGCTAGGTCTTCATGAGCAACTTTTTTCGCGTAGGCATTTTCCTGATCCACGATCGTAACGTAGCGTTCCAGGTCATCTCGGGTATCTTGGTCTAGGGAGGCGGCTGCCGAGGTACGTCGGAAGATTTCTTCGGGCGTTTCGCGAATACATGCCAGAAGGTCTTTGTTGAGATCCAAAAATGTGTCCATCTGTTCTGCTGCAATTCTTTGTGCTGTTGTTGCTGTGCTCATGGTTTTTCTCCCTAGATCAATCCGGCCACACAGGCCGCTTCAAACAATGCGTTTGCTTCTTTGGCTGCAATGGGGCCATCGGGGTTCATGCCGGGTGAAAGCATTTTCTTTGCGTCTGAGACCGACATTGTGCGGTACCTTGTGGCGAAGGCACGAACATCTTCTGCCACGCCTCTGCTCTGCCTCGTCCGGTTGGCGTTCAAATTTTCGACGCCATCAGCGACCGGGGTAGCAGACATTTCGGCTTGTAGGGCCTGGCGAACGTAGCTGGCGTAGCCGGGATCGCTCTTCTTCCGAAGGTTCACTTCGGCTGCGCTCGCTTGTTCAGACCAAATACGATACTCGCGGTACCGAAGCTGAGATTCATTCAATACAACTCCGTTTTTATCCCGAGGACGTTCATCAATTACAGGCTCTTCAAGAGGCGCTTCCTCTTCGCCTGTAAATTTGATCTTCCCGCTATCAATCAGGGTGCGCAGACTCTGTGCCAGCATCCCGACCGTCACCTGGGCGTCGTTGTCGGGATAAAGTGTATCGATGGCCTGGCATATCAGCCGTGCGTGTTCATCCTTGTCTTCGACCGGACTGTAATGTTCCAAGTATTCGGCACTCCCAGGGGCTTCCATCAACATCTTGAAAGCCTCTTGGCGGTCGTCCACATCTCGAAAATTGAAGATCAAAACCCCTTCATCTGTGCGCTGCATGTTCCTTCTCCTTACCTCGGTAAACTTCCAGGTCTCACGCGATAGCGTGATCCCGCTTGCTGCTGCACTACTGGTTGCGCCGGCTGAACCACCGGAGCTCTCTCTGCTTTGTCCTGCAAGCCACGGTCAAACGTCAAATCAACAGCTTCCTCCGGTGTGGCGCCGCGAACTGGCTCCAACTCACCTGTCTGATCGCGAAGCTTCACGAAAAAACATCTCTCGCCGGTACGCACGTTCACGCCGGGGCGAGCTAAAAGTCCTTTGTATTGCATGGGGGCTCTTTGGTCCTCGCCGATCGAGGAAGAGGCGCCCGATTCTTCTACGAAGGTTCTGTCCCCGGCGGCGAGTGTGAAATGGGACAAATGCCCCTGCTCGCGTTGGTATCGCACACGAAAGATCGTGGCGTATTCCAAAGTCATCGATCGGGCGCGTGAAGGATCTGTGTTCCATGTGGGCCAAAGAATCAATGTTCCCGTGTTTTTATCGCGTATGGTCTGGCTGGACACGAGCCATTGCTGCGGAGCGCCCGGTGGAAAAATTGTCACGAAAATCTTTGTGTCTCGATTAAGCATGTCAAATCACCTTTCCTGTTTTGATGAGCTCATCGACATCCTGGCGAAAATCCTTGTCTTGGGCATAGCGTTGGCGGATCGAAGCTATGTTCATCTGATTGTATTCGGACGCCGTGAGTCGAGAACGAATCGGAGTCTCCTCGACTTTCATGGGCTCCATTGTCAAAGAAACGACGCCCTCGGCCAGCAGAGAACGATAGCTACGCTCTATCAAGCTCATGCTGATCGGAAATCCTTTTTCGGCTAGGCGCACGGCCGCCAAGTTGACCTGACCGGGATTTTTTGTACCAGCGGAAGTGAGAGAGAATTCACTCTGAAGGAGCGCTGGTATGCCGACAAGGAAATACAAACCGGAGCAGATTGTCACGCTGCTGCGGCAGATTGAAGTG
>JBARJI010000104.1:0-45830 GCA_049800195.1 Candidatus Acidiferrum sp.
GATTACGGCACGAACCTTGGTCGCGAGGAAGAAAAAGATTCTTATAAGTGAAGAGAAAACACTTCGCAGGAAGTGCCCGGAGAGGTTTGTCTTGACAGGACCGACGTCGTTATAGACGGAATGACACTGCTTCGAGGAAGGGGGTACCCCCACCCCGGGGTGTCCGCAAGTTATGAAGTAAACGCATGAGGGGATTGGAGTTGCGGGATTTCCTGCGTGTTGCGCAGGGGATTGAAGGGTGGCGGGTTTTTGGCCACGGTCGGCGAGGCGGGGAAGGGCCCATCCTCTGTTTTTTGTATGTGTTGCATGTAAAAGACTTAGATCTTGCGTAAGTTCTGTAGAATCAACACTTACGGGCGATTGTGGAAGTGTTGCATCTACAGGGGTTACAGGCGGAGCAAAGATCGAAGAGTTTCGGTTCTGTTCGGGGGTGCTGGCGGCTGGAGCATGTGGCCCTCTTGACGCAAAGGGGTCAGAATCCAAGGACGGGAAACAGGAGGGAGGGAAGTTGCGCGAAGGGGAGGAGGACGAGGCGGTTGTCGAGCCAAACATGGAGCATTTTACCATGGATGGTTACCAGTTGTCAATAGTTTTCTTGTTTACGTGTATGTCATTCGAACGGGGAGGCGCGGATTGGAAGTGGAGTGGCGGAAGTCGAGGGATTTGAGGGAGTTGGCGGGATTGAGACGGATTGGTGGGGCTGTGGAAATGTGTGGAAAAGCAAAAATTGGCAGTGCGGGTGTGCCGGCCCCATATTGGCACGAGCTATCAAGGGAGACGGAGAGGATCCACTAATTAGAACCTGTGGGCTCGCGCTGGGCCGGGGCACCCTTGGGCGGAAAAACGAACGCGAGCCTAATCTAGAGACTTGTCCGCAGCCCCATCCAAAGTTACGTCCCATGCACAAACGCGCGCAGAGGGCGGAGCTACTGGGTGATGATGATGGTGAGCGTGGCGGAGTGGTTGACGGCGCCGACGCCGGCGGCGGATGCGGAGACGGAGACCATGTCGGTTCCCGGGGGAGTGCCGGTGTTTCCGCCGGTGGTCGTGGAGCTGTTGCAGGACGCCAGGCCAGATGCGGCCACCAGCAGAAGCAGGAAAGCGACGAGACGCAAACCACGGAGGGTTTGTCTGCGATTTGCGCCGATGCCAAAGAGCAACGCCAGAAGGGGGAAAGCAAACGCGTAAACACGGCGCTGCGAGAATGGCGCGAGCGGCTGGAGAGCGGCGCTGGCGGCGGTGGTGGTGACGGTGAGCGTGCTGGACGCCGCGGCGCCGTTCGGCGTGACCGAAGTGGGGCTAAAGCTGCAGGCCGCGCCGGTTGGGAGACCGCTGCAGGCAAAACTGACCTGGGAATTGAATCCGTTTTCAGGGGTGACCTTGAAGACGGCCTGGCCGCTTTGTCCGGCAACGATGGTGAGAGTCGTAGGACTCACGGAGACTTGAAAATCGGGAGTGGGCAGGTTGGTGGTGTAGAGCGCGGTGGCCACGGAGCTGTTGGAAAAGCCGGTAGCAGCGGCGATGGCTTCGATCGTTTCCGTGGAGTTGACAGTGATTGCGCCGGAGTAGAGGGTGGAGGAAGTGGTGGGAGTCATGCTATTGGTGGTGTAGTAGATCTTGGCACCGGCGGTGGTGTCCGAAATGGTGACGGTTTGTGCGGAGGTGTAGGTACCCGCTGCGGGAGAGAACGTTGGCGTGGCCGCCACGGGCAGAGTGGAGATGGTATAGGTTGCGCTGGCGACCGCGCTGTTGGAATAGCCAGTGGCAACGGCGATGGCTTCGATCGTTTCCGTGGAGCCGACCGAGATGGCAGCCGAGTATAGAGTGGAGGAGGTGGTAGGAGTCGTACCGTCCGTCGTGTAATAGATGGAAGCGCCGGTCGTCGCATCGGAGATGGTCACGGACTGGGCTGAAGCGTAAGTGCCTGCCACGGGACTGAACGTGGGCGCAGCAGCTTGCGCGGGGGTAAGCACGAAGCCGTGAAAGACGCTGTTCGAGTCAGCATAAAATCCCGTGGCAGCGTCGGCCGCGTTAATGCTCGTGGGGAGCGTTCCGGAAATCATGCCTGAGGTGCTAGCTCCAGGAGCATCGATGGGCGCGGTGATTGTGCCGGTGGCGGCGGCGCGCAAGAAGCCGTGGTTCACGCCGTTCGCGTCATCATAGATCCCCACAATATCCCCTGTCGCGTTGATGCTGGTGGGGGCGGTTCCCGAAATAAAGCCCGTCGAGCCTGCGCCGGATACGTCAAAAGTAGTGAATGTGGGCGCGTTGCTCGAGGCGGTATATACGAAGCCGTGAAACACGCTGTTCGTATCCGCATAAATTCCCATGATGTCTCCGGTCGCGTCGAGACCGAGGGCGATAGTTCCCGAAAATGTAAATCCCGATCCGCTCGCGCCGGTACTAGCACCCGGAGCATCTATGGGTGCGGTGATAGTGCCATTGGCAGCGCGCAAGAATCCGTGAAACAAACCATTTGCATCCTTGTACAATCCCGTGATATTCCCGGTCGCGTCGATGTTCATGGGGAATGTGCCCTGTTTAGTACTTGTGCCTGCCTCCGCGACATCGAAAGTGGTGAAGGTGGCGGTGCCGTTGGCGACAGTACGCACGAAGCCGTGCCGCACAGCGTTCACATCGAAATAGGTCCCAGTGATATTCCCTGAGTCGTTTATGCTGATTGGAGTGGTGCCCCGATACTTGGTGGTGGTCGGCGCAGCGGGAACATCGAACTCGGTAATCGTGCCGGTGGCGGCCGCGCGCACGAAGCCGTGATAGGCGTTGTTACTGTCAAAATACATTCCGGCGATGTCTCCGGCTGTATCGATGCTGGCAGGGAAGGTTCCTTGATTCAAGGCGGTGCCTGCGCTCGGGGCATCGAACTCGGTTATCGTGCCAGTGGAGGCGGCGCGAACGAACCCGTGGGCCACATTAGGTGCGGTAAGGTAGATTCCTGCGATATCTCCTCCCGCGTTGATGCTTACGCCTATCGTTCCCTGAAGCATGGTCGTGCCTGCGCCCGGAGCGTCGAAGGAGGTAATGGTGGGAGTGGCGGCACCCGAGGCTTGAGGCTGGATGAACTGGGCCGGGATTCCAGGCGCTGCGTGCGGGCCACAGCCGGAGCAGCTTAGTGGTGAGCTATCGTGCATCCTGGTCCACGAGCGCGTGAGCGCGTCGGCAGTGAGGCAGGCGACTCCCAAGGCAAGAACAGCTAAACAGAAAAGGGGCAGCAGGCCGACCCTTCGCAACTGGTGTGGAGCCTCCCCGACTGCTTGGGTTGCACGCTGAAGAACAGAACGACGAGCAGACGCTGGACGACGCATGAAGATTTCCCCCGATTTTGAAGTTGAACGAATTTGCAGGCCGAGTGAATGCTTGCAATAGATTGCATTTACGTCAATAGGGGCGGGGCAGAGATGATATGAAATTGGTATGAAATATCCGGCAAAAGCGAGTGTAACAGGGTGTAAAAGGCAGGCAATGGCGCCGGTAAGAATTCAGCTAAGTAATTAAAAATACGAGACATGGCGGAGATTTGTGGCGCGCACAACCCAAACAGGCGAGTCTCGGAGCAGTACAGAAGAGGCGAGCCGCGCTGCCGGCCAAAGCTCTCGCTGAAAAAGGAGCGAGGGTCAGTTTAGATGCTCGGGGACAAACCCAGTTTTGCAGCCTACCAGGCATCGGACTTTATCGAATTCGGTCTGCTCTTCCGGGCCGAACTTGTGGGCGTCCTTGCCTTTTGCATAGAAGGCCTCATGTGCGCTGCGAAATTGCTCATCCGCGTAATCGGCCACCAAATTGAAGTGCCTGTCGAACTTGTACCACATCAGGCAGCCAGGGGGTTGCAAGCATTCCTTGACGGAAAGTTGAATGTTCCCATTACTTACGGTGGCTTCCCCGGCGGCGTTGTACACAAACAATGCTTTATTCAAATCGCTTCGCGTAAACAAAAGGCGAAGCCTTTCCTGGGCAGCGCCCATGCCGTGGATTTCAAGCTGCGGCCGGGCAGCCTCGGCGGAAGCTCCAAAAATCCGGTCGGGATCGAGCACGATCATTGTGGCTTGACGGTAGCCATTGGCTATACCGGTGGCCACGATTTCCTCATGCCCGTCCCCGTCCAGATCGGCCAAGGTCAGGTAGTCCAGATGCCCGGAGTGCCAATATTCTGAAATCGTCTTTCCGTTGGTATCGAGCAGGGCAATTTGATTGGGCCACCACGGGTCATTGAAGCTCGACACAACGATTCGCCGCGGCTTTTTTCCGACTGCTTTTAGAACAACGAGCGCAACTGACCTGTAGGTTGCCGGGGCTCCCTGGAGTTCCGGCAAGTCTCTACCCGGTGTCCAGCGCCATTTCTCTTCGCCGCGATCCGAATAACAGATGAGCGTGCTGGAGTGCGATCGTGGGGTAACGGCAGAGTGATAGAGGAGGAGGACATCGGTGCGGCCTTTCCCCTCCAAATCGCCGAACCAGATGCGAGGCGCTACTCCCTGCTGATAGTACTCCGGCCAAAACCCGTCACGAAAGCTCTTGCTCCATAGCTCCTTGCCGTCGGCATCCATAATCCTAAGTACCGTGCCGTCCAGACGTGCGGACTGAGGCGGATCGTGCTTCCCCAAAATTCGGATGGAAATGAAGATCAACGAGCCAAGTAGAGCTAATCCGATCAGCAGTATGAGAGCTTTGCCAGGATTAGCTTGCCAAATGTGTGGATGATGGGCGGACAATTGACCCGTCCCGTCCGCACGGGGGATCGCTGCGATCCAACTCCTTACCTGAGGACCGTTCGCCGAGGGTGCCGAGCGGTTCGGGAGATGGATGATGATGGGGTCGATCTTGCCTTCGTCATTGTAGTAGGACTTGAGCGCATGCCTCAGCCGGTTCATCTCGGTGGCGACGTCCGCGGCACGCTTCGTTCTGGTCTCCGCCGGCCACAACTCCTGGATGACCAGATCCGGCTTTAGAGCCGATTGCGAATCAATATTCTTGAAGAGAATTTCGAGGAGCTTTCGAAGCTGGCCCTTGCTTGCGAAGCTGTGGCTCCGCAGGATTTTATCGATCTGGTCACGAACGGCGATGGGATCCACAGATTCAGCGAACTCCGAGACACGGCTCATGCGCTGACGTACCAATGGATTAGGAAACTATCCAAGATGCGGGAGCCGAAGTCTAAATTGTGTTGATTCGAGTGGGCTAACAAAGCCGTGGGTAAAATATACTTCATCGCCAGAAGAGGACAAAACGAATTTTGATTCTTAGAGGCTAGGAAAAGTCTGGGAAATGCAACGTTGAGGGGATGAGCAATGCGCGAGCAGACGCAACCGTCGCCGGCGCGCAGGCCCTGACAAGTGTTTCAAGGTATGCCCAGCTCGACAACATGTGACAGATGGAGCCGCTGAGAAACCGAGCTAGTAACGCCAGGTGGTGGTGTCGGCGCCGGGCGGGGCGGTTTGGAGCATGTGGGCGGCGGCGGCTTTTAGGACGCGTTGGGTGAAGGTTAGGCCGCCTTCGCGGGTGGTGCTGCCGGGAGGGCCGGTGTAGCAGTGGGGTTGGTCGACGCCGTAGTCGAAGGTGGCGTCGGAGCGGGGATTGCTCGTGGCGTCGAGGGCGTGCTGCATGAGGTGGACGGCGCCGTCTAGGTAGTAGGTGTCGGCGGTGCCCACCGTTACGTGGAGCTTGCCTTGGAGCTTAGGGCCTAGAGTTTTCCAATTGCGCTGGAGGATGGCGGTTAGGTCGTAGTGTTCGAGCCAATAGGCGGCGACATCGTGATTGATTGCGCCGGTGCGCTGATTCCAGATTTCGGCGGGATAGCCGTCGGGGCCGACGGGACTGAAGACAGCTTGCCAGATGTCCCACTGCTCGCCGGAGCGGCCGTGCGTGCCGAGGACTAGCTCCCAGCGATTGGTGCCTTCGGTGGTGGCGAGGATGAGGCCGGGAGGAGTGCGCATTTCGGATTGAGCGATGCGGCCGAAGGGGCCGATGGTGAAGTAGGCGTTCTCGTCGTTGTAGATGTCGACCATTTGATAGGCGTGGAAATCGACGGGGTCGGGACAGGCGCCCCAGGCGCCGTTGAAGTCATCGGGATAGAAAATCTGGGTGGCGAGAGTTTCCCAGCCGCCGGTGCTGCCGCCGTAGACGGCGCGGGCCCAGCCTTGGCCGATGCCGCGAAATTCCTTTTCGATGTAAGGGATGAGTTCACGATTGATGGCTTCGCCGTAGGGGCCGACATTGGCGGAATCGACGGCGTAGGAATCGTCGTAATAAGGATTGGCGTGCTGGACGAGGAGGAGAAGCATGCGAGGGAGTTTGCCGGTCGTCCAATCCTGATAAAACTGATATTGGGTTTGGGCGCGCTCGAGGGCGTAGCCGGTCATGTCGGGTTCGGGCGGCGTGGTGCGGAAGCCGCGAAAATCTTCGGGGAAATGACCTTGATTGACGAGGAGCGGGTAGCTGGCGTTGGGATGAGAGGCCCAGCCTTCGGGAATGACGACGATGGCGCCGAGATACATGGGGCGGCCCCAGAATTTGGTGAGGACTTGCGACTGGATTTTGAGGTGCTTGACCCAGGCGGTGTCCGGTGGCGGATCGATGGGCGGGACGATTTTGGTGAGATGGATTTGGATGGGGGCGGCGTTTGCGTCGGCAGGATCGATGCGTATTTTTTCGGGGACGCTGTAGAAATTGCCGGGCTTGGAGTTCCAATGCTGGCCTTCGCCTTCGTCCATGGGGAGCTTGACGGTGTGGCCGTCAGCGCGATGGAAAGTGGTGTATTTGTTGAGGACGGCCTGGACCCAATAATCGCCGGCGGGAATGTCGCGGAAATTGGCGGTGGGGTAGCCGAGAGCGTCGTCGTTGATGAAGGCGGGCTGGCCGGGGGCGAGGGCGTCGACGTCGGCGCCGAAGATTTGCTGGGAGTGGACTTCGACTTCGAGGATTTGGTCGCGAGGCTCAGGGTCGTTGGTGGTGGAGATGACGACGTAGACGCGGCCGTCGAGAGGAGCGGAGCTGAGGTCGGAAGAGAAGGAGATGGCGAAGCGGGGCTGCGCGGCGGGGGATTTTGCGCGCGGAGGTTGCGGAGCAGCGGAGAGAATGGCGACAGGGACGAAGAACGCCGCGATGATTACGAGAATGCGGACGGCAAATTTGCGAGCTGCATCGCGAGGAGCGAGGCAAATTGATTCCGATACAAAAGGCATGAGCATGTTCCTTCGCGAAATGGAGATCGCGTTTTGCGAGCCGGGACATTGTAGCGGAGTACGGCGGGAATGTCTGCGGCGCGCAGGCGCGGGAGCCCGAGATAAAAATGTCGAAGCGCCAGCCGGGATTAAGCCGCTACCGAGGCGGTTTTTTTGGTGGTTTTGCGGGACTTTTGGAGGACTTCGCGCTCGGCGCGGACCCAATCTTCCAAGGGATTTCCGGGAGCACCGTTCCGCTCGAGATAGATTTCGTAGGCGCGGAGCTGGATTTTCTCTTGGGGAGTGAGCCGCTTGGTGGAGGGAGATTTGCTGCGCGCCGGACTGCCGTTACCGTTTGTTCTTGCCATAAGCTCCTCGTTCGGGCCGCGAGCCGCGGCCTTGATTCCTGCCTTTCGAGAAATCCCGGCCGTGGGAGGCCCGATCGCTGATCAGAGGTCGCCTCGAAGAAGAGAGAAAAGCTTCGAGAAACGCCGCATCCATTATGAGAGCGAATAGCGCAGAGAAGGCAAATGAAATTTGGATAATGAGAATCGAAACCTGAAATAGGGGCAGGACGAGGATGAAGGCGGAAGAGCGGTGCGGAAGGACGGACAGCGCGCGAGGTGCGGGCGCTCAGAGGCGCGATTGGGGAAACGGCAAGCTGCTTGTCGCGTGGGTGGGCACCGGGGTATGCTTCGGGGCGGGCGCTTTATCGGTTCGAAGGATGAAGGCGCGAGATGTGTTTTTTTGCGCGGAGGGGGAACAATGAGGAAGCGAATTGGGTTGATCTTGGCGGCGCTGCTGGCGAGTGGAACGGCGTGCGCGGCGCAGGAGGCGGCATCGGGGACAGTCGCGAATCCGGTGACGACGACGGTGAAAGGAATAATGACGCGGTACGAGAAGAACATGACGGAGGCGGCCGATTCGATGCCGGCCGAAAAATTTGGGTTCAAACCGACGCCGGAGATGATGACGTTCGGACACCTGACAATGCACATCGCGCAATCGAACAACGGTCTGTGCGCGAAAATATCGGGGCAGGCGGCACCGGACGTGAAACTGACAGAGACGGACCCGAAGGACAAGCTGGTGGCGGCGTTGAAGGATTCGTTCGCGTTTTGCAGCTCGGCGCTGGCGGGAGTGGACGATTCGAAGTTGGGCGATTCGCTGCCTTGGTTCGGTGGCCATCAGTTATCGCGGGCAGGTGTGCTGATCGCGCTGACCGACGATTGGTACGACCATTACAGCGCGCAGGCGATGTATCTTCGGCTGAATGGCATTTTGCCGCCGACGGCGCGCCACACCATGAAGTGAGCGCTTAATCGCGAGTGGTTGCCGGCGAAGAACCGTCACCGGCGTCCAAGTAAAGATAAAAACCTGGATTTAGACCTGGAGAACGTCGCCTTCGCGGGCGACGACTTCGTAGAGCACTGGATTGACGAAGAAACCAAGGACCAGGCGCGAGACCAATCCGGCGACGACGACGATGGCGAAGGGTTTTTGTGTGTCGCTGCCAACGCCGGTGGACATGGCTGCGGGGAGCAGGCCGAGGCAAGCGACGAGCGCGGTCATCATAATAGGACGGAGGCGCAGGAGCGAGGCTTCCATGGTGGCGACGCGGATGCTTTTGCCTTCGAGGCGAAGTTTGTTGATGTAGCTGACAAGGATGACGGCAGTTTCGACGGACACTCCGAGGAGCGCGAGCAAACCAAGGATGCTTGAGACGCTGATGGGCGTGTGGGTGAGCTTCAGAGCGATGAGGGCGCCGACGGGTTCGGTGAGAATAACGCCGAAAGCGATGGAGATAGGGAATTTGAAGTTGTCATAGAGCGCAAAGAGAATCATGAAAATGAGCAAGAGCGCAAGAGGTCCGATGACCACGAATTGCGCCTTGGCTGCGAGGAGTTCGCTGTACTCACCGCCCCAATCGAGATGGTAGCCTTCGGGGAGGGTGACGGCTTTATTGACGGCAGCTTGGCCTGCGTTGACGATGCCTTCCAGGTTGCGGCCTTCAATGGAAAATTGAATGCCAATGTAGCGGGAATTGTTTTCGCGATAGATGAAGGAAGCGCCGGAGGTTTCCTTGATGGTGGCGAGCTCGGAAAGAGGGATTTGCTGCCCGGCAGGAGCGGGAACGAGGAGATCGCCGATATCACGTGCGCTGGAGCGGTACTTGGGCTCCATGCGGACGATGAGGTCGAAAAGCTTTTCGCCCTGGATGACTTGCGTGGCGGCCTGTCCGCCGATGGCGGCTTGCACAACGGCTTCGACGTCGGCGACGTTGATGCCATAGCGGGCAATTTTGGCGCGGTCAGCATCGATTATGAGGTTCGGCTGACCGAGTTCGCGGACGACAGTGAGTTCCTTGAAGCCGGGAGTCTTGGCAAGAACATCGCGAATCTCAACGGCCTTTTTCTGGAGGATGTTGAGATCGGGTCCGAAGATTTTGACGGCCAAGGAAGATTTGAGGCCCGTGAGAGCTTCGTCGACGGCGTCTTCGGCGGGCTGCGTAAAGTTAAAGATGACGCCGGGGTAGGCGGAAAGATCCTTGTCGAAGGCGTCGCTTAGCTCCGCCTTGGTGTGAATGGAACCGGTTTTCCAAGACTTGTCGTTGTAGGGCTTCAATCCCACATAAAACTCGCAATTGAAAAAACCGGTGGGGTCGGTGCCGTCATCCGTGCGGCCAAGCTCCGAACCTACAACGGTGACCTGCGGATACTTTCCGAGAATGTTGCGGACTTGCGGAGCGAATTTGGCGGCCTCTTCGAAAGAAATGGTGTAGGGCATGGTGGCGCGGACCCAAATGGCACCTTCATCGAGGTGGGGCAAAAATTCGCCGCCGATATAAGGAAGGAGGAGAAGAGTGGCGCCAAAGATGAGAGTGACGACGATAAGAGTCAACGCCGGATGATTGAGGCACCACTCGAGCTGCTTGCCGTAACCAGTGCGGACGCTCTCAAAGATCGGGTTGGGTTTTTCCTTTACACCGTTCTTGAACCAATAGGAAGCAAGAACGGGAACGAGAGTGAGGGTGAGGATGAGGGCACCGACGAGAGCGAAGGCCATGGTGTCCGCCATGGGGTGGAAGAGCTTTCCGGCGGGACCGGTGAGGGCATAGATGGGAAGATAACCGGCGATGATGACGGCGACGGAATAAAAGATAGGACGATCAACGTCGCGAGCGGCCGCGAGGATAACGTCGTTGATCTTGTAATCCTGGCCGTGACGAAGACTGAGCTCGCGGTAGATGTTCTCGACCATGACGATGGTGCCGTCAATGATGATTCCGAAATCGATGGCGCCGATGGAGAGGAGGTTGGCGGCTTCGCCGGTAGCGTGGAGGAAGATGAAGGCAAAGAGAAGAGCGAGAGGAACGGTGAGCGCGGTGATGATAGCGGCGCGGATGCTGACGAGAAAAAAGATAAGGACGATAAGAACAAGCGCCATGCCGCGCATGAGATTCCATTCGACGGTGTCCGTGGTGACGCGGACGAGATCGCTGCGGTCATAGTACGGACGGATTTTGACGTCGGGCGGAAGGGTATCGCGGTTCAGCTCGGTCGTTTTTTTCTCGACGCCTTCGAGGACGTTTTGGGTTTGCTCGCCGCGGCGCATGAGAATGACGCCTTCGACGGCGTCATCGTTATTTTTCACTTTGTCCTGGAAGCCGAAGATGCCGAGGCGCGGCGCGATGCCGATGACGACACGGCCAATGTCCTTTACGCGGATAGGGACGCCGTTGGCGCTGCCGACGACGACTTCTCCGATATCTTCGGTGTCCTTGACGAGACCGAGGCCACGGACGTAGTAAAACTGGCCGCCCTGGGTGTAGAAGCCGCCGCCGGTATTGGCGTTGTTGGCGCTGAGAGCGTTCAGGACCTGTACGACTGGCAAGTGGTAGTTGTAGAGCTTAACGGGATCGAGCAGGACGTGATACTGCATGGTGGGACCGCCGAAGCCGGAGTCATCAGCGACGCCGGGAACGCCGCGATAGCCGCGCTCGAGAATCCAAGCTTCGATGGTGTGAAGCTCCATGGGAGAGCGATCGGGGCTTTCAATGACGTAGCGATAGACGAGGCCGCTGGGGCTAAAGAGCGGGGCCATGCTAGGGGTGACGCCGGCAGGAAGGTTGGCGTCGCTAAGGCGCTCGAAGACAACGTTACGAGCGAAGTAGGGATCGGTGCTGTCGTCGAAGGTGAGGATGACGTCGGAAAGGCCGTAAAGAGAAATAGAGCGCATCACCTTGAGGTAGGGAGTGCCGTTCATGGCGAGCTCGATGGGAAGCGTGGTGAGACGCTCGACTTCTTCAGCGGCGTGGCCGGGCCATTGGGTGATGAGCTCGACCATGGGCGGAGAAAGATCTGGATAAGCATCGACAGGCATGCGACGAAAAGATTCGGCGCCGGCAATGACGATCAGCAAAGTGATCATCAGCACGAGAAAGCGCTGCTGAAGAGCGAATTGGACACTGCGATGGATCATCGTTTTTTCTTTCGGCGGCAGCTCCCTTTAATGTTCCAAGGAATTCTTGAATTGCAGAAAGAGGCTGCCGTCGCCGACAACGTGCTCGTCTTCTTTTAGGCCGCCGGTAATCTGCGTGCGTCCTTGCTGGCTGTCGCCGAGCTGCACCATGCGGCGCGCAAACTCATTTAGATTCGTTGGAGACTGGACATACACGAAAGGCCGGTTTTCCGTATCGCGAAGAACGGAAGCATCCGGAACGGTCAGAGCGCCAGCGATGGCACCGGCATCGACGGATGCGGTGACGTACATGTCTTTCTTCAGTTTTTTACCGGGATTCTCGGTGACGATGCGCGCCTGTAGAGTGCGCGTATTGGGGTCGAGCGCCGTGGCGATATAGGAAATCCTGCCATGAAAAACCTCGGGATAGGTATCAGTGCTGACGTCCACGCGGTCGCCCAGGTGAACGTAGGCCACTTCACTCTGGTAAACGTTGACGAGCACCCAGACAGTGCTCATGTCCGAGATGGTGTAGACCTGCGTTGCGCCGGCTTGAAGCAACTGGCCGGGACCGACGAGACGCTCGACAACCTCGCCGCCAACGGGGGCAAGGACAGGAATTTGCGAAGTGGTTGTCGAAGGATTCTTCACGAGCGCTTCGGGGTCGGTGACGCCCAGCACGCGAAGAGCGTCTTCGCTGGACTCGAGATCGGCCTGGGCCTGCGTGCGGGTGGATTCGGCTTGCTGAAAGTCGGCCAGAGCAATGGCACCATGATTGAAAAGGTCCTGGGCGCGAGTGAAGAACTTATCGGCGAGGAGATAGGCATCGCGGGCTTTGAGATATGTGGAGCGGGCCAGGGAGTAATCCGGACTGTTGACGGTGAGGAGCGGCTGGCCCTGATGCACGGTTTCGCCTGGGGCGACGAGAAGTTGATGAACAGGCCCGCCGATAGCGGCGAAAACGGGAGTAGTCATGAAGGCGTTGTAGGCCACAGCGCCGGTGAGCCGGAAGATCTGGGGAAGCGGAGATTTTTGAACGGCGACCACCTGAACGTGGGCCATCTGGTCCTGAGGAACCGTGAAGAGCGAGGCGGTCTCCGCTCTGGATTCCTTGGACGAGTAAGAAGTCATTCCGGATTCGGATTCACTAGGACCAGCGCCGCAGCCAGCGAGCGAGACAAAGACAAACGCGAAACTCAGAGCGACGGCTGGAAAGATCTGGGCACGGAACTTTGTTTTGAAACTCGGGGTTTTGAAATTCATGGCAGACTCCTTGTTCCCACGGCTTCGCGCATTTGCTCGAGCGCGGTCATGTAGTTGGCGAGGGCCTGGCGGTAAGCGAGCTGGTTCGAGCGGTAGGTGCGCTCCGCGTCGAGAAAATCGAGCAAACTGGCGGCGCCTTTCTGGTAAGCGTACTGGCTGATATCACGGGATTGCTGAGCGGCATCGACGTAGCCGCTGCGGTAAAGCTGGACAATTTGGTCGTTGGTACGAAGAGCTTCATAAGCGTCCAGGACATCGCTCATGACCTGTTCGGAAGCTTCGCTGGCCAATTCCTGGGACTGCGTGATGGCGTAGCGGGTGCGGGCGATTTCGCCTTGATTGCGGTCGAAGATGGGCAGCTCCATATTGAAGTAAAAGGCGCCGGAACTGGTCGCGTTGGTGTGAGTGTAGTTGAAGCTGGCATTGACATCGCGTTTGCCATTGGCTTCAGCGAGCAATTCCTGGCTTCGCGCGGCGATGACGCCTTGCTGGGCGGCGAGCAGGTCCGGACGAGTGCGCATGGCGAGGGCTTTCAAATCTTCAAGGCCGGCGTGGACGGGCTCATAATCAAGCTGGCCCTGGACATCGAACATATCGGGCACGGATTCGAAACCAATGAGCTGGCGCAAGGCCGCGATGGCTTGAACTTTTGAGAGAACGGCCGCGGAGAGATCGGTCTGGAATTGAAGAAGCTGGAGTTTGATTTTGAGGTAGTCGCCCTCGCTCATATCGCCGGCTTTGTAACGCTCCTCGCTAATATCGACGGTTTTCTGGAAGCTGCCGAGATCCTGCTTGGCGAGGTCGATGGTGGACTGAGCGAGAAGGACGTCGATGAACTGCTGGGAAACGTTGAAGACCAGCTGGCGCTCGTTATCGGCAACCTGGGAGCGGGAGACGGTGGTTTGGTCCTTTGCGGCTTGCAAGCGATGCTGGCGTTTCTTGCCGCGCTCAAAGAGATAGCCCACACCCAAATCGAATTGCGCATCGTTATCGACGTAATCGGAAGAGAATTTATTGGGCTGAAAGATGGGCAAGTATTGAGCGTCCCAGGAAAGGACGGGATTGGGACGGAGATTGGCGGTGATTTCCAGCGCCAGGTTCTGCAGGATGGTGGAGCGCGCGGCCTGAAGAGCGTGGTTGTGCTGTAGGGCGAGACGGATGGCTTCATCGAGATTGATGCGCATGGCCGGAGCTTGCGGGGAAGCCGCGGCGGGAGAGGCAGCGGGAGCAGGCTGTGGAGCCTGCTGAGCCGATACGCTGACAGGGAGGGCCAGCAACGCCGTGGCCCATGCCATTCCTTTCCTCATGTTGATACTCCTCTACAGTCCCCTGCGACAGAGACAAGTTGGTATTGCCGTGGTTAATGTGACTAACGAGAAGAAGCAGGGAGAGTTAGAAAGAGGGAGGCGCACGAGGAGAAGTCGTGCGCGGAAGTTCCACAGAAGGAGATAGAATCGTGACGACAAATTCAAGGCGGTCGACAAGCGGAACGATGGCGAGATTCAGAGTGGGAGTAGTGATCGCCGAGCCCGCAGTGGAGCAAAGCTGGCAGGGATGGGAGCCGCCGCCCGGTCCCGAGCTGAGATCGGCACAAAAATGGAATTGCGCAGCCAGGAAGATCAATCCGAGCAGCACGGCGCAAATTCGCGTCCTATTGGGGTTCACGAACATCTTTAAGTCAGACGAAGCTTAGGCTGGAATGGTTGCGGGGTCAAGCAACGGATTGCAACAGAAGCCCGGGGGATTCAAGTAAGAGGCTGGTTCGCATGTTAACGGTGTTACGCTAGTTTGGAATTCATGGAATCAGGCAGAGGTATATTCGGACGAACTAGAGCGAACCGCGCATTCGCGGTGTTTACGTGCGCCGTATTGCTGTATTTTGCGGGCGGCGGCAGCCTCTTCCACCAGCACACCAACGGTCCCGAGACTCCTTGCCACATTTGCCAGTCGCTGCACGTACCGGTGCTGGCCGCGGCGGCCCTCGATTTAGTCGCGGCTCCGGAATTGATCGCGCGATTTCCTTCGCTGCCGCAGCAAGCTTCGCCGAGCAAATCTTTTTCTCCGCATCGCGCTTCTCGAGCGCCCCCATCCGCGTAGTTCCCATCTCCTGCTAGCAGATCGTAAGAACAGTGTGCGGAGGCCTATCTGGGCCGGCGCTGCCGACGTATTACAGGCGGTCCCTATCCACAAACGAACAATGAGACCCATAGGGATGGAGAAAAAATGGCAAAGCGATTGGGAAGTTACTGGATTTTAGCATTGGTGTTTCTTTTTTCGGGTGCGACCTGCTGGGGGCAGGGTGGGAATTCCGGATCGATTGAAGGAGTGGTGAAGGATTCCTCGGGAGCGGTGGTCGCAAATGCGACGGTGGAGATTTCCGACCCCGTGAGCGGCTACGAGCGAAAGATAGCCACGGGGAGCGATGGTTCCTTCCAATTTACGAATGTGCCCTTCAACTCCTACCACACGGTGGTGACGGCGACCGGATTTGCGGCTTACACGGAAGATGTGAACGTGCGCTCCGGCGTTCCGGTCGCCGTACCGATCACTCTGAAGATCGGTGCGGCGACGACGAGCGTGACGGTGGAGGCCAATGGGGGGGACCTTGTGGAGAACGACTCCACATTTCACACGGACGTGGACCGCGGTTTGTTTGAGAAGCTGCCGCTGGAGAGCGCATCGTCCTCGGTGAGTTCCTTAGTGACGCTGACGACGCCGGGAGTGGCCGCGGATTCGAACGGGCTTTTTCATGGACTCGGAGACCACGCGTCCAACTCGTTTTCCGTGGACGGCCAGCCCATCACCGACCAGCAAAGCAAAGTGTTCTCGAACCAGATTCCAGACGATTCGATTCAATCACTGGAAGTTATTTCCGGGGCGCCGCCGGCGGAATTTGGCGGCAAGACGAGCCTGGTGATTGTGGTGACCACGCGCTCGGGCATGGGAGTTACTCAGCCTCACGGGCAGGTGACGGCTTCGTACGGCTCCTTTGGGACGGTGAATAGCGGGTTTGACCTGGCGTATGGCGGGAACAATTGGGGCAACTACATTTCCGGTAGCGGATTGGATACCGGGCGGTTTCTCGATGGGCCAGAAATTGCGGTGATGCACGACCACGGCAACGAGGAAAATTTCTTTGACCGCGTGGACTTCAAGCCTTCGTCGGCGGACACCATCAGCCTCAATCTAGGTTATAGCCGGTCGTGGTTCCAGACGCCGAACTCTTATGATGCCGAAAATGCGACGGGTTGGACGTTCAATTCGCTAGACCCGACGTGTCCGCCTGGTCAAACAGCCTCGTGCGGAGGCTTGGGGCCGAACGGCCTGCCCGTGGGGGCGCAGGATCAGCGTTCGAAGATTGGAACGTTCAACATCGCGCCCTCGTGGACGCGGCTGGTGAACACTAGCACGGTCGTCACCGTGGGAACTTTCGTGCGGCGGGATGAATACAACTATTACCCGAGCGCAAACCCATTCGCCGATGAGACGCCGGATCTGCAGCAGGAGACGATCAGCCAATACCGCACATTGACGAATGCGGGAGTGCGCGCGAGCGTCTCGTATGTGAAGGGAATCCACAACGTGAAGGCGGGAGTGACCTTCGAAAACACCGCGCTGCTGGAAAATGACAAATTCGGGATCGTGAATCCAGGGGTGAACGCGGTTTGTTTGAATGCGGATGGAAGCCTGGACACGAACCCCGCCATCACCAGTCCTACGGCTTGCGGCGGAATCGACAATCCGGGCGGCATGGCAAATCCTACGTTTACACCGCTGCTCGGTTGCTATGACTTGACTCGAACGGCGCCATTGCCGGCGTCCGACGACTGCCCCGCCGGGCAAACCAGCAGCGGGCTGTACAACTTCATGGGGAACACCAACATCAAGGAAGCGGCTTTGTACATCCAGGATGCAATTTCGATTAAAAACTGGAGTTTTAATCTTGGAGCACGCGCCGACATCTATCGCGGCATTGCGAGCGCTCAGCAATTGGAACCGCGGCTGGGCCTTGCGTATAACGTCAAGCGCACGAACACCGTGCTCCGGCTTTCTTACGCCCGGACGATGGAGACGCCGTTCAACGAGAATCTGATTCTTGCCAGCACGGGCTGCAATAACCCCGTGATTTTTGATTTGCAGGAGTCCGTGCCCGGCGGTGCCTGCGTTTCGTCGACGATACCGCCGCTGAGCCCGGGCCATCGCAATGAATTCCACGCGGGACTGGAACAAGCTTTCGGAAAGTACCTGGTCGTGGATGGCGAATACATCTGGAAGTACACGCACAAAGCATTCGACTTCAGCGTACTGGGCAATACGCCGATCACGTATCCGATCGAATGGGATAGTTCGAAAATCCCGGGCTATGCCATTCGAGCGAGCGTGCCGGATACCCACGGCTTTACGGCGTTCGTGGTGATGTCCAGTGTGGCGGCGCGCTTCTTTACTCCGCAGGTCAGCGGCATTGGAGCCACGCCCTCCACGGCCGGGGGATCCACCGTATTTCGCATCGACCACGACGAAAAGTTTAACCAGACAACCCACTTGCAATATCAGCCGTGGAAGCGTTCGCCTTGGCTGGGCTTCAACTGGCGATACGACAGCGGCTTAGTGGCTGGTCCTTTGCCGTGCTTCGGCGGCGAGAACTGCGCGAACGGGCCGAATGGCGGCGGCCCCGATGACCTCGTCGACGTGTCTGGGCTGACGCCGGATCAGCAGTTCCAGGCAGGACTTTTCTGCGGCAGCGTTTACGCGACGCCTACGAGCCCCATCAGTTCGACGTACGGCGCGAATCTTTGTCCTGCGACGAGCTACGGCTCGAAGTACGTGTCGGTGCCCGCGCCGGGCACGGAGAACGATGACCTCAACCCGCCGCGCATTGCGCCGCGCAACTTGTTCGACGTATCCGTGGGCGATGACAACATTTTCC
This sequence comes from Candidatus Acidiferrum sp., assembly GCA_049800195.1. GTDB lineage: Bacteria > Acidobacteriota > Terriglobia > Acidiferrales > UBA7541 > Acidiferrum. Next base: position 17,827 of record JBARJI010000104.1, read on the forward strand.
ACGCTGACCGTTACAAGTGGAGCCTGCGGCTTACCGCAGTCAACATAACCAACAAGGTTGCGCTTTATAACTTCCTTTCCACATTCAGCGGGACGCACTACGTCACGCCGCGCGCCTTGACGGCAGAGCTGGGATTCCACTTCTAGATGGATTGGAGCGAGCAGCTTGCACGTTTAACGAGTGAAGTTTTGACGGGCAAATCAATGGCTGAATTTATCGAGGCCGGGAGGCGCGGGGGATTCCCAAAAAATCCCCCCGGTAAAAGGGAGAAGAATGAGCGGAAGTACTCCGGCATCCGGGAATGGCAAGCGGAGCTTTCCATATCCCGGCTCTTCCTCACCAGCATCAGACTCCAGACAGCTTTCGATCGCTGCTTCAGCCAATTCGGAATGACCGCGCAGGAGGCTGCGGTGCTGGTACACTGCGCGGAAGAAGGCGAGACTTCCGCCGGCAAGATCGCACGGGCCATGGGTAGAGACAAAGGCAAAATCACGCGGTTTGTTGACCGGCTCGAGACAGGTGGATTCCTTACCCGCCGAAACGATCCACGCGATAATCGGCTCCTAGTCATTAAGGCGACTCCCCGGGGAAGGCGTGTCGCTCCGAATCTCAAAACTAGGTTCCAACAGGTTCGAAGCCAGTTCTTTCAGGGAATACTAAACGTCGACATCGACAGGTTAGAAGCGTTGCTCTCGCAGTTGCACGCCAACGCTGAACGTCTTTGCGAAAACAAGGCTTCGAAAGACTCCTAAAGCCTCTTTCGATTATCACGCCCAGAGCAACGGAAGCATCGACTCAGACATCCAACCACCTTCCGGACTGGGTGAAGGTGGGGGCCCCACCCAGGGTACGTCCAGTCGCGTGCGGTTGGAGATTGCGGCACACCCTGCCCTCGCCGGACTTCCGGTTTCAGCCGTTCAACTTGACAATGAGGGGGAGGTCATCTGAGTGAGCAAAAGCGCCATCGGCGCTGGCCAATCAGACTGACCTGCACACATTAAAGAAAGAGCGCGCTCCTGCACAGAGTATCCATCGGCCAGACCATGAATTCATTTCCCAAGGCAGTACTGCAGTTTGCAGCCAGTCTCGTCTCCGCCGGCGGTTCAAAGCACAGGCGCGTGAGAAGGATAAGATCAAGCGGAACCTGGTTGTTTGTAATTCTGGTTGCCGCTCTCCCCGCACTAGGACAAGGCACGCCGCCCAACGGCGAGAAGGCACAGACCGCATCCATCCACGGCACGATTTCCACAAAGGAAGAGAACGCGTCGTCGGGCTTGTCCGGCATTAACGTAATACTGAACGCAGTGCCGCCCGATGGAAACACCCTCACCGCAGGTACAGATGACGCAGGGCGGTACGAGTTTAAGGACTTGAAGCCGGGAAGTTACACGATCTCGGTGAACCAGCAAGGGTTCAAACCCGTCTCGAAAACGGTTTCCGTGGCTGGTGGTCAGGCAGTGGCTCAGGATTTCACTCTGGAACTCGAGACGGTCTCTGAGAAAGTCGAGGTTCGGGAACAAACTCAGGTCATCTCGACGGAGAGCGTTTCCAACCCGGCGGCCACCGTAACACACCGCGACCTGATCGCTCTGCCTACTCCGGAGGAAAAGATCCGCGAGGTGATTCCCATTACTCCAGGGGTGATCAAAACGCAGGACGGGAAACTCACCTTCAAGGGCGCTGACGAAAATCAGAGCCTGTTCCTGGTGAATTCCGCGCAGACCGCAGATCCAGTAACCGGAAGCTTTTCCATTGCGGTGCCTACAGATGCGGTGCAATCGTTCGCGGTGTATAAAACCCCATACAACGCGGGGTTGGGGAGTTTTTCTGGGGGGGTGACCACCATTGAGACCAAACCTCCCGAAGAAAAATGGAATTACTACGTAAAGAATTTTGTCCCTTCGATCCTGGGCAAAAACGATTCGATGGTGGGCATCGCGCAAGCAACGCCTGGCGTTGACTTTGGTGGACCGCTGTTTGGCGACAAACTGTTTTTCTCGGAAGTCTTCCAGTACGACATGAAAAAGACCACGGTACGCGGACTACCTTGGCCAAATGACATCTACAAGAAACAAGGTTTCAACTCCTTTACGACCATGGAGCTCATTCTTTCTCCCAAACAAATCCTGACTCTAACGGTCAACGCATTTCCTCTTCGGCAGCAGAATATCGACATTAATGCCCTCGTTCCGGATCCCGCCTCGAACGACTTGGACCAAAAGGGAATGGCCTTCCACTTATCCGATAAGTACCAGAAGGATTCCGGGGCGATTTTCAGCGCAATTGCGCAGTACACGCGGTTCGACAGCAATGCTCACGGCCAAGGATTGGATGACATGCTGATTACGCCGGAGGGCTGGGGCGGAAATTTTTTCAACCGCTGGTCAAGGAGAGGCAAGCAGTTCCAATTTCTGCCTAGCTATCAATTTGCGGAGAAACACTGGCTGGGACGACACGAGATCCATGTAGGCGTTGACCTAGACTATCGTTCCTATTTCGGCACCAGCGCGTCTGATCCTATACAGCTACTCGACCAGGCCGGCGCGCTACAGGAGGAGATCAACTTTCAGCCCGTCGGGGCTCAGAATACATCCGACACGGCCGTTGCCGAGTTCGTCCAGGATCATTGGATACTAAACCCCCACTGGACAGTCGATGCGGGGGCGCGTTTGTCCAGCGAAACTTCTGGCTGGTCGGCGGCGTTCGCACCGCGCGTGGGGATCGCATACTCACCGGGGAGCAGCGGGAAAACCGTCATTCGAGGCGGGGCGGGCTTGTTCTATAGCATGCTGCCCTTGCTAGCAGCTGACTTTGACGTGAACCCAACTCGAGTGGTGAGCCTGTTCGATCCCGCAGGGCAATTGATCGGGCCGCCTGTGACCTATACCAACGCTTACGTGGGCGGAACGAATCCGCTAAATAACGGAATTTTGCCGCAAGGGCCAGGGACAACGCCGCGCAATTTTACTGCAAATATCGAGGTGGATCGGGAGTTGCGTAAAAACGTGGTATTGCGCGCCGAATACATCGACAGCCACACGACCTATTTATTCGTCGTCAATCCGTTCACCGGCACGGCCGGCGAGAATTCGTTCCTCGGTCTCACGAACACTGGTTCTTCTCACTATCGCGAACTGGAGAGCACCGTGCGCTTCGTCGTTCGTGGACACGATGAAGTGAACGCGTCCTATATATGGAGCCGCACGCGGGGAGATTTGAACAACCTTTCCGACGTAATGATTCCGTTCTTGCAGCCCGTAATCCGGCCAAACGTTTACGGGATATTGCCCTCGGACATTCCCCAGCGCGTCGTCACCTGGGGCGTTTTTTCTTTGCCGAAGAAATTCGTGTTCAGTCCCATCCTCGACGTGCACTCCGGTTATCCCTACTCCAATGTGGATGTGCTGCAAAATTATGTGGGAACGCCTGACGGGCAACGATTCGCGACGTATCTCTCCCTGGATGTGAAAGTGTACCGCGTCTTCCAAGTTCCATTTATTGGCGCGAAGAGCGGCAAGATACACCACTTTCGACTTGGATTTTACGCGCTGAACGTCACCGATCATGGCAATTTCAACGCCGTGTATAACAACGTGGCGGCGCCAAACTTCGGCCAGTTTGTCGGGTTTTTGGATCGGCGAGACGGCGCTGTGATTGACTTCATCGATTGAGCTGTCCCGAAAGGTCATTCCGTTGCAGCGCAGGGCCATTCCTCGGTCGGGAACTTGGCAAAATTCGCCCTGGAATTTGGAACCAATCCAACCATGCATCGGCGTCCCGAGTATCTTTGAGAGGCCGTCCTGCTAGAATAGGGGGCGGAGCGGTCCTTCGAAGCAGGTGAGGGAGCGAAAGCTGTTTGAACCAATGACGAATCTCTGAGGAGCCGCGGATAGACAGCCTGTGTGCACGGCCTGTCCCGCTGGAACGTCTTTTCGCCGGGAGATGGCGGATCGAGACGAGCGAGCGGGGCAGGAAAGCCTAACGGTTGGCTCGTGGCGCCCACCTAATTCAGAGGTTCACAGCCTAGCTCCCCACGGCCCAGCAGCCCGCTCTTTTTTTGCGTAACGGGAAGAAGTAGTTGCTCGACAGCTCTTTCGTTTTTTCAGATCAAGCCAGGGGTGAACGTGACTGGTGATTGGCTGCTGGTGACTGGCCTCGGGCCTTTAAGGCCGCCTGCGCTAGTAACAACCACTTGTCCTCTCAAAGCATGCGCGTACTTTTCATAGGCGACATTGTCGGTTCGCCGGGGCGGCAGATTGTGCGGGAGCGCCTGGCTGACATCGTTGCGCAACGGCAAATCGATCTGGTCATAGCCAATGGTGAGAACTCCGCTTCGGGGTTCGGAATCACGCCGCGGCTGGCGGACGAGCTGCTGCAAATGGGGATCGATGTCCTGACGGGCGGGAACCATAGTTGGGATCGGAAGGAAATAACAGAGTACATGCCGCATCAGCCACGTCTGCTGCGGCCCGCGAATTTTCCGGAAGGCAACGTCGGCAGCGGGCTTTACATTGGCACGGCGAAAAATGGCGTGAAGTTCGCCGTGCTGAATCTTCAGGGCCGCGTTTTCATGACGCCGATCGACGATCCTTTCCGAAAGGCCGACAGCGAGCTGGCCAGGTTGCCCGAAGACGTGGCCTTTGTTTTCGTGGATATGCACGCCGAGACGACCAGCGAAAAGATAGCGCTCGGCTGGTATCTGGATGGACGCGTTACAGCGGTGGTGGGAACCCATACGCATGTGACGACCGCCGATGAGCACGTCTTACCCGGCGGGACAGCGTTCATCACGGATGTGGGCATGAGCGGGCCGCATGGCGGGGTCATTGGCATGGACCGCGACGGAATTATCAAGAAGTTTCTCGACGGATTGCCGGCACGGTTTGAAGTGGCGTCCGGCGATGTGCGGATGAATTGTGTGCTGGTCGAAACGGACGATGCAGCGCCCCGCAACGCGGCTGGCCGCCTGCGAGCGCGTTCGATAGAACGTCTTCGTTTGAAGATTGATTGATGGTGTTGGAAGGGGCTCAGGTGTGGGGCAACCTGAACGCAGCCGCCGTATTCTGAAGACTCAGTACAAAGAGGCTGGGATCAACGTGAGAATTTTTGCGGGCTTGTGTCTGCTGGCGTGTTTTGCGGGGAGCGCATTTGGGCAATACGATGGGGAACTCACGGCCACGAAGCGGCTCTTGCCAGGAGTCGGGCCGGGGCTGCGAGCCGTCAAGCTCGGAGCGGACGGAAATTTCTACGTGTTGACCGCTCCGGGATCGTCGGCTTCCGTGTTCGATGCCACAGGAAAACTTGTCAGAAGAGTTCCACCGTTCGAAGACAGCAAGGCTTCGAGCTCCGAGCCGCCGCAACAAACAGGTATTACCTTCGGCGAAGACCTTGACGTGGACGCGCAAGGAACCGTCTACGTGGCGGACCGCGGCGCCAACGCGATCAAGATTTGGGATGCCAAAGGAAACGAGCGCGTGATCAAGGTCAACGCGCCGGTGTCGGTCGCGGCGCTTTCGGAAGGGGAAGTGGCCGTGGCCACCATGCGCGAACCGAGTCTCGTCATCGTGTTCGACAAGACTGGGCACGATGTGCGCGAGTTTGGCGATCCCGAACCGATTTCCGACCGCCCGGAATTAAACCGTTTTCTGAATATCGGAATGCTGGTGACGGACGGCGCAGGCCATCTATACTACGCATTTCCATATCTGCCGGAAGCGACCGTACGCCAGTACGACCGCCATGGCTACGGAGGGCAGGACATCCAGTACACCGGAGTGGACGCCTGGCCCGCCGCGCAAGCCACCCGCAAGGAAATCGCGCGGCAGGAGCAGCGCGGAGAGCCTCCCGTATTCAAGCGCATCCTAACGGCTGTTGGCGTGGAACGATCCACCGGGGAAGTCTGGATGGCACTGGGCGACAAGCTGCTGCACTTTGACAAAGATGGAAATCGGCGCGCGACGTATCTTATCTACACGCCGGCAGGCGCGCGGCTGGAAGCGAACACGATTCTCCTCGACAAAGACCACTTGATCATCGGAAGCGATCCCCTTGGCATCTATGAATTCGATAGGCCTGATAAAAAAAGTCCATAATAAGAAGAATTTTCCTCAGGACGATTTGCTGGGAACCTGTGCAAACCCCCTCGGCTGCTAGAAAATTTTGTGAAAATCTCCTTACAAATGTGCTCCCCGCGGCCATGTTGCACAATCCTTGTGCTTGTGGAAAAACTGTGTAAGGCATGTGGACCCCAGTGAATCCCTTCTCACACTTTTCGCTTGCTCGAATCGGTCCAATCGGCGACAATCCCGCGCTGTCTGATAACGGCAGCATGAGGGGCTGGCAATTCCAGAAGGGCCACATGCGGGGCGACAGGGGAAAGCAAGACGCTCCAGCATGGGCATGACTCCCGAAGCCTGAAGAAAGTAACGAGGGGACCTGCTTTCCACAGCTTTCCCACATCTGTGGAAATAGCAGGGAGAGATTTTCTTTTGCCATGACTACTGCGACAAATTCCTGGGATCGGTTTCTCGAACGTGTAAAGTCCCGGGTCAGCATCAACACGTACACCACCTGGTTTCAACCCACGCGGCTGAACCGCGCCGAAGGGGAAAACCTCTTTGTGCAGATCCCCAGCACGGTTTTCCGGCAGGTTCTGACGCGGACCTACGGCGAAATCGTCAAAGCGGTGTTCCACGAACTTGGAACCCCGAATGTGAAAGTGCAATACGTGTGTACGGAGGAAGAACCCGTGCCAGCCGCTCCCGCAGCATCGGGCGTGAAACAGGCGAAGCTCGATTTTGAAAGCAGCGATCATCAATTGAATTTGCGATACAGCTTCGAGTCGTTTGTCGTCGGCAAGTCCAATGAGTTCGCCCACGCGGCGGCGCGTGCGGTGGCGGAGCAGCCTTCAAAAGCGTACAACCCGCTGTTTCTCTATGGCGGAGTGGGCATGGGCAAGACGCATTTGATGCATGCCATCGGGCACACTATCAAGAAGCGCAATCCGGCCATGCGGCTGAGCTACGTGAGCGCGGAAAAATTCACCATCGAAGTGATCAATTCTCTGCGCTTCGACCGCATGACCAGTTTTCGCGACCGCTTCCATACCGTGGACGTGCTTCTTGTAGACGACATCCAGTTCATCGCGGGCAAGGAACGCACGCAGGAAGAGTTCTTTCACACGTTCAACGCACTCTACGAACAACAGAAGCAGATTGTGATTTCTTCCGATTGCCTGCCGAAAGAAATTAACTCGATTGAGGAGAGGCTGCGTTCGCGGTTTGAATGGGGCTTGATTGCGGATATTCAGCCGCCGGACCTCGAAACTAAGATCGCCATCCTCCAGAAGAAAGCGGAGAACGACCGGTTCAGTTTGCCCGACGAGGTGGCGGAGTATATCGCACGCGCGATCAAGTCCAACGTGCGCGAATTGGAAGGCGCGCTGACACGGCTTATGGCTTATGCATCCTTAACGGGAGCCACGATCTCATTGGCGACTGCGCAACAGGTCCTGCGCAACATCATCGCTTCGCAGGAGAAGCGGGTCACGATCGACCTGATTCAGAAGCGCGTGAGCGAGCATTTCAATATGCGCGAGCAGGATTTGAAGGTGCGCAGCAACACGCGCGCGATTGCTTTCCCTCGCCAAGTGGCGATGTACATCGTCAAGCAACTCACGACCGCGTCGCTGCCGGAAATTGGCCGGCAATTCGGAGGCAAACATCACACCACGGTGTTGCACTCGATCAATAAGATCGAGGAAATGCGCCGTTCGGACAAGGATTTAAACCGGACGATCACGCGTTTGATGGATACCCTTCAATAGTTGCGGCTTTTTCACTCTCCCAATAATCCGCAGGTTTGTCTTCTAAAGATTTTTGCCTCTCGTGACACTGTAGTTTTTGAAGCGCTGGAAACATTTCCATGACGAGATCACCTTCCAAGAGGCCTCAGCGAGGCCGATTGCGCTAACAAGCTCTTAATTTTTTCGTGTCCTCCTCTCCTCTTGTGTATAGGCATTGAAGAAGATGAGGAAACTTTGTTGAACACCGTGGAAGGAATTTCAGTCTTGTGTTCTCCAACATGATTGGAGGCCGAGTTTTCACCGATTCCCACAATTTGCCACTTGGAATAACCCGTGCTAGGTCGCTAAAACGAAAGTGGTTGTCGAGCTTTCCACAATTCCACCGCACTCATCACAACAACAAGTCTTTTTGTTCTGAAAATTTGGGAATGTTGCTTGTTGCTGTGACAGTGCTTACATCACTGTGAAAAAAACACCTCACGCACGTGGGGATGCCCAAGAGAGGCGACTCAGATTCTTGCCTATTTCCACAGGTTTTGCGGGGGTTGCGGGCTTTATACTTTTCGAAAAAGCGAGTACAGTACGACAGCGGTGGAAGAGCGGCGAGGAGCTTAAATGAGCGCACCAGGAACCGCACGCGAGGAACATCAAGCGATGGAATTCAGCGTTACCAAATCGGCGCTGTTGAATGAACTAAGCACCACCCAAGGGGTTGTCGAGCGTAAGACGACGATCCCGATTCTTTCGAATTTGCTGGTTGAGGCCAAGGGCAGCCAGTTGACGATCACGGCGACGGATCTTGAGCTTAGTGTCCGCACCTCCTGCGAGGCAAAGATCAAGAAAGAGGGTGCGGGGACCATACCCGCGAAAAAACTGCTGGAGCTCGTGCGTCTGCTGCCCGAGGGCGAGATCAAGGTCAAGCTCCTTGACAATCACTGGGTGGAAATCGTCAGTGATAGGAAGAAATACAAGCTTGTCGGGATGGCCAAGGAAAATTTTCCGGCGTTGCCTGTGATGCCCCATACGCTAGTCAAGATTCCCGCCGCGGTCATCGAGAGCCTGATCGCCAAAACCAAGTTCGCAATTTCCATGGAAGAGTCACGTTACACATTAAACGGTGGCCTGCTCATCTTGAAGCCGGATACTCTGGCGATGGTCGCTACCGATGGGCACCGCCTGGCGCTCGCGGAAACGGACCAGAAGCTTGCGGGCTTAAATGGCGAAGTAAAAGTCCTCATTCCCAAAAAAGCGATGGACGAAGTGGAAAAGCTCGCGAGTGCGGCTGGCTCCGATGCGTCCATCGAATTCGCGAAGGACGAAAGTCATCTTTTTTTTCAAGTGGGCCACAGGCTTCTAATCTCTCGCATCCTGACAGGCCAATTTCCGAATTACGAAGCGGTGCTGCCGCGGGACAATAACAAGACCGTCGTGCTTGAGCGCGCGGAACTTAGCGATGCGGTGCGGCGCGTATCGCAGCTCGCCGACCAGCGTTCGCATGCCGTCAAGCTGGCCGTTTCCAGCGAAGGCGTGGAAATCTCCGCATCCAGCCCGGAGTACGGAGAAGCGAAAGAAAATATCGAAAAGGAATACAAGGGCGACGCGATCAGCATCGGTTTCAATTCTTCCTACATGCTCGATTTCCTGGCCGCCGCGGCCGATGGCCCGGTAAGCATCGAGTTGAAAGACGAACAGTCCGCCGGCCAGATGCGCCCGCTCGCCGACGAATCCTACCGTTACCGCTACATCATCATGCCCATGCGCATTTGAATCAGCGAGTCGGTGAGGGCATACGGCACAGGTTCCAACGATACTTTCAACAATCAATTATCTACTATTTGATTTTACTTAATTACTAAGTTAGAGTGGGGTGTACTGTTTTTGAGGTTCCAAACTGGAACCTCAAACCTGTCCTTCCATGCACAGGCCTCCGCAAAACGCTATTGTCCCGGCTGCTCTGATAAGCTAGAAAATCTTCTTTGTCCGAGGCACTCGAGTAATGCTGGATGCCGATCTCGCCCGGCTGTACGGTGTTACGACCCAAATCTAAACAGAGCCGTGAAGCGAAATGCAAGCCGATTTTCCCCCGATTTCATGTTTCAGCTTTCCCCTAAGGAACTGAACAGTTTGAGGTTCCAGGCTGGAACCTCAAAACTAGGACGAGGAGGCCGTCGTTATGCTCCCTATGTTTTCACGAAACAAGGCGTAGCGATGCTTTCTAGCGTGCTCCGCAGTCCGCGCGCCGTCCAAGTAAATGTCGCGATCATGCGAACCTTCGTTCGACTTCGCGAAATGCTCGCAACGCACGAGGAATTGCGCCGAAAAATTGACGCAATGGAAAAGCGGTACGATGCAAGATTTCGGGCCGTTTTTGAAACCATTCGGCAGATGCTGGAAACGCCTATTCCCGCGAAAAAACCAATAGGATTTCACGCCAGGTTTGCCCTCGCAACGAAGTCTGTGAAGCCTTCCAAGGCGAGCTTAAATAACACAAAATAAATACTTTAGGGGATGCGCGCGATCTTTTCCGGCCTTGAGAAAGCTGGCTCCTTCAGGTATACTGATGTGGCTGTCGATTCGCAGTTCGTTATCCTCCAAATCGGCACGTCGGCCAAGTACATTCGGCCCCGCTATTTAGCTTCGCACCAGGAGCTAAGGAGCCGGAAGCTTGGAGTTATGAAGTCTTCGCCACGTCTCGCTGCGCGAGATGGGATGGAGCAGGAACCCTACGAGTTCTGGATTCGCGCGACGATTCCAGAATCAAAGGGTAAGGCGACGTACGGAGCATTCCGCGAGCACGCCTTTCCTCGCTTCACAAAAGTTTGTGCAAAGTTTCTGAGCGCTGAGGCTCACCGCCTGGCTCGGGGTTCGTCTTTGCGCTGTGTGAGTTTCGTCAGGAGCGTACATGGGCGATAAAGAAGAGGTGACCGGAAAAGCTCCGGGCCACCAGTACGATGCGAAGTCGATCAAGGTTCTCGGCGGTCTTGAAGCTGTGCGTTTGCGCCCAGCCATGTATATCGGATCGACCGGAGAAATGGGCCTGCACCATTTAGTGTGGGAAGTCGTCGACAATTCCGTTGACGAGGCCATGGCCGGCTACGCGGATGAAATCAACGTCACCGTCCATGCCGATGATTCGGTCACCGTGGTTGATAACGGCCGCGGCATTCCTGTCGACATGCACGCCACGGAAAAACGCCCTGCGGCGGAAGTCGTGCTCACGGTTCTGCACGCTGGCGGAAAATTCGACAGCGATACGTACAAAGTTTCTGGCGGATTGCACGGCGTCGGCGTGTCCGTCGTCAATGCGCTTTCAGACCTGCTCGAGCTGGAAATTTCGCGCGACGGAGCCGTTTGGGAACAGTCCTATCAAAAAGGCAAGCCGACCTCGAAGCTGAAGCAGACTGGCAAGACCAGAAAGACCGGAACTAAAGTTACGTTTCATCCCGATCCGACAATTTTCGACAAGACCGTCTTCAGTTTCGATACGCTCTCGCAACGCCTGCGCGAGCTGGCCTTCCTGAATAAGGGCCTGAAAATAACGCTCACGGATGAACGTACGGAAAAGACCGCGGAATTCCGCTTTACTGGTGGCATCGGGGAATTCGTCAAACACCTGAACCGGGGCAAGACCACGCTGCACGATTCTCCAATCTATATCGAAGGGAAGCGCGGCAACGTCGAGATCGAGATCGCGCTGCAATACAACGACACCTACGGAGAAAACGTCTTCGCCTTCGCGAACACAATCAATACCGTGGATGGCGGCACGCACCTCTCCGGTTTTCGTTCCGCGCTGACGCGCACGATCAACAATTTTGCCTCGTCGGCAGGGATGCTGAAGGAACAGAAAGATGAAGTGACCATCACGGGCGATGACGTCCGCGAAGGCCTCGTGGCAGTCGTCTCCGTGCGCCTGCCGCAGCCGCAGTTTGAAGGGCAGACCAAGGGTAAGCTGAACAGCGATATCAAAGGCGACGTCGAACAACTCGTCAACGAAAAGCTCGGCGAATGGTTCGACAAGCATTCCACCGTGGCCCGCCGCATCATTTCGAAGTGCATCGATGCCGCGCGCGCGCGCGAAGCAGCCCGCAAAGCCCGCGAACTGACGCGGCGCAAATCCGCGATGGATTCGAGTGGCCTTCCTGGGAAGCTCGCTGATTGCCAGGAGCGCGATCCTGCGCGCTGCGAACTGTTCGTGGTCGAGGGCGAATCCGCCGGAGGCTCCGCAAAAATGGGCCGCGACCGCAAATACCAGGCCATCCTGCCGCTCAAGGGCAAAATCCTCAACGTTGAAAAAGCGCGTTACGACAAGATGCTGGGCCACGAAGAAATTCGCGCCATCATCACGGCGCTCGGCACAGGCATCGGCAAGGATGATTTCGACGCCGGCAAACTCCGCTATCACAAAGTGATCCTCATGACCGATGCGGACGTCGACGGCTCGCATATCCGCACGCTGCTGCTCACCTTTTTCTTCCGCCACATGAAGGAGCTGATTGACCGCGGCCACATCTACATCGCGCAGCCTCCTCTATACCGCGTGAAGCGTGGCAAAACCGAAAAATACATCCGCGACGAACGTGAGTTCGCGCATGAGCTAATGAAGCGCGCCACGGAAGATCACGTCGTGAAAGCCAAGGAAGGCGTATCGCTCGAGGGCGCGGGGCTAACAAAGTTTCTCCTCAATGTGCAGGAGTATGAAGCTGCCGCGGCAAAACTTGGGCGCCGTTTGCGCGAACAGGGCTTGGTCGAATTGCTTGCGGAAAGCGGCCTCGAAAAAAAGACAGATTTTGAGGACAAGAAAGCCCTCGAAAAACTTTTAAAGGAAATCGAGAAAGCCAAACTCAAGCTCGAAGGCAAAATGACTTTCGATGAAGAGCATAGCCTCTACGAAATCCAGTTTGGTCCTCCACACAACCAAAAAGTGAACTGGGCGCTGGCGTCAACGGCGGACTACAAGCGCTTGCGTGGTTTGGCCAAGCAAGTCGATGAGTTTAACAAGCCGCCCTTCACCGTGGCGCGCAACGGCGACAAAGCCACCAAGGAAAATGTGCATGACGTGCTCAATTACGTCGTGGAAGACGCCAAAAAAGACTTCACCATCACTCGATTCAAAGGCTTGGGCGAAATGAACGCCGAACAACTGTGGGAAACCACGATGAACGCGGACACACGCACGCTACTCCAGGTGAAGCTCGAAGACGCCGTCGCCGCCGAGGATATTTTCACCACCCTCATGGGTGAAAACGTAGAAGCGCGCCGCAAGTTCATCGAGGAAAACGCGCTCGAAGTCGTGAACTTGGACATTTAGTCCCGCTCGCATGCTTTACCAACTGGGTTGGACGACATTGCCGGGGCTGCGCGGATTGAGCGTGAGCGAATTTCGTGCGACGCAGACCGAAGCCCCGGACAACGAGCGTGGCGTCGCGATTGAGTTTGCGAGCGATGCGCATCGCGATGATTTTTTGAAGCACCTCGAGGAACACCTTGGGCCGCGGCGCTTCACAAATGCGGCAGACGCGTTTGATTCAGTGAAAGCTTACGTGCTTGAGCGCGCAGCCCAACGATAGGAATTAATTGTAGGGCACGATATATCGTGCCCCAACAACGGGGAAATAGAACCACAGCGAGGGGAAATGGCGGACGAAACAAACAAGTCGATTCTGTTGCCGGTCGATATCGAAGCCGAGATGAAGAAGTCTTATCTCGACTACTCGATGAGCGTAATCATCGCGCGCGCGTTGCCTGACGTGCGCGACGGCCTCAAGCCCGTGCAGCGCCGCATCCTCGTGGCCATGAATGACCTCGGTCTCGCCTCGAATCGCGGCTACCGCAAATGCGCCAAAATCTGCGGCGATACTTCCGGCAACTACCATCCGCACGGCGAAGCGGTCATCTATCCCGCGCTGGTGCGCCTGGCGCAAGACTTCAACATGCGCTACCCATTGATCGACGGCCAGGGAAATTTCGGCTCTGTTGACGGCGATCCGCCGGCGGCCATGCGGTACACCGAGGCGCGCCTCGCCAAACTTAGCGAAGACATTCTTGCCGACCTCGAGAAAGAAACCGTCGATTTCGTCCCCAATTTTGACCAGACACGCGAAGAACCGTTCGTCCTTCCCTCGCGTATCCCGAATTTGCTCGTCAATGGCGCCAGCGGCATCGCCGTCGGCATGGCCACCAACATTCCGCCCCACAATCTGCGCGAAATCGTGGAAGCGGCCATCATCCTGCTCGACAAACCCGACACCCCGCTAAAAGAAATCATGAAGCTCGTGCCCGGTCCGGATTTTCCGACCGGCGCGTACATCGCAGGCCGCGAAGGCATTGAAGCCGCGTACAAAACCGGCCGCGGCAGCTTCATGATGCGCGCCAAAGCCGCCATCGAGGAAGTCGGTAAAGACCGCGAAAACATCGTGGTCACCGAAATCCCTTATCAAGTCAACAAATCGAAGATGATAGAGCGCATCGCCGAACTCGTCCAAACCAAGAAAATCGAAGGCATCGCCGACGTCCGCGACGAATCTTCCCGTGAAGGCATGCGCGTGGTAATCGAAATTAAGCGCGGCGAAGAATCGCAACTCATCCTGAACAATCTTTTCAAGCACACGCAGATGCAGGAATCCTTCGGCATGATCCTGCTCGCCATCGTGGGCGGGCAGCCGCGCGAACTGGGCCTTATTCCGCTGATCAAGCTCTTTCTCGAACACCGCCGCGACGTCGTAATACGCCGCACGCGCTATGAGCTGCGCAAAGCCGAAGAGCGCGAGCACATCCTCGTCGGTTACCAGGTTGCTCTCGATCATCTGGACAACGTTATCCGCATCATCCGCGGGTCCACGAGCCGCGCCGAAGCCAAGCAAAACCTGCTCAACTATTTTTCCGAAAAAGAAGTCACCATCACCGAGAACGGAAAATCGCGGAAAATCGAAGGCGTCAAGCTGGACGGCCGGAAGTACCGCGTCGCCGCACTCGAAGGCGAAATCACGCGCTCCGTCTCGGACGGTCTCACGCCGATTCAAGTCGACGCCATCCTCGAGCTGCAACTGCACCGCCTCACGCAGCTCTCCGTCGATGAGATTCTCAAGGAATTGAAGTCCATCCGCGAGCAGATCGCCGAGCTGAAAGAAATTCTTTCCAGCGAGAAAAAGCTGAAGCAGGTGATCACCGCGGAATTGCGCGAAGTCCAAAAAGCTTATGGCGACGACCGGCGTACGCAAATCGTCGACAAAGTCGATGAGATCAAACTCGAAGATCTAATCGCCGATACGGACATGCTGATCACCGTGAGCCATGCCGGCTATATCAAACGTACGGCCGCGGACACGTACCGGCATCAATCGCGCGGCGGCAAAGGCCGCATCGGCGCTCGCACCAAAGAAGAAGACTTCGTCGAGCACCTCTTCATCGCTTCCGCGCACAGCTATATTTTGCTCTTCACTTCGAAGGGCCGCGTCTACTGGCTCAAAGTGTACGAGTTGCCGGAAGCAGCCGCAGCCACTCGCGGTAAAGCGATTTCCAGCCTCGTGAAATTCCAGGAAGATGAAAAGTTGACGGCTCTCGTCGCCGCGCAAAACCTCGAAGAAGAAGGCCGCTTCGTCTTCATGGCTACAAAGAGCGGCACGGTAAAGAAATCGGCGCTCGTGGAATTCTCGAATCCGCGTTCGACGGGAATCATCGCCATCAATCTCGACGGCAAGGATGAGCTAATCGGCGCCAAGCTCACCGACGGCAAGAAAATGATTTTCCTTGCCAGCCACGAGGGCCAAGCCATCCTCTTCCGTGAGACGGAAGTCCGCCCCATGGGCCGCAACGCCGGCGGTGTGAACGGGATGGATCTCGACAAGGACGACTACGTCGTCAGTATGGACGCCGTCCAGCCCGATTTCGAAATCATCGCCCAGGAACACAAAGTCACCACGCAAAATCTCGAGGAACTCGAAAACGAGCAGATCAAGGACTCTCTCGTAACGCTGATGCTCACCGTTGCCGAGAAGGGCTTCGGCAAACGCACGCCGCTAGCGGAGTACCGCATCACCTCGCGTGGCGGCAAAGGCGTGGTGAACATGAAGACCACCGACCGCAACGGCTTCGTTGTTGCTACCCTGCAAGTCACGGAAGAGTCCGACGTCATGATCATCACTCACGACGGAAAAGTGATTCGCGTCCACTCCAACGAGATTCGCGAGGCGGGCCGCTCGACTCAAGGAGTGCGCTTGCTGCGCCTCGAGGAAGGCGATTCCGTCGCCGCCGCCGCCGTCCTGCAGGAAGAGCAGGAAGAAGAAAAGAAGTAGCCCAGCCTCTGCCGTAGTAGGGCGCGCCCGGCGGATTCGGCGTGCCCCCGACAACTCCAACAGTTAGTGTTAGAATTCTTTCCCTTATGCGAATCACGCGGCGTTTGTTTGTAATCGCACTGCTTTTATCCGCGCCAACACTCCTGCTTGCCCCGGCTCGAACGCAGGCAAAGCCCGCGACGAACGGCCAATACATCGCCTTCGTCGGGACGTACACCACAAAAACCACCAGCAAGGGGATTTACGCCTACCGCTTCGATCCCGCCAAAGGCCAGCTCACGCCGATTGGCGTCCCCGCACAAACGGTTGATCCTTCGTTTTTGACCGTACACCCGAACGGCAAATATCTCTACGCCGTGAATGAAATCGGCAATTTTAATGGGGAAACCAGCGGCGCTGTAAGCGCGTTTGCCATCGACGCGAAGACCGGTTCGCTCAAATTTCTGAATCAAGTTCCCACGCGTGGCGCTGGTCCCTGCTACGTTTCGCTCGACAAAACCGGCGCCTACGTTCTCGTGGCAAATTACGACAGCGGCAGCATCGCCTCGTTTCCCGTCCAGGGTGACGGCAGTCTCGGCACTGCCAGCGGTTTCGTTCAGCATTCCGGCTTCGGGCCGAATAAAGAACGGCAATCGGGTCCGCACGCGCATTGGATCGGCACTTCGCCCGACAATCGTTTCGCCCTCGCCGTCGATTTGGGGCTCGATCAGGTGATCGTCTATGGCTTCGACGCCGGCACTGGAGTTTTCACGCCAATGCTCTCCGGCTTTGCAAAAGTGAAGCCCGGCTCCGGTCCGCGCCATCTTGCGTTTCATCCCAACGGCAAGTTCGCCTATGTGATCAGCGAGATGGCCTCCACGGTCACGGTCTTTTCCTATCATGCGAAGAATGGCTCTTTCTCATCCCTGCAAACCATATCGACGCTTCCCGCGGATTATTCGGCCCCGAACGACGCTGCGGAGATCGCCGTCTACCCATCCGGCAGATTTCTCTATGCCTCGAACCGCGGCCACGACAGCATCGCCATCTTCGCCATCGATCAAAAGAAGGGAACGCTGAAGTCTCTTGGCCAGGTTTTGACCGGCGGCAAGACGCCTCGCCATTTCGCCATCGATCCCACGGGCGCGTACCTGCTCGCCGAAAATGAGGCGTCGAACAACGTCGTCGTTTTTCACATCGATCCCGCAAGCGGTAGCTTGACCCCGACCGGCCAGACCATTGAGGTGCCTTCCCCGGTGTGCATAACATTTGTCGCCGCCGAGTAGCTCCTGCGTTACAATCCGCCTTCCACTTTGTGCCTTCAGCGTTCGGGAGAGCCACATGACTTGCAATCGAAAAACGCGCGTACATTTGCCGCGGAGTCTTGCCCTGCTGTTCTTTCTTTCCTTAGCGGGGTCTGCGGCGTTGGGCGACGGCGAAACCGCGCCTGCTCGCGATCCTAAGCAGCCCGTGGACGAGGCTTACACGGCGAAAATCCAGAAGTACACCACTGAGCCCTACTTTACCTCGCCGCTAGTCAATTATCTGCCCGCTTCAAAGAATGTTCCGACGCCCGAAGTTGTTCTAGGCGATGTGGCTGGAGCGCCGGGGATCCTTCCCTACGCGGAAGATGTTTACAAATACATGCGCCTCCTCGAAAAAGCCAGTCCGCGCGTAAAGGTCTTTTCCATCGGCAAGACGGAAGAGGGCCGCGAGATGATCGCCGTGGCCATCTCTTCGCCGGAAAATCTTAAAAATATTCAAGAGGATCGCGCGCGCCTCGCCAAACTGGCCGATCCTCGCACCATAAAACTAGACGATGCCGAAGCCGACAAGCTCGTCGCGCAAGCTGTCCCCGTCTACTACATCACTGGAACGATTCATTCTCCCGAAACCGGTGCGCCCACCGCTTTGATGGAGCTGGCCTACCGCTTGGCCGTCGACGAAAGCCCGTACATCCGCGAAATCCGCGATGGCATGATTACGCTCATCACTCCGGTCGTCGAAGTCGATGGCCGCGACCGCATGGTCGACATCTATCGCTGGCATCTCTCTCATCCCAAGGATTTTTATCCGCCGCTGATTTACTGGGGCAAATACGTCGCCCACGACAACAATCGCGACGCCATGGGCGTCACTCTCAAACTCACCGAAAACGTTCTCAACACCTACGTTGGCTGGAAGGCCCAGGTCCTGCACGATTTGCACGAGTCCGTCCCCTATCTTTACGACAACACTGCTGGCGACGGTCCTTTCAACGCCTGGGTCGATCCCATTCTCACCGACGAATGGGAAATGATTGGCTGGCGCAACGTCGCGGACATGACCAAATTCGGCATGCCCGGCGTTTTCACTCACGGCGTGTTTGACACCTGGTCGCCGGGCTATCTGATGTTTATCGCCGCGATGCACAACGGCATCAGCCGCTTGTACGAAACCTTTGGCAACGGCGGCGCCGACACGCTCGAGCGCACGCTCGACCAGGAAGAGTATTCGCGCACGTGGTACCGCCAAAATCCTCCTCTCCCGAAGGTGCTCTGGTCGCAGCGCGATAACAACAACTATGAAGAGACCGGCTTGCTCACCTCGCTCCATTATTTCAACGAGAACAAACGCCTCTTCCTGAAAAATTTCTACCTCAAAGCCAAACGCTCTGTCATGAAGCCCACTGAGGAAGGACCCGCCGCGTATGTTTTGTCCGCGGACGATCCACGATTGGACTCGCAAGCCGAACTGCTGCATGTTTTGCAAAAGCAAGCGGTTGAAATTTCACGCGCCACGGCCGCTTTCAGCGTGCCAGTTCTCGTCAGAAACTCCTCCAAATCGAAAAAGGGCGCGCCAGAAAAAGATTCGGCACAGGCCACCACCACTCGCGAATTTCCTGCCGGCAGCTACATCATCCGCATGGACCAGCCCTATTCCCGTATCGCCGATGCTCTTCTCGATTACCAATATTGGAGCCCGGACGACCCGCAGAAAACGCCTTATGACGATACCGGATGGACGTTTGGCGAGCTGTTCCACGTACAAGTGACGCGCGTGACCGATCCTAAAGTCCTCGATGCTCCCATGGAGCGTGTAAACGAAATCCGCGCGCCCGCAGGCGTACGGGGCGAAGGCGCGATTTTTGCGATCGACAATAACGCCGAGCCGTCGATGGCCACCTTGCGCTACAAACTGCGCGATGCTTCGATCGAAGCTGCCGAAGAGCCGTTTGAAAGCGCAGGCGCGAAATTCGACCGTGGCACTTTTCTCATTCGCGGCGTCACCCGCGAGCAGCTCAATGACGCCGTCTCTGGCCTCGGCTTGCAGGCAGTTGCGCTCTCGGACGCGCCTTCCGTCAAAACGCATCCCGTACGCGCCGCTCGCGTCGCTCTGGTTCACACCTGGCTCAGCACCCAGACCGAAGGCTGGTGGCGCATCGCCCTGGACAACCTCAACATTCCCTACGACTACATCAGCACTCAGGTCGTCTCGAAGACCAGCGACCTCAACTCCAGGTACGACGTAATTCTATTTCCGCCCGTGGGTTATTCTGCGAGTCCCACTGCCATCATCAATGGGTTGCCAAGCTCCTGGGGCAATCCGCTCCCGTGGAAGACCACGCCGGAAACCCCCAACCTCGTCGGCCAAAATGATGCCACGGACGACATGCGCCCCGGCCTCGGCTGGGACGGCGTCGAGCATCTCCAGTCCTTCGTGCAAAAGGGTGGCGTTCTCCTCACCGCTACGGACACTTCACGCTTCGCCCTCTCCATTGGACTGGCCGACGGCGTCAGCTCCACCAACGGCCAGCGCATGAAGATTGTCGGCTCCGTCGTCGGCACTCGCCTTGTGGATGGCGCAAGCCCCATCGCCTACGGCTATGACGATAAGCTTTCCGCCTACTGCGACAACGGCCCGATTTTTTCGGTGAGCAGCATGGTGGGCGCTCGCGGCTTCCGCCATTTGGGCGCCGACATCCGCACGCGCCCCACGGGCCGCGGCACCTTGGACGACCCGGATTTCGTCGTCGGACGTCCGGACGTCGAGGCTCCAGAAGAACCCAAGTCCGAGACCTGGGAAGCGCCGCCTCTCACGGACGAGCAGATGCACAACAATTTCCGTGTCATCCCTCCCGCCCATCGTCCGCGCGTCATCTTCCGCTATGCGGACAACAAGGACTTGCTCGTATCAGGGCTAGTCGAAGGCGGCGATGAAATCGCACAGCATCCCGCCGTCGTGGACGTGCCCACCGGCAACGGCCACGTCGTCCTGTTTTCCATTAACCCGGTGTACCGCGGCGAAACGCGTGGCACCTATTCGCTCGTGCTCAACACCATCCTGAATTTTGACAGCCTAAACGCCGGCCGCAAGCTCGACACGAAATAAGCTGGCCGTCTATCCGGCCAACTTCCGGGAGCCGCCCTTCGATCCCTGTAGAGCGCACATTCGAACCACGCATCGCAGCTCAATCTTTCCCGGCCAGGCGACGATTCGTTCCGGGCAATGGCGCCGCCTTCTGCCGCAAAATGCTGGCGGATTGTGATTTTCTCGTCTTCTTGGAGTAGAATCCCGCCCACTATGGCGAAGCCCAAAGCAAAGAAACAAGCCGCTCGATCGCGCAAGTTCCGCCGCGCAAGAGGCGGATCGCGCAGCTCTCGGCGCGCACGTAGTGCCAAGCTCCCGAAGGAAGCCGTGACGCTCATCGTGCTGCTTCGCCCGCGCGATGGCCAGGAAATGATCCTCGAAGCCGAGCTGCGTGCCCTGGTTAGCCCCACACGCAAAGAAGACGGCTGCCTGACCTATGACTTGCACCGTTCCGCCGACGGCCCTAGCTCCTTCCTGCTCCACGAAGTCTGGGCCAGCCGCGACGCTCATGCGCGCCACACCAACACGCCCCACTTCCTCCGCTGGAACGCCCGCAAAGACGCCCTCCTCGCCTCCCGCGACGCCTCCTTCTGGAAACTTGTCGTTTGATTCTGCTGTGCCGGG
Organism: Candidatus Acidiferrum sp.; assembly: GCA_049800195.1. Lineage (GTDB taxonomy): Bacteria > Acidobacteriota > Terriglobia > Acidiferrales > UBA7541 > Acidiferrum. The sequence goes on from JBARJI010000104.1 coordinate 38,878, forward strand.
TCGTCAATCTTCCGGCGGCGCGACGTAATACCCAGGCCGCGCCCGAACTTTCAGATTTTTCGCGTCCTTGCGGTCCAGCTGCACTTCAATTTCGTGGTACCCGACGACACTCCCGTCCGTCGGCGCATAGCTGATGATGTATTGCGAGTGCAGTTCGCCGCCGATTTCGTCGATCGCCTTTTCAATCGAACGATCCTTAAAAGTAGGAATATACGCGCCGCCTGTGCCCACCGTCGCCACTTCCAGCGGACGGTCTTTCACCTGATCCTTGATGTGTTGCACGGCCCAAATGGCAAGCCCCGTCAAGTCGGCGCCACTGTTCGCGTCTGCTTGCGTAGTAGGTGTCGGGATAATGCCCGGCGGCCCCGGCATCGTCGTGATGCCTGGTGGGGCAATTGGCGTCGGCCCACTCCTTTGTTGGCCGCGAAATTCCGCGCGCGTGGTCGAGAGCGCCACGCTGTAAATCGTCACGTTCGCCAGCTGCGCCTTTCGCAGCACCTCGCCAAGTTTTGTTTCGCTGCCCGTGTCCAGGGCTTCGGACATCACCAGCAGCACGCGCCGGCGCCCCGGGTTCTCCGGCGTGGGCTGCGGCCGGTGGCTGAGCATCTCGATACCAACGGCCATCGCGTCGTACAGACGTAACCCGGAGGTTCCTGTTTGCAACTGCGCGACAGTGTTCTCGATCGAATCCGCGTTGGTCGTGAAGTCCACCAGCTTGTCGATGGCATCGTCGAAGCCCACCACCGCGCCTTCGCCGTTCGGCCCCATCACCGTCTGCGTGAACAGTATCCCCGTCTTGCGCATTTCCGGCACGAGCGGCGCGATGCGCGTGCTTGTCTCAATCAAAATCACCACGGAAGCAGGATCGCCTCCAAGATCGAAATGCGCAATCTTCTGCGGAACGCCTTTATCCGTAATGACAAAATCGCCCGGCGCCAAGTCGTGTACCATCTGGCCCCTTGCATTGAACACCGTGACCGGCATGTTCACCAGCGCCACCCCGAATTTCAGTTTGGCCTGCGCGTCCGGTGGCGCTTGCTGAACCCGCTGGCCCGGCGTCGGCGTTATCGGACCGTCGGGCACTTGCGTGCGCACTGCCGTCGCACCCGCAAGTAGCGCGGCGACCGCCAGTGCGTATTTACTTGAGTTTTTCTTCATTCCGTCTCTCCGATCGAAGAGGCCCGGTTTCCGCGGTGTACTCAATTCGACGCACTCTCGCTGGAAGACGTTGCCGCAAGCCTCCGCGATTCTTACAATGGTTATTTGCATCTTTCGGAGAGAAAAACTCATGTCCGCAGGACAGCCCAAGCTCAAGCCCCAGCACGCCCCCAAAGCGCCCCACGAGGATTCAAGCTTTCTTCAGAGTACTCCCGCGCGGCCCCTGCGCATTCTGGCCGAGTATTTGCACCCTCTTGCGCAACTCAAGAGAGAGGGCATCGGCGACACCATCGTCATGTTCGGTTCCGCGCGCATCGAATCCCACGAAACCGCGCAAGCGCGCTGCACGCGCCTGAAAAACGAAAACGTCAAGAAACTTTCCGCTGCGGCGCAAGCCAGACACCGTGGCGAAGTGCGTCACGCCAAGAGCCTTCTCGAAATGTCCCGCTATTACGAAGAAGCGCGCCAACTCTCGCACAAAATTACCTCTTGGTCGCTCACGCTTGGACCCAGGCCGCGCCGCTTCGTCATCTGCTCTGGCGGTGGCCCCGGCATCATGGAAGCCGCCAATCGCGGCGCCATCGAAGCCGGCGGCAAATCCATCGGCCTTTCGATCGAGCTCCCGCACGAGCAATTCGCCAACGCCTACATCAGCCCCGAGCTCAGCTTCAATTTTCATTATTTCTTCATGCGAAAACTGTGGTTCGCTCAGATCGCCAAAGCCCTCATCGTTTTTCCCGGCGGCTTCGGCACGATGGATGAGCTTTGGGAAATGCTCACGCTGCTGCAAACGGGAAAGCTCGCCAAGCACAACATCATCCTCATCTACGGTCGCAAATACTGGGACGAGGTTCTCAATTGGAAGGCCATGGTCAACTGGGGCACCATCAACGAAGAAGAATACAAAATGCTTCAGTTCGCCGACAGCGTGGACGAAGCCTTCGACTACATCCGCGCCGGCCTCGAGAAGTATCACATGGAAGCCGATACCATCTTGCAAGCCTACTGAGCCCCGGCTCAGCCTCTGCAAACCAATCTCCCTCCTTCTCCGCGTCACGCAACATTTGCGAAGCGCGAGTGTTTCATCAACATAGGGCGCCAGCCAAGAAACGTCGTCGAGACGCCCGGGAGAACACCATGTTCATGCAACTTTTTAAGTCCACGTTCGGCAAGGCCGCGATCGCGGCGGTGGTATTGGGCGGCGCGTTGCTCTTCGCGGGCGCGCCGAACGCGCAGGCCAATGAGCGCGCTGTCGTTCGCTACGATAATTTCCGCGTTCACGAAGCCGTCGTGCGCCACGGCTTTTATAGCCCACGCGCGAACTACTTGCGCTTCGAGCGGCGCCAGGCAATCGTCCGCGGCTACTACGATCGCTTCGGCTGCTGGCACCGCTACTAAATTTCAGCGAGCCGCAAAATAGAAACGGGGCGCACATCCATGCGCCCCGTCTCCATTTTCAAATCAAAATGCGATTCAGTTCCTCGCGCCGGCCAATTCGTCGGAGAAAACTGCTTCAAATCTCCGCTCTTCGTCCTGGTCGTGCAGCATCACCACCGGAACCACGCGCAGCGATCTTTTGCAGGAATGGCACTGCGTCACTTCGCCCTGCAAATCCTGCAGAAAGCCGTCCGTAAAATGATACTGCGTCCGCTCGCGTCTGGCATTTTTCTCGTCCCGTGCACCGCAGTAGGGACACACAAACTCGACCTTGTCCTGCTGCGGATCGCGGTCTAGAGCAGCCCAACCCGTGCGGCGTACACCAATTGTTTCCACATTACGCCCATCCATCGGGATAACCCTCCTTCAGATCCACGTCCACAGCCATGAGATGTACGGCGAGGCGTTTCCGATTCATCAAAATAAGCACTGTATTATCAACGAGATAGGATTGCCGCGAAAAGCACCGGCTTCCGCTCCGCGACGACCGTTTGCAGCATCGCCTCAGGATCCTCACAAACCCGCGTGGATTTTTCGCAACCTTCCGTCACAAATCAATCGCCTTCTGCGTCCTCCGCTGGGTACTGAGTCGCTTTCCGACCTACCAGGCACAACCTACTTTGCATTACGATAGAATCGCTTTGTCATAAAAGGGGCCTGAGAGGAACAGCCAGTGAGGCCATCATTCCAGAAGAAATTGACGCTCTGGCAGCGTTTTAGGCGAGAAGCGATTTATTTCGGTATACCTATGGTGGGAATTGAACTGGTTGGTTTGCCGTTGCTTGGATGGGGCATTGCGCTCGCCATGATTGTCCCAGCTACGCTGGTCGGTCTCTTAGCCTACACGGCTATCGAGCATTCTCTGCTTTCCGCACTGGAAGGTGGAAATAAGCCCCAAGACAGATAAGACGGGCCGAAGTGGCTGCTTGGAACTAAGAGCAACTTCAGCGGTAAGCAACGCTTACCAGACAACTGCTCAAGGCCTATCCCAGATTCCGGATGTCTCAGCGAGCCGATCTGTCAGCCGGACCTAACATAGCGAGCGATCTGCACAGTCAGAAGCCAAACGAGGAACAATTCCGAGACCGCCAAGGCAGAGAAGGCTAAGCCCGGAAGCCGACCGACGGTTTGGCGGAAACCGAAGACGACTCCCAGATGCACGATGTTCGCAAGTATGACGCACGCGAGCACTTGAAAGAGTGTTGCCTTCCCCTTGCGTGTTTCTCTGGCAACAAAGTAAGCCAGCAGCAAAGTGGTGTAGACCGCACGCGACGCGAGCCTCGACGGCAACCACATTGTCTGGTTGTGACTATCCGCGTAAAAAAAATCGGCCACCACGAGCGCAGCGATGCTAAGGCCGACCACCAGATAAAGTAGATTGTCTCGGGCACTCTGTTTCATCGGGGAAATCGTTCCCTCAGTTCTACAGCTTACTAGGTCCGGATTAACGCGCCTACCCGAAACCCACCCTCCACCCTTCGCTGCTCCCGCTTGCGAACAAACAGACCACGTTTGCTGGCCGCCCCCGGGAACTTGTCCACCGCCCCGGTGTCCAATCTTACAGAGGACGCGCGCACCTCACATCCCTGCGAGCGCGGCGCCGGTTTCCTGCGGCAGTTGAGCAACCCACAGAAAACCGGCGTCGCAAATTATTTCTTCTCACTCGCGGAACTTTCTTGTGGAGGTGTGTGATGTCTATCGAACCCGGCCCCGGTTCCAACCCAAGTCCGCAAAATGATTTCGGTTCCCTGCAAGGTTGTTTTGTCGAAGGTAGCCTCGAGCAGCGCGCACGCGAGCGCCGCATTCGCCGGCGCGCTTTGACGATTTCTATCGCCATTCAGTGCGCGATTGTCACGGCCATCGTTCTAGTTCCCTTGTTTGGAAAACCCGAGCGTCTTGCCTTTGCCATGATTCCGATTCCCCCCTATTACCATTCCAACGCGCCAGAACGCTCGAGCACCCCTCCGCACCCGCAGGCTCGTCACGTAACGGTTGTTTCCGACCGTTTCTTTTCGATGCCGAATCGCTTTCCCCAGAATATCGATGAGCGCCCAGAGCCCGCGTCACCGCAGCCGCCCGGTATTCCTTCGGGCCCAGGACCAGGTGTCCCCTGCGCCGCGTGCGTTCCTCTCGCCGATAACAGGCCTCAGCCGGTGCGCCCCGTGGACGTGCGGCCGCGAACGCCGCAGGTTCTCCGTATGACGCATCTCGAGCCGGCAATGCTGATTCAGCGCGTCGAGCCCCGTTATCCACAGCTCGCGATTCAGATCCATCGCGAAGGCCGCGTCGAATTACACGCGCTCATCGCTACGGACGGCACCATCGAATCCTTGCAAGTGGTGAACGGCGACCCCCTCTTCCTGCAGTCCGCCCTGGATGCCGTGCGCCAGTGGCGTTACCGCCCAACCGTTCTCAACGGCCAGCCCGTCGAGATCGACACCTACATTACGGTCATCTACAGCCTGCAGCAGTGAGTTCGGCGTATTCCTGCGAATGGCTTTTGTTCAAACGAGAGGGGCGCCCATCTACCCGGCGCCCTTTTCTTCTTGAGCGCAACTTGAGATCTAGGATTGAAGGGGATTTAGAGGATTGGTTCGCCCGAATGGCGCGCGATCGTTTCGCGCGTAGTGTCGCTAACCTCGTGTTGCTAACCTGCTGTCGGGCTAACGTGCTCAGGGGTTCTTGGCTGTGGCTTCGGCGAGGGCTTCCTCAATGACCGCATCGGCTACGCCGCGGCGCCGCAAGCTATCAGCCATGATCGACACCGGATCACCTTCGATCCGGGCCAGGTCTTTGCGAAGAGACTGCCCGATGTAGTGACGAATGAGCGGCTGATAACCGCTGAAGCCGAGCACAGGGGCAACCACTTTCAGGTCCCCCAGGACATCTTCCGGCATGCGAATGGTGATGGAGGTCATGGGGCGGTCTTTTTGCAGCCGCTTTTTCACTCGCTTATTCATGCTCATAGAGTTTTCTTTCCTCCGCCGAGGCCAGCCGGGCGGAAACGATGCGGATGGCCCCCTCTTCGCGCTCCGCATGCACGACGCAAAGCAATCGCGAACGCTCGGTGTAGCCGATGGCGGCTTGGCGCGCTTCTTCTTCCGCGTCGGCGTCGGTCAGCCGGAAGAACGGGTCAAAGAACACCTCGCAGGCTTCGTAAAAAATGACGCTGTGCTTTCGCCAGTTGCTTGCCGCCTTCTCCTGATCCCACTCGAAATACTTGTCCGTGAAGAGCGTGCCGGACGTCCACGTTTCGTATATACAATGTATGTACGCTCAGTGTCAAGGGAAAATTCCGCTCCCAGTCGCGCAGGTGTGAGTGCGAGCCGGGGCTGGGCCTGCTGAATCACCAATCCGTTGAGTGCGTCGAGATGCCAACATCTCCATGGAGGGCACGATCCAATCCTTGCAAGCAGTCGGCGCCGACCCGCTTTTTCTTCAGTCCGCGCTGGATGCCGTGCGCCAATCGCGCTACCGCCCCACCGTTCTCAACGGCCAGCCGATCGAAATCGACACCTACATTACGGTGATTTATAGCTTGCAGCAGTGAGCCTGCCGCACTCTAACCCAGGGCTACGACCTGAAGACGCGCCTTGTTTCACAATTTTCCGACGGATTGTGGGCGCGATCGCCTGTTTTCAATAGTCACGAAAGGAGTTCGCTCCAGCCAAGTAGCGCGTATAATGCTATCGACTTTGTATCACTACGAAGTCGGTAGCGATGGTCTATCACATCAAATCTGAAGAGGTCGCTTTAGCTAAGCGCATTACGCGCGCTGGTCTGGTTTTTGCATTTACCCTGCTGGGGATGTTCCTTATTCACCATTTCTGGTTCGCACAAAACGCAAGGGCTTTTTGGGTACGCACTTTTGACGCGCTCATTGCGGCGGGTACGTTTTTCTTCTTTGACTCGCGACGCCGGGAATATGACATTGAAGTAACGGATGACATGATTTTCATGCAAGGTGGTCCTTTTTCGCGTATTCGCCGGGTGCGACGCGGTCATATTCACTTCTTGCGTGAATTGCCTGGAAACATTTTCCGAGAGCCAGCACTGCGGCTTTCGGAGCATGGAATCGTTTACAGATTCCTGTTTGGTTATGTGTGGATTCCGGCGAGCATGCTAGACTACGAACAGATTAAAAGCAAGGCCACAAGTTGGATGCAAATCGGCTGAACACCATACCTCGAAGGTTACTGGTGTAACATTCCTATTACACTCAAAATGCCAAGGTCCTTCCATGAGAAGGCCGGTATGAGTCAAGTGTGTTTTTCTGTTTTTCTCTCTTTTTCTTGTAAGGATGTTTTTGTTCTTCTCTTCCTCTCTGTGAGCTCCTGCCCTTCAGCCAAGCCGCTCCT
>JBARJI010000105.1:0-8075 GCA_049800195.1 Candidatus Acidiferrum sp.
AGGAGCGGCTTGGCTGAAGGGCAGGAGCTCACAGAGAGGAAGAGAAGAACAAAAACATCCTTACAAGAAAAAGAGAGAAAAACAGAAAAACACACTTGACTCATACCGGCCTTCTCATGGAAGGACCAGACGCTCACGGACTTCCTGTGGCCGGCGTTATGCGGTGGCTTCACGGTGTTTTTGGTTTGCCTCGCGGTGGCGATCCCAAAGGACGCAGCGCGTGCCCGCGAGCGGAGGGAAGGTCGCCGACTCAAGGGACCGGAATTGGTCACGCCGGGCGTTTTCAATCGTAGGAATCGTTCGAACGGCATCGGCTTCGAACTGACGGAAAAAACGTTCGTGCAAAAGCTGTTCGGCATTGTGCCGAGCGTCAGACTTCCCGTCGCCATCGAGCCAAACCACATCCTTCTTATGGGTGACACCGGCACCGGCAAAAGCACTCTGATTCGAAGAATCATGCAACAGATCGAAGAGCGCGGTGAGACGGCCATCGTCTATGACCCTGCACTCGACTACACGCCGGAGTTCTATCGCCCCGACCGTGGCGATGCCATTCTCAATCCCTTGGACCAGCGGATGCCGTATTGGAGTCCCGGAGATGAGCTGCGACACCCGGCAGAGGCACTCACTTTGGCGACATCCTTGTTCCCCGACCGCCGCAACGAAAACCAATTCTTCGTTGAGGGACCTAGGAAAATTTTCGCCCACCTTTTGACCTACAGGTCAACACCCGAGCAGATGGCCTGGTGGATGTGCCATGAGGAAGAGATCGACCGACGGGTGAAAGGTACACAGTACGCGGCGATGATCGACAAAAACGCACCAGCGCAGCGAAGCGGCATCCTCGCTTCACTCAATATGGTTGCTGACTCTCTCAAATTGTTGCCGTCGGAAATCGAAGCGAACGGACGCTGGAGCGCAGCGGAATGGTCGAAGCAACACAAGGGCTGGGTGTTTCTTACGAGCACCTCCGAAACGCGCGAACGGCTCTTGCCTCTCACGAGTTTGTGGCTCGATACGCTGGTGTTGCGACTCATGAACCAGGGACAGACGAGTTCCCGCAAGGTCTGGTTTGTTTTGGACGAGCTGGCGACGTTGCAACGGTTGCCGCAACTGCACACGGCAGTGACAGAAAACCGTAAATCCAACATCCCGGTTGTGCTTGGCTTTCAGGGACGCAGCCAATTGGAGACGCGCTACGGCCATGAAGCTGAGGCCATGCTTTCACAGCCAGCTACCAAAATTTTCCTCCGCACTAGCGAGCCGAACGCGGCGAAGTGGATTTCGGACGCCATCGGAAGAATCGAGGTCGAGCGTCTGCGAGAGAGCCGTTCGAGTGGGCAGATGGGCGGGCAGCGGAATACGACGAGCTACAACAACGAACACGACGTTGTGCCGCTAGTGATGGATTCCGAGATCACTGGCCTTGAGAACCTGCACGGTTATCTCAAAAGCGGAAATCTTGTGGTGCGGATGAGTTTCCCGATCGTCGAGCTTCCCGCAAATCATCCGAGGTTCATCCAGCGACCAGCGGAGATCCGCCCCGAGCAACCACCCAAGGCAGCGGCGGCAGCGGCGGGAGCTGGCGGTGGGATGGAACAACAACACACGCAGCAAGAAATCCAGCAGGACCGCGAACGGGAATTGAAACGAACCAGTACATGGCAAGGCCATTTCTTCCGGTAGGCCAACACCACGATGCTGACCATTTCCAATCCACTGAGCGCAAGCCAAGCGCTGGCGTACCACGCGGAAGAGTTCTCCAATGCCCGCGAGAACTACTACACGCAAGGCGACCAAATACGCGGCGAGTGGCACGGCAAACTTGCCGAGCAATGGGAGCTGCGCGGCGAGGTTGGCGAGGAACACTTCCAGCGGCTCACCCAAGGTCAGCACCCGATCACTGGTGAGCACCTCGTTCGCCACAAGGCGGCACGAGAATTCGTTAACGAACACGGGCAGAAGATACGCACGATGGAACACCGCGCGGGCTGGGACGCGACTTTCTCCGCACCGAAGAGCGTATCGCTTACAGCACTCGTGGGTGGAGACGAGCGAATTCGAGAGGCACATCAACAGAGCGTTGCTGCCGCACTTGATGAACTAGAGCGATACGTCCAAGCCAGAATTGGCGGAAACCTTCCGGCAGAGACAACCGGAAAATGGGTGGCGGCGAAATTCGAGCACGACAGTGCAAGGCCCGTGGACGGTTACGCCGCCCCGCAACTCCACACGCACGTTGTTTTCTTCAATCTTACCGAAACAGAGGAAGGAGGAACTTACTCGCTGCAACCACGGGAACTTTACAAGACACAGCAGTATGCGACGGCGGTGTACCGCTCGGAATTAGCCGCGAGGCTCAAAGGGATGGGGTACGAAATCGAACGTGGGAAGAGCGGGCAGCCGGAAATCACGGGCTATTCTGAAGAATATCTCGCAGCATCCAGCCCGCGCCGCCAGCAGATCGAAGAACATCTCGCGAAAGAGAATCGAAGAGGAGCTGACGCGGCACAGATCGCCGCGCACAAGACTCGACAACCTAAACTCGAACTTTCACAGGAAGAGATGCAACAGCGCCACCAGCAGATGGCCGAAGCATTCGGGAATCAGCCAGCGCGTGCAGTGGCAGCAGCCACAGGAAGGGGGGCACGAATCGAACAGGATTCACCGCGCACGACGGCGCGATCCGCCGTCACATTCTCTAAGGAAAGGAATTTGGAGCGAGAGGCCGTTGTAGATGAACGCGAGTTGTTACGGGACGCGCTGAGGCGTTCGATGGGACAGGCAACACTCGCCGACGTTAGGACCGAATTCGAAAGGCGCGCACGGAGCGGCGAGTTTATCGGAGTTGAGCAGAAAACTGGCAGACCGGGCCGGACATTCACGACCCAAGAGATGTTGGAGTACGAGCGCGACATGATACAGATGATGTGCGATGGGCAGAACAAGCGCGAATCGCTCGTTAGCACTGATATGCGCAGAGCCGTCGAGAAAGATCATCCCCATCTGAGCGACAGCCAGCGTGCGGCGGTTGATCAAATCTTGTCGAGCCACGATCAGGTGATGGCGCTGGAAGGTGTCGCCGGCGCGGGAAAGACGACATCCCTGTCCGCAGTTCGGCAAGCCGCCGAACGGGAGGGTTATGCAGTCGAGGGGTTCGCGCCGACATCGCGGGCAGCACAGAAACTGGCGGAGGCCGGAATTGAATCGAGCACGTTACAGAGACATCTTGTGCGGGGTGAGGGCCAGAACGACGGACAAAAGCGTCTGTATGTCCTGGACGAATCGAGCCTGGCGAGCACGAAGCAGATGAATGAATTCCTACATCGGCTCAAGGACGATGACCGCGTTTTGCTGGTAGGCGATACACGCCAGCACCAGGCCGTGGAGGCCGGAATACCATATCAGCAGTTACAGGAAGCGGGAATTCAGACGGCACGGCTTGATGAGATCGTGCGGCAGAAAGACCCGGCACTCAAAGAAGTCGTGGAGCAGCTCTCGCGTGGCAATGTGCGAGAAGCAATCGAGAAACTAGACGTCCAAGGGCGAGTACATGAAATCCCGCATCGCGACGAGCGGTTCAGGGAAATCGCCAGGAAGTACGCGGAGCAGCCGGAAGGGACGCTAGTCGTTTCACCCGACAATCAATCGCGCATGGAAATCAATCAGATCATCCACCGGGAAATGCAGTCACGGGGACTAGTGGACCAGGGGGAGTGCCGGCTGAGAGTTCTTGTGGCCCGTCAAGAGATCACCGGCGCGGACCGGCGGTGGGCTGAGCAGTACGCACGGGGAGATGTCGTGCGTTACACGAAGGGAAGCAAAACACATCGGATCGACTCTGGAGAATACGCCCGCGTCGAGCGAGTGAACGTTAAGGAAAATGTGCTGACTGTCGAAAAGCAGAGCGGTGAGCAGGTGAGCTACGATCCGCGTCGCCTGCAAGGAGTGATGCTTTATCGCGAAACGGAACGTTCGTTCGCACAAGGCGACCGCATCCAGTTCACCGCGCCAAACCGAGGACTCCATCTAGCAAACCGGGAGTTGGGAACCATCGAGAAGATCGATGATTCAGGCAACCTGCAAGTGCGCCTCGACTCGGGCCGCACAGTCGCATTCAACCCCGAAGAGAATTCGCATCTCGACTACGGATATGCAGTAACGAGCCACAGCAGCCAGGGACAAACCGCTGACCGCGTGCTCGTTCACATAGACAGTGAGCAGGCGGGAGAAAAACTAGTGAACCGTCGGCTAGCTTACGTGGCCATGTCGCGTGGTCGCTACGATGCACAGGTCTACACAAACGACAAAGGCCATCTGGCAGAGCAACTGTCGCGCGATGTGTCGCACCGATCCGCGATGGAATCGAGCCGCAGTTCCGTATCTACAGCGCACAAGATCGAGCCATCGTCCGCACAAAGCCAAGTGCGAGAGCGCACGCGGGCAGAAGGACACACCATCAGCAGATAAAGCCCAGTGCCCTCCGCTCTCACCGCCGTCAAGGGTCAAGCCCGCTGCACGGCTCCTTACTGTCGCCCTTGACTGCGGCTTCGCTTCGGAATTGCCCCAACTATGAGAGGCGTGGGCCTCTCTGCGCTTAGGCAGCCGCAGCACATTGGCGAGCATTGTCAATACGGCTCCAAGGACACCGCAACAGCACGAGCTTGGCTTGCTGCCCGATACCCTTTAATCTTTGGTGATTGAGTTTCGACCTTATGCGCCTTTGTGAGGTGCTTTTCGACCAAAATCAATTGATTTCGACCCGCTAGTCGTATAAACTGGTTTTCGACCAAGTGCCTCCAAATCAGTCTGTATTCGACCGAAAAGAGGTTCTCTCGACCGTGGCTACGAATAATAAGGTGATTCCGGCTTTTCAAGAAATGACCATCCCCGCAGAAAGCCGGCTAACAGGATGGGCAAACCTCGTCCGCAGGTTCGGCGTTTCAGTCCCCGTACGTCGTCCGAGTGTCGTGTCCTCAAACCACGTCAAGGGAAGCCGCCGTGAGGAGGGTGTTTGGAACGTATTCGACAAACGATACTGGCCGGGCGACGATTTTCACGATCAACTCGGATTTGCGCTCCGCCACGAAGACCTTGATCTACTCGTTCTCAAACAGGTTTACGACGCCGTTTCCCCCGAAACCGTCGCGACCTTTGTGCGTCTTGGACCGACCGGAGCCCTGAGTCGCCGCGCCTGGTATCTCTATGAATTCCTCACCCAACGACAACTCGACATTCCGGACGCCGAAGGCGTCGCCGCGGTCGATTTGCTCGACGAAGAAGTATATTTCACGTCGACGCCGCGCCTCTCTCGCCGACACAAGGTTCGTGACAATCTCCTCGGCACGCCGGCCTTTTGTCCAGTCATTCGACGAACTAGAGCGCTTGCAGACTTTGGCAAGCGCGACCTCGGAACTAGTGCTGGCGAAATCGTCGGCCGCACCGGCGCGCACGTGGTTGCGCGTGCGGCCAGTTTCCTCCTGCTCGCCGACAGCCGCGCGAGCTTCGAGATCGAAGGCGAACGGCCGCCACGCGGCAGGTTGGAGAGGTGGGGCCGCGCCGTCGTGCAGGCTGGAAGGAATCCACTGACGCTCGACGAAATCGTGCGCCTGCACGGCGTGCTGATTGAGGACAGACGTTTCATTCACGCGGGCCTACGCCCGGACGGCGTCTTCCTCGGAGAGCGTGACCATGATGGCGATCCCTTACCCGAATTCATCGGAGCACGCCCTGAAGATTTACCGACCCTGATGCAGGGACTAATCGAAGCGAATGAACGTATGCGCGACGCAGGACTAGATCCAGTCCTGCAAGCGGCCGCGACCGCCTTCGGCTTCGTCTATGTCCACCCTTTTCAGGACGGCAACGGGCGGCTACACCGCTGCCTGATTCATCACGTCCTCGCCGAGCGGAAATTCACGCCAGCGGGCATGGTTTTCCCTGTCTCCTCCGTCATGCTCGACCGTATTGACGATTACCGCGAGACGCTACGCGCCCATTCGGGTCCGCTGATGCACTCCATCGAATGGCGGCCAACACCATCACGCAATGTTGAGGTTTTAAACCAAACGGCTGACCTCTACCGATATTTCGATTGTACCGATGAAGCAGCGTTCCTGTACGCTTGCGTCGAGCGCACCGTTGATCACGATCTGCCCGACGAAATCGACTACCTGCGCCGTCACGACGAGGCGTTGCGCCGTATCATGGACACTGTGGAAATGCCGGACCGCCTAGCGGAAAACCTCATCCTGTATATTCGCAAGAACAATGGCACGCTTGGCCGGAAACGGCGCGAAAACGAGTTCGCAAAACTCACTGACAGCGAAGTGGCATCCGTGCAGGAAATCGTCCGCGAAGCTTTTGAGGGGTACGCGGGAGCGTAAAGCCCGAGGCCGACTTAAATCGGAGACGAAGACAACGCCCAAGACTTTTGTGTAATCACCGGACCCGGACGGTACAAGGTTGTGAGCAGAACGCGGGGCAACGCCTGCTAGCGGAACACGCTATTGTGGAAAGCCAAATATTCATGCGAGGGCAAGCTATTACTCTCGCGCGGCAAGCGTATGGCCCTTCCATGAAGATGATAGTAGTCTCGCCCGTTCTCAAACTCCTCTCGAATGCGACTACTGACGACCACTTTCAGTTGATCCGCGTCAACAGTGACGTATCCCTGATCGAACAACGTGTGCAGGTCACTTCGCAAAAGCAGACCATTTTCAGGTTCATGCGGACCGCCCGAGCTGTAAGGCTTGATGTGAGCAGCCTCTAGCACCGGCAGTGTACGCTCGCCCGTGATCGCGCATCTACGCTCATAAGCGTCGGTCACAATCACTCTGAATGTGCCTTGGCCGAGTCGCGGTCGAACGACCATGGGTTCGCCGTAGCGGATACTCTGGACCGCTGCAATCGTCGCTGGGCCGGGGTCAAGGTTCGCAGTGGCCCGTGTCGCCAATCTTTCGGTGACCGCTCCCCAGAGAGCCTTGCCAGTGGTTCCATCTTCGCTGTCGTATCCTTTTCCTTGGACAATATTAAGGCTGAAATCCGAGGGTACCGGAATCCATTCTGCTTCCTTAAAAAAGAATGGTTCGGCTAAGAGTATGCAACCGATCTTTGGGTTCTCCATCGATTCGATGGGCACGCGTCTGTACTTCGCGATCCTTTCACGCATTTCCGAAAGAGATCGAACTCCGTTGCCCTCATCGAAAGCTTCCCATGAGAGCGAGATCGGCAAATGGACAAAGCGAGTGAAGAACCCGCCACCGACTATAAAATTGCGCGGCGAATGAAGCTTGAATAACAGCATTTCACCGGTGTTCAGAGCTTTGAATGGCGCCTCAGGAGATGGGCGCCAGAAATTCACTTCAACCACATCAGATTTGGAAGCATGCAATTGGAACCAATCGTAATCAGTGACCGCGACGAAGAAATTCATCGAGCGACTCTCAGCAAAATGGCGTTGCGATGAAACTCAAGAAATTGTCGCTGGCCATTGGTAAAGGGACCGACGTTCGTGATTCGCTTCGTTTCGAGGCCCATCTTTTGTAAGGAAGGCTTGTGTGCGACCGGCGATATGATGAGATTTCCGGAATCCTCAAACCCAATGAATCCGCGGTCGAACAAAAGGTCAATACTTGGCGTCAAGAGTAAGCCGTTTTCACCGTTCAGTCGCTCTTCATTTGACGAATCTCGCCAGGGCTTACAGTGGCTGGCCAAAAGGTAACTTGGATTATCGACGCCCGTTATGCGGCAGTGAGTTTCAATTCGCATGACACGCTGTTTGAAAAGACCCTGGCCACGCCGTGCTCGGACAATAGCCTCTCGGTCTGTCTCATTCACCGATGGATCAGTCTCAATTTGCTGTTCGATCCTGCTTTCCCAGACATCCAGTTCGTCGCCTGTCACGATTCGGTCGTTTTCAACAGCAGCACAGGCCTCGGCCGCGGCGATGAGTGAGCGAGACTCTTCTCCAATCAAACCGCCGAGGACTTCCGCGAAGTCCTCAGAGAGTTCTGTGAGATAGATTGACTGGACTTGACCAGCCCGAGTTTTTGTACCACGGCGAATGAGAGAGT
>JBARJI010000106.1:0-18478 GCA_049800195.1 Candidatus Acidiferrum sp.
GCGGCGCGACAATTCTCAGCGACGGAGAGAGCGAAAGTCAGAGGCTCACCGCGCGGAGAAACCCACGGCCCGACAATGAGGACATGCACATCCTCACTTCTGACGAAGCGTTGACGCACCTTGCAAAGAATCTTCAATGCTCGCGGATGGATGCCAGCAAAATGCTTGGCGGATTGAAGGCTTACGCGAAAGGCTTCTACGATTCGCGCACGCTCGACGATGCCGTCAAGGAACACAAACGCGGCAAGAAATTCGTCGCAGACGAACTCCAAAAAAAGCAAACCGGCCCGGACAAGGAAGTTTTCCATCTCCTCGATCGCGCTGAGGCGGTGAACGCAGTTTGCAAGGAAACGGGCTGCAACCGGCAAGAGGCAATGGCCGCGCTCGACGGCAAAGGCGACGGCATACCAGCTCCCGCACGGTACGGCGGCAACTATTACCGTGACGATGAACTGAGCGACTGGCTCAAAAAGCACAGCCTAAAAATCAGCGTCCCTGACCCGCGATTCGCATAGTGCGAGGCGACGATGAGCCGAGCATGGGGTTTGCTCAAGAGGAAGAAAGTGGAAACAGACTTCCGCCTGCTCACCGAGCAGGAAGCAATCGACACGATCTCGAAACGTGCTGGCATCTCTGGCGACGTGGCAGCCAGAGCATTGACCGCACTCGACACCTACGAAAACACGGAATACTTCCGAAGCGACCAGGTTGCTTCCTGGCTTGAGCAGAACGCAAACCGATTGAGATTCTCTGCCCAGGGCCGGGGTGCATGATGCCGCGCACCTGCACGATCTGTTCCCATGATGAGCGACGGAAAATTGACACGGCCATCGTGTTCGGCAAATCGAATCGTGCCATAGCGGGCCAATTTCGACTCACGCGGGGAAGCGTTCAGAGGCACAAAAAGCACGTCGCCGAGGCTCTCGCGCTCGCATCCGAAAAGCGCGAAACCAGCATCGGCGAGAGCATCCTTGACCGCTTGGAGGACCTGTACCAGCGCGGCATACGCGCTCTCAATCTGGCTGAGAGAGCCAAAAACCATCAGGCCACGATAGGTTATCTGCGCGAATTGCGCTCGACGTTGGCCGGGCTGTACGAAATCGGCAAGGCGACGGCTCCCATACCATCCGTGCGGCCAATGCCGGGAGTGTTCGTCCGAGCCATCAACGAGGCCCTTGGGGTTGGCCGATTCATCCCGCTGGGCAGCAACACGGCATTGCTACCGGCTGGAAACGGCCACAGCAACGGGAACGGCGACAGCGTGATTGATGTGGATGAGGGCGAGCTGCCCGTACTCCCGCAAGACTAATTTTCTGTTTTTCTCAGGAGGGAAACAACATGAGCATCACGGTCACACCGACTTACTTGCCATCGAAAGTGCAGGAAATTGATGGAAGGTTTTTGCAAAGAACTGTCCTGGCCGTGAGCGGTTTGACGGCGGGGAGCGCGAATACGGTGCCCCATGGGTTGCCGCGTCCACCGCAAACCGTAGACTTGAACGCGGGCGCGGCTGGCAAGTGGGGCGAGACGCAAGTCGCGGATGCGACGAATGTCTACATCACTGTTGGCTCTGGCGGCGCTACTTCGGGCTGGATAAACGTCCAATACTGAAAAGGCGTCCATTCGCGCGGCTCACAGTGGTAGACTGAGCGGGAATTGGAATTTTGCAAAGCCCACCTAACGCGTACCGGGAAGCATGTCCCTGCAAAGCACATCGTTAACGGCGAAGGTCTCTGCCATCCCTGCTACATCGGACGTTCGATCTTTGACAGCGAACAGCGCATCGTTTTGATGGAATTTCTTCCGGCGTCCAAAGCCAAGCCGAAACTTGGCCCACAATCGGCTCAGGACGCGCGATCTCCGCACCCGTAGGCATTCCTGCACATCACTGCACATCTTTGCAGCCTGCCCGCGAATCCGCTTAGGCGTTGGCCGTCCTACGCGCACAGTTAATCTCATTTCGCACCGTGGCATTTTCGGGGCGGGAACGTGCAACGATGATGCAACGCGCTTCTGAAACTCGCATAAAGACTGCCTAGGAACGTGATTCGCCGTTCCCTCATCGGCGGTTCAATGAATAGCGAACTTGAACTTGGAAAGCGCAGCGAGCGGTGCCTAAGCAGGTTAGCCGAACTTGAGCTAGTTAGGGCGAATCGGAGGGGGCGGGGGAATGCCCCGCGCAGGCACCGGAGCAGCGGCCATCTGCTCCAATGTAAATCGAGTCTGAAATTGCTGCGCGTCATTCGCCAGTAGTGTGGCGGTATAGTCTCCTGGACCTGGAAGAACACCCTGAAAGCCCATGAAGATATTCGTAAGGGTTGCTTGGGCCACCAAGTCGCCTCCAACACTCGGGGCGTCAAAAGTAGCGCCGTTTGGTGCGGTTATTCTCAGGCCAATACGAAAGTGGCCGCTACCGGGTCCTCCGGCGAACACAAATGTCAATGCAATGGGTAGACCGAAATTGTGGACCTGAATGTGAACGTAGGGTGCGATGCCGTAATAGCCTAGCACACTAAATTTCCCCATTGCTTCTGGGCGAACTAATTCACATATTAAACAAGCGTCAATGGGCGGGAAGGGCATTTTACCTGACTCACGCGCCAACTAGCGCGCTTTGATTTGAAACCATCTCTAAGCCACTATTCGGGTCGGTTTGCGGAGTTTGAAAGATGTACTCCGAGAGTCCTCGAATCGGATAGCGCACACCGGTTACATTCACGTCTATCCAGTTTTTGACAGCGTTTGAATCAAAACGAATTCTTTCAAAATCTGCCGGAAGTGACCCTGTGAAACCCGCGAGAATCAGTTGGGTCCAAGGGTTCCAATGCGCGGGTTGCTGGCCGAAGAACCACGCTGCTCCGCCAGCGACCCACATTTCGCGCAATTGCTC
This sequence comes from Candidatus Acidiferrum sp., assembly GCA_049800195.1. Lineage (GTDB taxonomy): Bacteria > Acidobacteriota > Terriglobia > Acidiferrales > UBA7541 > Acidiferrum. The sequence goes on from JBARJI010000106.1 coordinate 2,891, forward strand.
ATGCGTGTAGTCCGCGTCATCACTGCCGAATTCCGTGCTACAGCACGGACAGATGTGATAGTCGGTCGGTGGGTACGGTAAAGATGCAAACCCGCAAACTGGACAACGATAGTTCATAGTTCAATCCTTCCACACTCGTACTCAAAAAACTTCTGCTTGCCGCCGTGCCTGTGAATTCTGAAAAATGGGATTATGTGGTAGGTCCTGACCGTGGTCGTGGTGACTATACCGACCCCGAAATGATCGTTGGAAATATCAAAGCGTATGCGGTCCCTCCCATTCGGCCTGATGCACTCCCGTAGTGTGATGTTCATAGGTTTAGCCATGAACCCATCCGCCAGCTCTTCATATTCTACCGCAGTAGCAGCCCCGAATTGATAGCCGTATTTCTTAAAGTGAATGTCTCTTTCGTCTGCGGTCGCAAATGGCATTCGAGTGGAGGTAGAGGGTACCCCAGAATGAAGTGCCATGCAAGTCTAGGGGGCGTTAGCATCCTGTTTGCCCACTACGACGTTTTGATGCGTAAAGGACTAAATGGTGAATAGGGTGCTAAAGCCTGCAACGATCCTGCAACACGCCTCTCTTGTTCTTTCCATTCAACGGATTGGACTGAATCGCCGTTAATCTATCGGCGCGTCATCCGTAGGCGAACTCCGCGCAGTGCTATCTATTTTCTTTGCGGGCGGGATTCGACAGGTGCAATAAATTCCAGTCTTATCTCGAACGGCACTTTGCCTGCCGATGCAAGCATCGTTCGCACATCTTTTTTGAACTGTTGCAGTTCGCCAGGACCTTCTTGACGGGGGCTGCATACGGGACATCCGGGAATGTTGATTAGAGGCAACTTTGTAAGGGCGTATGTCATTCGCGTCCCGCAGTCTTTGGCTGTACAGACTAGAACAATTTCGAGATCATCCAACTTCGCCGAGATTCGCTTTTCAATTGCCATGCAAGTCCTTCCTTTCATCCTGCACTTACAACGGTGCGTGATTTTCTTTTTTCCTGCGTTTTTTCTTAGCGGCCCGGCGCTGAGACTTTTTCTTGCAACGATTCGCGCGCCAACTTTCCCCGTTAGCCTCCCACCATTCGCGCGTCCACTTGCGCTGCATCCAATCCCGGCAATCCGCCGAGCATACCTTGGCGTTCTTGCGCTCCCTGATGAACAGCGGCGTTGTGCATTCGGGGTGGGCGCAGACCGCTAGTTTCTCCACCAGGCGGACCGCTTCAGTCAGTGCCATTGACACGTTGCGCGCCCAGTCCGCGCGATGGCCCGTAGACGTGCCGAGTGATTGTCCTGCAAGACACAAAAGTTGTGCGAGTTTCCAATCACGGGCGTTTGTATCTGTCATGCGCCATGCTGTCCGAAGGGATTCCGTCCAGTTGGTCGGGATGCTGAGATGCACACGGCCAAGGGGCGAATCGTAGGCGGGTGGATGGAACTCGGGGTAGCGTCGCCCCAAGCGACCGAAAGGTTCCTCCCGCATGTTGGCCCATTCCCGAAGGAACTGCCGTATCTTTGCAGGCTTTGGGAATGTCGCTAGAGTTGTTTGCCTCATGGTTTGCAAAAGCCTTTTCTCCTAATCAACTATAGCACACATTAGAATAAAATGTTTTTTGAAACGTTAGGAGGTAGGCGAAATGGTGAAACGGTTTGTTCGTGAGCTTGTTCGTGAGCGGAAAGATGTCGGCCTTACACAATTCAGCCTCGCTAGGGCCAGTGGCGTCTCACGCGCGCGTATTTCGTATGCGGAAACCGGGCGGCTCGTTCTAACGGAAGTAGAGTTGGAAAAAATTCGGAGTGCGATTCGCCGCCGTGCGGCAAAGATCGCAGCAACACTTGTCCCGTCTGGCGACGCACAGGAAATCCCTGCCGGGCCGTTGACCGTGGCGGAGCAATCAGAAAAGACGCGGGAGGTTCGCGCTTAAAAAGTTTTGGGCTGGCAAGGCCATCCACCTTGTCAGCCCGGTAATCCAGAAAGGAAGGAACGACGACATGCAAACAGTAATTCAAACAGTTGCCCCAAGTCAACACCCACGACGTAGCGTATCCCAAAAAGAAAAACACAACGGCGTTTTCATTGTTCAGCGTCGCCGCGCGAACGGATTCTGGCGCGACGTTACCGGGTTGGTTTATGACGACGCCGAGTCCGCGCTGCGATGCGTTGAACGGAGTCGGCATCGAAAAAGGCTCCGCGTGATGCCAGCAGTGGTGCGCCATGAATAACGACTGGCACACACGCTCGGAGTCTCACAAGGCAAACCTGCTTACCATCTTGCGAGAGCGCGGCGAGCGCGGCGTCGAAAGCGCGGAACTGTACTCTGACCCTCAGCGTTACGGTTTCAGCCCGCGAAATCGCGCATCGGAGTTGCGCAAGGAAGGCTACCAGATAAAAACGATTCATCTTTCGAGCGGTTTAGTGCGCTACATCCTGACTGGCGAGCTTAGGGAGCGTGCGCCTATGCCAGACGCCGATGCACAGCCGCAGTTCCATCGCACAATGAGCGCGGCGCGACGATCTCCCGGCTCATGGAAACCCCGCCCCGTAGTGCCATCGCGTCCCACTACATCGGGAACGCTATTTGATGTTTCGGTGGACCCGCGATGAATGCGCCGAGGCCGAATCGAGAACGGTTGCCCATGAACTGCCGTGAGCCAAACGGCACATCACTTGGAGGGCCTTTGTTTATGCGGGCTTTGAGTCCGCGTTCCATGAGCGTTGCAGAATCGAGATGAAAAACACCGCGATACCGCCAGTTCTGCGAAGTGACGAAGCCGAGAGAGCCATTCTCGGAACTATCATGGCCGACAACTCTGTTTTTGATTCAGTCCGCAACGCGCTTTCACCCGGGGAATTTTCCAGCACCTTCCATCGTGTCATTTTTCGTTCGATGCATCGTTTAGCTGCACTTGCCTCACCCATCGACCTCATTACGGTCAACGATGAACTCGGCGCGGAAATCGCCGATGCCGGAGGTACTGCTTACCTTGCGTCATTGGCCGATAGCCTCATGCGCGTATCGAACGTGGCCCACTACGTGAAAATTGTGAAGGACAAAGCTCTCGCGCGGGAGATGCTGTCTAATCAAGAACTAATCGAACAGCAGCTCCGTGAAGGTTGCGAGGAGCCTCTCGCGATCTGCGCTCGCAGCGTCGAAGCGTTGAACTCTCTCGCGGCGCAGCACGGAACAAGTTCCCTTTCTTGGCACAATAAATTTCATCGGCTGGACGAACTGCCCGAAGGCGAAATTGACTTCGCCATCGATAACTTCCTTCCGCGCGGTGTCACGTTTCTCGGCGCATTCTCCGGCAGTGGCAAGACCTGGCTGCAACTGAGCATGTCGCGGGCGCTCACTACAGGGAAGCCTTTTCTCGGCGTCTTTCCCGTGAACGAAAAAATTCCCTGCCTCTACCTATGTCCAGAAATGAGCGCGAAAGGTTTTCGCCGACGTGCCGAAAGGTTTGCTCTCGATAAGAGCCTGTTCTTTTGTCAGACGATTGCGGATGGCAGCGCGATTGACCTGGGCGATTCGCTATTGCTTGCGGCTGTCCGCGATCTCAGGCCAGTGCTTTTTCTGGATACCGCCATCCGATTCAACACGGCGGAAGATGAGAGCAGCGCGACACAAAACTCTCAAGGGCTTGGCCGTGCGATTTTCCGGCTGCTCTATCACGGCGCGCAAGCGGTGGTTGGTGCCCATCATCGTGCAAAGAATGCGGCGACGGCGGAAGAGATGACCCTCGAAAACACTTTGAGAGGGACCGGGGATTTAGGCGCGTTGTGCGATAGCGTATGGGGATTACAGTTTGAGAAGTCGCCCGAGGGACAGTACAACGGAAATTCGGTGTACGCGGCGCAAAGCAGAAAACTGGTCCGCCTTAGCGTTCATTGCGTTAAGGCACGAGACTTCGCCGCACCGGAACCATTCACGGTCCAACTCTTTCCGCATCTCGATAACGTCCACGACTTCGCGATGCTCACACACGCAACCGACGAAACAGACAGTGTGCGAGTCCAGAAGGCTATCGAAGACGATCTCCAAGCGAGTCTGCGCGAACTGGAAGAGCGGACGGGCATCGGCAGAAACCGCGTCGCGAAGATTGCCGAAAGTCTCGGCTGGCTGAAATCAAAACACGGATGGGAAAGGGTGCTCGCATGATTTTTCTCTCTCAGGTGCACGACCTTTGGCACGGCTGCACCCCCCTAAAAGGGGTGGTGCGTGCCATGCCAGCAAGACAGAGGCGGAATGGAAATCTGGCACAGCGCATCGTGACAAATTATTCCAATGGATTGAGAGGGTTAAGCCAGTTACGTGGGGACCGTGCCAAGCCGTGCCAAGCATCATGCCAAGGATGTGGAAAAAAAGCCGTGCCAAGCATCATGCCACGAATCGATCTGCCCAAAACCCCGAGGCGGCGGAGCTTGCTGTAAGTTGCAGCACGCTCGGAGATGCGGATAGGAGAACGGCGAATCACATTTCGGGCCAATGGTTTCAAGGATTTGAAAGCACGGTTGCACAGGAGTTGCACGATGCAAGCGGAAACATTGAAGGCGGAAGACATCTTGACTCCGACTGAACTCGCCGAACGGCTGAGGGTCGAAGTGAGCTGGGTCTATGAACGAACGCGCCCACGAGCGAGAAAATACCCTGGCCAGCCCTTACCCTGTCTTCGCGTGGGGAAGTACATCCGCTTCGCCTGGCCCGAAGTGGTTGCTTGGATGCGGAATGGCAACGGGGGGAAATGATGTTGACTTCGGGTAGTTTCTGTATACATTTACGTCATGGGCAGACCTCCGAAACCAAAGTCGGAACGGCGCGGCATCGTGGTTCACACCCGGTTGACGCCAGAAGAGTATCGCAACCTGGCGGTGGCTGCGAAAAAGCGCGGCTTGTCCATCTCAAGCTACACGCGAGAACTCCTTTGCGAAAGGAAGACACCAAAACGATGAAGCAACAATCAGGCCATATTTTTTTCAAAAAGAAAAAACCAAAGGACGGCAAGAAATGCGGAGTCTGGTATCTCCGCTACTACGACAACCGTCTAGTTGCAGGCGAAATCAAACGCATTCAAATCTGCAAACAACTGGCCCAGTATTCCGACCAGTACCGCAACAAAGAAGACGTTCGGGGGCTTGCGGCCGATCTTCTCGCGCCGATAAAGTCCGGCAGACAAAATGTGCAATCCACCATGACGGTAACAGACTTTATTTCGGACGTGTTCCTTCCGAATGTGGATAAACGAAGACGCGCGAGTACCGCAAAAAACTGCCGCGATATTTTCCGTCTCCACGTAAAGCCGCGCCTTGGCGCAATAACCCTTCGAGACTTCCGCTGCGCAGATGCCCAGCGAGTGATCGAAGACATCGCTAGATTGGCCAAAACGAAAAAAGGGGAGTCCCTTCGCCATGCTTCACTTGCGAGAATCAAATCCTTCATGTCTGCCGTTTTCGCAAGCGCGAAGCGCCTTGGCTATCTGGACGCAATCAATCCCGTCGTTGGCGTCGAAGTGCCAGAGGGAATCCCGGCCAGCACTACCTACGCCTACTCTCTGGCCGAAATCAAAAGCATGCTCAGTGTTCTTCCCGAACCCGCGAGGACAGTTGTCTTGACAGCGGCCTACACAGGTTTGCGTCAAGGTGAGATTCGCGGCCTACTGTGGAAGGACTTCATCAATGGAAAAGAACTGAGCGTTCAGCGCTCCATCTGGAACTCGACGATCAACAAACCGAAAACCGTTTCCTCTGCGGCACCGATTCCAGTTGTCCCACAATTGCGGGATGCTCTCGAATTGCACAGAGAAAAAATGGGAGTACTCGCAAACCCCGACCTGCCAATCTTCCAGAGCGGCATTGGAAGCCCGCTAAATCTCGCCAACCTCGTGAAGCGCGCGATTCAACCGGCCATCGAAAAATGCGCCGTCTGCCGAAGGTCGAAGGACCAACACAAACCCGAAGGCCACTTGTTTAAGTTGGACGAAACTTTGCGCTGGCATGGCTGGCACGCGTTTCGCCGTGGCCTCGCAACAAACCTTCACGCGCTTGGAGTAGCCGATAGAGAAATCCAGGCGATTCTCCGTCATTCAAACATCGCCGTGACCCAAAAATGTTACGTAAAATCACTAGCGGAAAACCAAGTAACCGCGTTAGATTTGCTGGTAGAAGAGATGGGAAGAAAGCCAGAATGCACCGAAAATGCACCAAAACCGAAGGGGGCAGTGAACTGACGTGAGCAACCTATTCGTATTCAGCAGGTTAGTGGAGCCGAGGGCGAGAGTTGAACTCGCGACCTGCCGATTACGAATCGGCTGCTCTACCACTGAGCTACCTCGGCCTGCCTATCGACAATAGCATTCGCGGAAAATTTCTGTCAATTGAACGCCAAACATCGCGTTCTACCATCGCGCCCCGGAAGCGCATCGTCGTGAGACTATCGCGAGAAGGGATACATCGCCCAGCCGATGCCCACGCCAATAAGCATAAATAATATCAACGACCAAATGATGTACTTCACCCGCTCGCTCGTCCGCCGTCGGCTCAAAAATCCAAATGCGATCGAGACGAGCAACGCAAAAAGCGTCATGGATTGAAAATGTGTAAGGTGAAACTCGATCGCGGCGATCACGCCTTCCGCCCTCGCGCCGCTTCATAGGCGTGCAGCGCGGCCAGCAGGTTCAGCACTCCGGCGGCGGCAAGGAATCGGGTGCCGTCGTCGCCTTCGGCGTGCGCTGTGTCCGAGCCATCCGTCTCAAGCGCTCGCGCGGCAAGATAAAAGGAACCTGTCCCGAGATCGGCGACGTAACCCAGCATGCCGAACGCATCGGTTCCTTCCGAACTGAAAACATTGCCGCGCATGCCGACAGCGAGAAAAACGAGCGCGCCTACCGTAAGAAAGCAGGCAATCGCGCGGCCCCACATTTTTTGCAGCGCATGACCCAATCCTGGAACGAGCCATCCCGCAAATCCGATGGCCAATGCCGCGGCTTCGTTCTTCTGGTGATGCTCGGGCAATGTCGCGGCTGTAGTCTCGATGGTTGCCGCTGGCTCCATCGCCGCCGCGGTCGTCGCTGTCGTTGAGGCCACTGTCGCGTCCGTCGTCATTTCGTCAGCCATTTTTTTCCTGTGCGCTCGTCTGCGCTAGTAGGTTCTGGCTCCGGGCCGGTTTCGTTTACGCCAGCAACGCCAAAATCTCTTTCTGCACGGCTCCGGTAACGCGCGCTTCCTTTTCGCCGATGTACATATTCACTTCGCTTCGGATGCCAAACTCGGGAAGATAGATTCCTGGCTCGATCGAATTGCAGGTCTTCGGAATCAAATGCCGCACGTCATGCGTCTCCAGGCCATCCATGTTGACGCCATTGCCGTGCACGGTTTGTCCGATGTTGTGTCCCGTGCGATGGAAAAAGTATTTGCCATAGCCGGCCCTTTCGATCACTTTGCGCGCGGCGCGGTCCACCTGCCAGCCTTGCAGCGGCTTTCCCGCGGCCACGCTCGATTGGATTAGCTCAATGGCCTTGTCTCGCGCCTCGCGCACAATTCCAAAAACCTTCGCCATTTTCTCCGGAATCTTCTCGCCAAGATAGCCGACCCAGGTGATGTCGTAATAGACGCTGCCCGCCGCCTTCGTCTTTCCCCAAACGTCCAGCAGCAATAAATCGCCCTCCCGAATAGGCGAAGCTGTCTGCGGCGTAGGCCCGTAGTGCGGATCGCTCGCGTGAGGCCCAACGGCTACGTCGGGGCCTTGCTGTTCCTCCGCGAAGCCAGCAGCCTCGAATTCCTTCCGAATCCACAATTTCAAATCGTATTCGGTAAACGCCCTCTTCTCGCGCACATTCTTCGCCGCGAGCTCGAAAGCTTCTCGCACCACGCGGTCAACCACGGCACCGGCCGCCAGATGCGACTCGAGCTGCGCCGGGCTCCAGCACGCCTCATATTTTTGTATGAGGTCAGCGGAGCTGACGACTTTCGCGCCGATGCTGCGCACCAGCTCAATCGTCCCGGCATCCACCATCGCCACATACGGAATGGCGTTCTTCGGCGAATACTGCATCGCGATCTTCTTCCCGCGCCCCAAAAGTTTGCCGAGATTCCTCCTCAACTCATCTTGCCCGGCATAAAACAGCGTCTCACCCGGCAACGCCGCCAGCGATTCCGTCTCAATCTTATGCACCAACTTGCGCGGCGTTCCTTTTGCCGGGACGAAGTAGTACCAACGGCGCGTGCGCATTCCTGGTGGAAGCTGAAGTATCCCCTGCGCAATCGGGTCGCGCCCCCGAAAATCGTAAAACAGCCAGCCGTCCAGTTTCGCCGCTCGCAAATCACTTTGTATTCCGTTGATATCGAAGCTCATATTCAGAAGACGCCCTTCGTATTCGCCGAATTTCAGAAATGCAATGAATCAGGCTTCGTGCGCCAGGAGGCCCAGGACTTGTTGCCGCGTCACGCTGCGAATTTCGATGCGTTTTGTGCGGCTGCGCTCGCCGCCAAGAATTCTAACAGCCGACTTGGGCGTTTTCAAAAGCTCAGCTAGAAATTCCACCAGCGCCTCATTCGCACGGCCTTCCACCGCCGGCGCTTGCAGCCGGATTTTCAGCGCCCCGCCGATTACTCCCACGACTTCGTCCTTGCTGGCTCGCGGCTGTACGCGCACCGCAAAGGAAACCGTGCCTGCGGCTGTATTCTCTGCTATATCGGGCAACACGGCGCGCTCACCAGGCTCTCTGATATTGCGCGGGCGCTTCAATCTTCACGTCAAGCGCTTTCGCCGCTCGCCTTGGCCAATACGGATCGCGCAGCATTTCCCGCGCAAGAAAAACCAAGTCCGCCTGTTCGGTGGCTAGAATCGTCTCTGCTTGCACCGGCTCGGTGATCATGCCCACGGCTCCCGTGGCAATCTCGGCCCCTCTGCGAATCGCTTCCGCGAATCCCGTCTGGTATCCCGGTCCCAATGGAATTTTCACTACAAGCGAAGTTCCTCCGCTTGACGCGTCGATCAAATCCACGCCAAGAGGCTTCAATTGCCTCGCCAACTCAATCGTCTGCGGCAAATCCCATCCGCCTTCTTTCCAATCGGTCGCTGACACCCGCACGAAGAGCGGCAGCCGCTGCGGCCAGACTTCGCGCACTGCGCTCACGACCTGTTTCGCAAAGCGAACTCGATTCTCAAGGCTACCGCCGTACTCGTCCGTCCGCATGTTCGAAAGCGGCGACAAGAACTGATGCAACAGATATCCATGCGCGGCGTGGAGCTCAATCACTTCAAACCCCGCGGCCAGTGCGCGCACTGCGGCTTTGCGGAACGCAGCGACAATCTCTCCAATTTCGGTCGCGGACAATTCCCGTGGCACCGTATAGCCCGCATCAAATGCCACCGCGCTCGGCCCAACCGGCTGCCATCCCCCATTTTGCGGTGAGATCGGCTTCCCTCCGGTCCACGGAGCCTGTACGCTCGCCTTCCTCCCCGCGTGCGCCAGTTGCATCCCAGGAACGGCCCCGTGCGTCCGGATAAATTCGGCGATCGGCCTCCAGGACGCGATGTGCGCATCCTCGTAAATGCCGGTATCCACCGGTGAAATTCTTCCTCGCGCCTCGATGGCCGTCGCTTCCGTAAAAACCAGCCCCGCACCCCCAATCGCCCGGCTCCCAAGATGCACCAGGTGCCACGCCTGCGGATGGCCATCTTTCGCCGAATACTCGCACATCGGCGACACCACAATCCGGTTTTTCAGTTCGATCTCGCGCAGGCGAAATGGACTAAACAGCTTCATCCTCGTCTCCCATGAATTTTATTGGCCCGCTTTCAACGTCTCTCGCTTTCCGAACAACGCCGTCCCCACGCGAACTTCCGTCGCTCCTTCCTCGATCGCCACTTCAAAGTCGTGCGACATGCCCATCGAAAGCACCGGTAGCGCGTGCCCCAGTTGCTTCTCTAATCCATCGCGCAACTCGCGCAGCCTCCGGAAATATGGCCTCGCTCCCTCCGCATTTTCGGCGAACGGTGGGATGCACATTAGCCCGGCCATCTCAAGCGCGGGCAGCGCCGCTATTTGCTGCGCCAATACGGGAAGCTCTTCTATTTCCGCTCCGCTCTTTGCTTCTTCCTTCGCGATGTGTACCTCGATCAGGACTCGCAATTTCGGGGCAGCGTTTGTTTCGCCGCGTACCCTGTCCAGCTTCTGGGCCAAAACGAAATTATCCACCGAATCGATGCTGTCGAAGAGCTTCGCCGCCTTTGCCCCTTTGTTGCTCTGCAAGTGCCCAATGAGGTGCCACGCAGCGCGCAATCCCTGAATCCCGCTCTGCTTCCCTTCCCACTCCTGCACGCGATTCTCTCCAAAATGGCGCAGCCCTGCATCGTAAGCCTCGCGAATAGCCTCCGCCGGATGCGTCTTTGAAACGCCAATCAGCGTAATCTCCTCGGCCCGGCGTCCAGCCCGCTGCGCTGCGGCCGAGATCCGTTCTTCCACCCAGAGGAGGTTTTCCTTGATTGATGTTATCGCCATGTTCAAAATTTAATCGTAGCATGCGCCACGTTGCAGCGCCGAAGGTCTGCGGTTAGACTGGCTTCCAGTATGCCTCACGCGGGAAAACTCATCGCCATCGAAGGAATTGATGGTAGCGGCAAGCGCACGCAAGTCGATCTCCTTGAAAAAGCGCTTGTTTCCAGCGGCCACGTCGTTTATTCCACCGGCTTCCCCCAGTACGATTCCTGGTTCGGCAAGATGGTCGGCCAATTCCTCAACGGCGATTTCGGCTCGCTCGAAACCGTTGACCCACACTTCAGCGCACTCCTCTACGCCGGCGATCGCTTTGAAGCCAAATCACGCCTCGAAACCGCTCTCAGCCAGGGCGTAATCGTTCTCGCCGACCGCTATATCGCTTCAAACCTCGCCCATCAAACGGCGCGTGTGCCTCCCGCTGATCGCCTGGCATTCATCACTTGGATCGAGCAACTCGAATACAGCATTTACAATCTCCCGCGCGAATCGCTGGTTCTCTACCTTCGAGTTCCGCCTCGCCAGGCCCAGGAACTTGTCGCCCGCAAATCCGCCCGTACCTACACCGCGGTTAAACAGGATATTCAGGAGGCCAGCCTTCGCCATCTCGAAGAGGCCGCCGCCATGTACGATCAACTCGCCCGCCGCCCCAATTGGGCCACCATTCCTTGCTTCGACGAAGTGCGCGGCTCCATGCGCCCTCAAAAGGAGATCGCTACCGAAATTCTCGCCGCGGTCCTCCAAGTTCTGATGAGAACTCTCGCCAAGGAAGGCCGCTAACCCATGGGCTTCTCCGAATTCCTCGGCAATGAACGCATCGTCGCCGCCCTGCGCGGCGGGCTGCGGAGCGAACGCGTTCCCCACGCCCTGCTCTTCAGCGGTCCGCGCGGCCTCGGCAAGTTCACGTTGGCGCGCATGTTTGCGCAAGCCGCCAATTGCGAACGCCTCAAGGATGACTTCTGCGGGGAATGCGAAACTTGCAAGCGCATCGCGCTGCTCGCTGATCCGGAAAAGCTCATCGAACAGGGCCTCGCGGAACGCGGCGACGGCGCCGACGCCGCCGCTGTCGAACGCATCCCTCTCATCCTGCAAACTCATCCGGACGTTTGGGCCCTCGTGCCCGATCCTGTCCGTTTAAAAAGCCCTGTCGCCCGCCCCATGCTGCGTGTCGGCCAGCTTCGCGCTGTTCAACGCGCCGCCTATTTCCAACCGATGGGCCGCCGCCGCGTATTCATTCTGGATGGCGCGGAGACCATGCGCTGGGACGTCGCCAACGTTTTTTTGAAAATCCTCGAAGAACCGCCCGGTTCTGCTACGCTCATCCTGACCGCGCCGTCGCCTTTTGCGCTGCTCCCCACAATCGTCTCCCGCTGTCTGCAATTCCACTTCGCGCCGCTTTCGCAGCCCGAAGTCGAAAACATTCTCAAGGCAAAAACCCAGCGCAAACCGGCAGAACTGAAGCTCGCCGCGCAACTCGCCGAAGGCAGCCCCGGTCTGGCCATCGAAATGAACGTCGAGGAAACCGAAAAGCGTCGCCGCGATGCGCTGCGCATCCTCGAGCGCGCGGCGCGCGGCCAGGGCTTCGGGCAACTTTTCGCTGACACCTCGGCGCTCGCCAAGGACCGCGAATCCTCTTTCGAAGACCAAATTGGCGTCTTTTATGGCCTGCTCTCCGATCTTCTCGAGCTTACCTCCGCGGTGAAACACCCTATCTTGCGCAATGTTCCGCTCGCAAAAGATCTGGAATCCCTCGCCAAATCCGTCGATTCGCGCTGGGTCATGCGCGCCATTGCGGGTTTCGATGAGCTCCATGCCGGCGCTCGCCGCAATTTGAATCGCCAGCTCGGCCTCGACGCTCTCGCCGCTTCCCTCGCGCCAGAGTCTTAAATTTCCTTCTCCCCCGCGGGATTTGAATCCACTGATTGCATCAAATCGCCCTGAAAAATTTTCGAATCTAACTGTAACCCGCCAGCTAAAGCATGCATCTCACCAATTGAACTCACCCACCGTTACCCGCAAGGAGAAGTCATGGTGAACCGCAGGATGTTTCGACCCGGATTTGTCGACGTGAAGGAGCAGCCGCCTCAAAGAATGATCCCGCACAACGGGCCCGTGCCCAGCAAAAAGCCCGCGCCCCCCGAGACCACCCACGCCGAAAACTTTTACTGGGTCAAGCAAATGCAAAGCCACACCCCGATGGTCGTGGTCCTCGACACTGGCGAGTCTCTTCGCGGCACGGTCGAGTGGTACGATCGCGATTGCATCAAGCTCACGCGCCAGGGCAGCCCCAATTTGCTCATTTTCAAGCGCGTCATCAAGTACGTGCACAAGGATGGCGAAGAAGCCGCCGCTGGCGGCGACGAATAGCGCTGCTTGTCGAGTGAATTTCGCTTTACCGCGGGCCAAGCGCGTGCCCCCGCGCCGCTCCGAATGTCATTAACGCCTTCGCTGCCAGTGTGCCGTTCTCCAAATAAATCTCGCACTCCGTCACCACAAAATTTCGCCCCGTCCGCAGCACTCGGCCCTCGGCCTTAATCCGCCCGCCCGGTACCGCCTCCAGAAAGTTTATTTTCAGCTCGACGGTCGCAATATTCGTCCCCTTCGGAACCGTCGTGTACGCCGCGATGGCCGCCACCGTGTCAGCAAGTGTCGCCAGCACCCCGCCATGTACCACGCCATGAAGCTGCTTGTGTCTTGGCTTCACCCTCATGCTAAAAACCACGTGGCCCTTCTCCAAACTCTCTAGCTTCAATCCTAGCAGCGAAGTCGCCCCGCCCTCCTTAGCTCTCCGCCGCAGCGCCTCTTCATACTTCTTCAGGTCATTGAACAGTTCCGACTTCATCGGATCCTCACGCTCCCCTCGCCCCTCAATACGCCGAAAGTCCGCCGTCCAGCGGAATCGCCGCCCCCGTCAGCCAGCTCGATTCCTGCGACGCCAAAAACACCGCCATCTCCGCCACATCTTCCGGCCGCCCCATCCTCCCCAGCGGAATCTGCCCAATCCTCGCCTTCCGCAAAGCCTTCCCCCCTTCCGAGGCCGAGAAAAGCCCTTGCACCAGCTCCGTCTCAACAATCGACGGACAAATGCAATTTGAACGTACATTTTCATGCGCGTGATCCATTGCCACTGCTTTCGTCAGCAGCGTCACTCCGCCTTTTGAAGCGCAGTACGCAGCGCGATCCTTCATCGCCACCAGCCCCAGCACCGACCCGATATTCACAATCGCTCCGCCGCCGGCTTTAGAAACTCCGGCAACGCCGCCCTGCACATCAAAAAAGGCCCTTTCAAATTAATCGTCATCAACCGGTCCCACTCCTCTTCGCTGATCCCTTCAATCGTCGAGGCGTGCAACACTCCCGCATTGTTCACCAGCACATTCAATTTCCCGAACGCCTTTGCCGTCTCTTTCACGGCCTTATCCGCATCTTTCGCCTTCGCCACGTCGCACACAATTGCCAAACCTTCGCTCCCCTGCTCCTCCATCTCTCCCAAGGTCTCCTGCAGCTTTTCCTTGCGCCGCCCGGCAACCGCCACCTTCGCCCCTTCCCGCGCAAACGCCAAAGCGATCGCCCGTCCAATCCCCGTTCCCCCGCCTGTAATCAACGCCACCTTCCCCGCCAGTCGTGTCACGGTTTTACCACCTCCCGCGTCTAATGGAGTGCCTTTAGGGCCTCGCCCCATGTGCCTCAACCAGGGTTAGGCCAAGCGTCGCAAGCAATATCGCGGTTTCCCGGTAGAATGCTGCCCTATCTGCCCGCGATTAACAACCAAGGACCCGGAGCGCCTCTGCGATGAAAATCGGCATCACCTGTTACCCCACCTACGGCGGCTCCGGCGTCGTCGCCACCGAACTCGGCCAGGAACTGGCCGCCCGCGGCCACGACATCCACTTCATCAGCTACGCTCCGCCCATCCGCATGAATCTCAACGACCCCCACATCCATTTCCACGAAGTCGAAGTCGCCAGCTACCCTCTATTCGACCACCCGCCCTACACCCTAGCTCTCGCCACCAAAATGGTCGAAGTCTTCGAAGCCGAGTGTCTCGATCTGCTCCACGTCCACTACGCCATCCCTCATTCCGTCAGCGCTCTCCTCGCCCGTTCCATGGCCGCCCCCCGCCGCCTGCCCTTCATCACCACGCTCCATGGCACCGACATCACTCTAGTCGGCAGCAACCGCAGCTATCTCCCCATCACCAAATTTTCCATCGAGCAATCCGACGGCGTCACCGCCATATCCCAATATCTTCTCAAGCAAACCATCAAAGAGTTCGACATCAAGCGCCCCATCGAAGTCATTCCCAATTTCGTGAATTGCGATCTCTACACGCGCAAACCTCAGCCCGGCCTCCGCGAACAGTGGGCTCCCAACGGCGAGCCCATCCTCATGCACCTCTCGAATTTTCGTCCCGTCAAACGACTCACCGACTGCGTCGAGATCTTCGCGATCGTCCGCGCCAAAATGCCTGCCAAACTCGTTCTCATCGGCGACGGCCCGGACCGCGGCGCCGCGGAATATCTCGTCCGCAAAAAACGTCTCCAAAAAGATGTGATATTTCTAGGGAAGCAAAACGGTGTTTACGAAAAACTAGCGGCAGCCGATCTTTTCCTGATGCCTTCGCAGCTCGAATCCTTTGGCCTCGCCGCTCTTGAAGCCATGGCCTGCGAAGTCCCCGTCATCGCCACCAACGTCGGTGGCGTCCCCGAAGTCGTCGAGAACGGCGTCGACGGCTACCTAGTCGAGCCGGGCGACGTCAAATCCGCCGCCGCCCACGCCATCGAGATTCTCTCCCGCGCCGACCGCGGCCGCGAAATGGGCCAGCGCGCCCGCCTCGACGCCAAACGCAAATTCTGCGCCAACGACGTCATCCCCGCCTACGAATCGTACTACCGCCACGTCCTAGAACAATCTTCCGCCGCCCGCGCCTAGCAGCCCAACACCGCCATCCTCAAATCGATGTCATTCTGTCTATAACGACGTCGGTCCTGTCAAGACAAACCTCTCCGGGCACTTCCTGCGAAGTGTTTTCTCTTCACTTATAAGAATCTTTTTCTTCCTCGCGACCAAGGTTCGTGCCGTAATCGTTCGGCGGA
>JBARJI010000107.1:0-43233 GCA_049800195.1 Candidatus Acidiferrum sp.
GCCTGCGGCTGTTGTTGCGGCCGCGGCTGGCTTGGCCCGCCTTGCGGCGGTTGCTCGTTTTGCTGCATCTGAATATGGAAAAGATAGCGGATCGTTTCGTTGTCGATGCGCGCCATCATGTCTTCAAAGAGCACGAAGCCCTCTTTTTTGAACTCGACGAGCGGATCTTTTTGGCCGTAGCCGCGCAGGCCAATGCCTTCTTTCAAGTGGTCAAGCGAAAGCAGGTGGTCTTTCCACTGCGAATCGACGACATCGAGAATAATGCGGCGCTCGAGCCAGCGCATCAGGTCGGCGCCGAACTGCTTCTCTTTTTCCTCGTAGCGCTTGACGACGGCGGCCACCGTGGCGTCGGATAGCTCGTCGTGGCTGAGCGTACCAGGATCGGCGCCATAGGCCTTGGCGTCGAAACCAAACTGGCTGTTCATTTCCGCGAGAAATTGCGTGGTATTCCACTGGTCGGGATGCTTCTCGCGCGGGCAAAACGTATCGACCATCTCGCGCGCGACGTCTTCGGCAATGCCCAGAACGTAATCGCGCTGATCTTTCCCCTCAAGGGCGGAGCGGCGAATGCCATAAATCGTTTCGCGCTGCTTGTTCATCACGTCGTCGTATTCGAGAAGGTGTTTGCGCGCGTCGAAGTTCTGCGCCTCGACGGATTCTTGCGCGCGCTCGATGCGCCGCGAAATCAGCTTGGACTCGATGGGCACGCCTTCCGTCATGCCCAGGCGGAACATGAGGGCTTTGACGCGCTCGCCGCCGAAAATGCGCGCGAGGTCGTCTTCGAGCGAGATGAAAAATCGCGAGGAGCCGGGATCGCCCTGCCGGCCGGCGCGTCCACGTAGCTGGTTATCGATGCGGCGCGCTTCGTGGCGTTCGGTGCCTAGAATGTGCAAGCCGCCGAGCGCCACTACTTCGTCGTGCTCGGCCTTGCACTGTTCGGCGAACTGCTCATAAATCGGCTTCCACTGGTCCACCGGCACCTGGAAGATTTTGCCTTCGTGCTGGAAGAGCACCATCTGCACGGCGGGCTGTGCATTGCCGTCGCTATCGGCGGGGATCACGGCGGGCGCGGCGGCGTAAGGCATGGCCAATTTGTTTTTCAGACAATAATCGCGCGTCATCTGCTCGGGATTGCCGCCGAGAAGAATGTCCGTGCCGCGGCCGGCCATATTGGTGGCCACGGTGACGGCGCCCTTGCGGCCGGCTTGCGCCACGATGCCGGATTCGCGCTCGTGCTGTTTGGCGTTCAGAACTTGATGAGGGACGCCGGCTCTTTTCAATATCTCGGCGATGGCTTCCGACTTTTCGATGGAAATCGTGCCAACGAGGACGGGCTGGCCGCGCTCGTGATAGTGGCGGATGCCGTTTGCCACCGAGTTGTCTTCTTGCAGGATTCCGTTGACCACGGCTTCAAACTTTTCTTTTTCAGTGCGATAGACGACGTCGGGGTGCTCTTCGCGGATGAGCTTACGATTCGTGGGGATTACGACCACATCGAGGCCGTAGATCTTGCCAAACTCCTCGGATTCCGTTTCCGCGGTGCCGGTCATGCCGGAGAGCTTCTTGTACATGCGGAAATAATTCTGAAAGGTGATGGTGGCGAGCGTCTGATTTTCCCGCTCGATTTTTACGCCTTCCTTGGCTTCGACGGCCTGGTGCAAGCCATCCGACCAGCGGCGGCCGGGCATCTGGCGGCCGGTAAACTCATCGACGATAATCACTTCGCCGTCTTTCACGACGTAATCGACATCGAGCTTGTAAAGCGAATGCGCGCGCAAAGCCTGATAGACGTGGTGCATCAGCTCGATGTTGACTGGATCGGAAAGATTTTGCAGGCCGAGCAGGCGTTCGCACTTGCTGAAGCCTTCTTCCGTCAGAGTCGCGGTGCGAAGTTTTTCGTCGATCGAGTAGTCGATGTCCTGGATGAGCTTGGGGATGATTTTGTCGATTTTGGCGTACTTGTCCGTGGACTCTTCCGAAGGACCGGAAATAATCAGCGGCGTGCGCGCTTCGTCGATGAGGATGGAATCGACTTCATCGACGATGCAGAACTGGTGGCCGCGTTGCACGCATTGCGCGAGGTCGTACTTCATGTTGTCGCGCAGGTAGTCGAAGCCGAATTCGTTATTGGTACCGTAGGTGAGATCGGCGCCGTAGGCGGCTTTGCGCTGTTCGTCATCCAGATCGTGCACGATCACGCCGATGGAAAGGCCCAGGCCGCGATAGAGCGGGCTCATCCATTCGGCGTCGCGGCGCGCCAGGTAATCGTTCACGGTCACCAGGTGGACGCCTCGGCCGGCCAAGGCATTCAACGCGGCGGGCAGAGTGGCGACAAGCGTTTTGCCTTCGCCCGTTTTCATTTCCGCGATTTTGCCTTCGTGGAGCACCGTCGCGCCGATCAATTGCACGTCGAAATGGCGCATGTTCAGGAAGCGGCGGCCGGCTTCCCGGACAAGAGCAAACGCCGGAACGATCATCGGATCCAGCGATTTCTTTAGGAGTTCCCTGTAGCTGGGTTCACTGGGATCGGCGTCCTTTAATTGGTCCAGCACTTGCGCCCTGAGTGCGCCGAAACGCTCCTTCAGCTTTTCGTCGCTCAGCTCCTTCATTTCGGGTTCGAGCGCGTTGATGGCCGCGATCTGCGGCTGCATCTTCTTGATGTCGCGCTCGTGCTTGGTGCCAATAAAGCGCGCAACGACATCGTCGATGATTTTGGTAACGTCCATGGAAGGTGGTGCCGTCTCCTGGCGGTGCCGCAGGTGCGTGAACGCACTGGCCGGTCTGCCGCACCGGTACAAACATTCTATTCTATCTGTTTCGATGCGCCAGCGCCAAGAACCGCGACACGGTTGGTTGAGGGTCAGTTTGGGTTTTTCTTCCGCGTGTCGCGGTAGAAGATGACATACAAAAGGGCCAACCAAACGAGCATGCCAATCACGGTAACGACGCGGTTCCGCATCAGGATAATCAGGAGCCAGAACCCTGCTACGAGAACCGCCCCAAAGAGACCGTGCTTCAACAATTTGTGATCGTCCGACGACACGCGACGCCCTCCGCTGCAATATGGCCCAAGGGGTTCCAACTGACCCATTGCCGCACGCCCTGACTTATAGGATTTGGGAGTCTCTTCAGGGCCGTGCAGAAGGTTCTGCGGCCACAGTCTCGTTCTTGGTTTCCGCCACGCCAGATGCCGGCGAATGATTATCGGCCAGGAGCCGGCGGTATTTGCTGCGCTCCTCGAGGCTCATGTCGACAATCTCGAACGCCATATCCTGCGCACGGTAATCCCGCATCAGCGCCGTGGCTTGCACGTTGCGGAGCCCGAGGTGCAGCTTCAATTGCACCTGCGTGCCCGGAGCGAGATGCCGGCTGATGGTGGCCACGCCGCCCGAGAGGCTCGCGGTCTTAATCTCGAGGCGGCAGGTTTCCTTGAGGTTCGTACTCACCGCTGTGACCGGTCTCTGCAACCGCACACGCTTGTGGCGGCGCTGGCGGACAAACTTTGAATTTGCAGCGATCTCGAGCGGAGCCAATGCCAAATCTTCCCGGTCGATTCCGCTCTTCTCCACGAAATCACGCGCCCAGTCCGGGTCGAGATGGACCAGAGCTTGCAGCGCGGCGATCCGCAGTTCTTGAGGGTGGGCCCATCCAAACATCTTCTTGGCCTCGGCCACACGCTTGAGGGTAGTGATCGACTCCGGGGCGTTAATGCGGCCGAGCGCCTCGATAGCCTTGACCTGCAGATAGGGCGCGCCTCCGACGGGCAAGTCGCCGTCGACGATGGTCAGCAAGCGTCCCAGCGCTTCACGGTCCGAGCTCACGCCAATCTCATCGATTACCAAGGGCATAATCAGAGGATCGACATGATCGAGCAGCTCGAGAAGAATTCGCGAACGTCCCGGAGCGCCGCTTGCGGAAATTTGCCGCACGATGCGATCTTGCGAGGTCCTGGGGAAATCCTTCATCCGCGCGGGCAAGAACACTTCCACGGCTTCCGGGTCGAGCTTGCTGAGGAGTCCGGCCATTTCGACGGCTTCAGCGATGGGTCCGCCTCTCACGGTGCTGCGCAAGTATTGCAAACCCTCTTCGCCCAAATCCGAGGCTAAGTTCGAGACATGCTCGGCATCTTCGCGCAAGCTGCAGCGGTTGAAGCGCGTGGAGAGTTGCTCCATCGCCGTCTGCGGAAGCATTTTGAGAACGTTGGTCATCCCGGCGGCCGCTTGCCGCGCCCGCAACGCTTCATCGACGAATTCCGGAACGCGCTCTTCGATGCCCATTTTGGGGCGCAAGCTTCGCGCGATTCCTGGCCGTTGGGCTTCGACTCCGGAGATCAAATCGAGCGCCTGCTCCATCACCGGAAAGCACCGGCTGGTCGCGGCTTCCTGGCTGAGCCTGACGAAGGCCGCGCTCACGAGAGTTTGTAGCTCGGCGTCTTGTTCAACGTTCAAACGCAGACCCAGATGACGTAGCGCTTCGCCAAGCAGCTTGGGATCGGCCTTGGCGTAGAGTTCGGCCAGCTCGGAAAGTCCGAGTGCGGTTTTTTTCCGCGCGTCGGCTTCCTCGCTGTCCGCGCACGATGCGTAATTTTGCAGGATGCTGATGGCCTGCGAGATGTCTCCGTTCTCGATCAATTGCGCCACGTAAGACTGGACATTTTTCGGCGGGATGCACCACGCGTCTCCCGACATAAGAACCGCTTGCTTGCCGCTTTCCGGAACGGCGGCCCAAAACTGACGATCGAGTATCTCGCGGTGAGACTCGACCATGATTCCCGCGTCGGTCATCTTGTCTTCGTGCGCGCCGAGAATCTTGCGGAGATTTTCGATTTCCTGATTCATGCGGTCGAGCATCTGACGCACGGCGTTGACTTTGACCTCGCCGCTTTCGAAACGCTCGAGCGCGAACTTGATCGCCAGATGTTCCGCCAGCTTCACCAGGACCGATTCGTCCGTCTGATCATCAAGCGCCTGCGCGGCGAGTCCCGCGATGGCTTTTTTGAGCGTATCCTGCGCGCTGCCGGGCAATTGAGACATCTGCTCCTGGAACACACCAGCAGCGGCGACGCCTCCTTGGCCTGTACCGACGTTGCCGAAACTCGTCAGGGCGCCGAGGATTCCATAGATTTCGTCTTCGCTCGGCCCGCTTTGGCCCGATCCCCGCCATGGGCCGCCGCCTGTGCCAGTACCGTTCCCGACTCCGCCCCCGCCAACTCCTCCTGGTCCTGCACCGAGAGCTGCTCCGGAAACTCCGGCAACTTGGCCAGCACCGCCGGAACCTCCAGTCCCACCAGGGTACGGTCCACCGGGCATCCCTCCCCCAATGCCAGATCCTGCGCCACCCGATCCCGAAGCGCCGGAGCCCCAAAAACCTGTCCCACTCGCGTCTCCTGTTCCGCCAGCGGTTCCCCCACTCCCACTCCCGTTTCCATTGCCGCTTCCACTCCCGACCCCGCCGTTACCTCCGCTCGAAGCACCCTCGCCATTGCCCGTACCTGCCCCAGTTGTTCCGCCGCCCCTTGAACCTTGCGCAGCAGCAATCAACTCGAGCAGTTTTTGGGGGTCGTTCAGCCACTTCTTAAACTCGTCCTGGTCGTCGCCAAGAGACGCTGCTGCAAGTTGTGCCGCCACACTGGCATCTTTCAAGCGCGAGTCCGTCGCGACGAAGCACACCTCGTTCAAACGGATGTCCTGGGCGCCTGCAAGAGCGGCTTTTAACTGTCTGGCGAGTTCAGTGGGTTTTGCCTTGCCTGTTGGAAATGCACGGGCGAACCTGCCGATCTCTTCCTGCGTAACCGCGGGGAAAAATTGAATACTGGCGAGTCCGGCGGCAGAAAGCAATTGCGCGAACTGCTTTTCGGCTGGGGCGCCTTCCAGAGGAACGCCATCCAGAAGCAATTGAGAGCCGGTCGCGCCAAGCATGAGGCCGGAATCGGTCCCAGTGGGGATCGCGGTTCGCAGCTCGCGCCAGGCGATATCCAGCTGTTCGATGGTACGGCTGTGCTCAAACCCGTACAAACGGGCAAACTTCAAAAGTATGTTCAGACTTCTTACGAAGGCCCGCCCTGCCGTCGACTTGGAATCCGCTATCATTCGCCGCCACGATAGTCCCTCAATGGGACTATCTCTCTAGTACCCTAGGGTTATGGACCGTTGGCGGCAATGGTACAGAGGTCCCATGTGTCTCTGCTGTCAAGCCGCCTTGAGGACGGGTGCGAGACCTGCTCATCCGGACGGCTCTGCTCCGGGGAAGGACAGGCGGGAAGAGGGGCATGCTCGTTATGGCAGGCTGCCAAATTCTTGGATTAATTCTTGCTGAGCGCCACGCGGCCACGCCGCTTGCTGCGATTGGTCACGGCCGCTACTTGCGGAAGCCCCCCAAGCTCCATCAGCACTTTTCGGAGTTTCGAGCGGTCTTCCAAATCCATATCCACAAATTCGAACGCCATCGCCTGAGGACGCGCGCCCCGCACCAGGGCCTGTGCCTTGATATGCCGCACGCCTTGCGAGAATTTGAGCGAAAGAAGCGAACCTGGTGCAAGATGCCGTTCCCCAGCCCCGATTCCGCCGCCCAGGTTCAGTTCTGGAATCGAAAGCCGGAAGTTCTCGCGCAAGTTGGTGGTTAGCGCGATCAGATTCCTCGAGAGCTTTAGCCGCGCGTAGCGCCGCTGGCGCATCACCGAGGAGTTTGGCTCGGGGTCCGTGGGCTCGAGGGTCAAATCCTTTCGCTCGAGGCCGCTCGCGTTTAGTTTTTCCAGCGCCATGGTGGGATCGAGCCGCGTCAATGCCTGCGCCGCCGCAATACGCAATTCGGTCGGATAAACCCAGCGCCACACTTGGCGCGCGTCCATGATCTGCTGCAGCGTTGGGCTGGCAGCCGAGGCCCGCAAACGGCCAAGCGCTTCCAGGGCCTTCAAGCGGTGGAAAGGAGGCGTGTGATCATTCTGCGCCAATTCCAAAAGTTTTGGGATGCAGTCGGGCTGGCCGCTCATGCCCATTTCGTCGAGAGCCAACGGCCGGATGAGGGCATCGAGCGAATCGTAGAGCGCGACCAGCAAATGAGCGCGTTGTTCAGGCGGAGCCGAAGAGAGCTGGCGCACGGCACGGTCGTGAGACGATCGAGGCCATTGGCTCAAGCGCACGGGTAGAATTTTCTCGACGGCGTCGGGGGCGAAATGGCTGAGCAAGCCGATCGTCTCCGCCGCCTCGTTGGCTGGGGCGGTTTGCAGGATCTCGAGCAGGCGCTGCGTGGAGTCCTCGCCGAGCCCTCGAACGATTTGCCCTAGAACTTCACAATCCTCGCGAAAGCCGCAGTGGCCGAATCGGCTCGTTACGTAATGCAGCGTGGCCTTCGGCATCAGCCCCAGGATTTCCGTCATGCCGTCCGCGATGTGTCCGCCGCGAAGCGCTTCTTCGATGAATTCCGGCAAACGCTCCTCGGCCCCGATGCGCGGACGAAGGCTTTGCGTCGAACCCGGGCGCTGCTGCTCAATGCTGTCAAGAGAAGAGAGCGCCTGCTGCATGGCCGGGTAGCAGCGCTTCGATGCGGCTTCTTGGCTCATGCGCACGAACGCCGCGCTAATCAAAGTTTGTAATTCCGGGTCGCGTTCGAGAGCCAACTGATTTCCCAGGCGGCGGATGGATTCCATCAGCGCGCTGCCGTCGCCGCTGCCATACAATTCGGCTAGATCGGAGAGCCCTATCGCGGTGGTACGGCGCGCCTCCGGGGCTTCAAGCGCCACGCACGCGGCATACTTCATCAGAATTTCGTTCACCGTTTTCAATTCGCCGCGCCGCAGCATGTCCTCGAGGAAGGCGCGCACATTGCGCGGCGGCACGCACCAAGCCTCGTCCGAAGTCAGCACTTCCTTCTTATTTTCTTCCGGAACCTGCTCCCAAAACTCTTGATCCAGGAGTTCGGTATACGTCTGAACCGAGAGCCCCGCCTGGGCCATCATTTCTTCCTGCGAACCCAATATCTTGCGGAGAGCTTCTATCTCCGAATTCATGCGGTCGAGAAGCTGTTTGACGGCGTTCACGCGCAGCTCCCCGCGCTCGTAGCTGTCCAGCGCAAAGCGAATCGCGACGTGTTCCGCCAGTTTCAGCAACATGGGCTTGTCGGCCTTCTCGTTGGGCGCCTGCGCCGCCAAGCCTGCCAAAGCCTGTTGCAAGGTGAACTGGGCACGCACCGGCATCGCGCTCAGCCGTGATTGGAACGTCGGAACATCCATCTTTGCTTCGGGATCTTTCCGGGATTTCCCGAGCTGCGCGAAGAGGCCCAGCATGGCGCGCACATCTTCCTCGGCCACGCTGAATTCCGCAGCGCCCCCGCCCGGCCCCGTGCCTATTCCACCAGGCAATCCGCCCCCACCGCCGAGCGCGCCGCTGCGGAGTAATGCGGAGGCTGTTAGCCACTTCCCCGGCGCTACTTCCCCGCCGCCAGCTCCGCCGCCAGGCCCGGTGCCGCTGCCACCCATTCCGGCTCCGCCGCCCGCACCGCCAATTCCCCCAGTGCCAGGGCCACCCGACCCTCCGCCAACTCCTCCTGCACCCGAGCCGCCGCTGCCACCCACTCCACTTCCGCCGCCCGAACCGCCAACTCCCCCAGTGCCAGGGCCACCCGACCCTCCGCCGACTCCCCCTACACCCGAGCCGCCAGCACCGCCGCTCCCGCCAACTGCCCCGCCACCGATACCAGTTCCTCCGGCTCCGCCCGCGCTACTTCCGCCAACACCCCCACTACCCCCAGGTCCGCTGCCTGGACCACCTGCTCCACCAGAGCCCGGACCTCCTGGGCCTCCACCCGACCCACCTGGTCCTCCGCTACCGAACCCACCGCCAGGACCTCGGCCTGCGCCACCACCACTCGGGCTACCAGTCCCTAAGCCTCCCCCCGCGCTGGAACCGCCGCCACCACTGTCCCAGAGGTTGCCACTTTGACTTGCCGAACCACCAGCGCCAAAGCCTCCAGCGCCCGTGCCCCCTCCTCCCGGGACGCCGCCGGGGCCGCCGCCTCCAGGCCCGAAACCTGGTCCGCTACCGCCGCCACCACCGCCGCTGCCGCCGCGCGAACTTTCCGCGGCAAGAATCATCTGGAGAAGTTTGTTGGGGTCTTCAAAAAAATCCCTAAACTTGTCGCCCTGCGCGCCGAGGGCTTTTGCCGTGAGTTGCGCGGCGACCTTGATCCCCGCGACGGAAGAATCTTCGGCGACGTAACGGATTTCATTGATTTTGATGCTCGTCTCACCGGCGAGCGCGGATTTCAATTGTTCGGCGAGAGAAGCGGGTTTGGCATTGCCGCTGGGAAAAGCGCGCACGAAGCGAGCAAACTGGGGCTGCGTCAAAGTGGGAGAGAAGTGAATGCTGGCAATTCCGGAGCCCGTCAAGAGTTGCGCGAAACTTTTTTCACCAGCGGATGCGCCGAGGGGCACACCGTCCAGCAAAATCTGGTTTCCCGAAGCTCCCAGCAAGAGGCCGCTACCGACGCTCTCATCAAGCGCACTTCGAAGCTCTTTCCACGCAGTCTCAAACTGCGCCGCCGTGCGCACGTGGCCAAATTCATAGAGCCGCGCGAATTTCAATAAAATGTTGAGGCTGCGGACAAAAGCCCGCGCGCCCCCGCGTGATTCGGGACTCATACCATTCGGCGAGGAAGCTCGCCCTCCCCATGCTTCCTACTACACTAGAGGCCTTACGCGCTACAGACAAGCTTCACAACAATCCTTGTAACCTTCTCAGTAACAGAGTGTTGGCAAGAAGGGCACGGAGTTTGCTGCTCCGTGGCACTCGAATGGTTGCGTCTTGCCACCATTCCGGAATACCCTGTCTTCGTCGGTATTGCTGCTCGCTCTACAATACCCGAGAAATGGATCCTTGGCCCTGCCGGCGCTTCAGGCGCGCGCGTTTTGTGCGCGGCCTTGGCGAAAGCTTAGAGCAGTACAAATCGAAATGTCGGACCAGTCCCCACCTGACCGCTATAAGGCGGAAATGCCGCAGATACCCGGAGTTTCTACGCCGGGGCGGCGACATGGCGCGTTCGACAATGCAACTCTTCGGCTGGTTGGCGCTCTTCTCGCCGTGCTCTTGATCGTTTTTCTTGGTGCTCGATGGATGCTCCATCCGAAGCACGTGGAACAGGCTCCAGCAGAGCCTCCTCCGCAGATTGAGGTGCCAGCGCCCGCTCCTGATCCGAACGCCGCGCTGCCGCATGTCACAGAGCAGAACCCGGATATCGCCACCGTCACGGAGATGGACCAGCCCTGGTCCTCCCAACAATTCTTTATGCGTAACGGGCTAACAGGTCAAAGCGTGCCGGCACTCCTGATTCGTTTACCGGGAGGTTCGGCCTCCCAGCCCGATGGATATTGGGCCCTTTCGATGACCGCTCCTTATGGCGATTGCCAGCTCGAATACATCAAGGACCTCGCCAAGCTGAGGAAGGATTACGACTTCAGGGGCGCAAAGCATCCCATGGTCGGCAATCCCTGCAGCCGCACACTTTACGATCCACTGAAGATGACAAACTTGCCGGGAGACGTCTGGGTGCGCGGCGCGATCGTTCAAGGATCGGACTTGCGGCCTCCGCTGGGCATTGAAGTCAACGTTCGAGGAAAAACGATTCAAGCCGTTCGCATGGAGTAGTTCTCTTAGGATTTCGTCGAAGCTTTCCTCCGCTTCTTTCCGTCTCGGGCTTTTTCATTATCTCGCTTGACAACCCATGCCTTCGCCAGATAAAGCTCTTCTCCACCATGGAGAAAATTTCTATGTCCACGCATGTCGGCACGACGCGCCGCCGCTTCCTGCAAAGCGCCGCCGCGGTATCCACTCTCGCGCTTGCACCGGGCCTCAAAGCCGATGCTTTATCCGCGCAGCAGACTCCCACTGCGGACTTCTCCGGCTTAAAGCCTCTCGGGTCTCGCCTGAAGCCCATCACTCCCGACGAGTTTCGCGCGCGGCTGGAACACGCGCAGCAGCTCATGAACGAATTGAAGCCGGGCTTCGACGCGCTCTTTTTCGCTCCCGGGACTTCTCTTTACTATTTCACTGGGATTCACTGGGGTCTGAGCGAACGACTCGCGGGCATGGTTCTGCCTCGCGCCGGCAAACCCGTCGTCTTTTGCCCTGGATTCGAGGAAGGGCGATTTCGCGAACAGCTGCGCTTTCCCATGGAAGTACGCGTTTGGCAAGAAGACGAGAGTCCCACGCAGCTGGCCGCGAAGGCGCTCGCCGATCAGGGCGTGCGTACCGGCCGGCTGGGTGTCGAAGAAACTGCATATTTCACTTACTACGATCATTTGCGCGCGGCCGCGCCCGGATTCGAATACGTCTCCGCCGATCCCATTACGATTGCCTGCCGCGGCCGCAAATCGGCGCATGAACTCGAATTGATGCGCTTGGCCTGCGAAGCGACCTTCGAAGTTTACAAACCGGTTTTCGCTTCATTGCGCGAAGGCATGTCGCAGGACGATATCGCTCATCTCGTGGAGAGCGGCTTCGCAAAAATGGGGCTGCAAGGCGGCGCCTTGGTCCTGCTCGGACCTTCGGCGGCTCTTCCGCACGGCACCGTCCATCCGCAAACGCTCAAGGAAGGCGATGTTGTTTTGATTGATGGCGGTTGCGCGGTCAATGGGTATCAGTCCGACATCACACGCATGACCGTCCTTGGCAAGCCTTCCGAGAAAGTCGCGAAGGCGTACGAACACGTCCGGGCGGCACAGGATGCCGCGCTCGACGCGGCACGTGCAGGCCGGTTATCAGGCACCGTGGATGACGCCGCCCGCGCCGTCATCGTCAACGCCGGTTACGGCCCCGGCTACAAATACTTTACGCATCGCCTCGGCCATGGCATCGGGCTCGACGGCCACGAGCATCCGTATCTCGTCAAAAACAGCAAAACCAATCTCGAAGCTAGCATGACCTTTTCGAATGAACCCGGTATTTACGTTCGCGGCGAATTCGGCATGCGCTGCGAAGACGATATGGTCATCATGGCCGACGGCCCCGCGCAACTACTGACGCCGCACTTCGCGGTTTCTCTTGAAAAACCAATGGGTTGATTTCAAGCGCTTCGAAGCGCTTGGCAAAACTCGACGATCCGCTCTTCGGCCCAGAAACGCTCCGCGCCGCTTCGATTCGAAATGAAGCCGCAGTGCCCGCCGTGCTCCGGCGCGATGAATCTTATCGCCGGATTCTGCGCCGGGTTGGCACGTACAAATAAATCGTACGGCACAAAGGGATCATCCTGCGCCGCGATCATCAGCATTGGGACGCGCACCTGCGTTACCACTTTTTTTGCTCCCACCGCGTCGTAATAATCCTGCGCGTCCCGGTAGCCGAATTGCGGCGCAGTGATCTTGTCGTCGAACTCGCGCACCGAACGCACGGCGCCCAATCCATCCATCTTGTATCGCTCGGGAAACAGCTTGGCCTTTCGCGCGTAACGGGCCATCAAACCCTTCACAAAATGCCGCTGGTACAAGAAATTTTCGCGGCGCTCCAGCGCATCGGCGCACGCCCCAAGATCCATTGCGGGACACACCACGCAAACCGCGCGCAACGCCTTCGGCACACCGTCGCCAAATTCGCCAGCCATTTTCGTGACGAGATTTCCGCCCATCGAATACCCAGTGAAAAAAATCTGCTCGAATCCGTCTCCGTTCGAAAGCTCCTCCAGCACCGTCCGGTAATCGCCGCTCATTCCAGAGTTGTACAGTGTCGGTGTCAATGTTTCCGTGCCGCCGCAATTTCTTTGATTTAGCCGCACCGCGTGAAAGCCCAAATGGAAAGTCTTTTCCGCAATGCCAACCGCGTAGCTCGACTCGCTCGAGCCTTCCAGCCCATGCACGATTAGGATCACCGGAGCGTCGCGCCTTTTACCAGGCTGCCAATGGCAGCGCCCCAGGATCCGCGACTCCGTGTCGACTTGGAAAAGCCGGTCCTCCGCAGGCGGCAAATTAAACTTGCGTGGGACAAACGCCGCCGCGATCGTCATGGCGTGCCCGTTTTTCAGCAGCCGATGGGGCTCAAATTTCTCCTTCTCGCAAGCCATGAATTTACTGTAGTTCACGGCCGCACCTCAAGCAACCTACCGGTAGTGAATCAGTTTCCGATAACCGCTGACAGCTCAACTGGTCGACTGAAATCTCGCGATGATGATTTCTGGGGTGACATTTCAAAGACCAACGCCCACAATTCCTAGGCAAGTGGGAACCACGCACCCGAGTTCTGGTGCGTTGACCGCATGAGGTGGCAAATAATGATCCGGCGATTTTTCGTGCTCCTGTTGCTTTCAATCATCGTTATTGGAGGTTCTGCTTTCGTTCGACCGCTGCAGTCGGCGAGCCCGGACCCGTGCACGCAAGAACATGGAGCTTGGCTGACACAAGTCTTGGAGAGAATGGAGACCATAAAACCGGGCATGACGCGATGGGACCTCCTGCGTGTCTTCAGGACGGAAGGCGCACGGCAAACGTTCAGGATGGGAAGTGCACCATCGGTATTACGAGAAACATTTGTCAGTCAGGACTGTCCATATTTCAGAGTTGACGTTCAGTTTCAGCCGACATTTGGGATCCCAAATCAGGACGAAATCGTCAAAGTCTCGAAGCCCTACGTGCAATTCAGCGACGCGAATTAGGAGTTCGGCAGGCCGCTGAACAATCTGTCGGCAATCTCTCCTCACCAGCAGTCGGCCTCAATCGCCGTCTAACCCCGGATAAGTCGTAATTGGCAACTGACCCACAGCCAGGATTACGCCTGCGACGGCTGCTGGACTGACTGACCATGTATGGAGTCTGGAAGAAATCATCCACTTGCTTGGAAAAACCCGAGTTGGGTCGATGGCCTAAAGGACAGGTCGTTGTGGGAATTATTTCAGCAGAGAAAGAGACATACACCACTTGGGGGACTACGGCGGCTGGAACTGTAGCCATAATTCAAATGTAACATGGATTAGCGGCACTCACCGTCAAACTGACCCACCACCAACCTGACCGCCAACTTGACCGCAATCCCTTTGCCCCCTAGAATAGAAGTTTCACAGTGATTGATTTTTGCAATTTGATGCATTCGTCTTCCAGCCCAGCGGGCACCCGCTGGGCTGCGCTATTTTAGGGCGCTATTCTTCAGAAACGAGGTTGGAATGATTGACGGTCCAATTCCCGAGGGTCTTACTTTCGACGACGTGCTTCTTCTGCCCGGCAAATCCTCCGTGCTGCCCGCCGAAGTCGATACGCGCACCTGCTTCACCCGCAAACTATCGCTCGACATTCCCCTAGCCTCCGCCGCCATGGACACCGTAACCGAATCCCGCCTGGCCATCGCCATCGCGCGACAAGGCGGCATCGGCCTCGTTCACCGCAACATGCCCATCGACCGCCAAGGCGAGGAGGTTGACCGCGTAAAACGCTCCGAAAGCGGCATGATCGTTGACCCCGTAACCATCTCTCCGGACATCACCCTTCGCCAAGCTCTCGAGATCATGACCAAGTACCGCATCTCCGGCCTCCCCGTCACGCGCGGCACTCGCCTCACCGGAATTCTCACCAACCGCGACCTGCGCTTCGAGAAAAATCATTCCCAGCTTGTAGGCTCCGTGATGACCAAGGACAATCTCGTCACGGTGCCGGTCGGGACCACGCTTGAGGAAGCCGAGCGCATTCTGCAAAAGCACCGCATCGAAAAGCTGCTCGTCGTCGATCAGGATTTCAATCTCAAAGGCCTCATCACCGTAAAAGACATTCAGAAAAAGCGCGCGTTTCCGCGAGCCGCCAAGGACGATCATGGCCGCTTGCGGGTGGGCGCAGCCGTCGGCGCCACGGGGGATTATCTCGAACGCGCCGTCGAAATGTTCAAAGCCAAAGCGGACGTGCTTGCCATCGACACCGCCCACGGCCACACAACGCGTGTGATGGACGCCATCGCGGCCATTCGCCAGCGTCTTCCCGAAGCGCAGCTGATCGCAGGCAATGTGGCTACTTACGAAGCAGCGAAGGACCTCATCGCACTCGGCATCGACGGCCTGAAAGTCGGCATCGGCCCCGGCTCGATCTGCACCACGCGCGTCGTCACTGGGGCGGGCGTGCCCCAGATCACGGCTATTATGGAAGCATCGCGCGCCGCGCAAGGCACCGGCATCCCCATCATCGCCGATGGCGGAATAAAATATTCCGGCGACATCACGAAAGCCATCGCCGCCGGTGCTTCCTGCGTGATGATCGGCAGCCTTTTTGCCGGCACCGAAGAAGCTCCCGGCGAAACTATTCTTTACCAGGGCCGCAGCTTCAAGACTTACCGAGGCATGGGCTCGATGGGGGCGATGGACGCGGGTTCCGACCGCTACGCAACCGTGCAGGACACGGACGAGCGCGGCAAGTCCGTACCCGAAGGGGTCGAAGGCCGCGTGCCGTACAAAGGCTCGCTAGGCGCGCTGACAGACCAACTAGTCGGCGGCCTGAAAAGCGGCATGGGCTACGTTGGCGCTCCCACGTTGCGCGAACTGACCGAAAAAGCCCGCTTCGTGCGCATCACCGCCGCCGGACTGCGCGAAAGCCACGTTCACGATGTAATCATCACGCGCGAAGCCCCGAACTATCGCATGGAATGAAAATGGAAAGCGGCGGCACCGCTCTTGCTTTTCCGGCAGTTGACTGTTTTTCGTATCGCAACCGGCTCTTCACGGAAAAATAACAGCCAATCAGCTAAACTGGAAATCGTAGCCGGAGGCTTGGACTTGTCTGACCCGCAACCCTGGCGCAATCCGCGCCCCGCACCACAAATGCCGGAGATGCGGCCCCGCCTTGGCAAACTATTGATTCCCGCCTGGCTTCGCGCCTGGTGGCCCGCTTTGCTCTGGGCCTGCCTCATCTTTACGCTCTCGACCGACACTTTTTCTTCCGAGCACACCGCCTCCGTTTTCTCGCCCATCATCCATTGGCTCTTCCCTTACCTCAGTCCCGATCAATTCGCCCTCATTCACCACCTGATCCGCAAAACCGCCCACTTCACCGAGTATTTCATTTTTTGCCTTTTGCTCTTTCGCGGCTTTCGCGGCGGCCGCAAAGGCTGGCGCTGGACGTGGGGATTTTCCGCGTGGTTTGCCGCCGCGGTCTATTCTTGCCTCGACGAAGTTCATCAAGCGTTCGTCGCCAGCCGCACGGCCTCGCCCTACGATTTCCTTCTCGATTCGATCGGGGCCCTCTTCGCTGTGGCCGCTCTCTATCTCTGGTTCCGCCGGCACCGCTCCGATCCTCCCGCTCTTCAAGAGCCGGTTCCCAGCGTGAACACACTAGCGCCCTAACCGCTTAGCCCACCCCTCCATCGAAAATTTTCTCCGTCACAGCGTGCAACAGCCCCGTGCAAAAGTTTTCATCGCAAAAATCAGGCAAGCCGCCGACCTGTTTGTGGCGCTTCAAGATCGACTGGCTCCTTCCCGCTCCAGGTTTGTGGCGCTGTACCCTTGCCGCATCTCGTTGTATAAAGCTTGGTGCATGCTTTGCGATTTCCCGGTTGCTCGAGGGTACGATGCCGACATCGGCTCTCCCGCGTCGTGACGCACCTGCGTGAATGGGATTGAAAACTAATGACCGCATCCACGACTAATTTGAACTTCGGCCGTCATCTGTTTGGATTGGCCGCTTTTGCGTTTGGCCTCATCACGCTGGTCTGGCACGACTACAGCAATTGGCATCTACTGCTTTATATTGTCTACGCCATCGCTGCTGCCCTGCTCTTCGGCGGCGCTGCGATTCAGTTTCCGCGGGCCACGAAAACGGGCGCGGCCATTCTGGGTGCGGTTTATCTTGCCTTCGCCCTGGCGTGCGTGCCTCAAATCATCGCCGCACCGCGGGTCTACAATAGCTGGGGCAACTTCTTCGAGCAGTTCTCTCTCTTCACCGGAGCGGCGCTCGTCTATGCGCGCTCGGCATCGGCACCGGCACCGGCACCGGAGACGCTTCGCCGGATCGGCGGCATTCTCGTAGGCCTCTGTACGGCCTCGTTCACTCTCGAACAGGCGTTTTATCTTCACGCTACCGCAAGTCTTGTCCCGAAGTGGCTTCCGCCAAGCCAGATGTTTTGGGCGATGGCCACCACTGTTTTCTTCGCGCTCGCGGCTGTGGCTCTTCTTACGAATCGCATGGCGCTTCTCGTCGCGCGCCTGCTGACATTGATGCTCTTGATCTTTGGTCTAATGGTCTGGTTGCCGCTGCTTTTTTCCGCTCCTCGCAGCTACACGAATTGGAGCGAAACCGTCGAAACCTTCGCGATTGCCGGAACAGCATGGATTCTCGCTGATCTCCTCGGCAAGGTTCGTCGTAACGACCAGCTCCCGAAGTGACGTGAGGTGTGCCGGCTCACGTGAAGCCTTCCGTTCAAGGCACATCCGCCGTATTGGTCGCTCATGGGCCGGCCATCGAGCCTTCCCAGATCTCCGCTCTTGGCAAGTCGCCTGCCCGAACAACTCCTCCCAAAAAAACTTTCCTTCACTGGTTACCGCTGCGGGCATCGGACTCCCAAGCAATCTTAAATGTCATTTGAAATCCCTACGATTCACCCACCGGACATACAGAGTGCCAATCCCAACAAGACTTCCCACCACTAGCAATCGCCAGAGCAGATGGTCTCCACTTGCCCCCCAATAAAGCGGTGTGGCGTTACGTCGCTTCCAGCTTAGGGCGACGAAAAAAATAATGAAGAGGGTCCAAACGAGAACACCGAAGTTTTTCTTCATGTTTGTTTTATTTTACCCGGCAGTTACGCCGATACCAATTCCTCGATAAACCTTTAATGGTACGAATCTTCCAAGGTTCTCAACAGATGTGACATGCTACTACCAACCCATTTGGCGCATTCGCTCTAGGATCAAGCCGCTGTAAAGATTCATGCGATCGGGCCGTCGCTTCAGCGGCAACGGCAGAATTGCCGCGAGACGCGCCGCTCGTTCCCGGTCGATACTCCGCGCTGAAATTCGATAATAATAACGGCACGCCGACTCCGCACCATAAACACCAGGGCCCCATTCCACCACGTTGAGGTAGAGCTCCAGAATGCGCTTCTTGCCGAGGACCAATTCCGCCATCGGGACAAGTGTGAACTCGGCGCCCTTGCGCAGGAACGAGCGGCCGGTTCCAAAGAACAGGTTTTTTACCAGTTGCTGTGTAATGGTGGACCCGCCGCGAATGCGGCCGCCTTCCATATCGTCTTCAGCAGCGATTTCCATCGCGCCCCAATCGAATCCATGATGCTGGTAGAAGCGCGCGTCTTCCGCGGCGATGACAGCATGTTGGAAATCGGGCGAGATTTGGCTCAACGGAACGAATTCGTATCGTTCGTGATACGGCCTGTGGTGAATCCAGGCCTCCAAGCGGCGCTCCATGTGTACTGCGGTGGTCGGTGGGTCGATCCACCTGGCAGCCACAAGCATCAGCACGGCAAGCGCCCAAAGAAGCGCCACTCCGATGAGAAAACATCGAACGAAGGCTCGGAGAGTGCCCTTCCGATGTGGGGTCTTCGCGGGTGTGTCTAGATTTTCAGTCACACTTCAGAATAATCGTTTGGGCTGTATCGGCATAGCTCCCGATGAGTCGTGCCTTACCGAACAAAAGGCTGCCGCCAGCGAGGAACCGGGGCCAGGACAGCAATGTGCAAACTCCCGCCCTCGTTGGACGAAGCACGCGAGACCTAGAAACCACCCGACAAAAAATAATTGATAATGGTATGGCCTTGCTGGTATTCTTTTTCTCGGAGAATTAGACTCAGTCGTTCCTTGCCGCCGCCTTTCCGGGCGGCTATTTTTGTCTGCTCGTATCTCGGCGCACGACGGTCACGCCTGATCTCTCCCCGGCTCTTTGACAGGCCGCTCAATAACGCTCGAAAAGCATCCAATTATCATCCCAAGCGAAGCGAGGAATCTGTTTTTCCAGCGTTCTTTCACCGGCCCGCGCAACCGATCCGTTACCCTTTCGCTTGAATCAAATCCACTCTTACGAGGTTTCCATGATGAACCATAATGCTGATACCAAGGAGTTTCCGTTCAGCTGCAAATTCGATCATTGGGAAAAAATGCTGGCTCAGGCGTCCCCGCTCTCCGATCCTCCCACCCTTTCTGATTCCAAAGCTCCTCGCGAGTCCCCGCCTGAGGTCCAGGAATCAGGGCTCGCGGCGCAAGGGTGAGTGTTGCCTCTGCAGGTTGCCGTAAATCGCCTTCGCGCGCTAACTCCGTTGGTTTGCGCACTTCCGCCAAATTCGCCCCTGACTCCCTTGGAATTTGCACTTTCAAATCCAAAGGATTTAATCTGGCAATCCACGATTGCTGAACTGGAGTTCTCCGTTTCAACTTCCGGGCGGACATATGTTCTTAATGTGGATACAAAGTGGAAAGATTGTGGAGATGAATCAACAAAGTTTAAGAATTCGCTTGATAGAGTTACACGGATATCACGTAACATCGCCTATAGCGTCAGCTATCCAGCCATTTTTCCTATTTGTCGATCCCCTCGATCAGCGAACTCGTGTGATGTCCTGCACCCAGTTAGTCTCCCAGGTCTTGCCCTCGTCTGGCGAGTCCGCTTGCTCCCAGTGGGCCGATGTCGGAGTGATGTTGGACCAGAGGAAGCGCGCCCGAACTCGCTTTCCCTTGACCGTATCATCCCCATAGAAAGTGCCCACGCCATTGTGGAAGCCTCCAATCATGGGCGGATCCAATGGTTCGGATGGTGTCCTGCTGTCGAGCCACCAGATGGACCACTGCTGAGTCTTCGGGTCGAAGGACCGCAGAGCGACACCTCGATAGGGAGCACCGGGAACGCTGAGCACTGTATCGTCCACATTGCTGTAGCTCCCCATAAGCGGTTGATTCAACAACGTGCCTTCGAATTCAACCCACTCGTGATTATTGGCGAGTCGCTGCTTCAGCTTTCGATGATGGGCCTGCCATTGACCAACCAGGAAGTCAAAGTCGTGAAGACCGGGGACTGCACTCTCCGTCTGATTCTTCCCGGGGCCCGAATCCGGGTGCGATTGTGCGGGCAACTGTCCAGGCGCTGCCAGACACAGACTTAGCAGCGCGATTATGCCTGAATGGTGATGAATACTCACGATGCCCCCTTTTGAATTTCAGCGGTAGCCAATTCTCAACAATGCTTGAACTCCATCAATCGTC
The DNA here is from genome assembly GCA_049800195.1 of Candidatus Acidiferrum sp. Taxonomy (GTDB): domain Bacteria; phylum Acidobacteriota; class Terriglobia; order Acidiferrales; family UBA7541; genus Acidiferrum. Next base: position 20,155 of record JBARJI010000107.1, read on the forward strand.
CCCTCCGGAATCAAACTGAACTAATGCCACCCTTTTAGATTGACCCAGCTTGTGGTATTTGGGTATACCCACTTTCTATGGAACTCTCGATACCACTTTCGAAGAAAAATGAACCTCTGTTCCGGCAGGTTTACATCGGAATCTGTTTTTTACCTTCCAAACGCGGCGCCTAGTGTACACGGGCTCCCACTGATCGCGATGGTGTGAAACAATTTTCACCTTGAAGCGTCCGCTGCGGTTTGTCATCCACAACAGTAGACCCGCATTGCCTCATTTTGCAGCCCGCTCTTGCAACATTTCGCCCGCAGCCCTGTGGTAAGACCGATTCTGGTGTTGACCTCGACCACCATTATCTATCCTGTCGCTGCCGGGAGTAGAGCGATCCTGCCCAGCATGGCTCCGAACCGCCGTCGATTAAGATGTCTTTCTGCCAGCAGAAGCCAGTAGTACCGTGCATGTTTCGCCGGCCGTCCTCCGGCTTTCACCAGGCGTTGCTGCAAACTGGTGAGCGACCAGTTTTCGATCCCTCTCGGCAAACCCAGACGCCGCCACAAATTCCCCGAGTTGTAGGCCAATAGGCTCAGCGCCAACCGCACTTGGTTCGAGCGAAACCGATGGCAAGAGAGACGCGTCATCTTCACCGCCTGCTTACACTCCTTAATCCACTGCTCCGCCATACCCCGTTTGTTGTAGAAACGCACTACCGCTCGGCTCGGTGTCTCCAGGTTGGTCACGATGAACCCCACTCGCGGGAACAACTCTACGGCATGGAACTCTACCTTTGCCACGACTCGTCGTGCGGGCTTCCAACTGGCGACCTCATAGAGAAAGCCCTTGTACCACAAGATGGGTTAGTGGCCGGGCCGCCACGCCGGGCGCGTCAGCAGTTCCTCGATGTCCCGCAGCAGGTTGTCGTTCGTGGGAGGCCCAATCGCATATTTCACCCCGCGCTCCTCCAGCGATTCGTAGATCTCTGGTTTGGCAAATGCGGCATCGGCCCGAAACACAGCTTCCTTACCCATACTCTGCTGACGCTCGATCTCGGGAAGAAGTACTTCCTCCTAGTCCTCGGCGCTATGCACGTTCCCAGGTCGCAACTTGCCCGCTAAACAGTTTCCTTCCCGGCTGAACCGTAATAGCGGATGATAGCAGGTGGACTCAAAATGTCCGTTGTAGGCACTCTGCTCCTGTTCTCCGTAAACCGGGATTTCCGTGCTGTCCATATCCAGCACCGCCCGTTGGGGTGAATCCATAGCCTCCGCCTTTGCCAGCAGCTTCCGATTGATTCGGCTCAGACCGTCCAGGTTGGCCTCCTGGCTCAGCACCTCGGTCTCGAACCAATGCAGGCGCGGAGGCAACGCTGCTCCGCGCTCCCAGATCCTCTCCGGCCCGATCAAGCGGAACGTCGGATCTTGCGACAGCGGTTCCGCATCGTTCACATCTTCGTATCCTGCGAAGCGACTGTAGATGGACTGCCGCAGCAAATCCGGGAATGGCAACCGCGTGTTTTTGCCGCGCTGGTCGTCCATGATGTTCTCGGCAATGAGTGCATTCAATCCCAGACGTTCATCCAACTCGCGCACCAAAAGCAGACCACCGTCGGAAGTGACCTGAGAACCTTGGAAATCAACCTTCAAAGACGGGCTAAACAAGAGCTGAAAGGGCTGATTTTGTTTCTCACCCAATGGATCGACCCTCCCCAAGGCTGGCTTTGCTCTCAAAGCCGTATGAGTACTAGCATTGGCTCGATCATACGACCGCTTACTCAGAGTTCAAAAAGGAAATGTGGGTTAAAGCCCTTTGTAATGTGTACTTCCGAAAAGAGGGGTGGGGTACCCTAAAAGTGCTAACCAGCCCGCGCGACCTGCGCCAAAAACCAAACGCCCGCCGCGGCTTGGCCGCAGCGGGCGTCAAGAAAAGATGAAATCGTGGAACTGGCGAAAGCGCAAACCCTCCTTACTTTACAAGTGGGCCGTCACCCATTGCTCGTAACGCGCCCCTCGTGGCTGGCACTCCCGTAATGCCGCGAATCAGTTCTTGTAAGGCAGATATCTCCACATGTCGTTGAGGTAGCCGTTCCCCGTTGTACCCGTGGAATCGTAACCCTCACCGCCAAAGAGCCAGAGCTGGCCGAGGCCGTCAACCCAGTGCGTGGCATTGCTGCGACCGCCGGGTGTCCAGATGTAATAAGTCTCGTAAGGACGCAGCAGACTCCCGTACAGGCCGTTTTGACTGCCGGTGTTCGAGCCTTTAATCCAAGTCCATGTGCCGGGCTGCGTGGCGGTGGCGTTCGGTGTGTAAACCCACAGGTCATTCAGGGCGCCGTTGCCGTTGGTTCCGGTCGAATCGAGACCCCATCCGCCAAGTAGCCAGAAATTTCCGCCTTTATCAACCCAGGCAGAAGCACCCCAGCGCGAACCCGGGAGAGTGCTGCTCGCAGCGCCCGGCAGTCCGACCGTGCCGGCTGCACCCGTGGTGCTTGGGGGGCCGACAAAGGGCTGGAGTCCGTACACTCCCGTCTGGTTTGCCGTGCTCGAGCCTGCTACCCAGGTCCACTGATTGTTGGTGATGTTGTAGACCCAGAGATCATTGAGAATCCCATTCGCCGTTCCAACGGAATCCTCGCCTTCTCCGCCAAAAAGCCAGAGATTTCCATTCGTATCGGCCCAGCCCACGGCCTCCTGGCGTCCACCGGGAAGATTGCCGGCTGCCGGGGTTCCCACTTGGCCATAGGCACCGTTTTGGTTTGTGGTCTTGTTGCCCAACACGAAGACCCAGTTGCCACCTGTGTACTCCCACAGGTCGCTGAGGAATCCTACATTCCCGTTTGAGTCGTAGCCATATCCGCCGAAGAGCCAGAAGTTTCCGCCAGCATCCTTCCAGGTGACGGAGTTCACGCGAGCACCAGGGACGAGCGTTCCCGCAGCTCCCGTGTAAATGCCTGCTTGGTTGGTTGAGCTGGTTCCACCTTCCCAGGTCCATTGGCCCGGAGTAGAGGTGAAGGGCGCTCCCGTAAGGCTGTTGTAGGCACCTGTGTAACTGCTGATATTGAACTCCCAAAGGTCGTTGAGCAATCCCCTCGAGCTGGCGGAGTTCCCATTGCCGCCGAAGAGCCATAGATTTCCGGAACCGTCGGTCCAGGTGGCCGAGCCGTAGCGTCCTCCAGGTGTACCGGCGGTTCCCACACTGGAATAGAAGCCGAGCTGGTTTTCGTTTTCCGCGTTGGCGATAACCTCCCCGCCAACTGTGGTGGTGCCGACCACTGTCGGATCATAGCCGCCGACCAACTGCCATTGGCATTGATCGGAAACGAGCGGGCAAACCCAAAGGTCGTTCATGGGCGCATCCAGCGTGGCGGGCTGAGAGGAGCCAGACAATTCCCAGCCTTCCCCGCCGAATAGCCACATATTTCCGGCGTTGTCGGTCCAACCGGCGGCGGCGTATCGCGCGCCAGGAGTGTTGGTATAGGGATTCGGAATAGTCGTGGGCACGGAAGATACGAAAGATCCATATTGTGGTTGCGTGATGGTGCCCGCTATATCCGTGCCGTCGATCCACGTCCAATCGTCATGGGCGCAATCGACCACGATGTTCGTGATGTTTTCTGTCACCACCCCTTTATAGTCCCATGTCGTGCAGCCTTGGGTCTGCGTGCTGGGAGGCGTAAAGACCGAAACCTCATATTGGTCGTTGAGGGCCACGGGTGTGGCAAAAGTGAACGGCCCGTTTTCGGTTACGATCAGGGTGTTACCCAGGTTGTTTTCCAAAGCGAAGCTGTTGTCCGTGAGCGGGCCATTGCTGGGGGCAATCCCCGCAAGGCCAACGATGGTTCCGCCGACGCTGTACGTTATCGCTGGGCAGACCACCGCCACGGTCGTGACGTTGGCGGTCGCAGTGCCGCTGCCCGTGCCGGTGGTCACCACGCAAGTCTGTGCTGGCGAGGTAGGCTGTGCGAAGATCGTCACGGTGTAAGCCGTGCCGGTAGGAACCAGCTCTGTAAATGTGAACGCCTGATTCCCATTCGCGGGACTAATCTTTAGCTGTTCGGAATCGCTGCTGTTTTCCAGGATCAAGCCGCTGCCGACAAGACCGGTCACCGTCCCGCCGATGCTGTAACTCAATACGCAAGTCACCGCGACATTGGTCACGTTTGCGCTGGCCGTTCCGCTTCCATTGGCCACCGTGCAGATCTGATTGGGGTTGACGGGCTGCGTCAGAACCGTGACGGCGTAAGCGTCCGTCGGGCCAGTCACCGGAGTCTTGAAGGTGAAAGCTCCATTCGCCGTAATCGTGAGGCTGTCGCCACCGTTATCTTGCAGGACTACACTCGAGTTAGCGACGAGTCCCGAAACGGTGCCGCCGATGGTGGCGGTCACAGAAACTGTGGTGCACGTTACCGCGACGGCGGTTACATTCGCCGTTGCAGTCCCGTTCCCCGCGGACACCGTACAAGTTTGCGTTGGATTGGTAGGCTGCGTAAGAACGGTTACCAGATAGCTCCCATTGTTGGCGATGGAGGTCGGGAACATAAAGCTGCCGCCGGGCGCGGTGACGGAGAGGTTATCCGCCCCGTTGTCTTGCAAAACGAGCCCCGTGCCTGTCAGCCCACTCACCGTCCCGCCGATGGTGAATGGCCCAGTCGTAGTGGTGCCGCCGCCGCCGGAGGTCCCAGGCACACCGCTGCAGGCGCTTACGAGCGCCAAAATCGCCGTTAAGTACATCAAAAACAAAAGCTTTAGGGCGGCTTTCATAACCGTTTATTTCTCCTTGCGTTTCTCGCCACGAGAGGCTCCGGCAGAATTTGAAGCTGTCCAGGCTACCCCCTCGCACACCACTAACTTGTGCGGGAACCTGAACTGTTTTCAGAACGATACGATTGCGGACTCACCACGTCGGCGGTGGGCCCGGAGCCTTGTCTTTTGCCCGACCAGAATACGTTGCGCCTTCTCAGCAAATCAATTCACAGCCTCATGGCCTGTGCCCACAAAAACAATAACCAGCTGCGTCAATCTGCTTGAGGATTGTCCTGTTACCGGCGCACGCCACCCGAGAAATGCCATAACAAGCCGCAAAAGTGGGCAATTTCTAGAGGGATTTCGGCGCATCCGGGCGGTTTTTCCGTCCGCCGCTGCGACACTTTTGACATATATGTATATGCCCGATTAGGTACAGGTCCGAGAAATTTCTCTTCAGCCCACGCTTGTTTAGCGGCATTGATGCCGGGTCACAGCTCTCCCCAACTTTTCCCGTTGCCTCTTGCGCCCTCTACTTTCTTAGCGCTTAGCGAGCCCCCAAGACCCCGTGATTTTTCCCGCCGGCGCGCGAGGCTTGCCCTAGCGAAGAGACGCTTACGGAATGCGGCATCTAAAGTCCTTTAAAATCAACATTTACAGAAAAGAGGGGGGTTACGGGCAGGGACTGCTGGGACAAAACGAGACGCCCGCCGCGGCTTGGCCGCGACGGGCGGAAAATGTATGACAGAATGAGAACCAGCCAGTACAGGGACGCACTTTAGCTGGCGGCGGCTTCCGGCTCTTCCTTCTTGGCTTTTTCTTTCTTTTCCTTTTTCTTTAGCTCGTAGCCGACGATCTCGAGGATGGCGACTTTGGCTCCGTCGCCCACGCGGATGCCCGCATGGATAATCCGCGTATAGCCGCCGGCGCGGTCCGCGAACTTCGGAGCAATTTCGCCGAAGAGTTTCTGGGTGACGGCGGGGGTCATGAGGTACGCGGCCGCCTGCCGCCGCGATTGCAATGTGTCGCGCTTGCCGAGCGTGATGATCTTCTCCGCCACGGGCCGCGTCGCCTTCGCGCGCGTCAGCGTGGTGGTAATTCGCCCGTGCTCAAACAAGTTGGTGACCAGGTTGCGCAGCGTCGCACGCCGGTGCGAGGGGTTGCGTCCAAGTTTTGATCCAGAATTGCGATGCCGCATCGTCTGTTCCTTTGCCGTCCGTTATTTTGCAACGGCCTGCACCAACGGCAGGCCGTGAAAGTGTTCTTGTTCGACGCCGCAGCCGTCAGATTCACTTGTGAACTGCCGGCTGCGAGCTTTGGCTTCTTCTACAGTCCGCCGGCGATGGAATCATCGGCTGCTGGCGGCGCCGTTTGGCTCGGCAGCGGCGGCCAGATGATGCGGCCGTGCTCGTCGAACTTCATGCCCAGGCTGAGGCCCATCTTGGTCAGTATATCCTTGATCTCGTTGAGCGATTTGCGGCCGAAGTTCTTGGTCTTCAGCATTTCGTTCTCGCTCTTTTGCACGAGTTCGCGGATGGTCTGGATGTTGGCGTTCTTCAAGCAGTTGTAGGAACGCACGGAAAGTTCGAGCTCTTCCACGGAACGGTCCAGATGCTCGAGGCGCGGATCGTTGGCGATTTCCTGCGGGAGTTCCGCCATTTCGGTGGGCTCTTCAAAGTTGATGAAGATGCTCATGTGATCCTTCACAAGCTTCGCGGCCAATCCGATGGAGTCTTGCGGGGTGATCGCGCCATTCGTCCAAACTTCGATCATCAGCTTTTCGTAGTCGGTCATCTGGCCGAGGCGAGCGGCTTCGACGGAGTAGTTGACCTTGCGCACTGGTGAGTGGACGCTATCGACCGGGATGTAGCCGATTGGCAGATCTTCGTCGTAGTTGCGGTCCGCCGCCACGTAGCCGCGGCCGTTCTTGACGCGCATCTCGATTTGCAGCTTGCCGCCTTCACTGACCGTCGCGATGTATACGCTCTTATCGAGCACCGCGAAGTCCGCGTCTTCCTCGATCTGAGCAGAGGTTACCGGCCCAGGATGATCGACGTTGAAGAAAATCGTCTTCGGCAGATCCGTATTCAGCTTGATCGGCACTTGCTTGAGGTTCAGGATAATGTCCGTCGCATCCTCCACCACGCCGGGAATCGAGGAAAATTCGTGCAGCACTCCTTCGATTTTGACGGCGGTAATGGCGGCGCCCTCAATCGAGCTCAACAGCGCACGCCGCAGGCCGTTTCCGACCGTCGTGCCCCAGCCGCGTTCAAACGGCTGCGCGGAAAACCGCCCGTACTTCTCGGTCAGTGATTCGAGCTCAGATGCAAGTCGCTTTGGCTTTTGAAAACCCTTCCACATCGTGTTCCTTCCTTCTGGCCGCCGAAACTATCGGTGGCCTAAAGCCGTGCTGCTTGCCCGGTACCGCCGGGCGCGGAGCCTGTTAGGGGCGGCCTACCAAGGCCGGCCGTGGCTTACTTCGAGTACAACTCCACGATCAACTGTTCGTTGATCGGCGGCGTCTGCACGTCTTCGCGTTTCGGCAATGCCACAACCTTGGCTTTGAACTGTTCGCGATCCTGTTCGAGCCATGGCACCGCGCTCTGGCTCTGCGCCACGTTGCGCGCTTCGAGGACCATGGCGTTCTGGTGCATCTTTTCCTTGATGGCCACTTCTTCGCCCACGGTCACGAGATAAGAAGGAATGTTGACCTTTTTTCCGTTGACGCGGACGTGCCCATGCAACACGAGCTGGCGCGCCTGCGAACGCGAGGACGCCAATCCCGCGCGCCACACCACGTTGTCCAGACGCCGCTCGAGCGTGATGATCAGGTTTTCGCCCGTCGGACCCTTGGCGCGGACGGCCTTTTCAAAGTACGAACGGAACTGCCGTTCGAGCAAGCCGTAGGTGCGCTTGACCTTTTGCTTTTCGCGCAACTGCAAGCCGTAGCCGGCGACTTTGGGCCGCCGCGACTGGCCGTGCTGTCCCGGAATGAAGTTGCGCTTCTCGATCGCGCACTTCTCCGTAAAGCATCGCAGCCCTTTCAAAAACAGCTTCTGCCCTTCCCGGCGGCACAGGCGGCAGACTGCATCTCGGTGTCTTGCCAACTTCTATTCTCCCTTCCCAAAACTCTGGCGAGACGGAACTGCTTGTTTGTCTCGTTGAATCTCTTGCGTCATAAAATGGTGCATCAAACGCGGCGCCTTTTCGGAGGACGGCAGCCGTTATGCGGAATCGGGGTCACGTCGCGAATCAGCACGATGTGCAATCCAGCGGCGGCCAGCGCACGCACGGCGGACTCGCGTCCCGAGCCCGGCCCTTTCACGCGCACTTCCACGCTCTTCATGCCGTACTGGTCGCGAGCCACGCCCGCGGCAGCCAGGGAAGCCTGCTGCGCGGCGTAGGGCGTGCCCTTGCGCGAACCTTTGAAGCCGATGGCTCCAGCTGACGACCAGCACATCACGCGGCCATCCGTATCCGAGATGGTGATCTGCGTGTTGTTGAAGGTGGCCGCCACGTACACGATGCCGTGCGGCACGACGCGCCGTTCGCGCTTCTTCTTGAATTCCTTCTTGCGCTTTGCCGCTGCCGCCGGTTTTCCCGGCGCTGCTGTTGCGTCCGGCACCGCGCCTTTTTGTTCTTTTGCCACTGTTCACTCCGTTTCTGATGCCGCCAAATCTCAAACCCCATTCGGACGGGCACGGCGTGCCGTGCCCCCGCGAGCAAATACTGTTAGCCCTTCTTGCCGACGGTCTTCTTCTTCGCCGCCACTGCGCCGCGCCGCGGGCCTTTCCTCGTGCGCGCGTTCGTGTGCGTGCGCTGTCCGCGGACGGGAAGATTGCGGCGATGCCGGATGCCGCGGTACGCCTGGATTTCGATCAGCCGGCGGATGTTCATCTGGATCTCCTTGCGGAGATCGCCTTCCACGCGGCCCTCTTTTTCAATTTCCTGGCGAAGATGATTCACTTCATCTTCCGTCAAGTCGCGGATCTTCTTCGTGAAATCGACGCCCGCCTTTTCGGCGATCTTTTTCGCGCGCTCCTGCCCGATGCCGTAGATCGAAGTCAGCCCGACCCAAAGGCGCTTTTGCGGCGGAAGGTCAACACCTGCGATGCGTGCCATTCTGTCTCCTTAACCCTGGCGCTGCTTGTGCTTGGGATTGACGCAGATAACGCGCACTACTCCGCGCCGGTGAATCACCTTGCACTTGTCACAAATCTTTTTTACCGATGCCCGTACTTTCATTGCCTATGCCCTCATTCCAGCCGCTCTCGGCGGCCAGCGGCCCGCCAGAAACCGCGAGCCCCACAAACCAGGGGCATTAGATGATCTAGCCCCTTCCAAAGTCGCAGAACCAAAATCGCGGGTCTGAAGACCCGCCACTACAACTACTTGTAGCGATAGACGATACGGCCGCGCGTCAAATCGTACGGCGAAAGCTCGACGGCTACTTTGTCCCCCGCCAGAATACGGATAAAGTTCTTGCGCATCTTGCCGGAAACGTGCGCCAGCACCTGATGCTTGTTTTCGAGCTCGACGCGAAACATCGCGTTGGGCAGCGGCTCGATAACCGTGGCCATGACTTCAATGGCGTCCTCTTTGGGATTGCCGGAGTCGCCCTTCTCTTTTTTCTCGCGAATGGGTCTCGCCATAATCTCCTGCATTACCAGCGCCGGGTTAAAACCCAGTCGCTGTCTTGCACCTGCTAACAGTGGGCACGGCGTGCCGTGCCCCTACAAACCCTCATCACGACGGCCCACAATCTTTACCACGACGGGCCGGTCATCTCTTTTGGCCGCGTCAAAATCCATGGGCCGTTGGCCGTGACGGCTACCGTATGCTCGAAATGCGCGGAGGGGCTGCCGTCGGCTGTTTCCGCCACCCACTCGTCCCGCATGCGAACTTCCGGCCGGCCCGCATTGACCATGGGCTCGACGGCAATGACCATGCCTTCTTGCAGACGCGCGCCGCGCCCTTCTTCGCCGTAGTTCGGCAGGTTCGGTTCGTCGTGCATCTTCGTGCCGATGCCGTGCCCGACAAACTCGCGCACCACCGAATAACCGTGTTGCTCGACCCAGCTTTGCACCGCGTGGCCGACATCGCCGAGGCGGTTGCCAGCGCGCATCTTGTCGATGGCGCGATCGAGCGATTCGCGGGTTACATCCAGCAGCTTCTTCACTTCCGGCCGAATCTTGCCGACCGGAACGGTAACCGCCGAATCCGCGAAATATCCCTCCACTTCCATCCCGAAATCGATCGAGACGATGTCTCCCTCGCGCAATTTGCGCTTGGGCGACGGAATCCCGTGAACGATCTCTCCGTTCACCGAAGTACACAGCGAACAAGGGTAACCGCGGTATCCCTTGAACGCCGCTTTGCCTGGCACCCCGGCGATTTTTGCCTCGGCAAATTTCTCGAGGTCCATCGTCGTCAGCCCCGGCCGCACCATATCTCGCAGGGCCGTCAAAGTTTCGTGCACGATGAGCCCTGCGCGGTGCATCTTTTCCAGCTCTTCGGTGCTTCGCAGATAAATCGACATCGTTTCTACTGGCAGCCCTTTCCAGGCCAGCTAAAGCTTTCCGCGCACGAGTTGCAAAGTCCGGCACACTTGCTGTTCCACGTCATCCACGTTCCTCGACGCATCCACGTCGTGAAGCAAGCCTAGTCTGCGGTAATACGCTACCAGCGGCTCGGTCTGCTTGTGGTACGCCTGCAACCGCGGCGCAACAATTTCTTCCCGGTCGTCGGGCCGCTGCACGAGCTCTCCGCCGTCGTTATCGCAGCGTCCTTCAACCTCCGGCGGGCGCTCGTAAAGATTATAAATCTCGCCCCCGATCTTGCACATGCGCCGACCGGTGATGCGGCGCAGAATCAGCGCCGTATCGATCACCAAATGAATGACCAAAGGCCGCCGAAATCCACCTTGCCTCAACAGCTCGCCCAAGTAATGCGCTTGAGCGACCGTCCGCGGAAAACCGTCGAACACGAAGCCGTGCCAGCAATCCGGCCGCTCGATACGTTCCCGCACCATCTTAAGCACCAGCGAATCCGGAACAAGCTCGCCGCGCTCCATAATCGGCTTGGCCTTGGCCGCAAGCGGCGTGCCGTTGGCGATGTGCTCGCGGAGCATGTCGCCAGTCGAAAGATGCGGCACCATGTACTTGGCCGCAAGCTTTTTCGCTTGCGTGCCTTTCCCCGCGCCCGGAGGCCCGAGAAAAATCACGGCGCGATTGAGCTCTTCCGGCGGCCGCTTTAACGGCACCGCTGGGCTCGTCGCCATAGAGTTACCGCCGGCCGCGCAACCGGCCCTTTCGAGCAAAGCCGTCGTAGTTCCGCATGACCAGCTGGGCTTCGAGCTGTTGGATCGTGTCCATGGCCACGCCCACGACGATCAATAGCGACGTACCGCCGAAATAGAACTGCACGCCCAAGCCCTTCAGAAACCATACGGGGAAGTGGCGGTCAAACCAGGAGCCGATGCCCCATCCGAGATGGTCGAGGTGCAGACCGGCCATCATCCATTCCGGCAGGAGACAAACCATCGCAAGATAAACCGCGCCAATGAAAGTGAGGCGCTTCAGAATCTTGCTGACGTGATCCGAAGTATTGCGCCCCGGCCGGATTCCCGGAATGAATCCGCCGTTCTTGCGCATGTTGTCCGCAAGCTCCGTGGGATTGAAAACGATGCCCACGTAAAAAAACGAGAACAGCATAATCATCGTGACGTACACGACGGTATAGAGGGGCTCGCCCCATTGCAGGCGATCCTTGATCGTGTTGACGAAGGCCCACCGGCTGCCCAAGACCAGGGCCGCCGTCGCAGGAAACGCCAGCAGCGAACTCGCAAAAATCGGGGGAATCACGCCTCCGGAATTCACGCGCAAAGGCAGATACGAGGATTGCCCGCCCATGACCTTGCGTCCGATGACGCGCTTGGCATACTGCACGGGAATGCGCCGCTGCCCGCCTTCCACGAACACGATGAAAGCGACGACCGCAACCATCAGAGCTAGAAGAAAAATAAGCGCCAGCCCGGTAAACGGCCCCCAGGTCCGGTTCGCGGCCTTGTCGTACAGATCGCCGATGGCATGGGGCAGGCCGACGACGATGCCGACGAAAATGATGAGCGACATCCCGTTGCCGATGCCGCGCTCGCTGATCTGCTCGCCCAGCCACATGATGAACGCCGAGCCGGTGGTGAGCGTCAGGATGGTCATCAAGATGAAGCTCAAGCCCGGGTGATATACGAGCGACTGGCCGCTCATATTCGTGGCTTCGAGAGTCGAGGCAATCGTCAGCGATTGGATGACGCTGAGCAGGATCGTCAAATACCGCGTGTACTGCGTGATCTTGCGGCGTCCGAGCTCGCCTTCTTTTTGCAGGCGCTCGAGGTACGGAAAAACCACCTGCATCAACTGCAGGATAATCGAGGCCGTGATGTACGGCATGATGCCCAATGCAAAAATCGTGAGCTTTCGGAAACTGCCGCCGGTGAAAAGGTCGAAGATGCCCAGAACGGAGCCTTGCGCCTGGCTGAAAATCTGCTCGAGTACGCCCGCATTGATGCCGGGCGTCGGAATGTGCGCGCCGATGCGATACACCCCGAGCAACGCCAGCGTGAAAAAGACGCGGTTCCGCAAGTCCGGGATGCGGAACATGTTCTGGAGAGCTTCGACAAATCGTTTCATACGTTTGCCCTGCGATTCCCCGTTACCCTATTGCGTTACGCTACTACCTCGAAGGTGCCACCTGCTTTGGTGATCTTGTCCTTGGCCGAAGCGCTGAAGGCATGCGCGTGAATCGCCAGCTTGGCTTTCAGTTCGCCATCGCCCAAAACTTTGATCGGGTCCGTGGCGCGCCGCACAAAGCCGTGCGCGCGCAACAGTTCCGGTGTGACCGTTTCGCCAGCCGGAAAAACGTTCAGCTCCTCGAGGTTCACCACCGAGTACGTCACGCCGAACGGATTGTGAAACCCGCGCTTCGGCATGCGGCGGTGCAGCGGCATCTGGCCGCCTTCAAATCCGCGACGGCGCGAATAGCCGCGGCGGGATTTTTGTCCCTTGTCGCCTGAACCCGAGGTCTTGCCCAGTTTCGAGCCCATGCCGCGCCCGACGCGCACCTTGCGATGCCGGGAACCTTTCGGCGGCTTCAAATTCGACAAGCTGAAAGCCGGCTTCGCATGTCCCGTCTTCTTGGCGGCGGTACGGCCGCGGGAAACTTTTTTCGCCATCGCTTTACTCCACCACTTCCACGAGATGCCGCACTTTGTGGATCATGCCGCGAACCGCCGGGGTGTCCTCGCGCTCGACCACTTGATGCATTCTGCGGAACCCGAGGCCGCGGATGCACTGGCGCATATCATCCGTGCAGCTGATAAAACTCACTACCCACTTGACCTTGACGGTGCCACCCTTGCCTTTGCCGATTCTTTCTTCGCTTGATTTCTTTTTGCCAGCCATTAGTTGTTCTCACCCGCGGCCGCTTTTTGATACCGGCCGCTGATTTCGTCGACTGTTTTCGAGCGCGTTTCCGCTACTTGGGCGGCGTCTTTCAAGCCCAACAGCGCGGCGAACGTGGCTTTCACGACGTTGTGTGGATTCGAGGTGCCCAGCGATTTCGTCAGCACGTTGGAAATCCCCGCCACTTGCATGACTTTACGCACCGGACCGCCGGCAATCACGCCGGTGCCGTCTGGAGCGGGCTTGAGCAAAACTTGCGCCGAGCCGTACCGTCCGAGCACCTGATGGGGAATTGTCGAGCCCTTCAAATTCAGCTTGATCAAATTCTTTTTGGCTTGTTCGATGGCTTTCTTGATGGCCATAGGGACTTCGCGGGCTTTGCCCATTCCGAAGCCGGCATGGCCGTGGCTATCGCCAACGACGACGAGCGCCGAAAAGCTGAGGTTCTTGCCGCCTTTCACGACTTTCGTGACGCGGTTGATGGCAATCACGTCGTCTTTCAGGTCGGACGGATTCACCTCCAAGAGCCTGCGTACCGCTAAACTGTCTCGCAAAATTTGCTTCGACATAGGCTTAGAACTGTAACCCCGCTTCCCGCGCCGCGTCGGCGAGCGCCTTGACGCGGCCGTGATACTTGTAACCGCCGCGGTCGAACACTACTTTGCTGACTCCGGCGGACTTCGCGCGTTCGGCAATGGTCTTGCCGATCACTTTGGCCGCCGCAATGTTTCCGCCACCCTTCAAGCTCTTTTTCGTTTCGCCGTCCACGGAACTGGCCGAAACGAGGGTCTTTCCGCTGCGGTCGTCGATCACCTGCGCGTAAATGTGTCCCAGCGAACGGTAGACACACAGACGCGGGCGTTCCGTGGTGCCCTCGACGCGCTGGCGTACGCGCTCGTGAACGCGCAGGCGGTGAAGATTCTTCGATAGCTTGCGAACTCTTGCCGATGCCACTGTTTCTTCTCCTGAATCCTAAACCCTGCCAAACTCCGAAAAAACAAATCGTGCCCAGATGGGCGCAATGCATTGCGCCCGTACAAATTCGCGCGGGCCTTGCGGCCCACAAAAATCTACGCGGCGCCGCCGGCTTTGGCTCCGGCTTTGCCGGCCTTTTTCTTCAGCCGTTCGCCGGTAATGCGCACGCCCTTTTGCTTGTACGGATCGGGCGGACGCAACGCACGAAGATCTGCGGCCACTTGTCCGACTTTGCCTTTGTCCGCGCCGCTGACCACGATGTGCGTTTGCTTATCCACCGTGATCTGGATTCCTTCCGGAACCGGAAACTCGATAGGATGCGATTTGCCAAGAGCGAAGGCGACGAACTTGCCTTTGAGCTCGGCGCGGTAACCGACGCCCACGATATCCAAATCCTTCTTGAAGCCTTGCGTGACGCCGTGAACGGCGTTGGCCACGAGAGCGCGGGCCAGGCCGTGGAGCGCGCGGTGATCCTCGGTCTCGCGAATAGCCGTAAGCACGCCGTCTTTTTGCTGGAACGTGATGCCGCGCGGCAGCGGGACGATGAGCTTACCCTTGGGGCCTTGCACATCGACTTGGCCGCCCTGCAGCGCGATTTTCACGCCCGCGGGAACTGGAATTGGTTTGCGTCCGATACGTGACATTGATCTCTAATCCTCAAATCCTTTTTTCAAAACTACTACCAAACCTCGCAAAGAATTTCGCCGCCGACTTTGGCTTTGCGGGCGCTGCGTCCACTCATCAAACCTTTGGGCGTCGTCAAAATATTGATGCCCAAGCCGCCCACGACGGGGCGGATATCGGTTGCGCCCAGATAGCGGCGCGAGCCGGGGCGCGAAATGCGCTTGATGCCGGTGATGACGCTGCGGCGGTCCGGCGTGTACTTCAGGAAAACCCGCAACACTTTGCGCGTCTTGTTTTCGTCGACGGTCTTGAAGGTAGAAATGTAGCCCTCTTCCTTGAGGATGCGGGCAATTTCCGTCTTGAGCTTGGACGCGGGCACATCCACGCGCTGGTGCTTGGCGGCGGTGGCGTTGCGAATGCGCGTCAAAAAATCGGCTATGGGATCCGTTTGCATCGTTTCTCCTAAATCTCCTACCAGCTGGCTTTCACGACACCGGGAATTTCACCCTTGAGCGCCATGCCGCGAAAACAGATGCGGCACATCTGGAACTTGCGGATATATCCGCGGGCGCGGCCGCAAACGCGGCAGCGGTTTCGTATGCGCACCTTGAATTTCGGCTTTTTGTGAGTCTTTGCGATTTTTGCCAAGCGTGCCATTTATTGCGCTCCTCCAGGAACGCGCAGGGGAACTCCGAGACCTTTGAGAAGTTCGCGGCCTTCCTCGTCGTTCTTTGCCGTCGTGGTCAACGTGACGTTCATGCCCTTGATTTTGTCCACGCGGGTGTAATCGATTTCGGGAAACACCAGCTGGTCCTTGAGGCCCAGCGTGTAGTTGCCGCGGCCGTCGAAAGCGTTCGAAGGCAACCCGCGAAAATCGCGGACGCGCGGCAGAACCACGTTGCAGAGGCGGTCGAGAAACTCGTACATTTTTTCTCCGCGCAGCGTCACGGCGCAGCCGATGGGCATGCCTTTGCGGATTTTGAAATTCGCAATCGATTTCTTGGCGCGCGTGATGATGGCTCTTTGTCCGGTAATCTGGCCGAGCTCGACCGCGGCGGTATCCAGGAGCTTGGCGTTCTGGCTGGCTTCGCCGAGGCCGATATTCACCGTAATCTTCTGCAGTTTCGGAACGGCCATCTTGTTGTTCCAGCTAAAGCGCTTCATCAGCGCCGGCACCGTTTCGCTGCTGTATTTGTCGTGCAATCGCGTCTTCATCGCTCTTCTCTGCCTCGTCCTTCGCTTTTCAAGCCCTACTTCTCGAGCGTGGTGTTGCAATGCCGGCAAGCGCGCACTTTCGTTCCGTCCGGCAGAATGTTGTGTCCCACGCGGGTATGCTTGCCGCAGCCGGGGCAAACAATCATGACGTTCGAAACGTTGATCGGACCTTCTTTTTCAATGATGCCGCCCTTGATGTTCTTGCCCGGGTTCGGCCGAGTATGGCGCTTGATGATGGCGGCGCGCTCCACCACCACGGTATTCTTTCTCGCGTTGATCGAGAGCACACGTCCAGTCTTACCCGCATCGCGCCCGGCGATGATTTTCACCTGGTCGCCCTTGCGGATGTTGATAGTGTGCCGCTCGGCTCTTTCATGCCTGAGTGTCATTGCTTACCAAACCTCCGGAGCCAGCGAGACAATCTTGGTGAACTTTTTGTCGCGCAACTCTCTAGCCACCGGACCGAACACGCGCGTTCCCACGGGTTCGCCGGCGTCATTGATCAAAACCGCGGCATTATCGTCAAACCGGATGTAGGTGCCATCCTTGCGGCGCCGCTCTTTCCGCATTCGAACGATCACGGCCTTGACGACCGTGCCCTGCTTCACCTGGCTTTCCGGTGTCGCTTCCTTTACCGACGCGGTGATGACGTCGCCGAGACCGGCTTTCAGTCCAGCGTCGCCGCCTACAGGCATAATGCACATCAGCTTCCGCGCGCCGGAATTGTCGGCTACCGTCAGCCAGGTTCGCATCTGAATCATCGGTGTGCTCCCCTGTCCCGTTTACTGCGCCGACGCGTTCCGCGTCAGCACTTCCTTGAGCCGCCAGCGTTTCAGGCGGGAAAGCGGCCGCGAAGCCACAATCCGCACCGTGTCGCCTTGTTTCGCCGCACGCTTTTCGTCGTGAGCATAAAATTTCTTGGTGATGCGCACCACGCGGTGATACTTGGGGTGCTGCACCAGACGCGTTACCTGAACGACGATGGTTTTTTCCATCTTTGCGCTGGTTACTTTGCCGGTGAGGACGGTGCGCTCGCCGCGCGTGTCCGTCTTCGTTTCTGTGGCCGCTGGTGTTTCGGTTGTCATTACGCCTTCCCTGCCGCTTGCGACTTCGAAGCCGCCGCTATTTCTTGCGCGCGGAGAAGCGTCTTGACGCGCGCCAAATCCTTTTTCGACTCGCGCAGGCGCTTCAGCGCTTCCGCCTGTCCGGTCGAAAGCTGGAACTTCAGCCGGAAAATCTGCTCGGTGAGATCTTTCAACTGCGCTTCGAGCTCGTTCACGCCTGCTTCGCGAATTTTGTCAATGCGCCGCGGCATAGTTAAAAGCTCCCCGTGCGAGTAATAAACTTTGTGGGAATGGGCAGCTTATGCGCCGCAAGTCCCATGGCTTCTTTGGCCATGGCTTCATCCACGCCCGCCATTTCGAACATGATGCGCCCCGGCTTTACGACAGCAACCCACTTTTCCGGCGCGCCTTTGCCTTTGCCCATGCGCGTTTCCGCCGGCTTCTTCGTGAACGGCTTATCCGGAAAAATGCGGATCCAGAGTTTGCCGCCGCGCTTGATGAAGCGCGTAATGGCCACGCGCGAAGCTTCGATTTGGCGGTCGGTGATCCACGCCGCTTCCATGGCTTTCAATCCGTAATCGCCGAAAGCGAGATCGCCGCCGCGCCAGGCTTTGCCCGTGCGCCGGCCGCGCATCTGCTTTCTGTACTTCACTTTCTTCGGCATCAACATCGCTGTGCTCTCGCTTCCCTAAGCTCTCTAAGTTCACCGGCAGTGCAACAGCCGGCTTTAAATCTGGCTATGCTGCCGCGACGGCGTCGCGCTCTTTCTGAATCTTCGAAGCGCGCTTCGGAACGTTTTCGCCTTGATAGACCCAGCACTTCACGCCAATCACGCCGTATGTCGTCTGCGCTTCGGCCGTGCCGTAATCGATATCCGCGCGCAGGGTTTGCAGCGGAAGACGCCCTTGCAAATACCATTCCTTGCGGGCGATTTCCGCGCCGTTCAAACGCCCCGCCACGCGCACCTTGATGCCTTTGCAGCCGAAACGCAGAGCCGAGTCCACGGCTTTGCGCATCGCGCGGCGAAACGCCACGCGCTTTTCGAGCTGCAGCGCAATCGATTCGGCGACGAGTTGCGCGTCAAGTTCAGGGCGGTGCACTTCCTGAATGTCGATGTGCACTTCGCGCTTGGTGCGCTTCTGCACTTCTTGCTTAAGCTTGTCGATTTCCGCGCCTTTGCGGCCAATGATGATTCCCGGCCGCGCCGTGTAAATGCGCACGACGAGTTTGTTGGCGGCGCGTTCGATATCGATCGAGCTGATGCCCGCGCTCTTCAAGCGCTCTTTCAGCTCGCGGCGCAGTTTCACGTCTTCGTGCAGCAAGTCGGCGTAATCGCGGTCGGCGTACCAGCGCGATTTGAACGGCTTGTTGTAGCCGAGGCGAAACCCGTAAGGGTGTGTCTTCTGTCCCATTACTTCTTCCCCTTTTTCGTCGGCGTTTGCTTGCCGGTTAAAGCTTTGCGTACGCGCCGCATCGTGCCGCGCGCGCCCTTCTGCGCTTCCGCTTCGGCTATGTTGGCCGCCACGCGCTCGGCGGCGGCCATGTGGTGCTCGGCGACGCCCACCCAAAGATGCGCCGTGCGCTTCTGGTAGCGGAACGCCCGGCCCATCGGCGCGGGACGCAACCGCTTCCACCGCGGTCCTTCATTCACAAAACAGTTCGAAACGTACAGCTCATCCACGTCGAGCGGGGTGCCCGCGTCTTCCGCCTTGCGCTCGGCATTCGAGATAGCGCTGCGCAACACCTTTTCGATGTGCTTTCCGGCGCGCTTGGGCGTATAGCGCAGCGTCTGTAGCGCGTCCTGCGCTTTTTGCCCGCGAATCAAGTCCATCACGAGACGCGCTTTTTGCGGCGACATGCGTACGTGCCGCGCCAGCGCATGCGCTTCGATCAAACTAGCTTGTGTCTGTGCCTCAGCCATGAGTTATGCCTTCGGCGCCGCAGCTGCGCCGCCTCCTGCCGATGCTCCGCTGGGCGCCGCGCCGCCCGCCGGAGCCGCGCCAGCAGCCTTCTCGAGCGCCGCTTTCACGGCGTGGCCTTTGAATGAACGCGTCGGCGAAAATTCGCCCAGCTTGTGTCCGATCATCTGCTCGGTCACGTAAACGGGAATGAATTTCTTTCCGTTGTGAACGGCGATGGTGTGCCCGATCATTTCCGGCACGATCGTCGAGCGCCGTGACCAGGTCTTCACCACTTTCTTTTCGTTCCGCGTGTTCAGTCCTTCGACCTTTTCACGCAGGTGGCCATCGACAAACGGCCCTTTTTTCAGTGAGCGTGCCATCGATTCCCTATTCCTCCACTCGGCGTAAGCGGCCCCACGGCGCGCGCCGCATCTTCTTGAATCCCCGTACCGGCCCCGGAACGCGATGCGACTTCGGGCAAAACGGGCACACAAACCGCGTGCCTTGCGCGTTCGGAATTCTTTCCACAATCACCGCCCAGCCCGGCTTGCACAGCTTGTACAGCACCGGCTCCGGCGGCGCTACTGCCACCTTCGCTGCGGGACGCGCGGGCTTCGCGCTCTTCACCGGTGCGCGCTTCGGCGCCGCTATCGTGGCGCGGGCCGAGCGCTTCGCGGCTGCTCGCCGCAACGATGTTCGCCGTCCTGTTGCTCTTGCTGATCGCGTTGTTCGTGTTGCTCTCATCGCTTTTTGCTCTCACCGGGCTGCTCTGCCATCACCGCCCAGCTTCCAGCGTTTGCTGCGTCACGCTCGTTCGTTTACGTCCTCTACTTCCGTCTCTCGACAATGTTGCGGTCCGTGCGCTTGTTATTGCGCGTCTTCTTGCCAAGCGTCGGGAACGCCCACGGCGTTTGGGGATGATTGCCCTTTACTTTGCCTTCGCCGCCGCCGTGCGGGTGATCCACGGGATTCATTGCCACGCCGCGAACCGTTGGCTTGATGCCGCGCCAGCGCGTGCGGCCAGCCTTGCCAAACGTTTCGTTTTCATGGTCGAGGTTGCCGACTTGTCCAACCGTCGCCATACAGTCCAGCGAAAACTTGCGCACTTCGCCAGAAGGCAGTTTCACCAGAGCGATGTCGCTTTCCTTGCTCAAAAGCTGCGCCGAGCCTCCCGCCGAACGGACCACTTGTCCGCCGCGTCCGGGATTCAGCTCGAGGTTGTGTACCATCGTGCCGGGAGGAATGTGCTTGATCTGCAGCGCATTGCCCGGAAGAATGTCCGCGCCCTCGCCCGTCGAAACCGTGGCGCCTACTTCGAGCCCCACGGGATGAAGGATGTAGCGTTTGTCGCCGTCGGCGTAGTGCAACAGCGCAAGATTCGCGCTGCGGTTCGGGTCGTACTCGATCGCCGCCACTTTCGCCGGGATGCCGGCTTTGTCGCGGCGAAAATCCACTTGGCGGTACTGCTTCTTGTGGCCGCCGCCGCGGTGCCAGACCACGATTTCGCCGTGATTGTTGCGGCCGCCCGAGCGCTTCTTCGGCTCGAGCAAAGCTTTTTCCGGCTCTTGCTTGGTGATGTGGCTTTTGTCCACGACGGTAATAAACCGCCGCGACGCCGTATATGGATTAAAGCTCTTCAGTCCCATCGCTGCCTCTTACCTCTTACTTAATCTCGTTTCGCTCGCCCGGGGCCCGGTATTACAAGTTTTCCGCGTACTCGATCATCTTTTCGTCTTTGGCGAGCTTTACGTACGCTTTTTTCCAGTCGCGCCGGAAACCTGCGCTCTGGCCGCGCCGCCGCAATTTGCCCACGAAATTCGACGTGCGCACCGCGGCCACCTTGACCTTGAAAATCTGCTGCACCGCTTCCTTGATCTGCGTCTTGGTCGCGGTCGCGGAAACCTCGAAAACCACGGTGTGCTGCGTTTCCTTCACACCCAAGCCTTTTTCCGTGATAATCGGCCGGCGAATGATTTGATAGTGCGGGGCAGACATGATTTATTCCTTCCCCTTTTTCTTTGCCGGCCTTGCAGCTTTCTTGGCTGCCGGCTTTGCTTTTTTCGCGGCCGACTTGGTTTTTGGCGCCGCTGCTTTCTTTGCCGGAGCTGCCGCGGGTGCAATCGTTTCCACGTCCGGAACGACCACCGGCCGCTTCTCGGGATCGAGCGTGTGGCTCAGCCGCGTTACAGCATCTTTCGAGAGCACCACCAAATCGTGCTTCAGCACGTCGTAAACATGCAGCCCGTGCGGCGCGGCGAGCTTCACGCCTTCGAGATTGCGGCTGGCGAGTTCCAGATTACGGTTCTCGCCATGCGAAACAAGCAATGCCGACTTTTGGCCGTTCAGCTTGTCGAGCGACTCGCGCAAGCCCTTGCTCTTGTGCGTATCGAGTTGCAGCGCATCGACAACCGTCAATTTCTGTTCCGCCAGTTTTGCGGAAAGCGCCGAACGCAATGCGCCCAGCAACATTTTCTTCGGCAAGGCGTAGCTGTAATCGCGAGGTTTGGGCCCGTGCACCGTTCCGCCATGGCGCCACAGCGGCGAACGAATCGACCCGACGCGCGCGCGGCCCGTGCCTTTTTGCCGCCACAGTTTGCGCCCCGCGCCGCTCACCTCGCTCTTATCTTTCGTCTTGTGGGTGCCCGAGCGGATTTCGCGTTGATACCAGCGCGACGCTTCGTGCAGCAGGTCCTGATTCACCTTCGCGCCAAAGATCGCGTCGGCGAGATCCACTTCGCCCACTTTCTTGCCATCCAAATTCACTACGTCCACGACCGGCATAATTTCGTTTCCTTCTCCGAATCTTCCAACTGAACAAACTTCCCGCGCAACAAACACCCGCGGCGCTTACTTCTTTTTGCGCGTCTTGCTGATAAAAATGTACGTTCCGCTCGGCCCGGGCACGGATCCCCGCACCAATAGCAGGTTTTCGTCCGTATCCACTTTCACGACTTTCAAATTTTTGGCCGTCACTCTTTGATTTCCCATGTGACCCGGGAAGTGCTGATTCTTCCAGACGCGCGATGGAAACGAACTGCCGCCGATGCCGCCCGGCGCGCGGTGAAACATCGAGCCGTGCGTGGCGTCGCCGCCGGCGTAGTGCCAGCGCTTTACGCCGCCTGCAAAACCTTTGCCCTTGCTGACGCCGCTCACGTCCACCAGCTCGCCCGGAGTGAAATTCTCCACCAGCACGCGGTCGCCAACCTTCGTTTCATCCTTCGACTCTTCGATGCGCACTTCCTGAAGCACTTTCATAGGCGCGACATTGGCCTTCTTGAAATGCCCGGTCATTGCCTTGCTGACGCGCTGTGGCTTCACAAACTCGACGAGGCCGAGCTGCGCGGCTTCGTAGCCGTCGTTTTCTTTTGTGCGACGCTGCACCACCACGCACGGCCCCGCTTGCAACACCGTGCATCCCACGAGCGTGCCGTCGGTCTGGAAGACCTGCGTCATGCCCAGCTTGATTCCGATAATTCCGTTGACCGCCATCGCTTCGTCTCTCTCTTTCGCAGCTTGCCTTGCTTCTGGTATTGGCTGCGTCCCACTGAATTTCTCTTGCGAACTTTTCTGTTTTCCTTCTTGCTGCCGACTGTTAACTGTCGACTGCCAGCTTCTTGCTACTTTGCTGCTGCGTGCCCGAACGCCTTGATTTCCACGTCCACGCCCGGCGGAAGATCAAGCTTCATCAAAGCGTCCACCGTGTCCGGTGTGGGCTCAAGAATATCGATCAGCCGCTTGTGCGTGCGCATCTCGAATTGCTCGCGCGATTTCTTGTCCACGTGCGGCGACCGCAACACCGTCCATCTATTGATCGTCGTCGGCAGAGGAATCGGGCCTGCAACATCCGCGCCCGTGCGCTTTGCCGTATCCACGATTTCCTTTGTGGACTGGTCCAGAATGCGGTGGTCGTACGCTTTCAACCGAATGCGAATTTTGTCGCCTTGTCTCATTTAATTAATCCACAACCCTCTCTAAATCCGATTACTCGATGATTTCCGTTACGGCGCCGGCGCCCACCGTGTGGCCGCCTTCGCGAATCGCGAACCGCAATCCCTTTTCCAGCGCCACCGGCGTGATCAGCGTCACTTCGCAGCTCACGTTGTCCCCC
>JBARJI010000108.1:0-15428 GCA_049800195.1 Candidatus Acidiferrum sp.
GATTACGGCACGAACCTTGGTCGCGAGGAAGAAAAAGATTCTTATAAGTGAAGAGAAAACACTTCGCAGGAAGTGCCCGGAGAGGTTTGTCTTGACAGGACCGACGTCGTTATAGACAGGATGACAAACATAGGGGCTCAGGATGACAGAGATTGCGGCGCGTGGCAGAATGCGCGGGTATGGCCGTTTACCATACTTATATTCTGTGCTCGGCGACTGGGGTGCTGTACGTTGGGGTGACGAACAATCTGGAGCGGCGGGTGTTGGAGCATAAGCAGAAATTGTTTCGAGGGTTTACGCAGAAATATGATGTGAATCGGTTGGTGTGGTTTGAGCCGTTTGGGGACGTGCGCAATGCGATTGCGCGGGAGAAGCAGATTAAAGGGTGGCTTCGGGCGAAGAAACTGGCTTTGATCAAGGCCAGTAATCCGGGGTTCCGGGATTTGAGTGAGGATTTTCATCGGGGATAACGGCTGTCTGTCGTTCAACTGCAGAAGCGAGGACGGGGATTGCCTTTGATCGCGTCGTTGGTTGCACGGGCGAGATCAAGCCAGGATCCTTCGCTTCGCTCAGGATGACACCGGTCCCCGCTGCTGAGGACTAAGGAGGAATGAGATGGCGAGTGACGCGAAGGAACGGAATGCGGTGGGGCGGAGAGAATTTATTGGAGGGGCGGCGGCGGTGGCTGGGGCTGCGTTGGCCGCGCCGACGATCGCGCACGGCGGCATGGGAGGGGTGATGTTTATGCCGGCGGGACGGGGATGGGGGACGGAGGCGAACTCGGCGGTGCGCGTGGGGTTGCTGGGATGCGGAGGGCGGGGGACGGAGGACGCTACGAACCTTGTGGATACTGGGGGCGCGCGGGTGGTGGCGCTGGCGGATATGTTTCCGGACCAGTTGGATACGGCGCGCGGGGTGTTTGACAAGATGCAGAAGGCGAAGGGATATGCGGCGATTGATGCGGGGCAACTTTTTGTGGGGCCGCACGCGTTTGAGAAGATTGCGGGCTCGAAGGAAGTGGACGCGATTGTGATTGCTACGCCGCCTTATTTTCATCCGCAGCATTTGGAAACGGTGGTGACGGCGGGGAAGCACGTTTATTGCGAAAAGCCGGTGGCGGTGGACGTGCCAGGGGCGAAGAAGGTGCTGGAGATTGGGAAGCGGGCGGAAGGGAAGTTGAGCCTGGACGTGGGATTCCAGATACGGGATTGTCCCCCGTTTGTAGAGATGGTGAAACGGATTCATGGCGGGGCACTGGGAAATATTGTTTGCGGGGAGGCGCATTATTTGTCGGGGTATTTGGACCGGCCGGCGTGGCCGGGAGTTTCGCCGACGGAATGGCGGCTGAGGAACTGGGTCTACGACCGCGTGCTTTCGGGGGACATCATCGTGGAGCAGAACATCCACGTGGTCGATATTTGCAACTGGATTATGCAGGGGCATCCGCTGAAGGTGTCGGGGACGGGCGGACGGCTGGGACGGCCGAAAGATGGGGACGTCTTTGGGAATTACAACGTGGTGTTCACGTATCCGGGCGCGGTGGACGTGACGTTCAGCTCGACGCAATTTGCGAAGGGCTGGTGGGACGTGACGGAGAGATTTTTTGGGACGAAAGGGACGTCGCAATCGCCGTACACGGGGCCGCTGGGGATTTGGGGAGACGAAGCGTGGCAGGCGCCGTTGATTCCGGTGAAAGATGCGCAGGGGTTTTCGGCGACGGGGAAGTTTACTTCGAATTTGGAGCAGGCTGATCCGGAGAAGAAGAGGCTGTTTGTGGAGAGCATTACGAGCGGGCAATTCCATAATCAGGCGGCGAAGGGAGTGGAGTCGGCCGTGTCGTGCATGATGGCGAGGACAGCGGCGTATACGGGGAAGGAAGTGAGCTGGGAGGAGCAGATGGGGTCGGAGGAGAAGTGGGAGTCTGGGATTGATTTGGAGAAGTTGGCGTAAGGAAGTGGCGAGTGGCTGGTGGCGAGTGGCGAGAAAAGGAAGAACAGGATAACGCAGGGGCGCGGAGTCAACAGAGATTCGCAGAGCCGAGAAAAGGGTAAAGGCAGAGATACGACCAGAGAAAGAAGAACACAGGAAATGAAGAAGACATCGCGGCGGGAGTTTGTAAAGGCGGGAGTGGCGGGGGCTTTGGGGTTGGGGGTTGGCGGTGGGGCGCTGGCTGAGGCGGCGGTCGGCCGCGAGAACGCACCAGCTACAAATGCGACGGCGGGTTCGGAGGCTGCTTCGGCGGGGCGTGCGACGGGGAAGTTGGCGATTAGAAAGGGGCTGGTGTACGACATGCTGCCTAGCGGATTGAGCTATGCAGACAAATTCAAGATGGCGCGGGATGCGGGATTCGAGGTGGTGCAGGCGAACACTACGCCGGACGAGCACGAGGCGGAAGAGATTAAGAAGGCGGCGGAGGGGGCGGGGATTCGGATCGATTCGGTGATGAACATGGATCACTGGAAGTATCCGCTGTCGTCGGGGGATGCGGCGGTGGTGGCGAAGAGCATGGAGGGGATGAGGACTTCGCTGAGGAATGCGAAATTGTGGGGATCGGAGGCGGTGCTGCTGGTGCCTGGGGTGGTGAATCCGGAGACGACGTATTTGGAGGCATGGACGCGGTCGCAGAAGCAAATTCGCGAATTGATTCCCTTGGCGGCGGAATTGAAAGTGGTGATTTCGATTGAAGAGGTGTGGAACAAATTTTTGCTGAGTCCGCTGGAGATGAAGAAATATATCGCGGAGTTTGAGAGCCCGTGGATTACGTCGTGGTTCGACGTGGGGAACGTGGTGCTTTATGGGTATCCACAGGACTGGATTCGGACGCTGGGGAAGAGCATTTCTAATGTGCATTTGAAGGATTTCAAGCGGAAGCAGGATGGATACGCTTGGGTGAATTTGGGCGATGGAGATGTGGATTGGGGAGCGGTGCGGGCGGCGTTTGCGGAGATCGGGTATGCGGGGAGCGCGATTGCGGAGTTGGATGGCGGGGACGAGGCGTATTTGCGGGATGTGAGCAAGCGGATTGACCGATTGTTGCTGGGAGTGAGCTAGAGCTGAAGAGAAGGGAGAGAAAAAAGAGGGAAGTTAACGCAGAGACACAGAGGTCGCAGAGAAGAAAAGCATGGGAAGAAGGCTGGACGGGACTCAGGCGGGGAGCAGAGTAGCGGAGAGCGAAGCTGGGGCCGGGAGATGGGTGCGGGCTAGTTCACGGCGGACTGGGCTACGCCGAGATCCTTGAGCTTGGCGCGGGCGCGGCGTTCTTCTTCGGTGCCGGGATAGCGGCGGACGACTTCGCGGAGATCACGGACGCCGGAGGTTTTCTGGCCCAGCTCGATGAGAGCCATGCCTTTTTTGAGGAGGGCTGGAGCGAGTTTGAAACTTTTCGGATAGTCGGTGAGCACCTTTTCATATTCCATGACGGCATCCTGATATTGCTTTTGAGAGTAGGCGATTTCGCCGAGATAGAACTGCGCGTTGGAGGCGAGATCGGTGTCACTGTAATACTTGATGTAGTCCTGGAATTCCTGGCGGGCCAGATCGTATTTGCCGCTGGTGATGTCGCGCAGGCCGTTGGAATAGAGCATGTCGGCAGAGGGAGCGGGAGAGCTGGGAACAGCAGTGGGAGCGGCGACAGGGGCGAGCGCGGCGCTTCCATTCGATGGAGCGGGAGCGGCTGTGCCCGGAGTGGTTGTCGCGGGAGCCGTGCCGGAGATTTTGGCGTCGATGCTTTGCACGGCGCTCTGAAGGTCGACGAGCTGCTGGTTTAGTTTTCCGAGACGGGATTTAATTTCCTCGAGATTATCGGAAAGGCCCTGGACCTGGGTGGACATGGTGTCCAGACGGGCGCCGGAGTTGGCTTGGACGTCCTGAACGGATTTTTGTACGGAGCCCATGGAAGCGTTGAGCTTGTCGACATTGTCGCTGGCTTGCTGGACGAGAGTCTTCAAGACGGTATGATCCTGGGTCATCTGCGTGGTCATGTCGCGTTGACCTTGGAGAAGCGTGGTGATGTCGCGCTGCATGTCGATGATTTCGCGGGCGACGGCTTCCGCAGGACGCGGGCCAATGATGCTGCCGCCGAGCGCGCCGGCAAAAACAGCGGCGGCGAAGATGAAGATGTTACGAAATCGCATGGAAAAGCCTCCTCAGATGCTTCTACTTCTCAGACGAATAATCAGGCCAGGGAGAAACGCGCTAGCTGGTAGTCGCTGAGCGGCCCGTACGTCTGGAGCCGGGCAGCTCTTTACTCACTTTAACGGCAGAGCCGCGCGCGAGCAAGAGATTGCTCGGGCACGCGGCTCTGACGGTCATCGAAACAGTTACGTGGTTGTACGCTAGGCTAATCCGTGGCCATGACGAAGTGGCCGCGGCGGTTGGACTGCCAGCATTCCTCGTTATCCTCGGTGCAGAAGGGCTTTTCCTTGCCGTAGCTGACGGTCTTCATACGGTCGGCGGAAATGCCGAGAGAGACGAGGTAGGCCTTGACGGCCGCAGCGCGGCGATCGCCAAGGACGAGGTTATATTCGGTCGAGCCACGATCGTCGCAGTGGCCTTCGATGACAACCTTGACCTCGGGATGATTCCGCAGGAAGTCGGCGGTTTGGCCGAGCGCAGTGCGGGCGTCATCACGGATATCGGCTTTGTTGAAGTCGAAGTAGGCGTCCTTCACATCGCGGAGGAACAATTCCTTGAGCGTGGGACCAGCCGGAGGCGGAGGAGGCGGAGCTTCGACGGTGACGCGAACGCTGGAATCAGCCGAGCCGCCAGGACCGCTGGCGGTAATCGTGTAGGTGGTGGAATCGGACGGAGTGACGCTGGTCGAGCCTTGCGCCGAGACTGCGCCGACTTCCGGCGAAATGGTGAGAGTAGTAGCGTCAGTGGAAGTCCAGCTCAAGGTCGAGGACTGCCCCTTGGTGATGGAGGTTGGGTTAGCCGACAGCGAAACGGTCGGGCGCGCAGGCGCAGGAGCCGGAGCTGGCGGTGGGGGTGGCGGCGTCGGCGTTTTCTTTTTGCAGCCCGCTACGAAAGCAAGAGCGAAAACGGCAGTAAGAATGGCCCCGCGGTACAGAGAGCTAGAAACCCGAATCATTCGAATCCTCCTCAGCGTTAAGAATCCCTTGAAAGTCCCACCAGAGCCGAAATCAAATCACTAGCGGGCTGGGTGAAAGTCAATACATCGTACCACGATATAATATACATCGCATAGAGACAATTACCAGCGAAAATCGCAAGAAGCAACACCTATCAGCAACATGCAGGGGATACAGCAACCAAAAATTGAGATGCACGGAGCGGGGTGAAAGTTCCAATTATTTTCCAACGTTTTTTGGTTTACTTGGGCGACCAATTGGGAGACTCGTTGTGTCCGGAGAAGGTAAGCTCGCGGGGCTGCGAGCCGTCTGCGAGCATGGTCCAGATTTGGCGAGTGCCGGCGCGCGTGGATTCGAAAACAAGATGGCGGCCATCGGGCGCCCAGCAGGGACGTTCATTGCGACCTTCGTCGCGGGTAAGCTCGACCAGTTGCTGCGAAGCGGGATCCATGATGTAGATATCGTAGTTGCCGGTGGGACGGCGCCAGCTAAAGGCGACCAATTGGCCGTTGGGAGACCAAGCGGGATCGATGAGATAGCCCTTGTCGGGAAGATCCAGGTTGGTGACGTTGGTGCCGTCAGCGTTCATCATGTAGAGCTTGGGGATGCCGCCGCGGTCGCTGACGAAGACGACACTCTGGCCGGTCTTGGGGTTCCAGGCGGGGGAAGTGGCGCCGCCGATTCCCGAGAAGGTAAGGCGCTTGGGCCTACCGCCATTGACGTCCATGACATACAAATCCGGAGTGCCTTGCATGGAAGAGGAGAACATGAGCTGTTTTCCGTCGGGAGACCAAGCAGGGGCGCTGTTGGTGCCAGGGAAATGTGGGAAAGAAACGACTTTGGCGAGGTCCATGGAATACATGCAGATCTGCGCGCTCACGAGGCCGTTGTAGGGCTCATAGCAGGTGAAGGCGATGCGAGAGGCGTCCGGTGACCAGCGAGGCATGAGCGAGATGGTGCGGAGGTGCGTCAAGGGGCGCTGGTTCGCACCGTCGTAATCCATGATCCAGAGTTCCTTGTGACCGGTGCGAGCACTGATGAAAGCGATTTGCGTGGACGCGACGCCCGGCAAGCCTCCGGACAGAATGCCGATGATGGCATCGGCGAACTGGTGCGCGAAAATGCGGACCTGGGCGTCAGTGGGCGCGCCGCGATAGACTTTGCCGATTACGGCGGGGGAAGAGGGATTGGTCACATCATAGAGCCAGCCTTGGATGGCCACTTCGGAAGTGGTTTCGGAGAGATTGCCAAAAGCGACGTAATGAGCTTTGACCTGTGGGTCGGTCCAAGCGGAATACTGAAGCTCGGAGGGCATGGTGGTGGGCTGGGTGGGATAGAAGCTGGGGCTAACGAGTTCGACGATGCCGCTGAATTGCAGGTCATCGCGGACGATCTGCGTGAATTGCTCGGAGTGAGTTTTCGCGTTGTCGGCACGCGGGCCAAAATCGGCAACGGCGAGGCGAATGGTCTGGACGCCGAGGCCCGTGCCGGTCTGGAACCAGGCTGGGTGGCTTTCCTGAGCGTAAGAGGGAGTAGCGAGGAGGAAGAGAACGGGCAAGACGAGCAGCCAATTGAAACGTTTGAACTTCTCTAGCACCATGACCTCCTGTTTTCGTCCGCGCGAGGCGTGGAAGAAGGAACAGTTCTATTGATTTAAAGACAAGTCAAAATCGAACGTGACATCCACAAAGGAACCCGAGTAATCGCTGGGCAACGGCGGCATGGGATTGGAGCTGAGCAGCGCGCGTTGCGCGGAATTATCCATCGAGAGGTTGCCGCTAGTTTGCGTTAACCGCATCTCTTTTACGGTACCGTCGCGATAAACCCTGAAAGTCATCACACAATGCGCGGTGCGAGCGGCACGAATGGCGGGATCGATGGTGGACTGGAGCCAATTCTGGCTGATGCGGCGGCGGACAGCCTCGACATACCAGGCGTAACGCGAAGCGAAATCGCCCCCGCCCTGACCGTTGACGGCGACGGGACCCGAACCGCTCGCGGGTTGCGTTGCGAAACTGGTTGGGATCTGCGGCGGTCCGCCCTTTCCGTAATCGACGGCGTTGACGGGAGGAATAATTTTGGATTCGTCAACTTTGGATTTGTGGGACTGAGGCAAAGGTTTTTCGTGCTTGAAGACAGGGATGGCCTCCGCCGGCGTCTTCGGTTCCGCGGGCTTGGGTTCGGGTTTAGGCGTCTCCCTCCAGAGGCCTTTGGTCTCATCAACGGCTTTACTGTCAGTAATCGTAGGCTTCGTAATCATCGGGATGCCGGGGGGAGGACCGGAAACAAGGGTCACCTTAACACTGCCCTGGGTACCGCCGATGCCGCCCCATTGCGGGCCTGTCAGCTGAAAATAAATTGAAGCGGCGATAGAAACGACGAGAAGGGTGTGAAGAATCAGGGAATAGACCAGAAATTTTCGGAAGCCGAGACCGCTTTGGAATAAAGGCGGTGGCAGACGGTCGACCGGATTGGCGGCTGTGGACATAATCAGCGCGTACGGGCGCGTTCCGAGATGGGCTCCGTGACAATACTAATGTTATCGATGCCAGCGACGCGCAAAGCGTCAACGACTTTGGCAAACGTGCCGAAGGGGATGGTTTCGTCAGCGCGTAGAAAGACGGAATCCTGGGGCTTCTTGAGTTTGGCTTTGACCTGATCGCCGAGGCGGTTGATGTTGACGGGCGTGTCGCCGAGATAGATGAGCGAGTTTTTGTCGATGGTGACGACAAGACGCACCTCGTCGATTTCCTTGACGGTGTGCGTCTTGGGGACGTCCACTTCGATGCCGGACTGCAAGATGGGGGCGGTAATCATGAAGATGATGAGGAGCACGAGAACAACGTCGATGAACGGGACCATGTTGATCTCGGAGAGCGTGCTCTGCGTTTGTTTGGAGAGTTGCGGCATAGGATTAGGAAATCGAGATTAGAGACTGGAAATTTGAAAGATGAGAAGCGCAAGGGACGAACTCGCTCTTACATGAGAAGACCGAGCAGGCCTTTCCGAAAAGGGTTGTGTTGCATGATTTGTGTGTTTGCTTCATGGCGGTCGTCAAACAGCAACCCTACGTGAAAGTTTTTTCGATCTGGGAACCGACTTCCAGGGCAAATGAATCGAGACGCTGGGCGAGCTCGCGAATATTTTGCAAAAACTGGTTGTAGAAGATAACCGCGGGGATGGCGACGAAGAGGCCCGCGGCGGTAGTGATGAGCGCTTCGGCGATGCCCGGCGCAACGGCGCGAAGACTGGCGGCGCCAGCATTGCCGAGGCCGGAGAAGGCGTCGATGATGCCCCAAACCGTGCCGAAAAGGCCGATGAAAGGGGTGACGGAACCGGTGGTTGCCAGCCAGGACATGCCTTTTTCAACGCGGCGAACTTCTTCCGCGGAAGCGAGCTGCATGCTGACGGTGACAGCCTGAAGGCTCTTCAGTTTTCCAGTCGGCTGCGGATTGCCGGTGCCCACTTGGCTTAGCAGTTCGCGATAACCGGCGGCGTAGACGGATGCGAAAGGGGAGCCAGCGGAAGCAATTGCCTGGGGATTGGCGACGCCCTTCGTGGCGCGAAAGATGCGAATGAATTGGTCGCTTTGACGGCGAATGCGGCCGAAGAGTCCAAGTTTCTGAAGGATCATGGCCCAGGAGACGATGGAGAAAACCCCTAGCAAGATCAAAATTCCGCGGGCAACCCAGCCTGTTTCTCCAAGAATACTTCCGAGGTCAGCGATGAGAAACGCAGAGAGCAGGAGAATGATGCAACCCCTCAGTTAGAGATAAATTTTCCCGACTTCAGAAACGTAGCACAGGCCTACAGGGTGGTCAAACAAATGAGATGCAGGAAATAATAATTGTGCTGCCTTTTTGGATACAGGATGAAAGGATATTCGGAGGCTCTGGCAGGCCAAATCAAGGTTTCGCGCGAGGGAAGAGGCGCGGACAGGTGTGTTAAACTCAAAATCAGGCATGGGCAAAACGTTTGATATCGGTTTAGAGAGATTGACGGGCAGGCCTCAGTTTCCCACGGGCAGTTCCTTCAGCACAAAGAACGCGGACCTGAATGGGGCAGCGGCGGAACTTGGTTTGCACCGGGGCGTTTTGCGCGGGACGTTTTTTCTGGAGACGTTCGGATGCCAGATGAACGACCACGACTCGGAAAAGGTGGCGGGCGTGCTGCTTTCACGAGGCTACCAGCAAGTTGAGTCGCCGGAAGCAGCTTCGTTGATCCTGTACAACACGTGCAGCATTCGGGAAAAAGCGGCGCAGAAAGTTTTTTCGCGGCTCGGAGAGTTTCGCACAAAACAGAACGAGGGGCGGATTATCGGAGTGCTGGGTTGCGTGGCGCAGCAAGAGGGCGAAGAGATTTTTGAGCGAGCTCCGTGGGTGAGCCTGGTGTGCGGGTCAGCCAGCTACCGGAAACTGCCGGAACTGCTGGCGCGGGTCGAAGCAGGGAATCAACGCGTGACGGGCCTCGACACCGACACGGACGAGACGTTCGAGACGGAAATGACGCGGCGCGACAATCCCTGGCGGGCGTATTTGACGATTATCGAGGGTTGCGACAAGGCTTGCTCGTATTGCGTGGTGCCCTACACACGAGGGCCGGAGCGAAGCCGGGCAAGCGATTCGATTTTGCGCGAGGTGCGGCAGCTTGCGGAGATGGGTTATTCCGAAGTGCAACTACTGGGGCAGACGGTGAATTCCTATAAGGACCCGACGCCGCGCAGGATGCGATTTTCGGAGTTGCTGCTGGCCGTGGCGGATGAGCCGGGGATCCAGAGAGTGCGGTTTACGACTTCGCATCCGAGCGACTTTTCACACGACATTGTGGACGCGATCGACGAGCAGCCGAAACTTTGTAATCACGTGCATTTGCCCGTGCAGTCGGGTTCGACGAGAGTGCTGCGAGCCATGCAAAGGACTTACAGCCGAGAGGAATACCTCGAGAAAATTGAGCTAATCCGCGGCGCGAGGCGGCCGATTAGCATTACGACCGACGTTATCGTGGGCTTTCCTGGCGAGACGGAAGAGGATTTTGGAGAGACCTTGACCTTGCTCGATGCGGTGCAGTATGACGGAATGTTCTCGTTCAAGTATTCGCCCCGGCCACACACACCGTCGCTGGCGATGAGCGACGCTGTTCCGGAAGAGGAGAAGAGCCGGAGGCTGGGTTTGTTGCAGGAAAAACAACGCGAAATTCAGACCAAGAAACACTTATTGATGGCCGGCGAGACGTTCGAGGTGCTGGTGAGCGGAAAATCGCGGCGAGAAAATCAGTGGTCGGGGCATACGAGCTGTCATCGAGTCATAAATTTCACTTCCCAAGAGGACGCGCTTCTGGGAAAGTACGTGCGGGTTCGGGTGACAGGAGCGACGCCGAACAGTTTGGCGGGCGAGCAGGTGGTGTAATGGCGAATGTGATGGCCGCGAGATATGCGGTGAGAGAGAATTCGGCGGACGGGAATCAAGGCGTTCGTTGCGAAGGAATGCAAAATTAGGGGAGCACAGACTGAAGTCTGTGCTACAACGGGAGGTCATATGGAAGTGGAGATGAAAATCCGCGGCCTGATGATGGATCCCGTGACCAACATGCCCATCGTGGTGCTGAAGGATGTACAGGGCCACGCCATACTTCCTATTTGGGTCGGCGTCTATGAGGCCAACGCCATTGCGCTTGAAATCGAAAAGGTGCAAACGCCGCGGCCGATGACACACGACCTTCTAAAAAATGTTTTGCTCGGACTGGAAGTGCAGGTTCACAAGATTGTGGTGAACGATCTGAAGGACGACACGTTTTATGCGCTGATTTGGGTCGAGCGCGATGGGCAGATGATGACCATCGATTCCCGGCCGAGCGACGCGCTTGCACTGGCGCTGCGAGTGGATTGCCCGATCTTTGTGGATGAAGAAGTACTGAAAAATTCGAAGGTCTCGAGCGCGATTACGGAACGTAGCACCAACGAACAACTGCGGAACTGGCTCGAAAACCTTTCCGACGATGACCTGGGCCGCTATAAAATGTAGGTTTTCCGTCCGCATTTTGATTGCGTGAGCTTCCTCTGATTCCTTCTGCGTCTGCAGGTAAGCCGCGACAAACTCACTCTTGCGGAATGGAGAGCATCAAGTGGCGGACTCTGTGGCGCCACACAGCCAGCAGGACAATTCCGATCAGGATCAGCGCAAGGCTTAACCCGGACCAGAGGCCGAAAGCTCCCCACCCGCGGCGGAAACAGAGCCAGGCACCAAGCGGCAGACCGATAACCCAGTAAGCGGTGAAGTGGCAGAACATCGGAGTGCGTGTGTCTCCCAGGCCGCGCAAGGCTCCCGTTGCAACGGTTTGAAGGCCGTCGAAAAGCTGAAAGGCAGCGCCGGCAGCGAGCAGAATGACCGTACTGTGGATGATGGCTTCGTTTGGCGTATAAGCGCGGGCAATCCATCGCGGAATGATCACCAAGACGAGGCTCATGCAGGTCATAAACGCTGCGCCAAGAAGGATGGCGGTGTCACCAGCGTCGCCAGCACCTTGCGGATTCCTGCGCCCAATGGCCTGGCCAACGCGCACGGCGGCAGCGGAGGAAATTCCTAGCGGAACCATATAAGTGAAGGACACAGTATTGAGAGCAATTTGATGACTGGCGAGAGGGATCGCGCCTAGACGGCCGATCAAAGCTGTCACCAAGGCGAAAACGCCAATTTCGAGAGTGATCTGCATGGCCGTGGGCAAGCCGAGGGCAAGAAGACGGCGAATGCGGCGTAGTTCGGGCTCGATGGGGGTGTGCAGCAGACGAGTGCGGTGGCGGCGATCGTACCAGAGAAGAAAGCCAACGAGAACACCGGCGAGATAGATGCGCGCCCACGCAGTAGACCAGCCGGAACCTACTGTACCCATGGCAGGAGCGCCAAACTTGCCGTAAATAAGGATCCAGTTGCCGCCGGCATTGATCAGGTTTGCGGAAATAAGAGCGAATGCGATGGGGCGAACCATATTCATGGCTTGCATGCAGCGGCGAACAGCAAAATAGAGGAGAAGCGGCAGGGTCCCCCAAGCTAAGGCTTTGGAATAGGGAACGGCAAGGGCGATGACGTCTGGCGAGATTCCGGCAGAGCGGAGAATGGGTGCGAAGAACCAGACAGGGACCATTAAGAGCGGCGTGAGAACCAAGCTTATGTAAATTCCGTGAAGGAGAGAGCGATGGCAATCTTCGCGCTGGCCGGCGCCAAAAGCTTGCGAAACGAGGGTATCGAGGCCGACGAGCAGCCCACCGCCAAAAAAGGAGAGCACGTTGACCAAAATTCCGCCAAGGCTGATTGCCCCGATGGCCACGGCGCTATTGGGAAGACGGCCCACCATCATCGTGTCCACAATGGCCATGCTCATCCAGCCCAGCTCGGCGAGTGCGAGCGGCAGGGCCAGTCGTAGAGTGGGGCCTAGCTCGACGCGGAGTGTCTTGACACGGATCATCAGTGGAAAAGGATTGGACAGAGTGTAAACGGAGCGGGAAAAAGGAGCAAACGGCGGTGAGCCCGATTGAGGTAAATAGGGCAGGGAAGCAGGTCGTGGCAGAAGGGGGGCGGTAACTTTGAAGGTGCCTCGGCCGGAAGTTCCATTGACCGGGAAGAATGACGCCCGTAGGCTGCGGTGAGTGCTGATTTTGCGCGCTTTTCTACCGGCGCACTGGTCTGACTTCACACAAAGCAAGAGACGCAAGAAGGCGAACAGCTAGGCGCTTGCATTCCGGCGAACTGAGGAGAGAACCGTGGGTGTTGAGGACATGTCCGGTATCGAAGCGCGAGCGAAAACTATCAGGGCCGGGGTGCGTGTAAATTCCAGGGTGCCCGTGGCGGTGGAATGGACGGAGTCGGGACGCGTGATGCGAGTCGAAGGGTATACGGTAGACGCCAGCACGAAGGGATGCCTGGCTGTGGTTCCCCAGGGTTTCGCAGTGGGGCAGCGCTTGCGGCTGATTAATCTTGTGAACAAGAATGAATGCCAAGCGCTCCTGATTTGGCGAGGGCACGAGGGCCGCACGGGATGGGAACTCGGTCTTGAACTGCAAGGGGCTTCGATGGAATTTTGGGGCTTGGACTTCTAGCGTCTCATTTCCACGCGTGAAGTTGGCCGATCGAGTGGCGCGACAGCTCCAGTTTTGGCTCTTCGCGAAGGCCGCCGCCATCTAATTCCAACGCACCTACACCAGTCCCGAAACAGAATCGTAAAGATTTCACTGACTGCGCGCTAAATTTCTACTTTTCCCTTGCACTAGAATGGGTTGCGAACGTAGAGTGAGCCTAGGCCTAGGGGGCTTTCTGCGAGCTGCACCCACATATAGGGACCTGGTTGCCGGATTGCGTTGGCGCGAATTGTCGTGCGCATAGGCGGAGGCAGAAGAGCATGACTGCCATCATCACGGTTGCGAATCAAAAAGGCGGCGTCGGGAAAACAACGACGGCGATCAATTTGTCCGCCGCCCTGGCAAACCGCGGCAAGCGTACGCTCTTGATTGATCTGGATCCGCAGGCAAACTCCACGATTGCGTTTTACAATTCAGGCGAGATTGCGACATCCATGTTCGAAGTGTTGAACGAAAGTCGAACCGCGATGGCGGCGGTAATCAAGGCGACGAAAGATCCCCTGCTTTTTTTGGGGCCTGGGCGGCTGGCGCTGGCGAAATTGGAACAAGTGCTGGCAGGCCAGTTCGACGCGCCCTACCGGTTGAAGGATGCGCTTGCGCCGGTGTTGAAGGAATACGATTACATCGTGCTGGATACGCCTCCGTCGTTGGGGATTTTGACGGTAAATGCGCTGGTGGCTTCGACGCATTTGCTGGTGCCGATTCAGGCGGCGTACTTCGCGATTGAAGGAACGGACGACCTGCTTGAAACCTACGAAAGAATTCGCGCGCGGCCTAATCCGGGGTTGAAGGTGCTTGGAGTGGTCATCACGCTGTTTGACAAGCGGACGAATATTTCGCGCGATACGCACGGGCAGATTCGCACGGTGTTCGGGGAAGTCCTGTTTAAAACGAAGATTAGCAAGAACGTGCGGCTCGAAGAGAGCCCGGCTTACAAAGAGACGATCTTAACGTTTGCGCCGAAATCGCCCGGCGCCATCGAGTACAAGAAATTGGCTGGGGAGGTGATCCAACGTGTCGAAGAGAATCGGGCTACCCATCACGCTGAAGATGCGGCATGACGCGCACTACGTCGAATCGCTAACGAGTTACAGCGGAGCGGCAGTGGGACGCATGATCCCCGTGGATCAAATTCGGCCCAATCCTGACCAGCCTCGCAAGGCGCTAGGAGATTTGCGCGAACTTTCGGAATCGATCAGGGAGAAGGGAGTGCTCGAACCGCTGCTGGTGCGGTTTGTCCCGCGGGAAGACTGCTACTACATCATTTCTGGCGAGCGCCGCTACCACGCATCGCGTGCGGCTGGATTGCGGGAAGTTCCCTGTATTGAAAAGATGGCGGACGATGCCGAGACTCTTGAAATCGCGCTGATTGAGAATATTCAGCGAAAAGATCTGACGCCGTTTGAAGAAGCCGACGGTTTGCACCGTCTGGCTACCCAATTCGAGTATACGCACGAAGACGTGGCGCGGAAGATTGGGCGCGCGCGTTCGTCGGTGACGGAAACATTGTCGCTGCGAAACATTCCCGATTCGCTGCGCAAGAAGTGCGTCGAGCACGGCATCGTTTCCAAGTCGCTGCTGCTGCAAATTGCCCGCCAGCCAACCGAGAAGAAGATGATCGAGATGCTGCACCGCATTCTGCAGGGAGGATTGACCCGCGACGAGGCGCGACGCGAGCGCCGCGACGAGCAGGGTGGGCCACAGAGGCCACAGCCTTTCATCTTCCATTTTGAGCCGGAGAACGAGAGCTTCAAGTTTCGCATTCAGTTTAAGAAGAGCCATGTTTCGCGCGATGAATTGATCGTCACACTGCGCGAGATTCTCTCGCAGCTTGGGGGGTCGTCCTCGGAAGCGGATTCCACCGCGGCTTGACTGCCTTCTGAAAAAACCAAGCGAGAGACAGACTGAAGTTTGTCCAACATGACGCATGGTCGAACTCACGCCATTGCAAATGCAGACAATGGAACGGCTATTCGCGGCGGGGTTTCAGCCTATCGCGATTCCTCCGTATGAGAGTGCTTTGTGCGTCCACCGAGGCGATTGTGCGGCGTTGTTGTCGCCGGTCCCGAGTGGCGGTTTGAGATTACTAGAAGCAGTCTCATAAATGTCTCACGAGGATAACGAAGCAGCCAAGCTGGAGCATGCCGAGGAAGTTGGCTTCCTGATGTTCCCAGCGGCTGACGAGTCGGCGGAAATTATGGCGCCAAGCG
>JBARJI010000109.1:0-3428 GCA_049800195.1 Candidatus Acidiferrum sp.
TTTTGGTTCTCACCCATTGGGTTCATACCTCCGGGGCGTCTTCACCACGTTCGCACCCTCATAAACATTGACGATTATCACGCTCCGAGGTTTCAGAATTATGAATCAAAAAGGAAATGCGGGCTAAGACCGGTCTCCGTGATGATCCGCACGATATTCCGCAAGTGTGGCTGGGCGTGTAGTTCAATTCGTTTCTGCTCTGACCAACTGACATAGTGTGGCCGAAACAGACCCTTCACACGAACGGGGAATTCGACACCGGAACATGGGTTAGCCGGGAGCAGTCTCTTCCTTACGGCAACGTTCAACACGCGCCTAAGGACGCGAAACTCCTGGTGTACCGTCGCAGGCTGCAGAACTCCTTTCTCGCTGAATCCAAGGGAAGACTTGATTCTGACTCGCTGGCGGAGACGATCTCGCAAGTAGATTTCTACGTGGTCGGCAGTGAGGTCCACTAAGCTGCTCGATGCGAAGGCACTTTTAAGGTGCTTCACGGCGCGTAGATTTATCTCGTGAGTTTTCTCAGCCCGCATGGGGGGCTTCGAATAAGTTTCCAAAAAGAAGTCAGCCCATTGTCCAAAACTCAAGGACTCCCCTTTCTTTACGACATCAAGTATGTTGTTGTCTCTGGCCTGAAGCCTGTCTCTGAGTCTCTTCTGGGCTTCATTCCAGTCTTCCGTGAGTGTTGACTCCCTTAGACGAACGCCGTTCCGGTCTCGATAACGAATCCACCAGACCCGGCTTTCCTTTCTCCGAAAGACAACACCGTCGTGCACTCGTGATCTAGGCATTCTCCATCTCCTGTCTGAAGGATGCGCGGAACGAGTCCAAATCCGATTTCAAGAACCGGATATTGCGACCCATCACGCGGAGATGGGGAATCTGCTTTCGCTCAACCCAAAGATACACCGTCTGCGGACTAACGCCAAGATACCGAGCTGCTTCTCTGACCGTTAACGGACATTGATCTGAGGATTTCCAAATCTGTTGGTCGGTGTCAACAAAAGCAGCACGAGTCATGGCATTCCCCTCTGATCTTCGGTGAGTTGATGGTCTTCGATTCGTTGTGAATCGTTTGTTCCCACTGCAGCGGTTCCTCGGTGCAGGTCAGATTGGGCCTTCGTGACGGTGTGCCGTGCGTAGTAATTCGGATCGTCTTTATCTTCCGAGCGGTAGTCGGCGATGCGCTGAATCACGACTTCGGGATCGTCGCCGCGAGCGAGGGCGCGCTTCGCGTAGGCCCAATCGTGCTCGGATTGGCTTTTGTGGTCGCTGGGCACCGTCCATGGGCGTTCTTGGTCGTCGCTTAAATGCCGGGGCGTTTCGGGGGAATCTTCATGAATCGTGAAATCGCGGAGCGTGTAGACCACATCGCTTTCCTGTCGCGCTTGGACGATGAATTCCTCAGGAAGCTTTCGATTGGCGAATCCCGGCAAGCGAAGCACGCGCGTCGAGTCCGTTGCCGCAAGGTCGCCGCCAAATTGGTTGGCGAGGCTGTGCAGCAAAGATTCCGCTTCGTCCTGACTGAATCCGCTAACTTTCCACACGACCTGATGCTTGCCGGGAGAGGTGTCGAGGACAAAGTTTGGCGCTGGGACTTCGGGTGAATTTCGGATCGCTTCGAGAGCTTCGTCGCCCTTTCTGTCGAGGTCGAGATAGACGTGGCGGATGTCTTTTATGTTGTCCTTGGTCCGGCTGTACGCGCCGTCCTTGATGGGGTTCATTCCCATGAACACGTCTGAACCGCTAGCACTCTGATTGGCGAGCCAAGTTTGAAAGCCGGGGCTCGCTATCGTGTCAGCGTTGGCGATTCTTTGGACCGTGTGGCCAGTGGAGCGATTCCGCACGAGGATCGCGGCATTGTCTGCGGGATCGAAAAGCTCCCGGACATACTCGGAAGGGGTGAGAGATCGCGGTGTGAAAGCGGTGTCGGCGCTCATGGGTGATCCTGCATGGCCAAGAACACTGCGCCGTAGTCGAATAGGTCCGCATCCGGGTCGTATCGGTTGATCAGGAGGACTTCGGAAATGTATCTGCGTCCAGGCCGGCGCTCGACATGTATGACCACGTTCAGGGAGTCGGCGATGTTCGTCTTAATCGCGCGGTACGGCAGTTCGACCCCGCTCTGCAGGACGCAGCTCGTGAATCGCGCGAGTCCCTGTTGCGCGGAGTTCGCATGGATCGTGGATAGCGTGCCGGAGTGCCCGGTGTTCAGGAGTTGCAGGAGATCGAAGGCTTCGCCGCCGCGAATCTCCCCCAGAACGATGCGGTCCGGGCGGTGGCGGAGGGCTGCCTTCAACAGGTCTCGGATAGCGACAGCGGGAAGGCCGTTCTGTTCGCGGCGAGCCTCGAATCGAACGAGGTTTTCCTGCGCGAGGTGAATCTCGGCAGTGTCCTCGATCACAAGCACCCGCTCGTTCTGGGGAATGAATTTTCCGAGGATCGATAAAAGTGTGGTTTTACCAGTCCCGGTTCCACCGCTGATGAGGATGTTCTTGCGTGCGAGGACGTATCCTTCGAGGTGGTTCGCGAGGGGGCGGTCGAGAGTTCCAGCTCGAATCAGATCCTCCATCTCGAAGTTACGGGTGTTGAACTTGCGGATCGTGAGGGTCACGCCGCCAAGACTGCACGGCGGGATGATCGCTGCGACGCGGCTGCCATCGGGCAACCGCGAGTCGAGAATGGGCTTCGATTCGGAGATGTCGTCGCCAAGACGCCGGGCGATATTCTTCACGGCGATCATGAGAGATTTTTCGCCGATGGACACGCCCGGCACCTGTTGAAGGAAGCCCTGTTTTTCGATGAACACGCGGTCGGGACCGTTGACCATCACCTCGCTGATGGAATCGTCGAGAATGAGGTGCTCGATGGGCTTCAAGAACGGCAGGATCATTTCAAATCCGTTCATTAGAGTTTTCCTTTGGCGAGTTGGACAAAGTACGAATCGTTCGGGTCGTTGTAGTAAGGCTTCAGGTAGCAAAACATTGGAGGCGTCGGGTTGATTCCGTCGTAGGCAAGGATGACGGACTGGGCGTTGCGCAGCTCCATGAAGGTCTTCATGTCGAAGCGATAGTCGCTCTGCGTGTTGTAGCTCTTGGAGGCGACGATGTTGGCCTTATTGGAGAGGGCCTTGCCGGTGAGCCAACTGACCTTGGTGTCGTGCCCGCTTTCCGACAGGCTGTAGCTGACTTTGAGCTGATCTTCGCGTCCGCAGAGATCGCTCGCCGTCCTCGCGGAGAAATCGTCCGACAATGAGAGGAAAATCTTGGTGCGGAAGGTCTGGAGAAGCGCGCGCCAGCTTTCGCCGGGCAGCGCGGAATGACCAGCCCGAGTTTTTGTACCACGGCGAATGAGAGAGTTTACACCACAACCTCATCGGGCAAGGGTGCAAATGGCGGCTCGCAGGGAGCCGTAGGCGACCGGAGAGC
>JBARJI010000110.1:0-23236 GCA_049800195.1 Candidatus Acidiferrum sp.
CGCTTGGCGCCATAATTTCCGCCGACTCGTCAGCCGCTGGGAACATCAGGAAGCCAACTTCCTCGGCATGCTCCAGCTTGGCTGCTTCGTTATCCTCGTGAGACATTTATGAGACTGCTTCTAGTAAATTCGTGACCTGTCGCTCACGCGGCCTGATGGCCGCTTTGTGTTCACAGGAATAACCGGTCGTAGAAAACCGAGTCTAGGGCCACGCAGCTAAAGGGGGATTGTTTTGCCAAAGCGCACATTTCAACCGCGGAAACGACGCCGCGCGAAAACGCACGGATTCCGCGCGCGCATGAAGACCGTAGGCGGCCGCAGGGTCCTGGCGGCGCGCCGCAAGAAGGGACGCCATCGCCTCACGCCCGAATAGTCCCGGGCGCTTGGAATTTCCGCGCGAGGCGCGGCTGGTGCGGCGCGGCGAGTTCGACGCCGTGTATCGCGCCGGAAAGCGCCGTTCGAGTTCTCACTTCACAGTTTTCTTTCGCGCCAACCAATTGCCGGTGAGCCGCTTCGGTTTCAGCATCAAGAAAGCTCTGGGCGGGGCGGTGGTACGCAATCGCATCCGGCGGCGAATTCGAGAAATCGTGCGCTGCCATCGCGGAGCGATTCCCGCGGGGTGGGATTTCGTGATTCATCCGAAGAGCAGCGTGGGGCGGGCCGAGTTTGCCGAACTGGAAAAGGATTTGCTGCGATTGACGAAAAGCGTGTGAGCGCATCGATGAGTGTTAGCGGCGAAAACGAAGTGAAAGAAGAAGCAAAAGACAGACCGAAGTCAGTCTCGCCGCCTGCGGTGAAAGCGGCGTTGGCTGCGCTGCGTATTTACAAGGTGTACTTGTCGGCACACATGCCAGGCGGCTGCCGGTTTGACCCTACGTGCTCCGTGTATGCCTATCAAGCGATCGAGCGGTTTGGCGTGATGCGGGGAACGTGGCTGGGGTTGAAGCGGCTGCTGCGATGCCATCCGCTGTCGCGCAGGTTTGGTTACGACCCGGTGCCTGAGATAGCAAAAGCCAAAGTGCCGAAGACCGGCGGAGCCGCGCAGGATGCGGGCCAGGCCAGAGCCGCTGCCAGAGAGGCCCATTCGTGAGCGAGCCGGAAAAGAA
The DNA here is from genome assembly GCA_049800195.1 of Candidatus Acidiferrum sp. Lineage (GTDB taxonomy): Bacteria > Acidobacteriota > Terriglobia > Acidiferrales > UBA7541 > Acidiferrum. The sequence goes on from JBARJI010000110.1 coordinate 1,107, forward strand.
AAAAGAACTTTCCTCGGAGATGCGCATTCTGGTTGCCTCGCTCCTTTCGATGGCCGTGATTCTTCTTTGGGTCAAGTTTTTCGCGCCAAAGCCGCCCGCAAACCTGCCGCAAAACAACAAATCAGCGATAACGGAACCGGCGGGCGCGAATGCCGGGAAGACATCACCGTCCGCGGCCGCTAACGGAGCCTCGCCGAGTCCCGCAAGTGGCTCGCTGTCTGGAGGAAACGCAACGGCACTAGCGCCGACGCCTGCGGTTGTCGTGCCGGTGAAAGCGGACACCCAAGAGCGCACCTTCGTGGTGGAAAATGCATTGTATCGCGTGGAGATTTCGAACCGCGGCGGCGTGGTGAAAAGCTGGCAGCTCAAGAAATATAAGGATGACGCAAAGCCGCCCCGCGTGCTGGACGTGGTGCACCCGGAGGCCGCGGCCCAGGTCGCCGGGTGGCCCTTTGCGTTGGTGCTTGATGATGCGCAGCTCGAGTCACAGGCCAATTCCGGCTTGTATGTGGTTGGAGTTGCCGAACCGGGTCCCCACGCGGGAGACGCCGCGGAGCATTATGATGGCTTGCCAACCAATTCGCTGGAAGCTCCCGCAGCGTTGCAGTTTACCTGGAGCGACGGGCACCTCGAAGTCACAAAGAGTTTTCAATTCGATCATTCCTATGTTGTGCGCGTCGAGACTTCCGTCAAGTTCAACGGCGTGCCTCTGAAAGCCGGCCTGGCGTGGCTGGGAGGATTCGGCGATTTAACGGTGGCGAATCCCGCTCCGGTCGAAACGGTTTACACCTTCTACAGCGAAAACGGTTCCTTGAGCACCATGGCCTACAAGAAGCTCGAAGGCCCCGATAAATGGAGCTCTGGACTTTGGATGGGAGCCAAGGACTACGCGGGAATCGAAGACCGCTATTTCGCAGCGGCGTTTCTGCCTCTAAAAGAACCTGCGCCCGGTACGATTGAGACGCGTTATTGGAAAGTGATGCGCCCGGTACAGGTGGAAGGAAAAGACACGCAGGAGCCGGTCTCGGAAGTCGCGGCGACGACCACGACGCAGCCTCTGGCGATGCGCGTGTACGTCGGGCCCAAAGATTACGACGTATTGAAGCAGATGCGACCGCCGTTGCAGGCGCTAGTTAATTTTGGCTGGCTCGAGATCATTGCGGATCCGCTGTTTCACGGGCTGAAGTGGATTCACAACTACGTCCCGAACTGGGGCTGGTCAATTGTCGTCCTCACTCTCATCATCAACATGCTGCTCTTCCCCTTGCGCATCTCTAGCTACAAAACGACGCTGAAGATGCAGCGCGTGGCGCCGGAAGTCAAACAGATTCAGGATCGTTACAAGAAGTACAAGATGAACGACCCGAAGAAGCAGGAAATGAATAAGGAGGTCATGGCGGTCTACAGCCGGGAAGGTATTAACCCCGTGGGCGGGTGTATCCCGCAGCTCCTGCAGATGCCTATTTGGTATGGCCTTTACCGGGCGTTGCAGGGCACGATTGAATTGCGACATGCGCCGTGGTTCGGATGGATCACGGACCTTTCGGCCAAGGATCCCTATTACATTTTGCCAGTTTTGATGGGGCTGTCGATGTACTTCGCTTCAAAAATGACCCCGATGCCGGCGACAGACCCGCAGCAGCAAAAGATGATGAAGATCATGCCCATCGGCATGGCGGGGCTCTTCATGATTATTCCCTACCCGAGCGGCCTGGCAGTGTATATTCTCACCAGCGGAGTGGTTGGTATCGGGCAGCAATGGTATCTGAATCGCAAACATCCTCCCGTTGCGCCGGCGAAGCAATTGCCACGCGGCAAGAAATCTTAGGGAAGATCGCTGCAGGCGGGCGTCGGTCTATGGAGGCCCATGGGACGGGATCTTATTCGGGACGGCCGGCTGGACCGGCAGGCAGCTGCCGAGGTCTTGCGGGGGTTTCTGGAAGAGATCGTGCGCGTGTCCGGACTGGATTTGAAGGTGAAGGTGCAAGCCGCGGAAGCGTCCGGGGCGAATGGCTCGAATGAAGCCGAAGTGATCGCCGACCTCGATGGGCGCGATAAAGAGGTTTTGCTGGAACGCAACGCAGAAGTCTTGAAGGCCATCGAGCACCTGGCCTTTCGCGCTCTGCGCCTGGAACCTACCCATCACGAAAAGATTCATTTGGATAGCGGCGGCTATCGCGCGCTGCGTTTTGAAGAACTGCGCATGACCGCGCGCGTGGCTGCGGAACGCGTGCAGACCTCACAGCAGCCGTTCCGGCTGAATCCCATGTCATCCCGCGAGCGGCGCATCGTGCATTTAGCTTTGAAAGAGATGCCCGGCGTCCGCACAGAGAGCGTGGGTATGGGCGAAGAGCGGCAAGTCGTTATCCATCCTGCGAAAGCAAAGTAATTACGGCCGGTCAGACTCGCCTTATTTTCCTTCCCTCGAAACGAAGATTTATTCCCGCTCCCATCCTTGAGAGATAACCTCGCCGGATTCATTCATGGTCACGCGGTAGGTGAAAGCTGAGGGACGATTGCTACGCAGCGATTGAAAGCGGATGTCGGAAATCTCCACTATGGCGTTGTCGCCCTCCTTGTGAAAACGCACGACCGGAAAGCGCGAGAACCACAAGACTTTTTGCACTTGGGGCAAACGCTTGGCGTCGTCGATATATCGATTGGAAAAAGAATCAGGGTAATAGCGATGCTCGATGGATGCGGGAATGCTTGGTTCGCTGAGATCGAGGCGCACTTCGAAGACGCCGTGCGGTGTATTGACCAGCCCGTCCCAATGCCAGATCGAGGGAGGCAGCGGCAGAGCGCCGAGTGATTCCACTTTGAGCTGGAATAGCGAAACGAACTCTTGGAGGCGCCCGAGGGCGACGCGATGCGCGTAGAAGGCTGCGCCAATATAGAGAATTGCGGCGGCGAGACCGGCGCGGTTCCAGGTGGCGTAGCGGACGCGCAGCCCCCGGCCACCAAGCGTTGGCAGGAGAAAGAATGCCGCAAGCAGCATGATTACGATCACGGCAGTCTGTGCAGAAATCGGCGCGCCGACATTTTTCAAAATTGCGGCCACGCCAAGCGAAGTGAGCGCGAGCAGCGACCAAGTGATAATCGCACGATTTTTCAGACCTTCCGCCTGACGGTAGACCCACGCCAGAATTTGCGGGCAGAGAAGAAGAGCGCTGAAGCTGATATCAATGATGAAAAGGAGGTCCCACGCGGGACGCGACCACCGAATCGGAGACCAAACCATCGTGCCGAAAGATGTGGCCAGGTCCAGAGCGATGTGGCTAAGAATTCCGACGGCGTAAATTCCCGTTAGTGCTACGAACGAGGGCGCATCCCATTTGCGCCAGCGTGCGAACCAACGCGTGAGAGCTGCAAGAGCGAGCGCGAAAAAGGGCATGCACACCAGCGAATGCGTGATGCTGCGATGCCACGTCAGAATGAGCATGGGGTTGTTCGAGAAAAACTCGCGAAACATATCCGCATCCGGAAAGATGGCGCCGAGCATCAAGGACCACGTGACGATGCGGGCGCGATTCATGGGACGCGACGTAAACATATCGTCGCCGCGGAAGGCGGCTTTGGAGATCAGCGCGCCGGCAATGCCGTGTGTGATGGTGTCCATTTTTCTAGCTTGAACGACGCCTTCCCTGTGAGTCACTGCGCCCGGCGTGCTCACCTCTCTGATAGCTAAGGCGAAATAATTCGCAGTTTCACAAAATGCTGAGTAAGGGTGACGATTTTGGCTTGACGCGGCCGACACTCTGCGCGGAAACCCCATGCCGCGCGAACGCGCCTAACGCAAAATCCGCATGATCTGGAGCGATGGCAACAAGGAAACCGCCGGAGGTTTGCGGATCGAAGAGCAGGTCTTGATATTCGGAGGAAACGCCCGCATCGAAAACCGCGCACTCGCCGATAAAGGCCCGGTTGTTTTTGAGGCCGCCGGAGAGATGGCCTTCGCGGGCGGCTTCCACAGCGCCGGGAAAATAAGAGAAGGTGGCGTGATCGAATTCGAAGGACACCGGGTCGAGGCCATGCGCGGGATCGCCAAGAGCCATCTCGCGAGCGTGGCCCAGAAGGCTGAAGCCGGTGACGTCGGTAACGGCATGAATAGGCTTTGCCGGACGGGCGTTTTCTTCGACTTCGTGCAAAGCGTTAGCGGCGGCGGCGTTAAGGCTGCTCATCGCAGCTACGGCGGCCTCCAACGATTCCGCGGACGCACGATCCTTTTTCAGCGCCGTGGTGATGACCCCCGTCCCGAGCGGCTTGGTAAAAAGAAGAACGTCGCCGGGCTTGGCCCCCACGTTACGCCAAATGCTTTGCGGGCTGATCGTGCCGGTGACCGCGTAGCCGAAAAGCATGTCTTCATTGCGGATCGAATGGCCGCCGACGACGCTGCATCTCGCTTCATTCATTTTCGCGAGGCCCCCGCGAACGATTTGTTCGAGAATTTCCGGGTCGCCCTTTTCTGGAAAACCAACGATGGATAAGGACGAAACGGGACGCCCACCCATGGCGTAAACGTCGCTCAGCGAATTGGCGGCGGCGATCTGGCCGAAGAGAAATGGGTCGTCCACGATGGGCGTGAAAAAATCCACCGTTTGCACGAGCGCGAGATTTTCGCTGACCAGATAGATTCCAGCATCATCGTTGGTGTCGAATCCGACGAGAACATTCGGATCCGTCTGACGTGGAAGTTTTCGCAATACCGCGTCGAGAGTCGCGGGATTTAACTTTGCCGCGCAACCGGCCGCCTTCGCCATGGACGTGAGTTTCACTTGTGCCGCCAAGATTCACCTCGCTGCTGCGGAATCCATTATAGCGATGCTGGGGGCGTTGCGGTGTTGATAGGAGGTTCTGAAAAAAGCGCCCCACGAAAAGTTGCGCTGGGCTTGCGAACGTGGTCTTATCGCCGGATGCCTTGGGACTTCTGGTTGATCTTCATTCTACTGGGCGTGTTGCTGCCCTGGCGCGGGCACGCGCGGTTGAAAAAGATGCTTGCGATCCAGGGTATGGACAGGCAGGAGCGGCTGCGGCTTTACTTTTCGACGATCCTATTTCAGTGGGTGGCCGTTGCGATGGTTGCTTGGCGGGCATGGTCCAGGGGATTGACCTTCGCGCAGCTCGGATTGGTGGTCCACGGTCGCGGGAGGATATTCTTGGCGGCGATTGTCGGCGCTGCGACTTTGGGCGGTTTGCAGTGCCTCAATCTGCGGCGGATGGGACGCTCGTCGGGGAAAGCACGCGGATTCATGCAGGCGCTAGCCGAACGAATTTTGCCGCAATCCAGGGCCGAGCTGCTTCCCTTCCTGGCGCTGGCGGCGACGGCGGGTTTGTGCGAGGAGTTCCTTTACAGGGGATTTGCCATGGCCGCTTTAACCCGCGCCGGACTGCCCGTTTGGGGAGTTGTACTCCTGTCGTCAGCTCTATTTGGATTGGCGCATCTTTACCAAGGGCGCGGTGGGCTTGTGAGCACACTGGTCATCGGCACAGTATTCGGCACGGCGCGAATCGCGTATGATGGCCTGGTTCCAGTGATTTTTTGGCATACGGCGGTTGACGCGGTGGCGGGAGTCGCCGGCCCGAAGTACCTATTAAAACCGGTAGCGCTAGCTGCGGAAGAGGAAATCCACAGCCGGGCGAGATTTTAGTAACTCTTATGACAACACCCAGCCCAGAGGTGCTTTCAGGGGAGACCATTCGCCGCGCGCTTGGCGAATTCCAATTGTCAGCAAGTGATCAGCAAATCTTTTATATTCAACAATATATGAAGATTCTGCTGGCTTGGAATGAAAAAATAAATCTCACCGCGATTCGTGACCCTCTGGAGATACTATATCGTCATTTTTGTGAAAGCATGTATGCCGCCGTGGCTGTGCCTGTGGAAAACGGTCGGCTCGCCGACGTCGGCTCGGGCGCGGGTTTTCCGGGGATTCCGCTAAAAATCATGCGGCCTGAACTCCAAATGTTCTTGATCGAGTCCAATATGAAAAAGGCCACCTTTCTCGCGGAAGTGCTTCGAACCATTGAACTTCCAGATACGCGCGTGCTCGTTAGCCGGTACGAGGAGCTAGGCGAAGAAGTGACCCCTCTTGACTGTGTCTGCTCGAGGGCGGTCGGAGACTTCGAGCCTTTCCTCGCGTGGGCCTCCTCGGAACGCATTGCAGCTAAACAGGTTATCCTCTGGATTGGCGGACGGGATCTGGACCAAGCGCGCCGCGGATCCGGGTGGGAATGGAAAGAGCCGATCGCCGTGCCCCACTCCTTGCGGCGCTATCTACTAGTGGGGACGAGAAAGAGCGAGAGTGTCGGCGCAACGACTTGAAACGGAAAGAGTTATACTTCTTCCGTGGGAATCCGAAGACTGGCTCGCGTTTAAGATGATCGCCACGGATCCGCGAGTCATGCGATACATTTCAGAGGGCATTCCATGGCCCGATTCCAGAATTTCTGAATTTGTTGAGCGGCAACGAAGGCAGTTTGTCGAATTAGGATACTGCCTCTGGAAACTTGTGATTAAAAGCGAATCGCAGATCTCTGGTTTCTGCGGGCTTCAACCACTGGACGACCTGCCGGGGATCGAGATCGGTTGGTGGCTTACGCCCCACCTCTGGGGCCAGGGCCTTGCCACGGAGGCGGCGCGCCGCGTATTAGAAGATGGATTCGGTCGCTGCGGTCTCGTCCGTATCATTGCGGTCGCTCAACGGGAAAACAAAGCTTCGACACGGGTCATGGAAAAAATTGGGATGACGTACGAAAAGCAAGCGCTGCACCACGGAATTGAAGTCATCCTGTATGGCATAGAGAAATAAAGTAGTTAAAAGCTGCCCCGCCGACGAAGCCCCCGGAACACGATTTTAACTGCAATTGGATCAGGCCGAATGTAGGTTCGCTGACCTATGCGTTCCACGTGGAACAAGGTGAGCGTCAAGATGCCGTCCCGGATCGGTGTAAGAGTTGAAAATTGTGAAGCATGAATTTCCTGAAACTCCAGTGCTCCGTTCCACGTGGAACAGCGGGCTTAGGAGTCTTCCAGTGAGCGGGGATTGAAGGGCCCAACTTGCATCTCAGTGTTCCACGTGGAACGCCGGGAGCGGAGCAGCATCAGGCAGAAAGTGCTTCAGGTGGAAGAGGAGCTCGTGAATTCCAAGGTTGCCTAGGCGTTCCACGTGAAACAAGTTGCATACTGTTCGGGATTCTGCTAAGTTTCCGCGACTTGGGGGTCTCGTTGGCCCGAATTATCGCGGTTGCAAACCAAAAAGGCGGCGTTGGAAAGACAACTACCGCAGTGAACCTGGCAGCCTGCCTCGCCGCCTCTGAACAATCGACCCTGCTCGTCGATTGCGACTCGCAAGCCAACGCCACCGCCGCCATCGGCTTTGCCAAGGATCCTTCCCGAAGAACCCTCTACCACTGCCTGATCCTGAATGAGCCCTTCGACAAGATCGTCCAGAAATCGCAAGTCGATGGCTTGGATGTCGTCCCCGCCGACAAAAACCTCGCCGGAGCTGCCGTCGAGCTCGTTACAGCGGAAAATCGTGAATATAAGTTACAGGCGCTCTTAAACCAGATCCGTGACCGCTACAAATTCATCGTCCTGGATTGTCCTCCCGCGCTGGATTTATTGACCTTGAACGGCCTGGTTTCCGCGAACTCTGTGCTTGTACCGATTCAGTGCGAATACCTGGCCTTGGAAGGCGTTTCGGAACTCCTGGATACACTAATGAGGATACGGCGAACCCTGAATCCTGCGCTCGAGATTGAGGGTATCCTGCTGACCATGTACGACGAGCGAACCACTCTATCCCGGCAGGTCGCCACCGATCTCCGCAGCTTCTTTGGCACCCAGGTCTTTCAAAGCGTCATTCCTCGAAATGTCCGTCTTGCCGAAGCGCCAAGTTTTGGGAAACCAATCATTTTCTACGACATTCACAGTAAAGGGGCCGAGGGCTACACGCAACTCGCCCAGGAGGTCATCGCCAATGACGAGAAACGCTCTGGGAAGAGGGCTAGGAGCGCTGATTCGGGAGCCTGAGCCGCAAGTCTCCGCGCCACCAGCGCCACCTCAGCCTCACGCAACAAGCGCAAGCGGCGCGGCTGCTGCACCAGCCCGAGAGACGACGCTTGCAGGGCCGCACCAAATCGACATCGATTTAATCGAGCCCAGTCCTTATCAGCCGCGCACGCGATTCCGCGAAGAGGCCCTCGACGAACTGGCGCGCTCGATTAAATCAAGCGGCATTATTCAACCCTTAGTGGTTCGGCCAATCGGCAACCGGTTTCAACTCATCGCAGGTGAACGTCGCTGGAGAGCCGCGCAACGGGCGGGGCTCACAAAAGTCTCTTCGATTGTGCGCCAAGTCCCGGATGAGCTGGCCCTCGAAATGACGCTCGTCGAAAACATCCAGCGCGAGGATTTGAATGCCATCGAGGCCGCGCGCGCCTTCGAGAGATTGATGGACGAATTCCAGCTTACCCAGGAAGCGGTAGCCGAACGCACCGGCAAGGATCGCGCCACGGTAGCCAACTCGATTCGCCTGTTAAAGCTCGAGCCCACGATTCAAGACTGGATTGAGGAAGGCAAGCTGACAGCAGGCCATGGACGCGCGTTGCTGGCTGTGGCGGATTCTCCACTGAGAATGCGCTATGCCCAGCGAGCTTCTCGCGGCGGACTTACGGTACGCCAAATCGAACGCCTAGCCTCTCGGCGTTCACGCGGCGCAGCCGCAGTGGCAGAGATTCATGTGGACGCGAATATTCGTTCAGCGATTGAAGAACTCCAGCGGCACCTCGGCACCAAAGTCCTCCTGCGCCAAAAGACCAAAATGCGCCCCGGGCAACTTGTCCTCGAATATTACGATGACGCCCAGCTGATGGGAATTTACGATCGATTGATGAAGTAGCCTGGCAACTCTGCGAATATCACCCTGTCCTACTGTTCCACCGTATCGTTTGGACAACCTCGCATGTTCGATGCGTTGACATGCACGCCCCGGACGCTAAAGTAGGAGAGTCTCTCTGGGAGAATCGTGATGGCTTGGAAGTGGCCCGGTACCTCGAAAAATGGAGTGAGCGAAGAGTGGACCGGCTTTATCGATCAGGGCGTGACCCTCGAAGGCACGCTCCAGCTCACAGGAACCTTTCGCATCAATGGCAATGTGAAGGGCAACATCATTTCGGAACAGACTGTCGTGCTCGGCGAAGGTGCCAAAGTCGAAGGCCAGATCGAAGGCAACCGCGTGGTCATATCCGGCCGGTTCGACGGCGTGATTTTCGCGAAGGGACGAGTCGAAATTCAGGCAAAAGGCGTTGTAACGGGCGAGGTTCACTCGCCCTGCATGGTGATTGATCCCGGGGGAATTTTTGATGGCCGGTGCCACATGCTGGCGTCTTCGGATGCAGCCTCCGGAGTCACGATCCCTATTCGCGCCGTCGGCCAAGCCTGAGCTGTCGGTGAGAAAATCCAAAAGCCGACCCAAGCACTGCTTGCAATCACCACAATGGGTGCGATCCCACTACACAAAAACTAACCTATAAATATAACGTAGAAGGTTAGTGAATCCTTACTTTCCTCTAGCTCATCCTACCAGAACTGCTGACTCTTCTAATGCCGCAGTCGCTTCTCTGATGCCCGCCTGGATGTTGGGCTCCCAATCCAGGTGCGGCACTGCCGAAGCTGACGCCGCTTGATAAAATTCCAGTGCTTCCGCAGGGCGACTTAGTTTCTTGAGCGACAGCCTTCCGGCGGCCATCAGCGCAAGCAGCGATTGTCTCTCGCTGGAGTACGCAGTCGAAAGCTTTTCATACTCCGTGACGGCACGCTCATAGCTCTCCTGGCCTTCGAGGAAGCGGCAAAGATCGAGCCACGTTGCCGCTGGAAGTTTCTCCCCGCCAGTGTTTTGAAACTCTTCGTAATCGCGCCAAGCAGCTTCGCCGTCGTGATTCTTCAAATGCAGCTTGCAAAGTTTCGCGGTAGCCTCTAGGTGAGCAACTCTGTCACCTTTACGCCAATGGAGCTGCTGGAGCAGCACCAGGGCATCGGCCGACTCGGGCTTCGCCGCGACGTGTTCGTTGAGCTTTCGGATGGCCTCGTCTGGTTTGCCTTGCTCCATATCCTCCGTCGCCTGAACGATGGCAGTATCCGCGGTCCAAGCCACTTTTTCCTCAATGGCCGAGCTTGCTTTTTGTTCGAGGCCCGAACGCGAAAGAATCAGTGCGCCCATCATTCCAAAGGCAAAGCCGCCCACGTGCGCCCAATGGGCGACACCGGATGCCTGTCCAAACAAAGAGCCGTAGAACACCTCCATAAGGCCCCAAAGCGGCAAGAGCCATATCGCCGGCGCCAGGAAGCGTCCTCGCACAAAAAGCAAAAACCAAAACATCTCAATTTTAAGTTTGGGAAAGCGCACAAGGAATGCGCCCATCAGAGCTGCGACCGCCCCCGAGGCCCCCAAGTAAGGAGCAAAGCTATGGGGATAGATCCACCCGTGAAACAGGACCGCAGCCACACCCGCCACGAGATAAAAAATCGCGTAAATGGGCCGGCCCCAATTGTCTTCGAGGATGAAACCAGCAAGCCAAAGAAACCACATGTTGCCGATTAGATGGAGCCAACCAGCATGAAGGAAATTAGCGGTTAGGTAAGAGACCGCCGTCGGATGCGCGGGCAGGAAGCCGTATTGTCCCAAGAGTGTGCCGCGCTCCAAGTTCTCGAATCTCTGCGAGAGACTGTCCATCTCGGCCTGCAGCGTGGCCGAATCGTCCACTTTGCGAATATTGGCATCCCATTCGTCCACCGGCTTTCTATCCGGCGAACCCAACTGCTTCCAGTCGTCGGGATATTTGGCCGCAAGAGGCTCGACAAATCTCCGGGCATCATCGCCCATCTTCAATTCCGGGTGCATAGCTGCCAGGAAGAGCAGGTGTTTGCGCACTTCGATGCGCTGAGGGATCTGAGCTTCCTGCTCCTGGATGGTCCAGTGGGTCCCAAGGAAGGCGATGACATTAAGCGCGATAATAGCAAATGTGACGACCGGCCAGCGACGCCCCTTCATACTTTCGTGCCGCAGGGGAATGAGCAGCATGCGCTTTCCTTTCGCAGAAGGGAGGCTCGAGGAGGCCCTAGTCTCCATCAAGTCTAGAGAGTCCTCTTTGGAATGACTGAGAAATGGGAGAGCAGAGCCCGAATCAGTAAAGATTGCGGCTTACGATACACAAACCAAAGTCCCATTCCCTCGCTGAAAACATTGTGAGGGTCGCGCCCCAAGGATTTCTTGCGGAGCGTGGGTAGCGGGTCAGCTTCCGATCGCGCGGCTTACTAGGACTTGGAATGCTAGGCTTTTTCAATCTCATGGGCAGTCCTCTTTCGGTCCATTGGTCCGTTGCTTAACGAATGCGCAGCAGTTCATCTCGCAAGCTTGACTTTGCTTTTGGCTCGGTCAAAATAGAATTCCCTTCCGTCTGCTCCCCAGTTCAAGGCCACTACGCAATTTTGGCCGCTCCACCGGGGAGGACCACAGCAATTCGTGCATCGCAGATATCAAGGAAAGGCCTGCTTATGACCTCGCCCGTCCCCGAACTGGTCGGTTCGTACAATTACGGTCTCGTTGCCTTGTCAGTCCTCATTGCCGTTTTTGCCTCATATGCCGCGCTTGACCTCGCGGGAAGAGTAACCCTCGGACGAGGCCGAGTGCGTGCTCTCTGGCTGAGTGGCGGCGCCACAGCCATGGGAGTCGGCATATGGTCGATGCACTATGTGGGAATGCTCGCTTTTCGTCTGCCCGTTCCGGTCCTGTACGATTGGCCGACTGTCGTTGCTTCGCTTCTCGCCGCGGTTCTTGCATCGGTAATCGCCTTGTTTGTGGCGAGCCGAGAAAAGCTCGGTGTATTTCAAGCGGTTGTCGGCGGCGTCTCTATGGGCGTCGCTATCGCTGGCATGCACTACATCGGGATGGAGGCCATGCGTCTGCCCGCCATGTGCCGCTATTCTCCTCGGATTGTGGTGATCTCGGTCGTTCTGGCAATCGCGATTTCTTGGGTCGCTCTCTGGTTGGCATTCCATTTTCGAGAGGAAACGAGATCGGGCGGTTGGCGGAAGGTCCTAAGCGCACTGGCCATGGGAGCGGCGGTTGCCGCCATGCACTATACGGGAATGGCTGCAGCAAGTTTCACGTCCTCGTCCTCTGCCAAGGGCGACCTCGCTCACGCTCTCGACGTAACCTCGTTGGGCACAACCGGCATCGTCGTTGTTACTTTCATGGTTCTCGCGCTTACGCTCTTGACTTCGATGGTTGACCGCCGCTTTGCATCCCAAGCCAGCGAACTCGAACTCACCAAGCGCGCGGAGGACAAATTCAAAGGTCTCTTGGAGTCCGCTCCCGACGCCATGATTATCGTCGGCCGCGAAGGAGAGATGGTTCTAGTGAATTCACAAGCGGAGAGATTGTTCGGATATTCCCGAACGGAACTGTTGCATGAGAAGGTCGAAATGCTCATGCCGGAACGCCTTCGTGGGCACCATATCGATCACCGACTGCAGTTTTTAAGCTCTCCCAGGAGCCGTCCCATGGGCACAGGTTTCGCATTTTCAGGTCGCCGCAAAGATGGTACCGAATTTCCCGCCGAAATCACTCTCGGCCCGCTTGAAACGGAGGAAGGTCTTCTTGTGTCCAGCGCGATCCGTGATATCACCGAGCAGAAGCGCATCGAAAGCGTCCTGCGAGGAGCAAAGGACGCCGCCGAAGCTGCCAGCGAGGCGAAAACCATTTTTCTAGCGACTATGAGTCACGAGCTCCGCACGCCGATGAATGGGATTCTCGGCATGACCGAGCTGGCTTTGGAGTCGGAACTTACCGCTGAGCAGCACGACTACTTTAGTACGGTGCGCTCGTCCGCGGAGTCCCTACTGTCCATCATCAATGACATTCTGGATTATTCCGACATGGAGGTGGGCAGCCTGGCTCTTCAATCTATGCCGTTTAGTCTTCGCGAATGCTTCTTCCAAACCATGAGGGATCTCACTCATAAGGCGAAGCAGAAGGGCTTGGAACTCAAATACGACGTTAGACCAAATGTTCCGGAGCCCCTCGTGGGTGACCCGGGCAGAATTCGCCAAATTCTTATCCATTTGGTCGGAAACGCGATCAAATTCACGGAACACGGCGAGATCCTCGTCAGAGTAGAAGAGGAATCCCACGACGACGTCCTCACGTCCGTACACTTCCTTGTGAAAGATACGGGCATCGGCATCGCTCCAGACAAACAAGCCAACGTCTTTGGACCGTTCTTGCAAGCCGACGGCTCCTCGACTCGAAAATACGGCGGAACGGGGATCGGACTGACCATCTGCTCAAAACTTGTGACCGCAATGGGTGGGGAGCTATCGATGGAGAGTCAACAAGGGCAAGGCAGCACATTTCACTTCAGGCTGCGGCTGACTCTGCAGGATGCCCCCTCCCGTCCGAGAGCCTAGTTTCGTTTTCGCTGATTACTCTTCAACCGATTTATAGGGATCATTCTCACAACAAACCTGCAGATCATGAGGCCTCGAGCAGCCTGTGATCCAACCACTTGGAGCCAACTCCTGATTAACGCTGCGGGTACCGGAAACTGACCCCTACCAGATCGTGCGACAAGTTGACACCTAGGTACGGGCCGATTATCGTTCGAGATGAATTTTTCGAGAGGACTTTGCATGAAGATTTTGGTGATTGGAGGTGGCGGCCGCGAACATGCTCTCGTTTGGAAGCTGAAGCAGAGCGCGCGAGTAGATAAAATTTGGTGTGCTCCTGGCAATGGCGGAATCGCCCAAGATGCCGAATGCCTTGCGATCGACGCGAGCGACGTCGCAGCCCTTGTTGCGATGGCAGAAAACAGTCGGCCCGATTTGACGGTCGTCGGCCCCGAATTGCCCCTGGTGAACGGAATCTCGGATGTGTTTTCCCTGCGAAATTGGCCTATTGTAGGGCCTTCGCAGCAAGCCGCGCAGCTCGAAGGCAGCAAGCTCTTCTCCAAAGAATTCTTGCTTCGGCACAATATTCCAACAGCGAAAATGTATGGAACGTTTGACACGGCTGACGCTGCGCACAACGCGCTAGCAGAGGTGAACTGGCCCCTGGTCATCAAAGCCGATGGCTTGTGCGCCGGCAAGGGTGTTTTCCTGGCCCCGGATACGGATGCTGCGCGGCAATTTCTTGAACGCGTCATGGAAAAGAACGAGCTGGGACCCGGAGGGCAGCGCGTCTTGCTCGAGGAAACACTCGAAGGCGAGGAACTCTCCTTCATCATTCTGACCGATGGCGAACGCTACGCTCCTCTAGTGCCCACGCGCGATCACAAGCGAGTTTTTGATGGCAACCAAGGGCCCAACACCGGAGGCATGGGAGCCTATTCCTCTGACGAGCTATTGCCGCCTGCTTTGCGTGATGCCGTCATCTCCACCATTGTCGAACCAACTCTTGCAGGCCTCGCCGGGGACGGCATTCCCTATCAAGGGTTCCTGTACGTGGGCTTGATGTTGACCAAGAATGGGCCGAAAGTGCTCGAATTCAATTGCCGCCTCGGCGATCCGGAAGCGCAAGCGATTGTGGCTCGAATGGACTTCGACCTAGCTGAAGTTCTCTCCGATGTGGCCGCGAAAAGGCTCGAACCGGGGAAACTACGCTGGAAAAAGGGAGCGAGTGTCTGCGTAGTTTTGGCTTCCGGAGGATATCCGGGGAAATTTGAGGTTGGAAAGCACATCGCTGGCCTAACCTCTATCAAGAACGATACTGGTGTCGAGGTTTTCCATGCAGGGACTAAGCTTGAGGACAATTCCGTCGTAACCAGCGGCGGCCGCGTCCTAGGCGTAACTGCCACGGGCGACTCCTTGGAGACGGCGCTGGACCTAGCTTACCAAGCAGCGGAGAAAATTCACTTTGAAGGCATACACTATCGCAAAGACATCGGCGGCCACGTAAGCCGCGTCAAGGCCGCCGGAGATTAGTCAGATGCCGCGCGTCGTCGCTCTTTTCCGCGCTCCCAAGCGCGGATCGCCCATGCAGCCCTTGCCTGAAGTTATAGCAGTCGAGCAAGTGGGATTCGCTGGCTGCGCGCATGCGCGTCCAGGGGGAAAGCGCCAAGTTTTGCTCGCAGACGGCGAGACGCTCGATGCGCTGCAACTTTTCCCAGGAATGATTCGAGAGAACATCACCACGGAAGGCCTCAACGTCAACGGGCTAAAGGAAGGAGATTCCCTGCGAGTTGGAGAAGCGCACCTCGAAGTGACCATGGTCTGCACGCCTTGCAGCCAGATGGATGATCTCCGGCAGGGACTGCAAAGGGAAATCCGAGGACGCCGCGGGATGCTTTGCCGTGTACTGAAAAGCGGGGTTATCCGGCAAGGCGATGGAATCGAAAGGCTAACCTAAGGATCAAAGGAAGATTCACGGGTTCGGTCTGTGGTGCAGCGACGGTGCCTCCGGCGGCTGGTTCTTATCCGCCTTGGCCTTTTCGACCGGTTCGTCCGGTGGCACCACCCAATCGAAGCCGTCCTCGGTGATGGTGCCCATGATAAACCGGGATTTGCCGACAATTAGCGGCAATACGGCACGCAGAAAGTCCGTGGCATCTTGAGACACCGCTTTATTGGCCTGGCCGTGATCGATATCTTCTTCTACTTTTAAGAATTTAGCGTCTCCCCGCGACAAACCGTCGATCTCCGGATCGTTTCCCTCGATCAGTTGCTGCAAGGAAGGCCCCTGGATCGTGTTGGGGTAGCGAACTTCAACGAGCGTCTTCGGCGAGTGCTTTTCGGGCGGGTAGAGTTGATTGAACCGAGGACGCAGAAGTCGGGTCTGCCAGAAATCGCCGTTGGTCGAAATTTCTTCCTGCTGGATGCGGTACTCGATCGTCCAAACTTCCGCGCCATAATCGTTCGGCGCGTAACCAATGAGCACCACCTCAAAAATAGGTTCATCAAGTTTGAAGTCGATTTTGTGTTGAAGCTGGGAGACGAGCGGCCGCAGGCGTTCGAGGAATGCAACTCCGATCGTATCCAGATCGGGCGCGATGTCGTCCGGATAGGCGTCATAATGCGGGTTTGGAGCGGAGATGCGGGGAAAATTCCTGTCCAAGCGCACCGGCTGGGGATCATCCGTGTGGCGCCATTCCGAGGCTCCTAAGAGCACGCCAATGTGCGTCGAGTTAATGCTCACGACGCGCGGCGGAATCGAGTTCGCTTCGATGGGCTGGTCGATGGCGGCAAAAACGATTCTATCGCGAGCCACGTGAACGATCACACGGCCACCGGCAAGACTGGCGACGATTTCACTGTTCACCTCGCGGTCTTGCGCGGACGCACTTCGAGCTGAACTCATGCATGCGAACAAGAACACACACGGCAAGAGCGGAGCGATCCGTCGGCAGCGGTATGTGGCGGCGATTTTCATCTGTCCGCGGCGGGGTACAAGCATTCTCCTACGAAATGCCCGGCGAATACAGTGCCTCTAAGGTTTCGCCTCGGTGGCAGCGGCGGCGGCCTTCTTCGCTCGCGCAAGGAGCGCGTCGAGAGCAGCGCGATCGTAATAGTTGCCATTGCGAATAACGGCCCAGACTTTCCGCGTATTCGCGATGTTCTCGAGAGGATTCGCGCTTAACAAGACTAAATCGGCGGCGCGTGTAGCTTCTACGGTTCCGAATTCTTTCTCGCGGCCGAGAAACTGTGCCGCGCCGTGCGTTGCTGCTTCAATGGCCTCCATCGGCGTGAATCCCGCGCGCACCAGTTCGGCGAGTTCGCGATGGAAGCTATCGCCGGGAAACAAGAACTCGTCGAGCGAATCCGAGCCCACCAGCACAGGCACGCCGGCGCGATGCAGCTCCCCAGTGAGCTTCCAATCGTTCGAAGCCTGGCGTGCCAGCCACGCCGCGCGAAGTTTCATCTCCGCGTCGGTGGTCGAGTCGCGCCACTCTTTGGCAAGCGCAGGCGGAACGAACTCAAGCAAGGGATCGTCGGCTTTCCAATTTTCCGGGTGGGAAGTGGTGTCCAGGGAAGCCAGCGTGGGAGTGACCCAGGTGCCGCTTTTCTTGAGTGTTTCGAAGAGCGACGCCGCTTTTTCTGGGCTATAGGTCGCGTCGGCTTCATGCGCGATCTCTTCCCAGGCGGCGGAGTCGCCATCTTTCTCGGCTTGCACAAGGCGAGGACGGAGCTCGGCCTCTTTCGAAGAAAAAGAGAGTGCGAAGGCGCTGTAAAGAAGGTGCTCGATGCTGCGCATTCCCGCATCGCTGGCTTCCTTGGCGCCAATTTCAAAGGGCAGTTGGCCAGTGAACGGAATGTTTTGCTTCTTCGCTTCGTCGGCTACGGCGAAAAATGCTTCGCGCGAAGGCATCGAAACTATTTGTATGAAATTGGCGCCGCGCTTTTTCAAGTCATCGACAGCGGCGCGGGCTTCGGCGGCATCGGCAACCGGATATTGCTGGGAGTTTTCGGGCCGCTCGCGGAAAGAAAAGGTCCGGCGGCAACGATGTGAGGACCTAGCAGGGCGCCGGACTCAATCTCGCGTTGCCAGGACAGCAGCGCGTCGAGATCGCCTCCCATGTCTCGCACGCCGGTGATTCCGTTGGCGAGAAGCAGTGGAAGAAGGACTTGTTTGCTCCAAGAAGGATCGGCATTCACCCCCGCGAGATATACGTGCATATCCCAAAAACCGGGCAGCAAGAACTTTCCGGAGGCGTCGACGATGCGCGCGGTGCTTGGAACTTTGATTTTTTCCGACGATCCCACGGCGACGATGCGGCCAGCTTCGATGAGAACGGTTTGATCCAGCTGCGGCGGTCGGCCAGTGGCATCGATAAGCGTGACGTGAATGATGGCGAGCTGCGAAGATGGCTTCGCCGGAGAAAACAATGGAACAGAGAACAGCGCCGTCAGCAGCGCCGCCAGCACGAGGAGAAGTATCTTTCTAAATCTCAAAGCAATGCTCACTTTCTCGGCAATCAAGCAATTCTAAAAACTATCACAAACGGCGATAGCCGGCAGCGCTTCCCCGAAATGGCCGATAGCAACCCTGGAACCCCTCGTCAGAGTGCTGCAGAGCGAGTAAAATAGTTGATTGGAAGAAGGAATGGAACGGAGACCATGGGACTGAGAAAAGCAAAAAGCATTCGACACAACGGCAAGCGGCTGACAGACATTCTCGAGGCGCATGGACTTTTCTTTCGCGGAAAAGAGGGAGGCGCGCGAGCGGATTTGACCGGCGCTGATCTTTCCCAAGCGGATCTCCAAGGCATCAACTTGACCGGAGCGATTTTGCGAGGCGCGAGTTTCGAAGGCTCGGACCTCCGCAAGGCCAAGCTCCCCGGCGCGGATTTGACCGGCGCGAGTCTTCGCAAAGCGGACCTTCGAAACACCGACATGACCGAAGCAATTCTCCCCGGCGCGGACCTGACGGAAGCGGAAGCCAGCGGCGTGGAATTTTTTCGGTGCGACCTTTCGAACGCGGTTTTTTATCGCGCTCGCCTGCGAAACGTTAATTTGCGGCTTGCGATTGTTCACGGCGCGAAATTCACGGGAGCGGACATGGGAGTAGCGATTCTCCGCGAGACGGATTTGACGGGAGCGGATCTTACCGGCGTGGACCTTTCAACGGCGCTCATGCCGCGCGGCTATTCCGCGGAACGCGCCAAACAGACGACCGCGTAGGTCTTGGTGAGAAAACCTTCGTGCGCGAGGGCTTGCGCGTGGTGGCTGCCGAGCGATGGCTGTAGGTTGGGGGCTGCGGCGTGGCGGCGGGATGCTCGGCGCGGGATAGTTGGGGCAGGATGTTTAGCGCGTGATGCATGGCGCGGGATGCATGATACGTGATGTTTGGCGCGTCAAGTTTGGTGCGTGGTGGCCGCGGCGTCGTGGCTGGCGTGTGATGCTTGGCGCGGGATGTTTGGCGCGGAAAGCAGGAAGCGAAGCCGTTCTGCGTTAATGCCAAACGGCATTTCCGCATGGTAGCCTTTTGCGAAAGCAAAGCGATTCTTCGGGCATGTGACCCGTGGCAACTCCCGTAACACAACTCGACGCCTCTGAAGCACGCGAACGCGTGCTGGAAGTTATTCGCAGCCTGCTCGATGAGCTGGGGAGCCGCGGAGCGTTGCCCATGCTCAGCGCGACGTCGCAGCTCGACCGGGATCTGGGCCTCGGCAGCCTCGAAAGAGTGGAATTGCTGGCGCGGCTCGAGACGGCCTTTGGCGTGCGCCTGGCCGATACCGTCGTAGCCGAAGCAAATACTCCGGAAGACCTTGCGAAGGCTTTGCGAACAGCGCCGGGAGCGGAGACGGAAGAAGAGGAAGCGAGCTCGGCTCTGCGCGCGGCCATCACCACACAAAAAATGCACAACGCAGCGCCGGATACCGGCATTCTCGCGACGCAGACGCTGTTGGATGTGCTGCGCTATCGCGCGATGCACGACGCCGAGCGCACGCATCTGCTGATCACGGAGGAAACAGAAGGAAAAGAGCGCAGCGTGACGTTGACGTTTGGCGAACTGTACGCGGGGGCACAGCGCTGTGCAGCGGAACTGGCGCGGCGCGGCGTGCCCGCGGGCGGACGCGTGGCGCTGATGTTGCCGACCTCGCGCGCGTTTTTTATTTCGTACGCTGGGATTCTGTTGGCGGGCGCGATTCCCGTGCCCATCTACCCGCCGTTCCGCGCCGACCGCATCGAGGAATACGCGTCGCGGCAGTCGGCGATTCTCAAGAATGCGGGAGTATGCCTGTTGCTAACGTTTCGGCAAGCGGAAGCCGTGGCGCGCTTGCTGAAACCTCGCGTGCATTCGCTGGAAGAAGTAGCGGACGCGGAAAAACTGATCGAAGCCGCGGATAAAGCGCCGCCGCCATCGCCCGGGGCGTTGCCGCTGCACCTGACGGGAAGCCGAGCGCGGAGAGCGAGCGACATCGCGCTCTTGCAATACACTTCCGGCTCGACGGGCGATCCCAAAGGCGTCGTTCTGACACACGCGAATTTGCTTGCCAATATTCGAGCCATCGGCGAGGCAGTGCAAATGAGCCCGGAGGATGTAGGCGTAAGCTGGCTTCCGCTCTACCACGACATGGGACTTATCGGAGCGTGGCTCACGCCGTTGCACTTCGGTTTGCCAGTGGCAGTGATGTCTCCGCTTGCGTTTCTCACGCGGCCGGAGCGCTGGCTGAAAGCGTTTCACAAATATGGCGGCACGCTTTCCGCAGCACCAAATTTTGCGTATGAATTGTGCGTGCGGAAGATTGCAGACAAGGACATCGAAGGGCTGGACTTGAGCACCTGGCGCGCGGCACTGAACGGCGCGGAGCCGGTGAATCCCGATACGCTGAATCGATTTGCGGAGCGTTTTGGGCGCTATGGTTTTCGCCGGGAGGCGCAGTTGCCGGTGTACGGGCTTGCAGAAGCTTCGCTGGCGGTGACTGTGCCGCCGCTGCATCGCGGACCGTTGATCGATCGAATCGAACGCGAGGTATTTACCGCGGGGGGCCGCGCTGTGCCGGCACGCCCGGACGATGGAACCGCGATTGCTTTTGTATCGTCGGGCAAACCAGTACACAGCTACGAAGTGCGCATTGTGAATGCCGGCGGCAAAGAAGTGAGCGACCGAACCGAAGGGTTCCTATGGTTTCGCGGGCCTTCGGCGACGACGGGCTATTATCAAAACGCGGAAGCGACAGAAAAACTGTTTCCCGCGGGAGCGGCGGCCCTTGAAGGCGAATATGCGTGGGTAAATTCGGGCGACCGCGGGTACCGAGCAAATGGGGAAATTTTTGTCACCGGACGCGTGAAAGACATCATCATCAAAGGCGGAAGAAATATTTATCCGCACGAAGTCGAGGAGCTCGCGGCGCGCGCGGAGGGAATTCGAAAAGGCTGTATCGTGGCGTTCGGCCTGAGAGATGAGAAGGCGGGAACGGAGAGACTGATCGTAGTAGCAGAATCGCGAGAGCACGACGCCTCGCGGCGCTCCGCAATCGCGGCGGCGGTGACGGAGCAGGTTTCGCAAGGGCTGGGCTTGCCGCCGGATAAAGTCGAACTCATTCCGCCGGGCAGTATTCCAAAGACATCGAGCGGAAAATTGCGCCGTGAGGAAACCAAGCAACTCTATCTCGAAGGAAAACTAGCTTCGGGCAAAGCGCCGGCTTGGGTGCAGATTTCGAAGCTGGCTGCGGCGGGGGCGGCGCGCACGGCGGGCGGTGAGATTTGGTCTGGAGTGCGGCGAGGCCTGGAAATTTTGTACGGCCTCTATTTTTGCATTGTGTTTTTGGTGTGGATCGTTCCCACGTGGACGATTGTGAATTTCATCAGCGACTACCGCAAGGCGGGCCGGTTCACGTCGAAAGCGCTGAAGATTTTATTCGCGCTGATTGGCTGCCGCGTGCGCGTCATCGGCAAGGAATATGTGGACGCTCCTGGCGCGAAAGTGTACGCGTCGAATCACACCAGTTATTTTGATGTGCTGCCGCTGATGCAAGGGCTCGGCGTGCCGTATCACTTCGTCGCGAAAATGGAAGTCGGAAAAATGCCGTTTATCGGGACGTTCTTGCGGCAGATGAAGCACACGAAATTTGACCGCAGCGATCCGCAATCGCGGCTGAGGCAATCGGAAGAGATGGAAAAGTTGCTGCGCGAGGGAGAATCGATTTTTGTTTTTCCCGAAGGAACATTTACCCGCGAGGACGGCGTGCGGCCGTTCCAGCTTGGCGCGTTCAAGGCTGCGGTGGATGTGGGTGCGCCGATTGTTCCCGTCTCGCTGGCGGGGACGCGAAGATTTTTGCGCGACGGCACATATTTGCCGCGGCCGACCAGCGTCACGATTACGGTATCACCGCCGATTTATCCCCGTGCCGCCGGCAACGCGGCAAAGACCGATGAGAGTTCCGCCTGGCATGAATTGATTCGTCTTCGCGACACCACGCGCGAAACCATCGCCGGCTATTCGGGCGAACCGCTTCTTTAGAAGTTAATCAGCCCGACCTTTGGTAGTGGGTCAGTTTCCGGTAAGCGTTTACCAGATGGGATGAGAAGGCCGGTCTCCGCGGGATGCATTAAGCTCCCAAGGATCGACGCGCTCGTGGCGCAAAGAAAGGGAGACCGGCTATGAAAAAGACTAGCACTGTTCGGGTAAGCG
>JBARJI010000111.1:0-84713 GCA_049800195.1 Candidatus Acidiferrum sp.
CGGGAAGAGGCCCGCGGTGGGCCAGACTGTGGAAAAGACGCGGAGAGCAAACCCCTGAACAACGGGGTTTGCCCTCCGCTTGGAAATCCCGCCGAGAACGCGGGATTCCCACTTTCCCACAGTCTCATCAACAACGCAGTGTACCCCCTTTGAAGAGAAGGAAAACAATGCAAGCGGACACATCACGTGCTAACAAAAGCGGACATCTCGACTTGCTAACAACAGTATTACTTTATATATATTAGAAAGGAAAGGGGTTAGGCTGGACCAGCGAAGTGAGAAGGTCGTGGGGAAACCGGAATGGGCCAAATCCGGGATGACTTTCGAGGTAATCGGAGGCGCCTATGGAGCGTGATCCCTCACTAGACTCTGCCAGCGGGTGGGCAGCACCCTCGCCCACCACCGAAGTTCATACAAAAGAAGATTCGGATTCTGGCTCCTCAAGCGCTAGCCCAGGTACCCAGACCCGTTAGCGGGTTAGCTTCTTCGTTGCCTGTGAGGGCCTCCAAATCGGCTGAAGCGGCAAATCGAGCTTTGATTTTTCGCAGAGACACTGCCCGTTGTTGTTGAAGAATCGAGATCCATGAATCGGGCACGGCGCAGACGAACGGGGATAATTATTCGTGGCGTAGGGCAACCATGGGGTCAACATGGGTCGCACGGCGCGCCGGAACAAAGCAGGCAAGCAAAGCAGCGGCGAACAGCGCCAGCGCGACCCATCCAAAAGAAACCGCATCCATTGCGCCGGCACCGAACAAGCGGCTCTGCATGATACGCCCGACGAGTAAAGAGCCAGCAAGCCCGACCGCAAGACCGGCGAGTGCCAACGCCATGCCCTCCTTCAAAATGAGCGCGAGCACTTTGCCCGGAAGCGCTCCCAGAGCCATGCGTACTCCGATTTCGTGAGTGCGCTGCGAGACCACAAAGGCCATCACGCCATAGATTCCCACCGTTGCCAGCAGAAGGCCGATCCCGCTAAAGGCTCCAAAGAGCGCCCCATCAAAGCGTTCGCCATCCATGGATCTGCTTACGATCTGGTCCATCGTCATCACGTCGTCCATCGGCAGATCGGGGTCCATGGCATGCAGGTCGGCAGCGATCGCGCTCCGTACGCTGGTCGGATCGCCGCCAGTGTGGACCGCCACCGAAGCCGATGGCCACGGACTCTGCCAGAACGGCAGATCGATTTCCGGCGCTGGCTCATTTCTGGCATCGACGTTCCGCACGTCTTGATATACGCCCACGATTCGCCAGGGCACCGGCGGACCTGGTTTCGGCGAGCCAGGAATCAACTGCTCCACAAGAACTTGCTGAACGAGCGGGTCCACGCCCGAGAGATACCGCTCCACGAAAGCTTCGTTGACCATCGCGACGCGCTCTCCCCCGGAAATATCCTGTTCCGTGAAGGCTCGGCCACGCGCCATGCGTATGCCAAGCGTCTGGTTGAACCCGGGCGTGATCAGGTTCAATGCGGCCTTGGGCCGCGCCGCCGGGTCGCCAACCGATTCACCGGCTATGCTGAATGCAAAGCCCAGCCCTGCGTTTCCTAGCGGCAAGCCCTCCGAAGCGGCCGATGAAGTAACACCCGGCAGCGCATCTATCTCTTGCAGAAGACCGCGATAAAAGGTGCTGATCTCGTCCGCTTGGGGCAATCGCTTTGGGGGCACAGGAAGAAAGAACGTCAGGACGTGATCGGCTCCAAATCCCAAGTTTACGTGCGCGACCCTCCAAAAACTGCGGACTGCCAGTCCTCCGCCGGTGAGAAGAATCAGCGCGACGGCAAACTCGACGACGACCAAAGTACGGAGCAATCCATCGCGGCTCGAACCGCCCGTGGAGCGCGCGCCCTCCTTCAAGGTCTCCGCTGGATTCAGCCGCGTGGCCCGCCACGCGGGAGCGGAACCGAATGCGAGGCTCCCAAAGAGCGTCAACCCCAAAGTGAAAAGCAAAACGGGGACCTGCAGAGCGATCCTGGATTCGGAGGGCAACGTGTCGTGGGGTACGAGCCATACGATTGCCTTGAGCAATGCCCAGGCAAGCGCCACACCCAGAGTGCCACCAAGCACACCGAGCGACAGACTCTCCGTCAAGAACTGGCGAAACAATTGCGCGCTGGTAGCGCCGAGCGACGCGCGAACGGCAACTTCCCTTTGGCGGCTCGCGCCACGCGCCAGCAACAGGCTCGCCACGTTGGCGCAGGCGATGAGAAGCAAGAACCCAACCGCGCCCATCAGCAGAAGGAGCGCGGAGCGCAGGTTGCGGCTCAGAAAATCGTTGTGGAGAAACTCCACTCGCGCTCCCCAGCCCGCGTTGGATCGAGGATAGGTTTTGGCGATGCGCTGCGCAATCGACGCCATTTGCGCACTCGCCTGATCGATGGTCACGCCGGCCTTCAACCTGCCCTGAACCAACAGCCAACGAGAATCACGATTGAGTTGGTCTGGCTTGAACGCAAGCGAAGTGAAAAGCGCTTGTCTCCCTCGATCGGTCGGCGCAGGGCCCGTCACACCAACAACCGTATACGCTTCGCCGTCTAGCCGGATTTGCAGGCCAAGGATGTCCTTCTGAGCGCCGTACCGGTCTCGCCAAAGTTCGTAACTCAGAATAACAACATGATCCTTCTCGGGCTCACCCTCGTCGGGAAGGAAATCCCTGCCAACGGTCATCGGAATGCCGATCATAGTCAAGAAACCGGGAGTCGTGCGGCCAGCCTGCACTTGCTCAGCACTGTTCGGGTCGGAAAGGGTGACACTACTGAAGCGCATCGCGCCCAGCCCTTGGAAAACAGTGCTATCCCGCTTCCAGTCCAGATAGTCGGCTGGAGCAACCTCATTTCGATTTCCTTGCGCGGTGGACCATATGGCCACGAGCCGTTCGGAATCAGGGTACGGAAGGGGCTGTATCACGACCCCGTAGACAGCGCTGAAAATGGCGGTGTTGGCGCCGATGCCGAGCGCCACCGTTAGCACGGCGGCGCAGGTAAATCCGGGAGACTTGCGCAGCATGCGCAAGCCGTAACACAAGTCCCGCGCGAATTGCTCGAACCATCCCCAGCCCCATGCCAAGTGGCTTTTTTCTTTCACCGAGGTTAGGTTGCCAAACCTGCGCCGAGCAGCAGCCCGTGCATCTTCGGGGTTCAGGCCAGATTTGATCTGTTCCTGCTGGCGCAACTCCAAGTGCAGGCGCATCTCCTCATCAAGGTCGTCGTCAAATTGGCGCCGGTGTATCAACATCCCGAGTCGTCTTGCGAGCTCACGCAGCCAGTTCATGCCACGACTCCTTTCAGCCTGCTTCCATCACCCGCGTCACGGCTCCGAAGACGCGTTCAAACTGCGACATCTCGACGCCCAGCTGTTTCCGCCCCGCCGCGGTCAATTGGTAGTACCGCGCGCGGCGATTTCCGGCTGTCGTGCCCCATTCCGCAGCTACCCAACCCTTGATAAGCATGCGCTGCAACGCTGGATATAGCGACCCTTCTTCGACTTGGAGAATGCCATCCGAGATGAGCTGAATGGAATTTGCGATCTCATATCCATGCATCTCGCCGGAGCGAGCCAGAGTCTTCAGGATTAGCATGTAAAGTGTCCCGGGAGGAATCTCGTCTCGATGCAAGTCAGCACCTCTGACATAGTTAGACTATGCCAATGTCGAATAGTTAGCAACCACCGCTGAGCGGATTGGGGAGGTCGCTCCGCTGCCCACGAACAGGTTTCCAGGGACGAAAGGCCAGAGGAAAGATTCGGGGAGTATTCTCGACGGTTGGGGAGCGGGCCAATCACCATGAGGTTCCTTTGTTTGACACACCTGCGATGCGCCGATAGTATCGAAAGACTCCGACGGAACAAGCGAAAACAGGGAGTTCCTGCGGTGGCGGCAATCCATGAAACTGGCTTATTTTGATTGTTTTTCGGGGATTAGCGGGGACATGACGCTGGGGGCGCTCGTGGATGCGGGCTGCGCGGTGGAGGATCTGCGCGCGGGATTGAACGGATTGCAGGTGCCGGGATGGGAGTTGACGGCGGAGAAGGTTTGGAAGAATGGGATGGCAGCGACTTATGTGAAGGTAAAGACGGAGGATCAGTCGAAGCACAGGTCACTTGGCGCCATTTTGGAGATTTTGGAGAAGTCGAGGCTTGAGGGGCGTGTGCGGGAGCGAGCTTCGGCGATTTTTCGGAAGTTGGGGGAGGCAGAGGCTGCGGTCCACGACGTGCCGGTGGAAAAGATTCATTTTCATGAGGTTGGGGCGGTGGACGCGATTGTGGATATTGTGGGGGCGTGCATTGGGTTTGAGGCGCTGGGGATTGAGAAGTTTGCTTGTTCGGCTTTGAATGTGGGTGGGGGGACGGCGAAGATGGCGCATGGAGTTTTGCCGGTGCCCGCGCCTGCAACGGCTCGATTGCTAACGGGCAAGCCGACTTACTCAAATGGAGTGCAGAGGGAGCTGGTGACGCCCACCGGTGCGGCTATTGTGGCTACGCTTTGCCATGCGTTTGGGCCGCAGCCGGGGATGAGTGTGGCGGCGATTGGGTATGGGGCAGGGACGGCGGATTTGGAGGGGCAGCCGAATGTTTTGAGGATTATGGTGGGGGAGGAGGTTGGGGTTGGGAAGGGTGAAGAGAAAAGAGCACAGGCAGGCATGCCTGTGCTACTGGATGAGGAGATTGCCGTCATCGAGGCCAACCTGGACGACATGAATCCGCAGATTTATGGGTATTTTTTGGAGAAGGCGTTGGGGGCGGGAGCGTTGGATGTTTATACGATGCCGGTGCAGATGAAGAAGAGCAGGCCGGGGACTTTGTTGACGGTTCTGTGCAAGCCGGAGGATACGAATGCGCTGATGGAGTTGATTTTTGCGGAGACGACGACTTTCGGTGCTAGGACTTATCGGGCGCAGCGGAGAGTCTTGCCGCGGGAATGGGTGAATGTGGGGACGGAGTTTGGAGAGGTGCGGATTAAGGTTTCGCGAGTGAATGGGCGGATTTTGCATGTAACGCCGGAGTTTGAGGATTGCAGGAAGCTGGCGGCGGAGAAGGATGTGCCTTTGCAGCGGGTGATTGCGGAGGCTTTGAGGAGTTACGAAAGAAAATAAGAAGGAAAAGAGATTATCGCAGAGGCGTGCAGAGACACAGAGTTCGCAGAGAAGAAAAAAAGTAAGGACATAAGGAAGTCAAGAGAAGCGGAACAAATATCGGGTTCGGTCAAACAAAGAGATTGTGCAGAGGAAAATGGCTGAGAAACCAAAATATTATTTGACGACGCCGATCTACTACACGAACGGATTGCCGCACATTGGGCACACATATTCGACGATTGTGTGCGACACGATCCGGCGGTACAAGCGGATGCTTGGGTACGACGTGGTGATGACGACGGGGACGGACGAGCATGGCGTGAATGTGGAGAGGTCGGCGAAGAAGGCGGGGATTCCGGAGTCGGAGTTCGTGGCCAAGATGGCGGCGCAATGGAAGGCGCTTTGGGACGAGTTGGGCGTGCAGGGCGACGAGTTCATTCGCACGACGGATTTGAAGCATGCGCATACGGTGCAATGGCTTTTCAAATTGTGCCGCGAAAATGGCTACGTGTATCCGGGACATTACACGGGACAATACTGCATTTATGACAATGCGTATGTGGATGTGAAGCCGGGGGAGCCTTGCCCGGATTGCGGGCGGCCTACAGAGACGGTAACCGAGGACAATTTCTACTTCAAGCTTTCCGCGTTTCAGAAGCCGCTTCTCGATTGGTACGACAAGCATCGGGATTTTATCCAGCCGGAGGCGCGGCGGAATGAGGTTTTGAGTTTTGTCGAGGGCGGGCTGAGGGATCTCAGCATTACGCGTACGTCGATTCGATGGGGCATTCCTGTGCCGGGCGAGGAGCCGCACGTTTTTTATGTTTGGTTTGATGCGTTGACGGCTTATTTGAGCGCGGTGGGCGGGCCGCAGTATGAGAAGAGCGGTTATTGGCCGGCGGATTTGCATTTGGTGGGGAAAGAGATTATCCGGTTTCACGCGGTGTACTGGCCGGCGTTTTTGATGGCGGCGGGATTGCCGATTCCGAAGCAGATTTGGGCGCATGGGTGGTTGTTGATGGACAGCGCGAAGATGAGCAAGTCGCTGGGGAACGTGGTGCGGCCACGTCCGATTGTGCATGTGCTGGGAATGGACGCGCTTCGGTATTATTTGCTGCGAGAGACTGTGTTTGGGCAGGATGGGAATTTTAGTTATGACGCGCTGGTGACGCGTTATAACAGCGATCTGGCAAATGGGTTGGGGAATTTGGCGAGTCGTACGCTGACGATGATCGAGAAATACTTCGACGGGAAAATCCCTGATCAGAGCGATCCGTCGGCCAGCGAAGCACGCTTCTACGGTGGTGTTAAGGACCTCGCTGAAAAGCTTGCTCGATCAGATCAGCCGGTTGGTGTTTTGTGGAGATTTGAGCGGCTCCAATTCTCCAATGCGCTGGAATCGATTTGGGCTTTGATTTCCTTGGTCGACTCTAATTTGAGCTCCACGAAGCCTTGGGTGCTTGCGGAAGATCCCGAGAAGCGTGCTCTTCTGTCGGGAGTGCTCTACAACGCCGCGGAGGCGTTGAGATTCATTGCCGTACTTGCGCACCCTATTCTTCCGGTTGCTACATCGAAACTATGGAAGCAACTCGGACAAGCTAGTTCGCTTGACGAGGAGCCGATTGATCAGTTGCATTGGAGCTCGTTGAAGCCCGGCACTAAGATTTCGAAGGCGGAGACATTGTTCCCACGAATTGAAAAAGCAGAAGCGATTGAGAGGATGGAAACCATGGAAAAAGAAGAACAGAAGGCACCTTCACCGGTTGCGGCGACGACGCCTGCGCCCGCTTCGGCGGGAACGGCGGCGGCTCCGGCTACTGCGGGAGCGGCGGCAGCAGCAACAGTAGCTGCACCCGCGGTGGCGGAGAAGATCGGGATTGAGGATTTTACAAAAGTCGAGATGCGGGTGGGGCAGATTAAGACGGCGGAGCGGATTGTGGGCGCGGACAAGTTGTTGAAGTTGACGGTAGATATTGGGACGGAGGTTCGGCAGATTTGCGCGGGGATTGCGCAGTTCTATGAGCCGGAGAAATTGGTAGGGCGGAAAGTGGCCGTGGTGGTGAATCTGGCGCCGCGGAAATTGCGTGGAGTGGAATCGAACGGGATGATTATGGCGGCCGCTGTAGGGCCGGAGGGAAGGCCGGTGTTGGTGGGATTTCCGGATGAGGATGTGGAGATTGGGGCGAGGTTGAAATAAAGCAAGCAGTGGAAGTGAATAAGGCAAAGGAAGTAGCGGAAAAGAAAGAACGAGAAAGCGGGCCCCGCGATTCAGGAAGGAAAGAGCACAGGCTGAAGCCTGTGCCACCCAGGAATGGAACTGATTGATTCGCACGCGCATATTGACGATGCGCGGTTTGACGAAGACCGCGAGGCGATGCTCGAGAGGGCGCGGGTGGCTGGTGTAACTACTTTGCTGGCGATTGGGACGGGGCCGGGGCCAGAAAAATTGGATGCGGCTTTGCCGTTTGCGGAGGCGCATGACTGGATTTACACCACCGTGGGGGTTCATCCTCATGAGGCGAAGGATGTGACGCAGGAGCACCTCGATGAGTTGGCGCGGCTGGCTCGGCATCCTAAGGTGATTGCCTGGGGCGAGATTGGGCTGGATTATTTTTACGATCATTCGCCGCGAGAGGTGCAGGAGCGGGTGTTTCGCGAGCAGATGGAGTTGGCGGCGGCGGCGAAATTGCCGATCATCATTCATTGCAGGGACGCGTGGGCGGATTGTTTGCGATTGATCGAGGAAGTTTGGCGGAGTACGGGACTTGGCGGGATTTTGCATTGCTTTACGAGCACGTTGGAAGACGCGCGGCGCGGGATTGCGATGGGGTTCATGGTTTCGTTTGCGGGGAATTCGACTTATCCGAAAACGCAGAATTTGAGAGACGTTGCAAAAGCTTTGCCGCTCGAGAACATTTTGATTGAGACGGACGCGCCGTACCTTGCGCCGCAGGCTTACCGGGGAAAGCGGAACGAACCGGCGTACGTGGCGGAAGTAGCGCGCACGCTCGCGAGTGTGAGAGACTTACCCGCGGAAGAATTCGCCGCCAGGACAGCAGGGAATTTTCGGCGATTTTTCGGTCTATCCGCGCCGTCGATGTCCGCGGCTGCGGAGTCCCAAAGATGAATGCAGGCCCAGGGAGGAAGGCTATCGCGCTGCTTACCGCCAAAGAGATTTTTGACCTCGTGCGAGATGATTTGGTTCTGGTTGAGGAAGAGCTCGCGCGACAGAGCGCTGTTGCGTTCGAGCCGGTCGCGGAGATTACGAGCTATTTGCTGGGCGGAGGAGGGAAGCGGCTGCGGCCGGCGTTGCTGCTGCTTTGCAATTCGTACACGGGACGGCGGAGCGAGGGAGCGATTCGTTTGGCGGCGGTCGTGGAGTTGCTGCACAGTGCGACGTTGATTCACGATGACGTGATCGACAGCGCGAACACACGGCGCGGGCGGCCTTCCGCGAATTCGCGGTGGGGGAATCATCGCAGCGTTTTGGCAGGGGATTGGCTCTACATGCAGTCGTTCCAGATGGCGCTGGAAGAAAGAAATTTTCGGATTTTGGATGTTTTGATCGACTTGACACAGAAAATGGTCGAGGGCGAGTTGATTCAACTGGCGAAGATTGGGCGCATCGATGTTACGGAAGAAGATGCGCTGCGGCTGGCGACGTATAAGACGGCGTGTCTATTCAGCGGATGCGCGCGATTGGGGGCGGTGCTCGGAGGTTTGGAAGGCGCGGAGGAAGAAGCGCTGGCGGATTACGGACGGTACGCAGGGCTGGCATTTCAGTTGGTGGACGATCTATTGGATTTTACGGCTTCGACGGAGCAGCTGGGGAAGCCGGTGCTGAGCGATTTGAAAGAGGGAAAGGTCACGCTGCCGCTGATTTATGCGATGGATAATGGGCATCGCGAGGCGCGAGGGCTGGTGGCGCGAGTGTTAGAGGAAAAGGAATTCAACTCGGTGCGCGCGGAGACGATTGTTTCACTGGTACACGATTCGGGGGCGCTGGAGCGGACGAGGAAGCTCGCGCATGAGTACGCGCGGCGGGCTAAGGCTTGTTTGGAGGGCGGCGGCGATTCGGAGTATGCGAGGGCGCTGCTGACCTTGCCGGATTTTATTCTTGAGCGCGAGAATTAGCCGGCACGACCTTAGCGAGCATGGCTTGCGAAGGCGGGCGGGCCGAGCCTTGCCGGACAAGCCTCGCAAGTACAGTGAAATGCTTGACGCGAGAGCTGCACGCGGTATTGGTCCATGTTGCCCTTCAAACTGGTCTACCACAAAGGCTACGACTTAAATCTGGGCGAGCACGTTTTTCCATCGCAAAAGTTTCATTTGATAGCGGAGACGCTGATGCGTGAAGGCGTGGCATTGGAGGAAGATGTTCTTACGCCGAGCGTCGCAATGGACGAAGATATCTTGCGCGTGCATACCGCGGAGTGGGTTCAGAAACTGAAGACTGGAACGCTTTCGGCGAGCGAGATCATGAAGCTGGAGATTCCCTATTCGCAGGAGGCGGTGGAAGCGTGCTGGCTGGCGGCAGGCGGGTCGATTCTTGCGGGGCAGTCCGCGCTGCGAGACGGGTTTGGATGCAATCTCGGCGGCGGTTTTCACCATGCTTATCCGGGGCATGGCGAGGGATTTTGCGCGATTCATGATGTGGCAGTGGCTATTCGAAGGCTGCAGCACGATGGCGCGATTCGAAAAGCCATGGTGGTAGATACGGATGTACACCAGGGAAACGGGACGGCGGCGATTTTTGCTGACGACGAATCCGTATTCACACTTTCGATCCATCAGGAAAATAACTATCCGGCGTACAAGCCCCCCTCGGATGTCGATCTTGAAATGGCAGACCGGGCGGACGATGACGAATATCTTGGGGCGCTGATTCCGGCTGTGGAGTCGGCGCTGGAGGAATTTCAACCGGAGATGCTTTTTTATGTTGGCGGTGCTGATCCATTTTGCGAGGATCAGCTCGGTGGACTATCGCTCACAAAGAAAGGGCTGAAGGAGCGCGACCGGAGAGTGTTTGAAGAAGCGAGGCGGCGAGGGATTCCCGTGGCAACAATGTTGGCTGGAGGGTATGCGCGGCGCGTCGAAGATACGATTCGGATCCATGTGAACACGATTCTTGCAGCGTGTGAAGTAGCGCTCGCTTTTCCTTCGGTTTCCGCGGCTGGACAGCAGTAGACTAATGCGCGCCAATGATGTTCATTTCCCGCTCCACATCGCGAGGTGTTTGATGATGCGTTTTAGATTGCGTTCTATTTGCGGCTGGGCGCTTCTCGGAACCATCCTGGCGCTGGGTCCCTTTGCCGCGCGCCAGACTGCGGCACAAGATTCCACGGGTTCAGCGAAAAAGCTGAAGGTGTATATATCCGTAGACATGGAAGGCGTGGCCGGCGTGGTGACCGCGGATCAGCTCCTTCCGGGCGGATTTGAATATGAGCGATTCCGCCACTTCATGACCGACGAGACCCTGGCAGCAGTGCGTGCGGCAAAAGAGGCTGGCGCGGGCGAGATCGTTGTGAGCGATTCGCATGGAAACGGCGAGAACCTGCTGGTCGAAGAGTTTCCGAAAGATGTTCTGATTGTGCGATCGTGGCCGCGGCATGGCGGAATGATGGCCGGGCTGGATTCGAGTTTCGACGCCGCCATATTCATTGGCTATCACGCATCCACGACGAATCCGAACGGCGTCCGCGCGCACACATTTTCGAGCGCACATTACGCGCGTGTGGCGCTGAACGGATATCCAGTGACGGAGGGGGAGTACAACGCAGCCTACGCCGGGGCGAAGGGAGTGCCGGTGATTTTCGCCTCGGGCGATGACGCCGCGATGGAAGAACTGAAATCGAGGCTTGGAAACATCGAAACCGTGGAGACGAAGAAAGCGCTGAGCTTTCATTCTGCGGAGACACTGACGCCGGCCGCGTCCTGCGACAAAATCTTCGCGGGAGTGAAAGCCGCGTTCCAACGGCTACACGACTTCAAACCGTACGTGATTAAGACGCCGGTAACGCTGGAGATTACGTTCAAGAATTACATGCCGGCAGAGGTGCTGAGCTATCTACGAATTGTGCAGCGCGTGGATTCACACACCATCCGGTTCGTGGGCAAGGACATGGACGAAGTGGACGACTTTGAGGAGTTCATTTCGAACTATAACGGCGACTTGACACCCTGAAGGGGCTTCGCCGCGCTTTCTTTTTGCTCTGCCAGCAGGCGGTGGACCGCACCGCTCAGCTCGGCTTCGACGTTATCCGGATCAAATCCGTTGGCGCGATAAGCGATTTTTCCGGTGGGGTCGAGAACTACGACGGTGGGGAAGGCATTCACAGCGAGGAGGCGGTTTAGCCCATCGGCAAAGACCACGGTGGTGCGCGGTTTTACTTCCTCAAGGTACGCCGGCACAAGACTTTCATCTTCGTCGCAATCCGCGGCAAGAAAAATGACGTCTGGAATTCCCTGGAATTGAGTAGCCACACGCTCGAAATGCGGCTCCATGGCACGGCACGGTCCGCACCACGTGGCCCAGAAATTCAGGACGACGATTTTTCCCTTCTGTGCGGCGAGCGAATAGGGCGAACCATCTTGAGCGTTTCGCAAAGTAAAATCGAACGGGTTTTTGGCAGTGGCGTTTCTTTCCGGTTTCGACGCGTCCGGAGCTGCAGCGACTTCGTCGTAGGCGTGCAAAAGATAGTCGCCGAGCCCTTGATCGGAGCCATGCGCGAGGCGCCAGACATTGCCAAGCTTTTCCCGAATCTCGCGTCGATTTGCGCGGCCGCCCGTCGGGTCGGCAAGGGCAAAGGCTCGAGCGTATTCCCGAATTGCGCCGGGCAAGTCATTGTTCAATTCCGCGATTTCGCCCAGTTTTTCTCCTGCCGAAGCAGTCGGCGAGAGAGCCATGCTTCCGCGAAAATCCGCCTGGGCAGCAGCGAAATCATGCAGCTTGAACTCGAGTCTCCCACGAAGGGAGAGGATGTTCATTTTGTCGCGCTTCTGTCCGGCCTCCCAATCTTCCTTTGAAACTTTTGGAGATTTGTCTTCCTCATTGCTGTGTTCGACGTAATCCAGCACACGCGTGGCATAGGTGAGAGCGCGGTGGAGAGCGGCTTCGTCGCCATTGCGCTCCAAGAGCTGGATGGCGAGCAGCGTCATGGACATGTCTTCCGGAGTAAGAGCGACGATGCGCTCCGCGTAATCGGCTGCCCGCGCGGAATCACGCAACTGGAGACTGGCTTCGACGAGCGCGCGATAGATTTGAGGGCGTTGCTGCGACTCTGGATAGTCCTTGAGAAATTGTTCGAGGTTGAGGACGAGCGAGGCACGGTCATTGCCAGAACGGTCGATGGCTTGCCGGAGCGCCTCGCTTTCGGATGATGTTTTCGAGCCACGGGGTGGTTTGGGAGCCGGGGGTTTCGTCGATTGAGAGGAAGTGTCTGGAGTTTGACTTTGCCAGCCGCGAGCCGGACGGCCGTTAAGACACGCGCACAGTACGCCCAGAAAAACGAGCGGCAAAGCCGTGCGTCGTCGAATGCAGTTCATACAGAGAATTCTAGTCCGATTGAAGGGAAATTGCCGAGACGCATTCTAATTTTCCGAGACAGGCTTGGATGGAAACCGATGACCAGGTTATTGCGCGCCTCGCACTTCGATGTCTCCGGAGACCGTGCTGATCTCGACGCGGCCACCGCCGTTGCCCATGTGCGCGCGCAGCGAGTGCTTGTCTTGTTCTTCAATCACGATTGGTATTTGCGCGCTGATCTGTCCGGAGGCGGCGTTGGCGGAAAAGTGAAAGTTGGCGCTCGGGGGAACCGCGAGATGCACGGAGCCGGAGAGCGTTCTCAACTCCCAAAAGCTGTTTCCGCTGGGATTGCCCTGGACGGTCAGATTCCCTGATGCGCTGTGGCTCTTCACATCTCCATTTGCGCCATGCACTTCGATAGAGCCACTAGAACTGTCGGCATCCACGCGGCCGCCCGGATGGTTCACTTGAACATCTCCTGAAACGGAATGAGCAACGACGTCTCCCTTGGCGTTTGAAACGATCACGCTGCCGGAGACACTTGTGCCACGGGCGTCGTCGTCGCAATTTTCGGCCTCTATTGTTCCACTGGTAGAAGACAAACGGACTTCGCGGCCGATGTCTTGGACGCGGACCGAACCGGATACGGATTCAGCTCGAACGGGGCCGGCGACGTTGCGAATGGATTCCGAACCGGAGACGCTCGACGCACTGACTTCTGTTTGCCGAGGCACTTGAATGTCATACGAGATAGAGACGTTGCGCAGGGCGGAGAGTTCCTTGCCGACGCGAAGTGTGTCTCCTCTTAGTTCGACGGGCGGACGGGCGAGAATATCGGCCAAACGCTCTTGAGGGCTGCCAAACCCAAAACCAGACACGCGAACATCTCCATGCACGTGCACCTTCCCGTCGGCGCTACCAGCAATGGAGACATCTCCGGAAACGTTGGCCAACTCGAGACGGATAGGACCAGTGACATCCAGCGAACGATCGAAGCTGCCGGACACAGATGGACCCATCTGGCAGCCCGTAAGCGCCACGACGACAGACAGCAACGCGATGAATGTGGCCAGGTTTCGGTCTCGCGTCATTTTTCCTCCAGCGCCGGCGCCGGCGCTCTTGCGACCTTCCCTGAGACAAGATACGCAAATACGGGAAAATATGTTCCAGTTGGGCTGGCGTCAGGCGCCTGGATCACCGTGCGAGGCTCTCGTTCAGCGAACCCTGGCGGTAGCCTTCCAAATCGAGCGCAACGTATGCGAAACCAGCAGCCCTCAGGCGCGCCGCGATCGCGGAGGCCATATCCAGGGACATTGCACGGGGCAGCTCGTCCGGCGCAATTTCCACGCGCGCAAGCTTTTCGTGCAAGCGGACGCGGAATTGCCGAAAGCCCAGTTCACGAAGTGCCGCTTCGCCGCGTTCGACTAGGGCGAGCCGTTCAGGAGTGACTTCTGTTCCGTAGGGGAGACGCGAGGCGAGGCAGGCTGAGGCGGGACGGTCCCACGTGGGCAATCCAGAGCGCTTAGAGAGAGTGCGAATTTCTGTCTTACATAATCCGGCGTCGAGAAGAGGGGCCAGGACGCGGTGTTCGGTTGCAGCGCGATGGCCGGGGCGAAAATCCAAGGTGTCATCGGCGTTGACACCGTAAGCAACGGCGGCGAAACCGCGTTCCTGCGCCATGACATCGAGAACGCTGAATAATTCGTCTTTGCAGAAGTAGCAGCGGTCCGCGGCGTTCGCGCGGTATCTGGGGTTCTCCATTTCGTGCGTCTCAATAAATTCATGGCGGACGCCTAGCTTGCGGACAAACTCCTCGACTACCTGGCGATCGTACGCGGAATAGCTCGGCGAAAGAGCGGTTACTGATAGCGCGCGTTCACCGATAGCGCGATGTGCGGCCCATGCGAGATAGGCGGAGTCCGCACCGCCAGATAGGGCAATGACCATGGAAGGGAATTCGGCCAACTCCTTGCTCAGCAGTCTCTCTTTTTCGTCGATCGAGAGCCCTGCCGGCTCCGCGGTGCGGATGCGCACGAGTGTAGTCATTTCCATCGAGAGTATACTCCACCACGAACCTGATTTTGTTTTCCGGTTGCGTTTTGGCAAGCGGTCATTTGAAGTCAAGAAGGACATCGACCGAATGCTTAGCGGGATCCGTGCGCAACCAGTGTCCGACGCTGTCGTAATGCAGTGGCGTGTCGCCGAAGATCTCCGCGGAATGTGACTCCAATTTAATCAGAAATTGCTCAAAGACTGCTTTGTCGAAGACAGTGTTGGCCTCGATGGGCCACTTTTGGCGAAGCTGGCGCTCGTCATCGAGCGAAAGTCCCGTTATGACCATCGTGTCGTAATGATATTGCAGGCCTTCCGTCACGGAGACACTGTAGGAGACGGTATGCGACTGGTCATCGTAGGAACCGACTGGATCGACCTTGGCCTCGAGGTATCCGTAGTGGCCATATTCTTCGCGGATGCGGTCCCAACCCGCTTCGATCTCCATGCCATTGGCTACGTCTCCGGGTTTTAGGCCCAGTTCATTGGAAAGCGTAATCGCGGACAACACGGAATTGCCAGACCACTGCACTTCCTTCCAGTGATAGATGGCGCCGGGTGAAATCGGAATGAAGATGGGAAGCTGGTCGGGGAGTTTCTGGTTGGGATTGCCCGTCAAGCGGACTTGCGGCGGTCCGAGCTTCACATGCAGATAGCCGCGCTGAAGATAGAGGGGTCGCACTTGTTCGGAGAGGAAAAGGTCGATCGTCATGCGTGAGTAAGGCTTTCCCTGCACGGCGGAGAGCGCCTGTTGTACGACACGGGAAGAGGATAGCGAAGGATCGCCGAACTCGACGCTGGCGATGTAGAAAGCAACGTCGGAGACATGAAATTCCTGAACGTTGCCGTCACCGATCGGATTGGCGATCAGCTCGTGTTCGGCGGTCACTTTGAGCTGGCGCGATGCGAGCAGGTCATTTACAGCATCGGTTGCCTGGTCAAGGGCTGTGCCGGCTTCGGGAAGAGTGCCGTCGAAGAGGGGGACTTTCTTGCGAATAGCGTCGTCGAGCTCGCTGTCGGCAAACCAGGGCAGATTGTCAAAATAAACGGGAACGCGCTGGGCTTCTTGCAATAGGAACGTTACCGTGAGGCCCTCGGCGTTTGTTTGGAAATTGTAATTCACCTTGGCAAACAGGCCGGTTTGCAACAAGCGGTCCGCGGCTGCCTGGAGGTCGGCTTTTCCGACCTGGGAGTTAAGTTCTAGCCTGGAAAGGGCGGTGACTTGGGCTTGCGAAACGGTCTTCAGGCCTTCGACTTTAATTTCGTGGAGACTGGCTGTTGGCGGCGCGGGCGTTTGGGCGCGGGCTGGAAACGAGAGAAGAAGCGCGCAAAGAATGCAAACTCCCAAGTGGTGCCGAAAAACGCGAATCATGTTTTTATTTTAGCGGAAAAAGGCGCGCGGGCATACGCGCGGATCATGGTGGGCAATATTGCGGCAAGAAATCGCCGGGACGGTCCACGGAAGCAGTGGGCTATTCGACGGTGACGGATTTTGCGAGATTGCGCGGCTGGTCGACGTCGCACCCGCGGCGAACCGCAATATGGTAGGCGAGGAGCTGCAGAGGAATGATTTCGAGAAGCGGCGCGAGAATCTCTGGCGCCGGAGGAAGCTCGATAATGTGGTCGGAGGCTTCGCGCGCGAGATGGTCGTTTTCCGTGGCGATGGCGATGACAATGCCGTCGCGGGCTTTTACTTCTTTGATGTTGGAGACGCTTTTTTCGTAGCGCGTTACGGACTCGGGATCGTTATCGTCGCGGGTGGCCAGCACGACGACAGGCAGATTTTCGTCGATAAGGGCGTTGGGTCCGTGTTTCATCTCACCGGCGGGATAGCCTTCGGCGTGAATATAGGAGATTTCCTTCAGTTTGAGCGCGCCTTCGAGGGCGATCGGATAATGAATGCCGCGGCCTAGATAGAGGAAATCCGTGAAACGGAAAAACTGTCTGCCAAGATTTTCGTAAAAGCCCGAGACGTCCGCTTGCAAAACCGTTTCCATTTTGTGCGGAATGCGGGTGAATTCCTGCATCAGCTTTACGGCAGCGGCCGGGGCGAGCTTCCCGCGAATTTGGCCAAGATAGGAAGCCAGAAGGAGGAGCGCGGCCAGTTGCGCGGTGAAGGCTTTTGTCGAGGCCACGCCGATTTCGGGGCCGGCATGCGTGATGATCGTTCCCGCAGCCTCGCGGGTGATCATCGAGCCGATAACGTTGCAGATAGCGAGTGTAGGAGAGCCTTTGAGTTTTGCTTCGCGCTGGGCCGCCAAGGTGTCCGCGGTTTCGCCGGATTGGCTGATGCAGACAGTGAGCGTTTTCGAATCGAGGATGGGGTCGCGGTAGCGAAATTCGCTGCCATAGTCGACTTCGACTTGAAGGCGCGCCAGCCGCTCGATCATGAACTTCCCCGCAAGGGCGGAGTGCCAGCTCGTTCCACATGCCACGATGCGTACTTGCTGGAAGTCTCGAAATTGATGTTCGGAGATTTGCATCTCGTCCAGGAAGATCCTTCCGGAATCTTGCGAGATGCGGCCAAGAAGTGTGTCGCGAACGGCGCGCGGCTGTTCAAAAATCTCTTTCTGCATGAAATGCTTGTAGCCGCCCTTTTCAGCCATGATGGGATCCCAGGCGACATGGTGGGCGGGGCGGTCGACGGGGTGGCCGTCGTGATCCATGACGCGTACCCCGTTTTGGCTTAGGACAGCGATGTCGCCATCGGCGAGGAAGAAAATCTGCCGGGTGTGCTCGAGGAGCGCAGGAATGTCGCTGGCGACAAAATATTCGCCGTCACCCAAACCAATGACAGAGGGCGGGCCCATGCGCGCCGCGACGATTTTGTGCGGATCTCTGGAGGAGAGAAAAACCAAGGAATAGATGCCGCGAAGTTCCTTTAGAGACTTGCGAACTGCCTCCTCGAGCGGTGCGCCGCCCTGGGAATTCTTCTCGACAAGATGCGCCACGACCTCCGTGTCCGTTTCGGTGACGAATTTGTGGCCTTCACGTTGAAGCTGTTCCTTGAGCTCGAGATAATTTTCAATGATTCCGTTGTGGACCACCACGATTTCGCCGCTGCAGTCGCGGTGCGGGTGTGCATTTTCTTCGGTGGGACGACCGTGGGTGGCCCAGCGGGTGTGGCCGATCCCATAGGTACCTTCAAGGGGTGATTTCTGTATGACCTCTTCGAGATTGCGCAGCTTCCCCGGGGCGCGGCGTATCTCTAGTTTTCCGGTCTGCGTGACAACAGCGATACCCGCGGAATCATAGCCGCGGTATTCGAGTTTTCGCAGGCCCTCGACGATGACGGGCACTACCTTCTTCGGCCCGATATAACCGACAATTCCGCACATGCGCGGGTTCTCCTGAAAACGCTATTTCGTCAGAGTAACACGGACTTGCGATGCGCCAGCGGCCTCGTGGGGACGAGTTGCGAACCCTAACAAGGCTGGAACGGGTCAAGGCTGGAACGGGGCATCCGGAGCATACTGCAGCTGATACGTGAGCAACTTTTCATTCGAATCAAAGTGGAAGGTGGCGCGCGCGGTCACCGGCTGGAGCGTTTCGGTATCGATATGGCGAATGACGGCGACCACGGCAGTTTTGTCCGGAGAACGCTCGATCCGGTAGCCGCGAGAGCTGAGGAAATGTTGGACGATCGGCCTCGGTGTGCCAGGCGGAAGCTGGGCGTTGAGCATTTTATCGATCTTTTCGAGACGCGTGTCTGAAGTGTGAGCACTGCTTTTGCATCCGTAAAAAGAGAACGCCAAGAAAAAAAGAATAAACGCCGACGGCAGGAGCGTCCAAAGAGCGGCCGACAGCCGCGCGGGAATGCCACGAGGGAACATGGGGCGGGGCATTTACTCCAAAATTTCGAAGCGAGATTCTTCGATGACGGGATTGGTGAGCACTTCCTTCGAGATGCGCTCGATCTGTTGTATTGCTTCGTCGTGCGTCAAGCCTTCGACGCTCAGGACAAAGAACTTTCCCTGGCGAACGTCTTTAACGGAGGCGTAACCCAGCCCGGACAGCGCGTGCTGAATCGTTTGTCCTTGAGGATCGAGCACCGTGCGCTTTGGCATCACCCAAACGTGTGCTTTCATGGACTAAGTATAACATTGGCAAGGACGCGAGGGGAGCGGTTGGCGCAGACGCGCAGGGGGCGCCGCTCCAAAACCTCAAGAACGACGCGCGTTTCTGAGCGTGAGCTTGTCCTCCGCAGAAAGAAAGGCGTGTTCGAAACTCATATCCACGAGCTTAGCAAGCTCGATTTCGCTCATTCCCATCTGTGCAGCATTTTCATATTCGTTCCGCAAAGTCGTTTGAAACATGGCAGGGTCATCGGTCGAGAGAACGATGGGAATGCCATGCCGCCATAGCCGCGGCAAGGGGTGCTGCGCAATCCGCGCCTCGGGAAGGCGCAACTGTTTCGCGAGGGCGCCGGTGCGAATGTTGCTCTGGGGGCAAATCTCCAGCGGGATTCGGCGGTCGGCCAGCAAATCCATCAGCGCGGGATCGTGCGCCGCGGCGATGCCGTGCCCGATGCGCTCAACGTGGAGCAACTCGATGGCCTCGCGGATTTTCTCCGGGCCGCCAACTTCTCCCGCGTGCATCACGAGATGAAGGCCGCTCTTTGAGGCTTGCTCATAGACGGGGCGAAAATCTTGCGTGGCGACGCTCATCTCGTCGCCGCCAATGCCAAATGCTACAATCGTTTTGGATGCGCAACGCTTTGCCATATTCACGACTTCCATGGCCGCTTCAGGGCCGAATTGCCGCGCGGCGTCGAAAATCCACCGCAAACGTAGCCCTTGTTTTTCATACGGCTCGGTAGCGTGCAAGATGGCTTCAAAGTTGGCTTCGGGCCGTTGCTTGCGAAGCAGCATCACTCCGATCGAGAGGGTGACCTCGGCGTAGATCACTCCTTGGGATAGAAGATGTTCACACAAATCTCGAGCAATCAAGGCGTAGTCGCGCGGCTCCCGCAAAAACGACGTGACCCACTTGAACGCGTCGATGAAACCGGCGAAGTCGCTATACGTGTAACGTTGTTGAACATCTTTTTCTGAAAGGACAATGTCGTAGCACGCTGTTAGCGCGCACACAGTTGCTGGCTGAATCGAGCCTTCGAGGTGCAGATGTAACTCAGCCTTTGGGAGGGAAGCAATGCGCGGCGAAAGAGAGGATGAAGCCATCCGAGGACGTCAATGCGGCAGGGCCGGTCGGCCGGCGTTGATCCACGCCGTGAGCCAGTAGGAGCCGACATCGGCCGAGGCCTCAGAAAGCTGGCGGATCAAAATGGCTGCAGCCTGGTTGTAAAAGCGGTCAAAATATTCGTCGTTGTAGGAATAGGACTTGCCCGCGAGAAATGCGTTGCGGTCCGCCAGCAGAATCGGTTCGAGCCAGCTATGCGAACTCAGGCAGACTTCGAACGCGTGGTCCGTGGGATCGCTAATGAATGCCGCGTCACTCGGGCGCATGGGGAAGAAGGAGGAATAACGGTCGATCAAGGCAGCGCCAAATCGTTCGTTGACGCCGTGCTGGCCGGTCAATCTGCCGTCAAAATTTTCCGTCGTACTGAACGGATCGTGCGCGTCAGCGACATAATACGCAAGGAGCGCGGCGTCGAGTTTGGCTTCCTCCCAATGGGCTAATTTCATGTCTTCCGTCAATTTTTGGCTATAGACGCCAATCTCCCATGGGAGCACGCCGTTCGTCTGAAGTTTCGATTTTCCGTATTTGTCGAGAGCGGCTTTGTAATTGCGCGGAAGAGAGTCATAGGGGAAACGGCCGTATTTGTCGAGGTAAATATGGTTGTTGCGCTTTTCGGCGGGAGTTTTCACGTATTCGTCGACCGGGTCATTGACGTGCTGGAGCAAAAACCCCCGGTTCGCTCCGAAGAAAACTTGAAGATCCGGAGGAAGAGTATCGATAGCCTGGTTGACAATCAGTCTGCTGGCGTTGGCCCCCCAGGCGGAGGAGTACCGCGGCAAGAGTAGAAACAGCGCCACAAGCGCAAGCAAAATTGCGGCCCGTCCCTGCGACACTTTTGCGAGTTCTTGTCGCATTGCCTTGGTCTCTACGCTCGATTCATGATTCGAAGTGTGCTGTGCTTGCGGCTATACAAAAGATAAATAACGAGCCCGATCACCATCCACACAAAAAATCTAATCCAGTTTTCAAGCGTTAGGCTGGCCATCAGGATAAGGCACGTCACAATGGCGAGGATAGGGACAACCGGCACAAAGGGCACACGGAATCCCCTCTGCCGGTCCGGTTGAGTTTTTCGAAGTATCAGAACAGCAATGGCTACGAGGATGAAAGCAAAAAGCGTTCCGATATTCGAGAGATCCGCGAGCGTTCCGATATCGAAAATCCCGGCGGGAATTCCGACAAATACTCCAGCAACCCAGGTGGCGACATGGGGCGTGCGATATTTCCTATGCACTTTCGAAAAGGCTCCCGGCAGCAACCCGTCACGGGACATCGCAAACCATACACGCGCTTGACCGAGCTGGTACACCAGCAACGAGGAAATCATCCCCATCAGCGCGCCAACAGTCACCCACTGTTCGAGTCTGCCTAGCCCGATATTTCTCAGAGCTGTTGCTACGGGCGCCGCGTCGCCCTTGAAGATGCTATAGGGCTGAATTCCTGTGAGCACTATGGCTACACCGACATAAAGCGTGGCGCAGACCAGCAATGACGCCATAATCCCCAGCGGCAAATCGCGCCTGGGGTTCTTGCACTCCTCCGCTGCCGTTGACAC
Organism: Candidatus Acidiferrum sp.; assembly: GCA_049800195.1. Lineage (GTDB taxonomy): Bacteria > Acidobacteriota > Terriglobia > Acidiferrales > UBA7541 > Acidiferrum. The sequence continues at coordinate 21,403 of JBARJI010000111.1, forward strand.
AGAGTCAAAACCAATATAGCTAAAGAAAACGATGGCGCCGCCGGTCAGAACGCCTTGCCATCCGTTTGGCATGAATGGGTGCCAATTGATCGGCTTAATATATTTCGAAGCGAAAAAGAGGAACAGGCAGATAGCGACCAGTTTGATCGCCACCATAATGCCATTGGCTCCGGCGGATTCCCGGATTCCCACTACCAGCAAAACCGTGAGCAGCATAACGATCACGAATCCCACCAAATTAAAATGCAGCATCCAGCCTGTCTCCGGAGTGTATGCCGGGGTGCTTAGAGAGGGTGGCAGATGAACGCCGAAGGTTTCGAGAAGACTGTCGATGTACGCGGAAAAGCCTACCGCGACTGCCATATTCGAGACCGCATATTCCAAAATCAAATCCCAGCCAATGATCCACGCGACCAATTCTCCCAGGGTAGCGTAGGTGTAGGTGTAAGCGCTCCCTGCGATAGGGATCATGGAAGACAGCTCTGCGTAACAGAGTCCGGCAAAGCCGCAGACCACGGCGACAAGAAAAAACGACAACGCGATGGCAGGGCCAGCTCCCGGCCGCCCACTGATTCCCGTCGCGTGCGTGCCGTGGAAGAGTACTTCCAGAACCGGGGCTTTCAGCAACGAGGGGAAGCGAACGTCTTCGCCAGCGGCTGCGGTGCCGGTAAGCACAAAAATGCCGGTGCCAATAATCGCTCCGATTCCGAGCGCGGTTAGGCTGATCCAGCCCAGGGTTTTCTTAAGGCGTCTTTCCGGCTGATCTGCATCCGAAAGTAATTGGTCGATGCTCTTGCACTGGAAGAGATCTGAACCCACCCATGCTCTCCGATCGCCTCCGGGGAAGCCGGAAGCCTGGAATTACCGGATACGTCGTTCAGGAAAGAATGTCTGGCTCAATTTACCCTGAGAGGCCTCGTTTCGCAACCAAGTGGCCCACGCTCCAAATGGGTCTTTGCACAAGTCTAAGCCGGCTCGAGCTGAGCATAGCGCTCAATGAATTTTTTTGTCCCGCGCCCGGGAAAACTGACGGAAACGCGGCGGTCTTCCTCATCGCCCTCGACCCCTACAATCGTGCCGACGCCGAAGTTCGGATGGCGGACTTTGCGGCCCAGCATGGGATTGGCATCGGCGCCACGCCGCACAGCTGACCTGCCAAAGGAGCTTACGGTTCGAGCAGAATTTGGCTTGGCAACTGCGGGCTCCGGTTTGCCACGAACGCGGCGCAGAAACTCATCCGGCGAGTAGGAATACTCGGGGTCGGGTTCATAACGTCGGGTTTCGCCGATCTCGGCCATCGAGCCGCGAACGGTCTCCACCAACTCACCAGGTATTTCCGCCAAAAAACGCGAGGGTAGGGACGCGCGCAATTGCTGTTCGTTGCCAAAAATACGCCGATAGACCGCGCGTGTCAGCGTCAGTGACGAGCGCGCCCGCGTCATGCCGACATAAACCAGCCGCCGTTCCTCTTCAATCCCTTTTTCCTCATTCATGGAACGCCCATGTGGGCAGATGCCTTCTTCCATGCCCGTCAAGAAAACGTGGTCAAACTCCAGGCCTTTGGTGCTGTGCAGGGTGATGAGTGTCACGCCAGGCTTTCCTTCGAAGGAGTCCGCATCGCTCACCAACGCGGCCGCATCTAGGAAGTCCGTAAACGTCTCGCCTGCCTCTATGCTCTCGGCAACCGCCCGCGTCAGCTCTTCCAGATTTTCCAGACGCGCAACATCTTCAGGCGTGTTACGGTCCTTCAGCATGTCCATGTAACCGCTTTCCTCCAGGACAGTGCGCAAAAATTCCGCCGGCTCCTTTTTTGTCAGTGCTTCTTGCAGCTTGCGAATCAAGTCTTGAAACGTGCGCAGTGGTGTCACGGCGCGGCCAGCGGCGGCGGCGGACACAAATCTTTCGATGGCCGCCCATAGAGATGACCCGTCCACGCGCGCCGCCTCGCGCAGAGTGTCCACCGTGGTTTTGCCGATGCCACGTGGGGGCAGGTTCAGCACGCGAAGCAAGGAAATGTCGTCTTCTGGATGCATGGCCAGCCGCACGTATGCCAGAGTGTCTTTCACTTCGGCTCGATTGTAAAAGCTGAATCCTCCGACCAGTTTGTAGCGCAATCCCTGTCGGCGAAATACTTCTTCAAAGGCGCGCGACTGGAAATTCGTGCGGTATTCGACGGCGCACGTTTGCGCGGAATCGTCATTCAAAATACGTTCCAGCTCCCCAGCGACGAATTCCGCCTCGGCTTGCGCATCGCGGGCTTCGAAATATCGCAAGTTCATGCCCGAGCCTTTCGTCGCGCTCAGCGATTTACCCAGCCTTTCTGGGTTGTTAGCAACAACGGCTCCTGCCGCATCCAAAATATTTTGTGTCGAGCGGTAGTTCCTCTCTAGTTTGATAATCCGGGCGCCAGGGAAATCCCGCGAAAAACTGAGCAAAATCGAAACGTCCGCGCCACGCCAGCGGTAGATCGACTGGTCTTCATCACCTACAACACATAGGTTGTGCCGCGGCCCTGTAAGCAGCCGCAAAAGGTCGTATTGCACGCGGTTCGTGTCCTGATACTCATCGACATGGATGTAATGAAAACGCGCTTGCCACTTCTCGCGCACCGCCGTTACTTCCCGAAGCAGGCGCACCGAACGAAGAAGAAGATCGTCAAAATCCAGGGCATTGCTTTGTTGCAAGAGCTTTTCGTAGGCGGCGAAAACATCCGCGGCTCGCCGCCCTTCCTTTCCGATCGCCTCGCCGCGCAGCATCTCTGGGGTTTTGGCATGGTTTTTCGCGTGACTGATTCGGCCGAGAAGGTTTCGCGGCGTCAGGCTATCGTCGTCAATCGCCAGCTTGCTCATTGCCAGTTTCACGGCAGCGAGCTGATCGTCATCATCATAAATCGCGAAATCTCGTGGTAAGCCCGCACTCGGCGCTTCCCGCCGCAAAAGCCGTGCACACAGCGAGTGAAATGTGGAAAGCCAGGGCTGCGCCGGAGGCACTCCGGACCGAAGGAGAAGGTCGGATACGCGCGTTCGCATCTCTTCCGCGGCCTTGTTCGTGAAAGTTACCGCTAGGATCGCTTCGGCGGGCACGCCTTTGGAAATCAGATTGGCCATGCGGAAAGTGATCGCGCGCGTCTTGCCCGTTCCCGCGCCGGCAAGGATCAGCACCGGACCTTCTGTGGTTTCCACGGCCTGGCGCTGTTCCGGATTCAGTTCGTCGAGGAGATTCAACATTTACCTGCAGTGGTCGAAGATGCGATGCCTTGTGATGGTAGCCGAGTGTGCGTGCCCGCGCAAATTGCAGAATTTGTGTCCAGTATTCTGCGGGAATTGCCGGTCAACGGAAGGAAGTCTCCTTGCAGCGTTCGGTTCACCGGCTGAGGTCAATCTCGAAATACAACAGCGGGTGATTGTTCTCTAGCGCCCGTATATCCGGGATATAGAGATGCGCGGTATTGAGCAAATCGAATTGGCCTTGCAAATCGAAGTAAAGGAGGCCCTGCATCGCATGATGAGGAGCCACTATGCTGCCGGGAATCGCTGCCTCGGCCGCCGCCTTTTGCATGGCCACCCAGTGCTTGTCGCGGCCCACTTTTGGCCCGCTGGAGGGGATTGGAAACGGCAACCTGTGCACCGCGGTGGGATCCTTCTTCCCGGTGTCCATCACCACGTCGGCCACGTCATCTGGGGTCAGCGAGCGCAACGCTTGATGGCTGTCTTCAGACAACGTGATGTTCAATCGGATTTGGCCGAGGTCGATCTTCATACTGTCGTCCGAATCGTTCCGGATGGTAGTGTCTATGGCCACAATTCCTGCCGCTAGCGGCGATTTCTTCGGGAATCTTGTCTTGTAACTAGCTGCATCCGTCCAGGGCTGCGCGGAGATGGTTACCCCTTCGTGCGATTCCATCGCGGCGCCTTTCATCGTGGCTTGCGGCGGCTGAGCTGGAGGTCCGTCCGAAAATAGCGCGGCGGCAAGAAAGGGAACTATGATGGCTAGGTTTCGCATCGGGTTATAATAGTCCTTTCTCATCTCGACGCCTTCGATTCTTGGGGGAAGTGCAAGGTTGCCCGCGCCGAGCACTGCCTGCTCGCGGCGGTGCGGACGAGAGACCGGAGCCACGCCTAGTGTATTTGATTTATAGCCTGCTGTTGGGCCTCGCCGCCCTTTTGCTCACGCCGTATTGGTTATGGCAAGGAATTCGCCACGGCAAGTATTTTTCCAATCTTGGCCAGCGGCTCGGTTTTTCGTTTCCGTCGCTGAACAAACTTCCTGAGAATCGACCCGGCGCCATCTGGATTCATGCCGTCTCCGTGGGCGAAGCGCTCTCTGGCGTCGCTCTTGCCAGGCGATTGAAGCAGGTTTATCCTGACCGCCCGCTCATCGTTTCGACGACTACTTTGTCCGGCCAGGCTTTGGCTCGCGAGCGTCTGCCATTCGCCGATGCGATTTTCTATTTTCCGTTGGATTGGGCTTTCTGTATACGCCGCGCGCTGCGAGCCGTTCGGCCATCGATCGTGGTTGTATTGGAGACAGAAATTTGGCCCAACTTTCTTCGCGAAGCGCGGCGGCGCAGCATTCCGGTCGTGTTCGTGAGTGGACGTATTTCGGATCGTTCCTTTGCTCGTTATCAACGCTTCCTCGGCGTTTTTGGATTTCTTCTTCGGCCGTTTCTCAAGAAGGCTCTTCCTGATGCGGCCGCTTTTCTTATGCAGAGTGAAAAGGACGGCGAGCGGATTCGCGCATTAGGCGCGCCCCCGAACCGCGTGCAAGTCAGTGGCAACCTGAAATATGACTTAGAGCTTCCTGCGCCGACGCCGATCTCGCGCTGGCTTGCCGCGGAAGCGCAGCGCGGTGGGCGTTCGCCTATCATCGTCGCTGGCAGCGTCGTCGCCGCCGAGGAGCCCCTCGCTCTGATCGCCTTCGGTACGCTGCAGGGCGAGCATCGCAAAGCGCTTCTTGTTTTGGCGCCCCGCAAGCCGGAATGTTTCGAATCGGCCGCACAGTTCGTTGATGACTCCCATCGCAAGTTCATTCGTCGCTCGCAATTGCCCATTCCCGGGCCATCGCAAAATGGCGCCCCGCACGGCGAGTTTGCCATTCCGGACGACGTGACGGTTATTCTGCTCGATTCCATCGGGGAGCTCGCCTCGCTTTATCGCGTGGCGGACGGCGCTTTCGTAGGCGGCTCGCTTGTTCCGAGCGGCGGCCACAACATCCTCGAGCCCGCTGCATTCGGCAAAATCCCCGTGTTCGGTCCCTCGATGGAAAATTTCGCCGAGATTGCGGCGCGATTCACCGAGGCTGGAGCAGCCGTGCAGGTCGAGAGCCCTGAAGACGCTGGCGTGGCCTGGATCGAGTTTCTGCGCGATCCGGAAAGGGCCGCGCGCATGGGCGAGGCTGCGCGAAATCTGGTCGAAAGTAGCCGGGGCGCCACCGATCGAGCCGTTGCGGAGATCGCGCGGCACATTCAGAGCGCTGTGCGAGCGAATGGATGAATTTTCCGCCGCTGGTGCGAATCTTGCTCTGGCCGCTCTCCGTCGTTTACGGGGGCTATGTTCGGCTTCGTGCGTGGCTTTACGCAAAAGGTTGGCTAACGCAGAGACGTTTGCGTGGCAAGGTGATCAGCGTCGGCAATTTGACCGTCGGCGGCACCGGCAAGACGCCCATGGTTTTGTGGCTTGCGGAAAAATTTCTCGCGGAAGGGAAGCGCGTCGGGATTCTCAGCCGGGGCTATCGAGGCTCCGGCGGGACGAGCGATGAAATCGAGTTGATGAAGCATCGCCTCGAGGGACGTGCCGCGTTCGGCGTCGGCAAAGACCGCTTCGCCAATGGTCGGCGCATCGAACAGCAGCAGACCGTCGATGTTTTTCTTCTCGACGATGGGTTTCAGCACCTGCCCCTCGCACGCGACGTTGATATCTTGATGCTCGATGGCTCGCACAAGCTCAAGGATCAATGGCTTCTCCCCTCCGGCGTATTGCGCGAACCTATTTCCGCCTGCCGCCGCGCTGATATTCTGGTTGTGACACGCAAGTTCGAGCGTCCCAACATTGAAGGGGGCGACGCTCACAAGTATTCCATCTTTTACGCGCAAACACGCTTATTGGGTTTTCGTCGTTACGGGGCGCACAGCGACCTTCAGTATCTGAGCGAAATTGGCCAGGGCCCTTTCTTCGCTTTTTGTGGCATTGGCAATCCCCAGGCATTCTTTAATGACCTGAGCCGCTGGCACATTCCCGTCGCAGGGCAAAGCATTTTTCGCGACCACCACCGGTACTCGCCCACTGATGTTGGCCGGCTGGAGAGCGCAGCTCAGAACGCGGGAGCTATGGCCCTCGTGACCACGGAAAAGGACGCGGCGAATCTTGGGGAAGGTGCGGGCATGGCGATCCCCATCTTCATCGCGGTGATTGACTTCGTATTCACGGCGGAGAATGAATTCATCGCTGCTCTAGAAAGAAAACTACAGTCGCCCCGCGGAGAGCTGGTGTGAAAATACTAATTCGCGCCACGAACTGGGTCGGCGACGCGATAATGGCGTTGCCGGCGCTACGTGCCGTGCGCTCGCGCTTTCCAGAAGCCGAGATCACGATTCTTGCGCGGCCCTATGTCGCCGCTATCTACAAGGACCAGCAGGTTTGCGACGACCTGATGGACGCAGACAACAACAGCAATTTGCTGCACGAACTTCGAGCGCACAAATTCGATGCAGCGCTATTGCTTCAGAATGCTTTTCACGCCGCATGGCTTGCCTGGCGCGCCGGAATCCCAGAGCGCATCGGCTATGCACGCGATGGCCGAGGCCTTCTTCTCACGAAGGCGGTGCCCGTTCCGAAGTCCGGCGAAATCCCGGTTCATGAGCAGTACTACTATCTGGAGTTGCTCCGTCGCGCCGGCTGGCTGGATTCACTGCCCGATGAAACGTTTATCAAACTCAACGTGCCTGAAGAAAATGCCCAGCGAGCCGCTGGATTGCTTCTCTCTGCCGGGGCAAATGTAGGCCGCACGCGCATAGCCATTGGTGCGGGCGCGTCTTACGGGTCGGCTAAGTGCTGGCCGCCGAATCGTTTTGCGGAGCTTGCAAACCGCCTTCAGGCGCGGGCGGACATAGACGTGCTCCTCTTTGGCACGCCTGCCGAAGCCGCGGTGTCGTCTGCCATTAGTTCGGGCATGCGCCGCCCGCCAATCGATCTCACCGGGAAAACGTCCATCGCCGATTTGCCGGCGCTACTTTCGCAATGCCACCTGTTCATCGGAAACGACTCCGGCGCGATGCATGTAGCGGCGGCCGTCGGTCTTCCCGTCATTGCGGTCTTTGGGCCGACTGACCCGCATGGCACTGCGCCCGTGACGCCTCGTTGTATAATCGTTCAAGAAAAACCATACTGCAGCCCCTGCTTCCTGCGCCGCTGTCCTACGGACCACCGTTGCATGACTAGCATCGCGCCCAGCGCCGTTGAATCCGCCGCCCGACAATGGATTTCCTCGACTGAGGTGCATCCTGTCTGATACCAATGCGCTCCGTCCCGCTGTTTTTCTCGATCGCGATGGCACTATTTCCGAAGAGGTCGGCTACTTGAATCATGTCAGCCGATTTCGGATCTTGCCAAATGTCCCGGAGTCCATTCGGCGCTTGAATGAAGCCGGCTTGCCTGTGATTGTCGTCACCAACCAGTCCGGCGTCGGCCGGGGCTATTTTCCGGAATCGCTTGTACAATCGGTGCACGAACTCATGTCCCAGCAACTCGCTGCCGCGGACGCGCATCTAGAAGCCATTTACTACTGTCCGCACAGTTCGACTGACGGCTGCCATTGTCGCAAGCCAAAACCTGGCATGCTTGCGCAGGCGGCCCGGGAGCACAGCCTCGATCTGCCTCGGTCTTTCGTCGTCGGTGACCGTCATGCGGATGTCGAACTCGCCCGCCGCGCCGGCGCACGGAGTATCCTGGTGCGTACAGGGTACGGCGAAGGCGAATATCTTTGGAACGCTCCGAATTGGGAGTTTCAACCGGATTTTGTGGCCGCCGACCTCGCCGACGCGGTTCACTGGATCTTGAGGCCCACGAAATGAAGCGCGCCGCAAAAAAGAACATCCCATCTTCGTCCGTCGACCTTCTTGCCCTCGCGGACTATGTCGAACAGTTCTCTTCGAAAACCATCGTTCTCTTTGGCGATTTTGTTGCCGACGAATATCAGTTTGGCGACATCTCCCGTGTCTCGCGGGAAGCTCCTGTCCTCATCCTCCGCCATCGCGAAACGCATTTCGCTCCCGGCGGCGCTGCCAATGCCGCCAATAATTTTGCGGCGCTTGGAGCTCAGGTTTTCCCCATCAGCACTGTAGGCGACGATCCGGCCGGCGATGCGCTCATCGCCTACTTCCGAGCCAAACGGATCGATGTTTCCGGCGTGCTCCGTGTTACCGGATGGACGACTCCTACCAAAACCCGCTTCCTCGCCGGATGGGCCCACACCGTCGGCCAGCAGGTGCTGCGCGTCGACCGCGAACCACGATCGCCGATACCGGAAGCGGCGCACAAAAAGCTGCAGACAAAGTTGCAGGCCAAGCTTCGCTCCGCGCATGCGCTAGCCGTTTCCGACTACGGTTTTGGGGTCGCCGCGCCTGCCCTCGTCCGCCAAGCCACCTCCAAGCAAAAAAACGCCCCGCTCATCACGCTCGATGCGCGCCACAACCTTCACGCCTACGCCAAAGCTGGCATCACATCGGCCACTCCGAACGAAGCGGAACTGGAAGCTCTGCACCACGTCTCCATTGGGCGTGATCTTTCCGAGTTGGCCCACTGCGGCGCTGCAACTCTCGCCGAAATGAAACTCCATGCCCTTCTGGTCACGCGCGGCCGCGATGGCATGGCTCTCTTTGAACCCGATGGTCGACTCACTCAAATATCCGTCTATGGAAGCGATCAAGCCGTCGACGTCACTGGTGCGGGCGACACAGTCTTGGCTGTTTACACGGTCGCGCTTGCTTGCGGCGCTTCTCCTCTCGAAGCCGCACACATCGCCAACATAGCCGGCGGCCTCGTTGTCATGAAGCGCGGTACCGCCACCGTCACGCGCGACGAACTTCTCGCCGCCATTCGTCACCAAGCCGGCGGCGCTGCCTCCTGACTTATGCGCCACGCCGCATCCAAAATCGTTAAACGCGAATGGCTCCGCGAAAAACTGACACAGCACAGGCGGCTCGGTCAGTGCATTGTTTTCGCCAACGGATGTTTCGATACGCTCCACGTTGGCCACGTCCGTTATCTTGAAGGCGGCCGCCGCGAGGGTGAGCTTCTGGCCGTCGGCGTCAATGCGGATGCGAGTGTCTGCGCGCTGAAAGGCCCGGGCCGCCCCATTCTGGATGAGAACGCTCGCGCGCTACTTGTCGCCGCTTTGCGCGTCGTCGATTACGTCGTACTCTTCAGCGAGCCGGGCGTCGAGTCTCTACTCGAAGACCTTCATCCCGACGTTCACGTCAAGGGAACGGACTACACGCTCGAAACCGTGCCGGAACGTGCCACGGCCGCCCGCTTAGGCATTCGCGTCGCCATCGTCGGCGATCCAAAAGATCATTCCACGCGTGAACTCCTTGAATCTGTCCGCAAGGTTCCGCATGTCTGAGCCGCGCTTTTTGGTTTTGCGCCTCGGCTCACTCGGAGACATCGTACACACGTTTCCGGCCGTTTCTGCGCTGCGCGAGACGTTTCCGCGGGCGGATATCGTTTGGCTTACGCATCCGCGTTGGAAGCTTCTGGTCGAGAGCAGTGCTCTCGCTTCTCAGGTATGCGCCACCGAAACCCGTTCCCTTCATTCTCTGCGCAAGATCATTGAAAATCTCAGGAGTACCCGCTGGGAAGCTGCGATTGACTATCAAGGCCTCTGGAAATCCGCTGGTTTGGCATTTCTCGGCCGTATCAAACGCAGAATTGGCTTCTCTTCGGAAACCATTCGCGAGTTTGGTGTTCCGATTCTCTACACCGACAAAGTCCACTGCGTCACAACTCACATCGCCGATCAAAACGGCGAGTTATCGCTGCGCGTGGGCGCTCGAAATCCAGTCGCGCCTTTCACAATGCATGTTGCGCAAGAAGACGAAGCCGAAATCCGCGGTTTTTTGGACAAAGTCGCCCTCGGTCGCTACATCGTTTTGAGTCCGGGCGGTGGCTGGCGCTCGAAGTGCTGGCCCCCTGAACGTTTCGGCCAGCTCAGCAAAATGATCTTAGACGCGCTCGGCCTGCGCTGTGTCATCAACTACGGTCCCGGCGAAGACGATCTAGCCCTTGCCGTCCGCGAATGCAGCGATGGCGCGGATCCTGTGCCCTATAATGGAGCCCTCGGCCCTTTGATGGCGCTTTCGCGCCATGCTGCGTGCATCGTCGGAGGTGATACCGGCCCGCTTCATCTTGCCATCGCTCTTGGCACTCCCGCTGTGGCTCTCTTCGGCCCCACGGCCCCGGTGCGCAACGGCCCGTATCGCACCGATGACATCGTTCTACGCGCGCCCGGCGCCGTCCGGACGCACAGGCGCGTGGACCAAACTCACCCTTCCATGCTGCAAATTCAAGTGAATCAGGTTTTCGACGCGGTACGCCGTCGCCTTGGAGTTACTGAGTGAGCTCCGCCGGCGCTTTCCTTGCCCGCTGGCGCGTGCGCCTCAGCTATCCCTGCGCCATTCTCGTTTTATGGTTCGCACGGCCAACTCCACGCAGCATTCTTTGGGGTGCTGCCATCGGTTTGCTTGGATTGCTCGTCCGCGCCCGAGCCGCTGGCTATCTACACAAGCAGGAGATTCTTACCGTCACCGGCCCATATGCCTATACGCGTAATCCGCTCTATTTCGGCAGCGCCATTCTTGCGCTTTCAGTGGGGGTTGCGGCGTCCTCGTGGATATCCGCCGTGATTCTCTGCGGCTACTTTGCACTTGTCTATTCCATTGTCATGCGCCGTGAAGAAGTGGAACTTCGCCAGCATCACAGCGCTTCTTTTGACGAGTACGCGGGTTCCGTTCCATTATTTTTCCCGAGGCTCACTGCAGCGAAGCTTTCTTTCGGAGCGGCGGGCTCGTTTTCTCTTGGGCAGTATAGGAAGAACCATGAATATCAAGCGGCCATCGGTTTCCTGCTAGTGCTCGCGGTCCTGTGGCTGATTTGGTGGCTGCGCCTCTATTGAGCCTGTTTTCCCGTTCTTGTCCGGGCACGCGACGAAGCAGGTCACTTCCACTTGTTTCCCGTCCGTCAAAACGTGTACCGCGCCATCTCGGTCCGTCCGCAGGATACGCACCCCCGCACCTTCAAGCCGTTCCAACAATTCCGGGTTTGGATGACCATAAGGATTGTCTTCCCCCGCGCTGATCACTGCGACGCTCGGGTGTACCGCTGCCAGAAACCCCGGCATCGTCGAATTCTTGCTGCCGTGATGGCCAACCTTCAGCACGTCCGCCCGAAGCGCTGCATCGCTGTTATCCTCGAGCATCGACCGTTCGACTTGTTTTTCCGCATCTCCAGGCAACATCATCGCACGTTCTCCATACTGCATTCGCAGCACCAGCGAATCGTTGTTCTGTGGCGAAGGCCCAACATCCTCCGGCGGAATCTCCGGCCAGAGCACCTGCGTCTGGACGCCGTCCCAAGAATAAGGCTTTCCATGCATCTCATGCACGATGTCAATTTTCTTTTCGCGCGCCAGTTTCTCTAGGTTCGCTAAGGCCTCCGACCGAACTTCGCGCCCGATCCACAACGTCCTAACTCGAAAATTCTCCAAGATCGCCGTCAACCCTCCGATGTGATCCTGGTGCGCGTGTGTCAGGGCAACTACATCCAATTTCTGAAATCCTCGCGACCACAAGTAAGGCGACACAGCGTCTTCGCCGGGATCAACGCCACTTTGCTCTTTCTGCCCGGGAAACCCGGCGAACGCCCCGCCCCCATCGATCAAGAGCGTTCTCCCATGCGGTGACACGACGAATAACGAGTCGCCTTGTCCCACGTCGAGAACTGTCAATTCGAGTTTCCCTTTAGACCAGTGTGGCGCAAAGGGATATATGGCAATCGCAAGCGAGCTCATTGCCAGCGCTCCAGCCGCGCTCCGCGATGCCCATCCGTGCCAAAACCTGGAACTACGGGCCGTCGCTACAAGAAGCACGCCAGCCGTCAGAAACACCACAACGAGCCACGCGGGTGGACCCGGAATGCGATAACTCCATCGCGGAAATTGCGCGAACCATTGCACTATGTGCAGGAGTAGTAGTGTCAGCCATGCCAACGGCGCCGCTAGAAGTTTTCCCAGAACCGGCAATGCCAGCCCGCTTGCCAGCGTCAGAAATCCCAGCGGTACTATAATTCCAGTCAAAGGCACAGCCGCTAAGTTCACGAGCGGCGCGCTGAGCGTGACGCGATGAAAGTCCTGGGCCATCAGCGGCAGCATTCCGATTTGCAACGCCAGCGTGATCACCAGCATTTCCCACAGGCGAAGAGAAATGCCGATGCCGCGCGCCATCGCGTCGCCCGTCGTATTCCGCATCCGCGCTGGCAAACGAGAGCCAATCCATCTTGCCGCTGCTCGAAGGTCGATTCGAAACTGCGCCGCCCGGGGTTCGTGCGAGACATCGCGCGTGACGTCCTGCCAGCCACGCAAGGCCTTCACGTACGGTTGAACCGTCCTCCCAAGCCACGGCACAGCAAGCCCTGCGATGCAACCAATCGCCAAAAATGTCAGTTGAAAACTCGAATCGAAAACCGCCAGTGGCTTCGCAATTAGCAAAATGAGCGCCGCCATCCCAGCGGAATTCAGTAAATCCAACCGCCGGAAAAACAATCCACCCAATACGACGAGCGCCGTCATCAAAGCCGCGCGAAGCACGGGTGGCCGTTGTTCGACCACCGCCGCATATGCAAACAGCAAAGTGATCGTAGTAAGGGCCGTCCAGAACACCGTGAATCTTAAAACGCGCCCCATCCAAAACAAAAACAGGGCAAGCGCGCCCACGTGCAGTCCCGCTACCACCAGCACGTGAAACACGCCCGTCTTTTGAAAGTCAGTCGACTCCGAACGCTCCACGAAGCTTCGGTCGCCGAGCAGCATCGCACGCAGAACGCCGTCCACTTGTGGTCGGTTCGCGAACAGCGTGTCCACCTCATCACGCAGTCTTCGCCTTGCATGCGCCAAGATTCTCGCGGCCGTCAAGGGAGACGTTGCGATCCGCTCCATCAGGTCCGGCGCGCGAAGCGTCGCGGTCAGATCAACATTCTGCTGCTGGAGATACGCACGCCGGTCAAACGCTCCGTCGTCCCTATAGACTTGCGGTAATCTCGCTTGCGCAATGACGACAACTTTGTCTCCAGCATGAACGTTGGGCAGCGGAGCGTGCGTCTCTGCGGGATCTTCCGAAAAGCTAACTCGCAATCCCCCTCGCGCGGGCACGAGCGCGCCCTCATATTCGACTCCCGTCAATTCAATCTCGTAACCGTAGCCCCACGGCAATCGCGCCGGCTCGTCCCGCAGACGCCCATGCCAGCGCAATGGCGTCTTCAAGTTCACGCGCCCCGTATCAACGAGCGACAACACATAGTCCGAGGCGCGCGGCTGATTTGCGATGCCCGCGCCTAACACGCCCAGAATTAGCCAGCTCAGAGCAGAAGCAACCGCGGCAGGGAATAGGCGGGCCTTTTTGGAGAGGAGAATGCCGCCGCAAATCAGGAACGCTCCCAGGGCGAAACATACTTCAATATAAGTGTGCGCAGAAACTCTCTGTGCGAACCACGGCGCTTGGCCGAGCACAACACCGCACGCAAATAGCGCGGCGATGGCGACGGCCGGCAATCTCATGGAATCCTTCTTAACCTCACCAGCGTTTCGATGTGATAGGTCTCCGGAAAAAGATCGAACAAATGCATTTCGCTCAACTCATAGCGTACGCTCGGTCCCGCGATCTCCTTCGGCTTTCTCGATGAGCCCGTGAGCACCGCCAAATCTCTTGCCAAAGTAGACGGATCGCAGGACAAATACGCGATTTCTGCCGCTCCCAATTCCGCCAGCTTCGCCGCCGTTTCAGCACCCAATCCCGCGCGCGGAGGGTCCAGTACCACAAACTCCGGCCGCTCCTTGGTATTCTTCAAAAAATCCTCGGCGTGCTCGTTGTGAGTTGTCGCCGACACTCCTGCGGCTTCTGCATTGGCATAAAGATCGCGCGTCGCCGCTAGGTTTGCATCAACGCTCACGACTCTCTCGAACGCCCGCGCCAGCGGCAATGTAAAGAATCCCACCCCGGCATACATGTCCAGCGCTAGCTGCCCTTTCGCTCCTGCGGTCACCGTCTTCAGCAAATCTCCGAGCAAAAACCGGTTCACCTGAAAAAATGACAAGTGGCTCACGCGAAACTTGAACCCGCCGGCTTCGTGCTCCAAATAGCCGCGGCCTGTCAACTCGAATTTGTCTTTCTTCTTGTCCAACAGCAGCAAGCTCTCCAACTGCGGCACGGCCTCACGCAACGAAGTTGCCAATTCTGCTGCGGGTTTCGGAAATCTTTCGAACGCCACGTTCAACGCAATCTTCTCGTCCGCCGAATCGGCGAAAGCTTCAATCTCAAGAATTCCCTCCGGCAATGCTCCAGCCCTTGCCATTTCCTGCAATCGTCCGAATGTTTTCGCCAGCTGCGGCGAAAGCACGGGGCATTCGTCGATCGGCACAATGTAAGAGCTCTCCGGCAAAAAATAGCCCAGTGCCCGTGGCATTCCGCTTCGCACCGCCCACTGTGCCCGATTCCTATACCCGTACGGTTCCGCGGTATGTTCTTGAATGGCCCCATCCCAGGAAATTCCGCCAAGCCGGGAAAGAGTCTCGCGCAAAATCTCTTTCTTCAAACGAACCTGTTCCCCCGTCGCGATGTGTTGGTAATGGCACCCGCCGCAAACCTGGAAATGCGGGCACGTCGCTGCGACGCGCTCCTTTGACGCCGCCACCACTTCCAGGAGCTTCGCCCAAATCACTTTCTTCTTCTTCGATCTCTCTGCCGCGCGCACCTCTTCGTCGGGCAGCACGTACGGCACAAAAACCGTGTTGCCGTCGGCGTGCGCGAGTCCATCGCCGCCGTACACCAGCTTCTCAATCGATAATCGTAACTCGTCAGACATATCTGCCGACCCCATTCTGCGATGTTTCGCGTGGAAAGAAAAGGTGATTGCTTCCGGAAAGCGAAGTTTAAGAAAAGTAGAACAAGCTCAGCCGCGGCAACCCAAACTCCTCGAGCAGCCGCTTCTGCACATATTGTTTTTCAACCAGTGCAATCTGTTCCGCCTTCATCCTACGCCGGTACGCTGCAAGCTGGCCGTCCATCTCACGCCGGATCTTCAGCATCGTTTCTTCGCTCGCATGGCTCACTAAGGAAGCCTGTAGCTTCCCGTCCAAAATCGTCAGCCGCCTCTCCAAATCCTCCAAGTCCAGAGCGCCCGGCACATCGAGTAGTTCTGCCATACCATCAAGGGATCGCGCTATCTCGCGCAACCGCCCCGCG
This sequence comes from Candidatus Acidiferrum sp., assembly GCA_049800195.1. Classification (GTDB taxonomy): domain Bacteria; phylum Acidobacteriota; class Terriglobia; order Acidiferrales; family UBA7541; genus Acidiferrum. The sequence continues at coordinate 36,908 of JBARJI010000111.1, forward strand.
AACCCCGCGCCCGCTGATCTTGCTGGCTCCGCCGCTGTAGCAATCCGCGCCGCGTTTTTCGCAAAATAAGCCCGCAACTCTTCCCGCGAAAACGGCTCTTTCGCCGCGGTATTCCCATTCTTTGACGCGCTTCCCGCCGCGGCCTCCACCAGTTCTTGCGCCGCTTCCAGCACTGCGTCCGTGCAGTATGCCAGACTTTTCAGCGGTTTCCCCGTTCCGCGCCTCGACCTTTGATAGCTTTCGAACGCCTGGTCGATTCCCTTCAACACCGCTTCCAGCGGTACGCCTGCCCTTTGCCACGCTTCCATGATCGCCCAATCCAGGGGCGACACCAGCAGATTCGCTCCGCGCTTCTTCCAGAAATAATTTTCAATTTCGGTGAAGTAGTTGAAGTAATTCCAGCTGTCCATGTAATTCGCCGTCGTGAAGCATGAAGGATGAGATCAGCGCACTGAAATCTTTGCAGTTTCAAAAAACGCGATCCGTCTTATCGGCGCTTATCTCTGCGCCTTCTTATTCGAAATCGTGGACGGCGCCGCTGCCCGCGCCCCGCGATTCGCCGCCAGCCCTCTCCCAGTTTCCGTCGGCTGATTTTTCTCCCAAATCAACCGCAGTCCGGTCAACGTCAAGAATTCATCCGTCTCCTGAATCTGCTTCGAACCAGCCGCCACCAATTTTGCTTGTCCTCCCGTCGCCACTACTCGCACCTCTCCGCCCAGCTCTGCCTTCATCCGCGTCAGCATCCCGTCCACCATGTCCACAGCTCCATAGTAAAGCCCCGCCTGCATGTGTGTGACGGTGTTCGTCCCAATCACCTTTCCCGGATCCTTAATCTCCACGCGCGGCAATCTGGCCGCCCGTGCAAACAGCGCCTCCGAAGCAATCCCCAACCCTGGCGCGATCACTCCGCCCAAATATTCCCCGCGCGCTGAAATCGCATCAAACGTAATCGCCGTCCCAAAATCCACCACGATGCACGGCCCTCCATACTTGTGAAACGCCGCTACTCCATTCACGATGCGATCCGCGCCCACCTCCAGTGGATTGTCCACCAGCACTGCCATCCCCGTTTTCACGCCCAATTCCACAAACAGCGCCTGCTGCCCGAAATAAATACGCGACATCTCCGCCAGCGTCCAATTCACTGGCGGCACCACCGAGCTGATAATCACGCCGCCGATCGAGTCGCGGTCCAGCTCGGCCAATGTGAACAAATTTCGTGTCAGCACGCCATATTCGTCGATCGTCTGCTGCCTCGCCGTCGTCAGCCGCCAGTTCGCGATCAATTCCTCGCCGCGGAAAACCCCCAGCACGGTATTCGTGTTCCCGACATCTATCGTCAGCAGCATTTACCGCGCCTCCGCAACGTCTCCCGAAATCACCGTCACCACTCGCCCATCGTCGCGCTTCACCTGCAGCAACCCTTCCGCACCAAGCCCTGCCGTCGTCCCCGCAAAGCTCTCCGTTCCGTTTGTAACTCGCACACGCTTTCCGTAAGCGTAGCTCGAAACTGCCTCGAATTTCTGCGTCACCGCCGTTGGCCCCTCCCGCAAGAAAAGATTGTAGTCGTTCTCGAATTCGCGCAGCAACCGCACCAGTAATTCCAGCCGCGATATCTGCCGGCCCGTTTCAATACGCAAGGAAGTCGCCGTCGCCCCCAGCTCTCCCGGAAACTTTTCCTGATTCACATTCAATCCAATCCCCACAATCACGAATCGTACCAGCGAGGGCTCCGCGTGCATCTCCGTCAAAATCCCCCCCACTTTCTTCCCGCGCAAAAGCAGGTCATTCGGCCATTTCAAATCCGCCGTCAGTCCCGTTTGTACTTCAATCGCGGAACGCGCCGATAATCCCGCCATCATCGTCAAGAGCGGCGCCTGCACGGGAGCCAGCCGCGGCCGCAAAAGCAGCGTCACATAAATTCCCGCAGCCCTGTCCGATTGCCACGAACGCCCCGCTCGTCCTCGCCCGGCCGTCTGCTCTTCCGCAAGCACCACTGCGCCTTCTGGCTCTCCCGCATAGCCCAATTCCAGGGCCACGCGATTTGTCGAATCCGTCTTAAAATAATGATAAATGTGCTTCCCGAAAAGGCTGCCCTTCAACCGCTGCCGCAGCATGTCCGGCGTCAAAATATCCGGCACGCGTTCCAGAAAGTATCCCGCGCCCCCTTTCCCTTTTACGCGCACGCCCAGCCCGCGCAACTGCCGCACCCACTGCCACACCATCGACCGCGACACACCAATCTCCCGCGCGATCCGCGCGCCGCTAATCACAATGGTCGCGTTTTCCGCCAGCAGCGTCAGCAACGCCGCCAGCCGCTTGTCAGTTGTTCCGGGAAGTGTCTCTTGAGCCATCGATGTGGCACCGACTTCAGTCTGTGCGCTCCTCACGTGCCGCCTAAGCTTACGTTTCCTCAGCCCCATCGACAAGCCAATGTAGGGTCTGCCTCAGGAGGCGGGCCGTCGAGCCACATGGCCTGCTCCAGCCGCTCTTGCGAACCGCCGCTTTCTTACAGCTGGTTCAATCGCTCCACGATCTTCTGCATCTCGATCCGCTGCTCCGCCAGCGTTGCTTCTAGTCCCCGAATAATCTTCTCCGGCGCTCGGCTTCGAAACGTTTTGTTTCCTAGCTGGCTCTCTTTTGAAGAAATCGCCTTTTGCAATCCCTCGATCTCTTTCTTCAGTCGCGTCTTCTCCGCCTCGGGGTCCACAACATCCGAGTATGCAATCCGAACGTCGAATTCCGCTGTAGACCGCACCGCTCCGCCAGTCTGCTCCAAGGGTTTGCTCGAAATGGTCAGATCGGAAAGCAAGGCCAACCGAACGATGCCATCCTTGCTGTGCTCGATGGAGTCTCGCGTCATCCCGTCGAAGCTATACAATTCCGCGGCGACTCTCTTTTTGGGGTCGAGCTTCATCTCGGACCGGATATTACGTAGCGCGACCACAATCTTTTGCAGCGTCTGAAACTGGCTCATCAACCCGCCTTCTTTGCCGTCTTTCGCCCAATGCGGCCTAGGCGCCGGGAATTGATCCAGCGCGATCGATCTTGCGCCGGATGCTTGCGGCAGCTGATGCCACAACTCCTCCGTTAAGAAAGGCATGAAAGGATGCAGCAGACCCAAAGCATCGTCGAACGCCGCAAAAAGATTCTTCCACGCCACGATCGCCCGTTCGCGGTCCGCGCTCTGCAATTCCGGCTTGACCCATTCGATATACCAATCGCAAAAATCCCCCCAAAAAAATTGATACACGCTCTGCGCCGCCTCATGAAACCGGTAATTCTTCAGCGCCTCATTGACCGTCTCAATTGTGATCGCCAGCCGCGTATACAGCCACTGATCCACCAGCGGCACGCTTCCCTGATAAGAGTACGGCGCTCCCGCCCGAACCGCCGGCGATGCCAACTCCTCAATCCCCGTCCCGCCCTGCTCAAACTTCTCCAAATTCATGAACAAAAACCGCGCCGCATTCCAAATCTTATTCGCAAAATTCCGCGCTCCAGCCAGCCGGTCGTCCGACAAAACAATATCCGTCCCAGGCGCTGCCATCGACGCTAGGCAAAACCGCATCGCATCCGTCCCGTATTGCCGATTCAAAACCACCGGATCGAGGCCCGTCCCTTTTGACTTCGACATCTTCTCGCCGCTTCCCGTCCTCACCAGTGAATGCAGATACACGGCGCGAAACGGCACTTTCCCCGTGAAGTGAATCCCCAGCATCGCCATCCGCGCCACCCAAAAAAACAAAATATCGTATGCCGTGATCAGGAGGCTCGTTGGATAGTAAGTCTTGAAATCCGCCGTCTCTTCCGGCCATCCCAGTGTCGAAAACGGCCAAAGTCCCGAGCTGAACCAGGTATCCAAAACATCCGGGTCCTGCGCCAGCTTTCCCGATTCGCACTTCCCGCATTTGCTAGGCTCTTCTTCCGCAACGATAATTTCCGCGCATTCGTCGCAATACCACGCGGGTATTCTGTGCCCCCACCACAGCTGCCGCGACAAAGTCCAATCGCGTATATTGTCCAGCCAGTTCAAAAACTCCTGCCGCCGGTTATCGGGAACAATCTGAATCGTATTTTCTTTTCCCGGCTCGTACTCCCGCACCGCCTTGATTGCAGGAGCTGCCAGCTCCTTCATCCTGCAAAACCACTGCGTCGATATCCGCGGCTCAACAATCGTCTTGCTCCGCTCGCAAATCCCAATCGCCGAAACGTGGTCCGTCATTCTCTCCAGCAAACCTTGTGCCCTCAAGTCCTCCACAATCCTCTTGCGCGCCTCGAACCTGTCCAGCCCTGCATACGGCCCCCCCGCCGCGCTCATCTTCCCGTCGTCCGTCATCACATCGATTTCTGCCAATCCATGTCGCCTGCCCACTTCAAAGTCATTGGGGTCGTGCGCCGGCGTAATTTTCACAGCGCCAGTCCCGAATTCTCGCTCCACCATCTCATCCGCGATGATCGGAATCTCCCGATTCATCAAGGGCAGCAATACTTTCTTTCCTACAAGCTGTTTGTACCGCTCATCCTCCGGGTGTACCGCCACCGCCGTATCTCCCAACATCGTTTCCGGGCGCGTAGTTACCACCGTCAGAAAGTCCTGCTCGCCCACCACCGGATACCGGATGTGCCACAAATGTCCCGCGCGTTCCTCATGGTTCACCTCCAAATCGCTCAGCACTGTCAAGCACACCGGGCACCAGTTCACAAGCCGCGTCTCGCGATAAATAAATCCTTCGTTGTAGAGCTGCACGAAAACTTTGCGCACCACCCGTGAAAGTTCCGGTGACAGCGTGAACTTCTCCCGCGACCAGTCGCAACTCTCCCCGATCTGCTTCATCTGCTCCGTGATTTTCCCGCCGCTCTCCTCCTTCCACCTCCAAACACGCCGCTCGAATTCCTCGCGCCCCAGCGTTCGGTAATCAATCCCTTTCTCCGCTAGCTGCCGTACCACCACCCGCTGCGTCGAAATCCCAGCATGATCCGTCCCCGGCAGGTACAAAGTGTTGTACCCTCGCATCCGGTGCCACCGCGTCAGGATGTCGATCTCCGTATGGTTCAGCATGTGCCCGATGTGCAGTGACCCCGTCACGTTTGGTGGCGGAATCACGATCGAAAACACTGGTCCCGGAGCTTTCGCATCGGCTTTAAACAGCTCCTCTTCAACCCAGTATTCCGCCCAGTGCGGTTCGATCTGCTGCGGTTCGTAAGCTTTGGCGATCTCTCGAGCCATTAACTGTCTTTCTCCATTGAAGATGCATTTATGCCGCTGTAGAGGCGGAGCTTGTCCTGCCCTCTGCCGTGTCAGCAATCCCAAATCGTTCAGAGTAATCTTCGACTATACGGGGGAAAAACCGGCTCCGTCAATTCAACGAGGATTTACCGCATTCTTATACAGCCGCCTACCACGAGCGTACGCGTCCAGGCAAAGTGCCGCCGTCCAAGAAGCAAAATTAGAATGAGGAATCTCTCAGGGTAGGGAACTACGGCTTTTTCGCGTTCAATTCGTCGCGAACCATTGCTTCCACCACGGGCTTCAAAATCTCCCGCGTAACTGCCTGCAACATCTCCGGGCTCATTTTGGAGAGAACCTTGGCTACCATGTCTTCCATGCTTGTTTCAGGAGCCTTTGTGCTCGTATCCACGGCGGGAGCCTCCTGCACTACAGTCTCCGCAACGTGATGGGCCTCTTCCCGAATCGCTTCTACGGTTGCTGCAGGCAACGCCGCCTCTTCCGCCTTCTCTTTCACGTCTTCGCTCAAGACCGGGGAAAGCGCGTCCACTGTCGCCGAAGGGTCTTCCCTTATCATCTCTGGATCTTCCGCGGCATAGACGACCGTCTCGGGGACAGCGTTCGCCGTCGGTGCGCTTGTCGTCGGCGCATCCCACGTCGACGCCAGCCGGCTTGCTTTTTGCGCTTCCGCATCCCAAGGACTGGACACCGCGGAAAACCAGGAGCTCTCTGCGGCTGGCTTTTCCGGCTCCGGGGCTGTCTCCACTTTCACTGGGCTGCTGACGGCAGCTTCTGACCGAATCTCGGCCGCAACTTGTTCCTTAGGGGCTGCGGAAGCAGGTGCTTCCATCGTTGCCATATCCACGGCGGTCTTTGGCCCCAGAGCGGCTGCCCACGAATCCTCCGTGAAAGGCGCCACGCTCGCAGGCGTCAACTTCGTCTCGGCTATCGGCGCATCCTTGACCATTGCGCCCACGCTCTGCTCCGATTCTGCTGCTTCCTCAAATCTCGATACCTCTTTTTGCGGCGCCCACGAATCATTCCTCATCTTTCGCGCCGGCGCTCCCGCAAAAGCAGTCTCACGCCAATCCTTCACCGGGCCACTTTCTGTTTCTTCGACTTCCAGGGCTTCGTCGCCCGCATCCCGCCGCCAAGAAGCGCTTTGCTTCTCTTCCTCTTCCTCGACAACCTCCTCCTCTTCTTCCTCGCCCGACTTCCAATCCCTCTCTAACTCCGGGCGAGCCGTTGTCGCATAGCCAAGCTCTTCTTCTTGTTCGGTCTCAGTCGATTCCAGAAGGTTCCCAAACGCAAGAGGTTGCGACCCCGCGTCGATCTTCACGGGGGCTGGCAAGCTCGCCGCTTGTTCTTGCATGAATTCGCTCTCCGCCGACGGCAGTTCCGGAAGAGAAGCCAGTGAACTCACGCTCGCAAGAGTACGTGGAGGCGCGGCGGATCGTGGTGCCAGCATTTCCGCAACGCGCGGCGGCGCTACTTGCACCGTGGGCGCAGGTGCCGGTGCTCCAACAGGTACGCCGGCTCTCGCCAGCGCGGACTTCACCATCGATATCAGTGGATCAGGTGGCACAAACGGCTTCTTCAAAACTCCGTCCGCTCCAACTCGCTGTGCCTCTTGTTCGTCCAGCGGATCGAATGCACCCACGAGCAAGATCACTGGTATGTGCGCAAGAGTGCTGTCCGATTTTACGTACTGGCAAACTTCATATCCGTTACGCACGGGCATGAACACATCGGCAAGAACCAAATCTGGGCGTATGTCTGAGATCTTTCGCACTGCGGCTTCACCATTGCCCACGGCAACGACGTCTATGCCCTGATCTTTCAAGGCAAGCCCCACCATCTTCTGAATATTGCTGTTATCGTCGGCAACGAGAATCTTAGCCACCAAACATCCTCCGGATGTACTCCACCCGTTTCCTACGCGTCGACCGGACTGCAATCGCGCGATCCTTATGACTCCTCAGTATTGGAGCACCCGGCGAATAAGGCGTCAATCTCAACGCGGGGCATGTGTGTCGGAAGTGAATACGCCCTGTTTGGCCGGCCTCCGGGCTATCGGGGGCAAATAAAAAAGGGGCGCGACCGTCGCCGCACCCCTTCCTTTCCATCTCGTTCCAGCAACATTCGAACTACCAGGGAATCAACTTGTGCAATCCCTTCTTCTTCTTGCTGCTGGATTCCTTCTTGTCTTTGTCCTTTGCATCGGCGCTCGCCGGCGGATCGCTCGTTTTCGCCGCGCCAGTAGTGGTCGTCTCACTCTTCGCCTCTGGCCCCGCCGTCGTGGCGTCGTTCTTTGCCGGCGCTTCAGCTGCAGCCGCGGGTGCCGCTGTTGTAGCCGGAGCGGGGTCTTTCGCCACCGCATTGTCTGCCGCCGGGCTAGCAGGTGCCGCAGCCGGCGCTGGAGCAGGGTCCTTCGGAGGATCGCTCGGCGCAGGCTCGCCCACGGTGCCCACATCTGCTCCGCCCTCGTTAACTACGGGAGCCGTGCCTCCTGATCCGCTAGTTGTTTCAGCAGTCCCGGTCCCGCCCGGCGATACCGTCGCCACAATTCCCGATCCGGGTCCTCCAACTCCGCCCAGCTTGAGTTGCCCGCCGCCGGAAAGCAAATCTGCCGCCGTCATCGTGTCCGATTCCGGCTGCATGTCGGGAGTTCCCGTCCTCGCCGCCGTCAACAACTCTGCTCCTGGCCCATTCTTGAACAGCGCCATCGGCTTCTTGATCAGACTCGTTTGCTCCCTCGGCGCATTCTGTTCCGCTCTCATCCACGCGACCGCTGTCGGGTCAGCTTGGGGTATGGGAGCTCCTAGTTCCTTCAGCTTCGCTTTCGCATCTGGCGCCATGCTGGACAGCGGGTAATACCTCACAATCCTGTCGTAATACCTCGTCGCTACTTCTTTGTGCTCGCTCTTCTCGAATATGTCTCCCATCATCCAGAGCGCTTTGTCCGACTTGCTGTAAAGCGGATATCGGCTTGTCACCGTCAGCAGTCTCGCTGCCGCCGCTCGCTTATCACCCTTCACGTAGTAGTAGTAACCGATCCGAAAGTCGCCTTCCGCCAGCACTTCTTGCACATCCCTCAACCGCTGCTCCGCTTGAGGCGCCAACGGATCATTCGGATATTTTTGCAGGAATATCTGGAACTCATCCTCCGCCGCCAGCGCTTCTGTTCTATCCCTGTCCGGCTTTTCCATTTGCCGGTAGTGCGCCATGGCCACTTGCATTTGCGCGTATGTCGCTTCCGGCAGGAAAGGGAAGAACACTTCAAAATCCTTATAACCGGAGATGGCTAGCGCCATGTTCGACGTCCCGCCCTCTTTGTAGTACGAGTCCGCAATCGCGAGTTTCGCCTTCGCCAGATACTCGCTGTCCGGGTACGTATTGATGAGCGTCTGCATATTCAGGCGCCCTATCTCTTGGCGCCCGTGCTTAATGTCATCCATCGCCCTGTCATAGAGAATCTTGTCGGGCTGCGCGTTGTTATCCGCGCTCGTGGACTTATTGATCTTCTTCTTTTTATGGAATATCTGGGAGATCTGCGCGTCACATGTCGTCGCTCCCAACAAAAATAGCGATCCGATAAGCCAGATCGCCGTGCTTTTATTTGTCAGCCAAAGCTTGGTGCTCACACTACTTACAGTTCGGCCCAAACTCCACCTCTCTCGCGAATTTCGGGTTCCCCGCTGCTATCTCCGGTCACACCCACTGCAAAGCGGCCCGCTTCACACCTGAACATCCCCGCCCTTCGACCGGCGGGAACGCCCAAGTATAACCTGAACTTAGGGCCAGGGGGAGCAAGAACTTTGCCCCTTCGGACAGGTTCCGTGCTCCATGTTCCCCAGCCCCTGTGATGCGCCCTTTCGTATGTCCGGGTTGCCCAGCCTTCCTCCCGCACTTCATTATTTTTCAACGAAATGTAACAATGTCCCGCCCCATCATGGCTACTATATTTTCGCCCCAACGAGGAGCCGCGGCCTGCCGCCCACTCACCTAAATGGACAAACGCAAATTCCTTTTTGTCTCCCTTTCTGGCCTCATCGGTGACATCGCCTGGCAAGTCCTCAAGGAAGGCCATGACGTCCGCTACTACATCGAAGCCGAAAAGGAGCGCGACATCGCCGACGGCTTCGTCCCAAAATCCAAAGATTGGGAGCGCGACACCAAGTGGGCCGACATCGTCGTTTTCGACGACACTCTCGGCCAGGGTGCCAAAGCCAAAGCTCTCCGCGCCGCCGGCAAACCCGTCATCGGCGGGTCCGAATACACCGACCGCCTCGAAGACGATCGCTCTTTCGGTCAGGAAGAGCTGAAAAAAGCCGGCGTCAACATCATCCCCTACCAGGATTTCGAATCCTTCGATCCCGCCATCGAATTCGTCATGAAAAATCCCGACCGCTACGTCATCAAGCCCAGCGGCGAAGCCCAAAACGTCAAGCGCCGCCTCTTCGTCGGCGAAGAAGAAGACGGCGACGACGTCATCCGCATGTTGGAAGCCTACAAGCGCGCCTTCTCCGACGAAATCAAAGTTTTCCAGCTCCAGCGCCGCGTCACCGGCGTCGAAGTCGCCGTAGGCGCTTTCTTCAACGGCAAAAAATTCATCTCCCCCGTCAACATCAATTTCGAGCACAAAAAACTTTTCCCCGGCAACATCGGTCCGCCCACCGGCGAAATGGGCACCTCCATGTTTTGGGCCGAGCCCAACCGCCTCTTTAACCAAACGCTCTTGAAAATGGAGTCCAAGCTCGCGGAAGAAGGCTACGTCGGCTACATCGATCTAAACTGCATCGTCAACAACAACGGCATCTATCCGCTCGAATTCACCAGCCGTTTCGGCTATCCCACCATCAGCATCCAGCAGGAAGGCATGCTCACTCCCATGAGCGACCTCTTCTGGGAACTCGCCACCGGCGCCGACCCCAAATGGCGCACCCGCAGCGGCTTCCAACTTGGCGTCCGCATTGTCGTCCCACCTTTCCCCTTCGACGACGAGCCCACCTTCGAATCCTTCTCCAAAAACGGTGCCATCGTCTTCAAAAAACCCAACTACGACGGCGTCCACATCGAAGACGTAAAAGAAGTCAAAGGCCAATGGCTAATCGCCGGCACCAGCGGCGTAGTCCTCATCGTCTGCGGCACTGGCCAAACCATGCTTCAAGCCAAAGCCCAAGCCTACTCCCGCATCAAAAACATCATGATCGCCAACATGTACTACCGCACCGACATCGGTGACCGCTGGGTCGAAGACTCCGACAAACTCCACAACTGGGGCTATCTCCGGTAGGTGGCACAGACTTCAGTCTGTGCTCTTCGGTTCGGCGGCATCTACCAGCACGTAGCGCCGCCCTTTAGGGCAACATCGCGCTGCCCTACACCGAGTCGTGTGATGGAGCCGAGAATAGTCCACGCCCCCATCCCAAAGAAGCTTTCCTCAATTCCGCGTGCCTTAGTGGCTCTTTTGAATTTCCGAAAGGAGCTTCTTGGTCTTTTCGTCTGGGGCGAAATTATCCTCATTGCGGATAAATACTGCAATCGCTTCAAATTTCTTGGAGTTGGAGATTTTGGAAGTGGTGGTATCGCTCTCGTCAGCGCAGATGATCGGAGGGTCTACATCAAAGGAATTCGGGAAAATCGAAATCTCAATGGAATCGAAAGAAACCTTTTTTACGTTTGCTTGCAGAGAAGAACAATGTTTTTGTTTTTCGACAGACCTGAAGGGAAATGTCCAAGTCTGAACGAGCACTGAATTTGTTTTCACTTTTCCATCGGTGTCAAAACCAAAGATACTGATAGCGCCCGCTCCCCAATCTTCATAGTTGCAGATGACTAAATCTCGCTTATCGCCCTGTCCGGGTATCTTCTGGCAGATCCCTACGGGGCCTTCATTATGGAAAAAGGAGAGCCTCTGCCACGAGCCTTGTTCCTTGCGGAGAAGGAAGGCGCTCGCAAAGCCATCCGCATGGCTAAAGCAAGAAGCATAACCTAATAAGAGAGCCTCGGTTTCGCCGACGGCTGTAAAACTTCCCAACAGAACGTTGTTAATTCCTAAACCACCGTGTAAACCCAAGCTAGCGCTCTCTCCCATAAATTGGGGGCAAACTCTGCAGCCCGTTTCAATAAAATCGCTTGGTTTGTCGCAAAGAGCCGATCTCATGGCAGGAAATTCTTGCGGCAGCTTCTCGTTCCCCGCAGCTTGGATCCCACTCCACAAAAGAATGACAATGTTTAAAAGCGAAAAAACTCCCATGCGGCAACTTTAACACGCGCTAAAAAGGCATCTCTTGAGAATCCTTCTAGAGGGACCTCGATTTCTAACCGCCGCGCGGGGCACCCCAAATCCGCCTCACTTGTAAATCCCCCCTGCGCTCGCCTCGCCCATTGCGTCCCGCCCGCAATGAAGTCTCTCTTCGCTTTGACTACTCCGCATTGACCGCGGACAAGACAGCGCGGACGGCCAACCTCCTCGGATCAATTGCAAATAGCCCGTCGTGACCGAGGCATTCCACGTACGCCAAACCATTTGCCGCAGCGATGGTGTACGGCCCTGCTTCCAGATGAACTGTCCCCACAACGGAATTGCGCTCGCCGCTAATTACGCTGACACTGTGGCTCCCCGTATTGGCAACATAGATCCAGTGTGTCGCCGAATCCGCCGCGAGCGCCTGGGGATGCACTTCCACAAGCAAGGTGGCAACCACGGCATCATTCGCGCCGTCGAGCACCGTCACGCTGTTGCTTCCATAATTTGCCACGTAGATTCGATTCGACTCTGAATCCACCGCAATCGCGCCCGGCATCTCTCCCGTCTGCACTGAATGAACCGCACCGCTCCGCGCATCAACAATGCTGACAGTGGATCCCTCTGAGTCTCCGATGTAGATTTTATTCGTCGCGGGATTTAGAGCGAGTCCCCAATCGCGATTCCCCGCGTGAATTTTTGAACTGGCGTCGTTCGCGCCGTCGAGGACCGTGACCGTATCGCCCATGTCGATCAGATAGCTCTTATTCACTCCCGCGCTCGAAACAATTGCTGTCGCCTGAACGCCCGTGTCCAAAATCCGGGCCTGGTTGGTTGCTCCATCGATCACCTTGGTCGTGTTGCTGAACGTCTTTGACACGTAAATCTTGTCGCTCGCCGAATTCACTGCCACCACGTAAGGAAGCTCGCCCACCTTTACTGTCGCAACCACCCGATCCACGCTACCGTCCACCACGCTTACCGTGCCATCCTCGGAATTCGCCACATAAATTCGATTTGTCTCCGGATTTATGCCTATCGTTGAGGGACGCCTCCCCACTTTGATTTTCTTGGCCGCTAGGTTCGTTCCAGAAAGATTCGCTCCAGAAACCACAGTGACCGTGCCATCGTCGCTGTTCACCGCATAAACTTTGTTTGTTTTCGGGTTGGCCGCCACCGCCTGCGGGCTGACCCGTATTCCAACCGGCTCTTCCTCTCCAGTTCGCGCCGCGCCCGTCCCCAGCCACAGCACTGCGTTTTCGATCAGCTGGTTTTGCGTCGCGTTGGTGAGAATTTTCCCTCCGTGGCCCATGTTCATGTAGATCATCTTGTATTTCGTGTTTGTCCAGACCACTGGACAATCTCCTGCCAGCACCACGTCCTTCCATCCCAGCGGGTAATTGCTCGGATCCAGCGTCACCAGCACCCGCACATCCGCGTTCAGGCGAGGGTCCGGCTTCCACAGATACCACTCGTTCGACGGCGCAATGTAACTATCGGGCAAATTCGCCGTCACCGGACTTCTGCGTTCATCGATCACCAATTTTGCCGGAAGTGGCGGCCAGCTGTTGATCGAAAAAACCGCTCCGCCCAGAAACTCCACAAACCACGGCCAACCCGTATCTTTGTCGTTGTATCCGGCGGCATGAAACCCCAGCCACGCCCCGCCGTGCTCCATATATTGTTGAAATGCCAGCCTCTGCTCCGGCTTCGTGGGCGATTCGTTCAGCCAGATAACCAGCTGATAGTTCTTCAATCGCGCTTCATTTAAATCATCCCAATCGGTGCTCGTGTCCACCCGAAACTGGTCTTTCGACGCCACTCTCGAAAGAAACCTCAATGCGTCTTCCGCGAATTGCACGTGATCGCGCTCCACCTTCGTCGAGTAGAACACCAGCGCGCGAAATCGTGGCGTCTGTCCCATAACGGCCGACGCGCTCAGCAGCGCGCCAACAACCAGAACCACCAGCCGCAGTCGTGTTGTCATTGGTCCATCGCCCGCATCAGACGGAGTTTAGGCAAGGCCCCCGGAAACAGCGTGTTCGCACAACTTTGTGAACGTCTCATAGGCGCCAAACATAGCATTGATTCGCGCGCCCACGGTATAGCTCTGTGTGCTCCGTGCCTCTGCGTTTAGACACCCTTCGTTCCCACTGCAACCTTAAACTTTGAACTCTAAGCTCCTCCTCATTTTTCCCCACCTCCCGAGCCGCATCGCCGGGTTTACAATAAGCCCATGTCCAAGTCCGGCGCCACGCAAGACCGGCAGCAGGCTCACTCGCTGCTCGACCTATTGCCCATCGAAAAGCTCCCGGCTGTCGTCAATCTTCTTCAGTCCTTAACTGACCCGGTCGCACGCAGTCTCGCTAACGCCCCCCTTGAAAACGAACCCGTCAGCGAAGACGAGTCGCGCGCCGTGGAAGCCTCCCAGGCTTGGCTCAGAACGCATTCGCCAATCCCTAACGACGATGTCCTCGCCGAATTAGGCCTCACTCCCGAAGACTTCGCCGGGATGGCACGCACTCCGCTCGATTCGCACCGCTCCGGCTAGTAGCGACGGGGAAGGGCATAGCCTGGACCGAACAGGCCAAAGCTCACCTCCGCGCCATCGACCAAACCACCGCTCTCCGCATCCTCCATGTACTCGCTCGCTACCTCTCTACCGGCGAAGGCGATATCAAGCGCCTCCAGGACATCGAGCCCCCGAGTTTCGCCTCCGCGCTGGCGACTATCGCGTCCGCTTCCGTGTTCTTGGCGATTCCATCCTCGTCTTGGCCGTCAAGCACCGCCGCGAAGCCTACCGTTGACCCTGATTGTCTCGTCGAATGTATTCAATAATGGGGAAAAATCTTCGCCATGCTACGCCGCGCTTCTCCCTTTTCGCGGCCTTCCGCCCAGCACTCCATTTCTCTTGGAAGCGGCCCGCTTAGCCGCGCTCCTCGACCGGCCACCGCGCTGCCCTAGCCGCGCGGCCATCCATTTCTTCGATCCCAGAAATCCTTCTAGAATCGCTGGCACATAAAGATCCGCATCCAGTTTCGGAAAATGAATGCCGAAGCCCGAAGGCGTCACCTCAATGTCCCGGAGTTTTGCCGGAGTCGCGTGTTCCAACCGCCCGATAATGCTTTGTCTTTTGCGCATAACGTGGATCACCAACCTCGACAGCCCCAACTCCTTCCGCCTTCAGGTCCTCGGATATCAATTCATACATCCTGGGGTAATAGCTCCAATCTTTGAGATGTTCGAAAACAAAGCTCCTCGCGAAGGCGTGTATCGTCGTAGTCTCGGCAAGGCCGCACAATTCATCCGCAAGCGCATCTCGCAGCTTTCCGATAAAAGTGATGGCCAAGAAATTCGATTTGCCCTCCGACTTCTTTTTATTTATCAGATCTTTAAAGAGGTAGCTTTTACCCGTTCCAGGTCCGGCCACAATAACCTTTCTCCGATGAGTCGACTGACTGATCGTAGCGACCTCATTTTTCCTCTCTGCTTCATGATCCATCGGCGCCCCTCCCGAGAGTTCCCGAAAGACTCATTCGTTTACTGAATTCGTATGGTACGCATTCTAATCTAACGGCTGGCGAAGTTAAAGCGAAGATGCTTGGCCTGAGCGGTGGGCGGCAGCGACGTAGCTCCTGGCTTGGGTGGCCTCCGTGGTTTTGTTTCACGCGAAGGGTGGGCCACTCTTTCTTGACAATTATATAGTGATATCACTATACTAGAAAATCGCCAATGGACGAGGAACCCGTCTTAAAGCCCGTCATCTGGGTAGGGTCTAGCCGAGAAGATTTGCGCGGATTTCCGGACCCGGTTCAGGACCACATCGGCTACGCCCTTTACCTCGCCCAGCGGGGCGGAAAACATGCTACGGCGAAAGTCTTGAGCGGGTTCGGCGGCGCCGGCGTCCTGGAAGTGGTCAAGGATTTTCGCGGCGATACTTTTCGCGCCGTCTACACACTTCGTTATGCAGGAACCGTTTATGTGCTTCACGCATTTCAGAAGAAGTCGAAGTCGGGCCGCGAGACTCCGCGCCGTGACCTTGAACTAATCCGGCGGCGGCTCGCCGAGGCCGAACGCATCGCCAAAGAGAGGGAAACGTGAAAAAGCACCGGTATGAAGTCGGAAGCGGAAACGTATTCAAGGATCTCGGCATCCCCAATGCTGAAGAGCACCTGATCAAGGCGCAACTTATCTACAAGATCAGTACAATCCTGAAAAGCCGTCGCCTGAAACAGTCTCAAACCGCCGCTCTGCTCGGCATCAAGCAGCCCGACGTCTCCAAAATGCTCCGCGGCGAGTTCCGCCAATTCTCCGTCGAGCGCCTTCTCCGCTTCCTGGTCGCCCTCGGTCACGACGTCAAAATCCTAATCGAGCCTCATCGCTCCCGCCACGCGCCCGCCGCCCTCCACGTCTCCTGAATAAGCCTTAGCGTGCAGTCCCTTTCCGATAGAAAACCCAATCTCCGGATCCTTTACTCAACAACTAAGTTAAGCTATCGTATCCGCACATCGTGCCATGCCCGAAGCACCGAAAAAGGAAATCGAGCGCGAGAAAGAGGAAAGCACCGGTGTCGATCGCGAGATCCTCGACGTAATCAAAGAGGAAGAACGCAAGGGAAGTCGTCGCGGCCCAAAAGATACCGCTGAAGAACGCAAAAAACGCAAATTAGCTGCAGACGGTCTGAGGGCAATTAGAGCAAAAAATGCGCGCGCTTTTACCGAAGTCTTGCGGCAGGGCGGGATACGCGAGAATTCCCCCGAGTG
Organism: Candidatus Acidiferrum sp.; assembly: GCA_049800195.1. GTDB lineage: Bacteria > Acidobacteriota > Terriglobia > Acidiferrales > UBA7541 > Acidiferrum. Next base: position 53,151 of record JBARJI010000111.1, read on the forward strand.
GAAGAACGCTTGGAAGGCCTTCTATTCGGCTTAGAGCCGGCTTTCATCGCAATCTTGTGAATTTCCTTCATCCTTCGCTCTTGCTCTTCTTCTGAAAACTGCTGCAACGAGGTATACAGAATCTCGGCCACCTCTCTGGCGGCTCTCTTCTGCATCGCGAGCTTGCCCTCTGTTTTCATGCTGTGCCTGTCCCGCCAGTCCAAATTATCTGACGCAAGTATGCCCTGCCGATTCCTTCGTGACAAGCCACCTTCCACTGGCCGGAACCCGAACCACTACCTGCGGCGTGCTCTCAAATCATAGGGCATGACAAACCGCCCCGCGTGCGCTAATTTTGAGGCATGGAAACCGTAGACGTAAAACTGCCCTCCGAACTTCTCAGGGTTGCAAATCTCGAGGAAAGCAGCCTTTCCCAGGAAGCCGCTCGCTTACTGGCCCTCGAGCTTTATCGCGAGGATAAGCTGTCGCTCGGGCGCGCGGCGGAGCTCTGTCAGACGCCGCTCGCGGCTTTCATGGATTTTGCGGCGAAACACGGCGTCCCACCGCTGCGCTACAGCTTCGAGGATCTGGAAGAAGAGCGCCGCACTGCCGAACATTTAGCCGCGCACTAGCGTCCCATCCCGTTCCGTTTGTCACCGCCCCCACTCTGCGCTATCCTTCATTCCGTACCCCGCAACTGGAGGCCCCAATGAACCCATCCCTGCCGTCTCTCGACTCGATCTTCCAAAGCATCGTACTCGCCACGCTAGCTATCGGACTGCCCATCCTCTTCGTCTTGGCCATCCGCTTTCTCTGGGATCCCAACCTGAAACTTAACCGCTCCAAAGACATCGAAAAGCTCATCTGGCAACTGCATCGCATCGCCAGCGCCCTCGAGCATCAACTGAGTTTGCCGTCCACGCCCATCCGGCCCGGCACCGAAGAGCCCCGCGACGTCGTCTATCTCCAACAGCTCCCCACCCAACCAATCGCCCCCGCCTCAAGCGCGGCAACTCTCCAAGCCCTAGCCGCCGCAGCCGCTGCTTCCTCGACCGGTGCATCCCCAGCCGCAGCCCAGCCCCCCGCGCAACAAGCCGGCCTACAGCAGCCCGCCGCCCCGGCCCAGCCCTCTGGCCAACAGCCTCCCCGCGCCGGCGTCAACTCCATGTTCGGCATGTAGCCTTACGCTTTCCACGCCAGTAATAAGTCAATCCGCTCAAGCTTTCTAAGCGCCAGCCGTAGCCTTCTTCGTCGCCAATCATCCACACCTCTATATTCTTCATCCTTATGCACTTATAATTCTATTGACAAATTTAATATCTCATGGTACAAGTCTATGTGAATTTCACTCACCAACCCGTTCTCCTTTCCCATTTTGGAACTGATTCTCCTGCAACGCCTTTCGCCCCATCTGCCCTGCGCCGTGTCGAAGATTCACCCGCGCCCTTACTGCAAACCCGCACGACCTCTCTCGCAAAGAGTCCGCATCAGTATCATTCCATCGATGTTAGCCGCCCTTTGTTTTCATACTCTTACGGACTCTATTGCAATGCCAAATCCGTCAACCCTTTTAGTTTCAATCGCTTCCACACTCTTGCGCCAAAACACCCGGGGTCGGGTGTAGTTGTCCGATCCTTTACTTCCTCTACCTCCATTGCCTCCTCTACCTCCCTTGCCGCTGTCGGTTCTAAGCTGTCGCACGTTTCCCCTCTTTGCAGCCGAAGGGTCAACCATCCCCCGCTACATTCCTTGCTCGCCGTCTGCAAGGCACCACGATCGTCTAACCTCTTTAGAATCCGCACTTCCGCAAAACCAGCCTCCAACCCCTTTAGAATGCGCACTTCCAAAACAAAGGACTTAAAACCCTGTAGAATGAACACTTCCGAAAAAGAACCTAGGGGGGAGCGTAGGGAATCATCGATCAGCGCTCCAATGTTCGAGGATTCCTGCCTGATCCGAACGCCATCGCCTAGGTGGGACAGACTTCAGTCTGTCGCCGTGTCCCTCTCAAACAAGCCACACGCGCTCAGCGCCACGCCGCCAGCTCCCGCAACGGCAAATATTTTCAGGTTCTCCGCCGCGTCCCTTGATGGTACGTTGTCTCCGTCGTCGAATTCCGCATCCCGTCCTCAAGGAGAGTGTGAATGAAACGCGCTTTAGCTCTGCTAGTTGGGTTGGCATTCATGCCGGTCGCTCCGCCGCTCGCGCAAGAGGTGCAAAAACCGGAACTGGCAAAAATCTCGCTGAAAGTGGGTGACGTCGCACCGGACTTCACGCTGCTCAGCGACCAATGGAAAAACGTCAAGCTCAGCGACTTTCGCGGCAAGCAGAATGTCTTTCTTGCTGTCTATGTCCTGGCCTTTACCGGTGGTTGAACGAAACAACTTCAGGCGGTCCAGGCTGGAATCGCCTCGGGTAAGATCGACACTTCGGATACCGCGGTTTTCGGCATTAGCATGGATTCCCCCGCTGCCAATGCCGCCTTCGCCAAGCAAATCAGCATCAGCTTCCCGCTCCTCAGCGATATGAACCACAAGATGCTCACCCAGTACGGCATCCTGAAGGGCTACAACGTGCAGGACCAAACCTACGAGTGGGCTCAGCGCGCCAACATCGTCATCGATAAAGAGGGCATCATCCGCCACATCGAAGAAGGCGACAGCGCCGTCAATCCCAACACCGCCGTCTCCGTCTGCACCGACCTGCACAAAAAGGACGTGTCAAAATAAATGTCTGTAGCGCTCACTTGCGCCAGCTTCGAGTTGCGGGATTCTCTATCCTGCAACTCGAAGTCTGACTTCGTCCATCAAGTCGAATTATTGCTTCGGTCTCGCCCTGCGCATTCCCTCATGGATTCGCGCCGAAATTCACGACTTCGTTTTCCAGCGGAATTTCGTTCTTGTGTATTTCCGCGGGACCTTTCGCATCCGACGGCTTCCATCCCCACCCGTGACCGACCACTTCAAAGGATGCCAGCGAGTAGGGAAGTCCTTCGGCCCCCAGCGGCGAGCTCCCATTCTCGATGTGAAAATGCAAATGCGGCTCGGTTGAGTTTCCAGTATTTCCCACGAGACCGATCACTTGGCCGCGCCGCACTTTATCGCCGAGCTTCACGCGCAGCGAGCCTGGCTGCAAGTGCGCATAGAACGCAAAGTTTCCGTTCCCAATATCCAGAATGACGTGGTTTCCGCCGACCGTTTCCAAAGTGATCGGCACGGCGCGCGAATCGATTCCTGGAACGTTCAGCGGAATTCCGTCCTTCACTTCGGTGACGATGCCGTCCGCTACGGCGAGCGCATCGTTCCCGAATGCGTAATAATTCTTGTTGTCTTTTTCATCTCCATGAAATGTCTTGCCGTCATCGCCCAGCTTTACCCAATCAATCGCGAATCGCTGTGAAATCACGGCGTGCCCGTCGATGGGAATCAGAGCGCGCCGGTGGCCGGAAGTGTTCGACGGCCCGTTCGCCGCCAACCAATGATCTCCACGCAGCGGCGGGCCAATCTCGACGGCTCCTCGACCAACTGGAATTGCCGCCGTCTCGATCGTCATCTCTTCCGGATAAGTTCCAATTTTCACGGTCAGACGTTGCCGGATCGTCGCCGGCACCGCGTCCTCCGAATCGACCGTCGCCCACATATAAACGACGGCCATCATTCCCGGACCGATCTTCGCTTTTTCCGTCGTTCCCTGCAGGCCGGGCCGAGACATCGCCGCTTCCAATTCCGCCCCGCTGTAAGTCACGAGGGAGCGCTGCGCGGAATCTCCCGACACAGCTTCTACCTTAGTCAACTGGTAGTTCCAGCGGTCCATATTGTTCAAGTGCAATTCATAAACGAGATGCCACTTGCCATCGGCCTTAAAAGCCGTCGGCGCAATCGGCACCGCCACATCCATGAATGCGGAGATGGGAGGCTTCGTCGGACCTTCCGGTGTCTTTTGCGCCGCACTCGCACTCGCGCCCGAATCTTCCGTGCTGCGCGTAAACGTCAGCGGCTGGCCGGGCATGCCGCTTTGCGTCCACGTCCCAGAGATCTCCGTTCTCGCCGCATTCAGCGTTCCTTCGTACAATCCGCCAACGGCTTTCACTTCAAACCGTACGGCGTCGTTTTTCAGCGTCAAACTTTCCATGGGAATCGTCGAGCCTTGATCCACGCTCAGCAATTGGCCGGTGTACTCGCCAGTCGCCAGCTTCGTGACCGTCAATACAATGTGCAGTTTGGCCGCGCCTTGGCCCAGCTCGCCTTTCCACGTGCCCGCAAGTCCATCGTCGGTCTTTCCGTCTTGGCGAGCAGCATGTGCGCGCAAGCCCGAGCCCAACACGAGCAAGGCCAGGAGCGCAACAAACGTTGCAATTGAAGGTACGGGCAAGCATTTCCAGGGCTTCCGCATGTCCCGGCTATTGATTTTATGTGGTGTTTTCTTGCGCAAAACTCCTCCTCGCGGCCTTCAACGGGCGTTGCGCTCCTTAGGTTCTCGAATAGAGCACGCGGAATCTTCGCGCAGGAGGTTCTTCCTTGTCAAAGGATTCCTCGAAGTTTTCTTCGTTGAGTCCGGCGCGGAGGAACTCCGCTAATTCCGCGCGCGTCAGCGGCCACGGCAATTGTCCCTCCGGCTCATCCGGCTCGCGCCCTCTCACAATGACCAGCAACTTTCCTCCCGGCCGCACAAACGAGGCAATGTTGCGAATCGCTCCGGGCCGAACGCCGGCCGGCAGCGCTTGCACGGTGTTCGCTTCAAAAACAAAATCGAAGTTTCGTTCCCATTCCGCGGGAGGATGGAACAGGTCAGCCACACTATACTTCACCGCGCTCTTCGGAAATCGTTTGCGGGCCATGCGGATCGCCGTTTCGGAAATGTCGAACGCCGTCGTCGCAAAACCCCACGCCGCCAACTGTTCCGCGTCGTCGCCCAACCCGCACGCGATCACGATCGCCTGCTTCCCGTCGGTTCTTTCGGGATGCGCGCTCCAGAATTCGAGCAAGCTTCCGTTCGCGCCGCGATCCGCCCAGGGAATGACGCTGGTGCCATCTTCGCCTTCGCGGTAAAGGCGTTCAAACCATCCCGTGGGGTCGCCTCTTTGAATGGATTCCTCTGCCAGCTCTCGCGCTCTTGATCGATCCTTCATGATTCGTAGATTCTAACCTGACTACGCGACAGGAGTAGTATTCTTACCTGGAAATCATCGCCGATTGAGGTGAAACGATGTCCTTGCGCGACCTCGCATTCGCAAGCCGAACTCTCCGCAAGAGCCCCATCTTCACTCTTACGGCCGCACTGACGATCGCCTTGGGCGTCGGCGCGAGCACGGCCATATTCAGCGTCACCAACGCCGTGCTGCTGCGACCGCTCCCCTACAAGGATCCCGATCAACTCGTAATCCTCCCCAGCGATATGCGCAATCGCGGGGTCAAGGACTTTCCCTTTTCCAATGCCGACTTTATCGATCTCCGCGAAGGGACCAAAAGCGAATTCCAGGGCTTGGCCGGCGTCTTTACGTTTCCCTTGACGTTGACCGGCCAGGATGGCACCCCGGAACAAGTGCACACGGGCTTCGTGACGACAAACTACTTCCGGCTGGTCGGCGCCAGAATTCTTTTGGGCCGCGATTTTTCCGATGAAGACGGCCAGCCGCAGCCGCCCCCACCTGCGCCGGGAACGCAAGCGGCAACACCTACTCCGCAACTGCCGGTTATGGCAATCTTGAGTTACGAGTATTTCCAGCGCCGCTTCGGCGCGAATCCCGCGGTGCTCGGAGAATCCTTGAACCAGGGCAAGCCCTTCAGTCCGCGAATCGTCGGAGTCCTTGCGCCGCATTTTCAAATCTATTTCCCGCTCTCCGCTGATCTAGAAGCCGCGCCCGATATCTGGATCGCGAATCGCCTGGGCTACGATGCCGCGAAACGAAATGAAGTCTCTATGCGTGTAATCGGCAGATTGAAACCAGGCGTGACGATCGGGCAGGCGCAAGCTGCCGCCGATCAAGTGGCCGCGGAAGCGCGCAAGAATTTCACCATCGAAAATACCGCGGGCTACGCCATCCGCGTGGTACCCATGCGGCAGCATCTCGTTTCCGAGGTTCGCCCCGCCATTCTCGCTTTGATGGGCTCGGTGATTTTTCTTCTGCTCATTGCCTGCGCCAATGTGGCCAACCTTTTACTGGTGCGAGCCTCTTTAAGGCAACGCGAACTGGCCATTCGCTCCGCCATGGGCGCCAATTGGTGGAATCTCGCCAGCCAGATTCTGACGGAGGCATTGCTGCTCGCTGGCATCGGCGCCCTAGGCGGTTTGGCCCTTGCCTGGCTTGGGATTCATGAACTTCTCGCCATTGCTCCGGCGTATCTCCCCCGGCTTGACTCCATCCGCATCGATTCGAGCGTGCTGATCTTTACAGTCGTATCGAGCCTAGCCGCCGCTGCCATCTTCGGCCTGGCGCCGGCGTGGCGCGCGGCACGTCCAGATGTGATGGTCGTTCTGCGCGGCTCGAGCCGCAACGAGGGCCTTTCCGGCGGCACTCTCTCTCGCAAAATTGTGGTCGGTCTTGAAGTCGCACTCGCTTATGTGCTGCTCATCGGCTCGGGATTGATGGTTCGCAGCTTTCTTGATTTGCAGCGAATCGATCCTGGTTATGATCCGCGCGGCCTCCTCACTTTTCAGATTGAGTCCGACCGCTTTCTCCAGAAGCCTGAAGAACGCGCCGCCGCCACTCGCCAGCTCGAAGATCGCCTGAGCGCCATCCCTGGAGTTAAGAGTGTCACGGCTGCCGAGCCATTTCCGCTCACGGGTGGCTATAGCCCGGTTCGCTGGGGCACGGAAGAAGCGCTGGCCGACGCGAGCAAATATAAAGCAGCGGATGCTTTATTCATTCTTCCCGGCTACTTCAAAACGATGCGCACTCCTCTGCTCGAGGGCCGCACCTTTACCGAAGATGACAATCAGCCCGGTCGCACATACGCCGTCGTCGATAAAATGCTCGCCGAGAGCGCGTATCCAGGTCAGTCGGCGGTCGGCAAGCGCATTCTTATCCGCGTGCAAACGCCCGAACCAGTATGGGTCGAAATCATTGGGGTTGTCGCTCACGAGCGAGGTGTTTCTTTGAGTGTACCCGGACGCGAGCAAGTTTACCTGACGGATGCGCACATCGGCTCCGGCGCGACGGATCGCTGGGCGCTTCGATTCGACGGCGACCCATCCAAATATGCGAACGATGTGCGAGCTTCCATCAAAGCGTTCGATCCACACCTCTTGATCACGGACCTGCAGCCCATGGATGCGGTGGTTGAAAAGGCGCAGGCCGACACGCGTTTTTCGTTGCTCCTGATCGGTTCCTTCGCGGTCATCGCGGCGCTGCTCGCGGGCGTAGGACTCTACGGCGTGCTGGCCACCGTCGTGCGACAGCGCACCGCGGAAATCGGCCTTCGCATGGCCTTGGGTGCTCAGCCCGCCAACATTTTCCAGCTCGTTGTGGGCCAGGGTCTTCTCTTCACGGGGATCGGCGTGGTCCTCGGCTTGTTCGCGGCCTTTGCCGTCACGCGAGAGATGGCTTCCATGCTGGTCGGGATCAAGGCCACCGACCCTTTGACATTCGTGACGATGGCGGTGGTGTTCTTCGTGATCGCCACTATCGCGTCCTGGCTGCCCGCGTGGCGCGCGGCTTCTCTCGATCCCACCGCCGCTCTTCGCGAGGAGTGACGCTCTAAATTCGAGGCGAAGCCGCGTGCCGCAGTCTTGCTGCTCGATCTGGGTTTCTCCGGTTGGCGTCCGGGCATGCATTTCCATCGCTCTCCAATCCTCTTAGGCTCGCTGCTTCTACTCCAAATCTCCTTTTGACGCTAGGGTCGCGTTGTCTCTGCCGCCGCTTTGCGTGAGCCTCGGGCCAAAACCAGCAGTACACACCGGCTCCGCTAGTTATGATTTGGGCGACTCCCGAACAACATTCACTCAATCCGTCGTACCATCCTAAGAGGGCATCCATTCGGATCGGAGGAATTCATTGGGATCAGAACGCCGCCGCACGCCGAGATACACGTTTATCGCCAGCGCTGAACTGATTGAAGAGAAATCGGATGTGCGCATTGCCACACGCGTGAGCGAGCTGAGCCTTTACGGGTGCTACCTGGACATGATGAATCCGTTCCCCGTAGGAACACTTGTTCTGGTCAAGATTTCCGCGGGTGAGGCATTTTTTCAGGCTAAGTCGAAGATCATTTACGCCCAGACCAACATGGGAGCCGGCGTCGGCTTCCTCGAAGTGGAGGCCGCGTATCAGCCCATTCTGGAGCGCTGGCTGGACGAGGCCGAGAAAGATTACCAGAGAACCCGCGCTTGATTGCGATTCGCCGCGCCCGGTTTTTCTTCCCTCCAACCCAAATATAGAGATAATAGGCGATGCCGCTTCTTGGAGCAGTTGAGTGGCTTCGCTCCACATCCTGCACTCTTGCGAGAGGCAATTTCTTGAAATTGCGTTTGGCGCTGTCCATCGTGTTGCTGTTCGCCGTGACGAGCATTCCCGTTCTTGGCCAGGATGAAAAGCTGGCCGCTGCCACTGCTGGGATTCAGGAGAGCATTCAGAAGAGTGGAGCGGACGTGGCCGTCACGTTTCGCACGCTGGATGGCAAGACGGAATGGTTTCTTCGCGCCGATGATGTCTTCCATGCCGCCAGCACGATGAAAGTTCCCGTAATGATCGAGCTTTTCAACCAGGTGCGCGAAGGCAAGCTAAAGCTCGATGATCCTCTTCTCATCAAAAATGAATTTCGTAGCCTGGTGGACGGCTCGGTTTACACGCTCAGTCCCGCCGATGATTCGGAGACGGAGCTTTATAAGGCGGTTGGGCAGACGCGCACGCTGCGGCAGCTTTGCGAATTGATGATCACCGTCAGCAGCAATTTCGCCGCGAATCTGCTGATCGAGAAGCTGGGAGTCGGCAATATTCGCGCCACAGTGCATTCGCTCAATGCCGATGGCATGAATGTTCTGCGCGGCGTCGAGGACGAAAAAGCGTTTGCGAAAGGACTGAACAACACGACGACGGCTCGCGCTCTTTACCAGCTTCTGGCTGCGATTGCAGAAGGGAAAGCTGTCGATCAGGATGCTTCGCAGCAGATGATCGCAATTCTAGAACGGCAGAAATTTAACGAACGCATCCCCGCCGGGCTTCCTCCGGGTACCTTGGTGGCGCACAAAACCGGCGACATAACCAAAATTAATAACGATGCCGCAATCGTCTTTGCGCCCAGGCCGTTCATCCTGGTGATTCTTGTCCGCGGAATCCCCGATATCAAAGTCAGCTCGGCGCTGATGGCCGATATTACCCGGCGCCTTTACCAGGCTACCCAATAGAAATGCATTTTGCGCAACCCGCCGTGGGGCCTCCCTCATCCAATGCGATAGAATAAGAATGTGGGCCGAGTGTGAAAAGGGAACCGGCGTGGCGAAAGAGATTGCTGAACTGGCCGGTGGAGAGAGGCAAGACCATGAAGAGCCCTGGACGATTGGGTGCCACAGTAGTGCTTGGATTGTTTCTCGTCGGCGCTGCTAGCGCGGATACGCTTGAGCTAAAGGATGGGCGAGTATTTCATGGCCGCTACCTGGGCGGCACGCAGGCTGTTCTGCGCTTTGAGATTAACGGGGAAGTGCAAACTTTCCATGTCTCGGAGACTGCTGCGCTGACCTTTACGGGTAGCTCGGATGCGGCGAGCGCCCCAGCGGCCGCAGCTCCGCCTGTTCCGGCTACCGCTGCAGCTAACCCTCCAGAACCGCAGCAAGCTCAGCAACCGCAACAACCCGAGCAACCGCAACAAGCTCAGGAAGCGCCGCCCCCAGAAGCCGCGCCTCGGCCAGTCACTTCGCAAGACGTTCCACCGCGTGCGGCGACAACGACTCCGCAAGCACCAGCTCTCCAAGCTACGGCACCTCAGGCTGTGGCCGGTCAGGCTTCCTCTGCTCAGGCCCAAGACCCTGCCGCGCAATATGGTGAGGTCACCATTCCTTCGGGGCAGTCTCTCTTGATCCGCATGATTGACGGCGTGGATTCCGCAAGAAATCACGTTGGCGACGTGTTTCACGCGAGCCTGGAGACCGATCTGTATGTTGGCAATACTCTCGTGGCACGCAAAGGCGCAGACGTTTACGGGCAGTTGGCCAACGCGCAGCAAGCGGGTCATTTCTCCGGCAGCGCCGATTTGCAACTCCAACTGATGCGCATCGTGATCGATGGGCACGACTATCCGCTGGTGAGCAGCGATTACAACGTGAAAGGACAAAGCCGGGGAGCGGACACCGCCAAAAAAGTGGGAGGCGGCGCCATTTTTGGAGCCATCCTTGGGGCCATCGCCGGAGGCGGGAGAGGTGCAGCGATTGGAGCTACCGCCGGGTCCGCGGCGGGCGCGGGCGTGCAGGTCTTCACTCGAGGGCAACAGGTGAGAGTGCCCAGCGAAACCTTGCTCGAGTTCCGGCTGCAGCAGCCGGCGGTGGTAACGCCGACGCAGCAGTGAGGCGGTGAGCCATTTTCAAGGGCGGGATTGTAGGAAGGCTGAGTTTTTAGCGCCATTACGTGGCGTTGACCAATTGGAACCATCCCAGCGAAATTCCGTCTTGCTTCTCCTACTGTTAGTGACTAAGATACCCCCTCAGCTTGGAGAGCTATCGTGCCAAAAGAAAAGCCGCGCGTAAACATCGGAGAAGTCATCAAATCCTATCGCAGCCAAAGAGGACTGTCGCAAGGAGATATCGAGCGGCGCACCGGCCTGTTGCGCTGCTACCTCTCGCGCGTAGAGAACGGCCACACGGTGCCGTCGCTCGAAACCCTGGCCAAGATTGCCGAAGCCATGGACATCTCGCTCGCGGATTTTTTCCCCGGCACGGAAACGCCGCGCGACCGCGAAACGCAAAAGATGCTCGGCGAGCTTTCGCAGGACGAAATACGCTTCCTTGCGGAGATCAAGCGCTTCAGCACCACGCTTTCCGATGGAGATAAGCGGCTAGTGTTGGCCATGATTCGCAAAATGGCCACGCTGATTCCGCCAACCGCCCCGAAGAAACTCGTCATCCGCCGTCCTACGGTGTAATCAGGCAGAGGCTCCCGACAAGTTTCTGCGGAGCTTGATTCGGATGCTTGGTCGGTTTCCGATAACGCGTTTGTCAGGCAAGTGCCAAATGTCGGCGTGCTGGGGTTAGGTGATGGCGGCCACATTTCCTGCATAGAGTGGGATAGGATCACGCCTCCGTGTAGCTCTGGAAAGACATCGTAAGCGAACTGATGAGCAGAGAGCTGACTGAAATCGAACGCATGGACATAACCGCCCGAGCGGAAGCTATCGAGACATCCCTTTCGCGAGCCACGCTGCCAATGCTCTTTGTCACAGTGATCATCTTCCAGCTTGCCCTTGGATCCCAGGCATCTCCTTCTGAGACGCTCGAAGTCTGGACATTTGCGTTAGTTGGAGTCGTAACTGTCATCATGCTTTTGCTCCACTGGTGCTACGCGGCGTATGGGGTGTCAATGCTGAACTTTCTAGCTGCCATCGAGATTTTGAAATACTCGAATTACACCTACTGGCACAGCTTCCTTGGCTCCACGACAAATCAAATGTTTCTTGTCTGGTTTCTTTCTAACGGATACGGATGGTGGAAAGCTGCAGCGCCCTTTGCCGCTGCGCACGATGAAAGCTTCGATAAGGAGCGCCGCCAAGTCGGTCAATGGCTGGCCGACCTAAAGTACGGAGACCGGAATCACCAGGTGATTGAGTTTTCAGCAAAGAGCTTCTGGAATGGGTATTCGACTTATCGACTCTTGGACTTGGGGAACTGCTGGGCGGTTGCAAGATTCAAATTTAACAATCTCAGAGGTTTAGCCGAGTATAGAGTCCGTAATCCCGATGCTGTCACGGTTTCCGAGCAGCCTAACGGAAAATTGAAAATTGGAATTGCTGGCTGCTTCATCCGCGATGTGACCGCCTCTTCTGAATTCCGAAATCGGCTCCTGCACATCAGGCAGGACGTGAGGCCGGAAAGTTCGATTAAAACAACGAGCGTTCGCTAGCCCAAATCCGTAAGAAAATCGCGCTCGACTTCCATCGCCTAGACATCGCCACAAATCAAGTTCGGTTCAATTGCGGGGGCCTTAGAGGTCGGCTAACCAGGCACTCACCACCCATCTTATTTGTGGGCGCCTCGGGATGCATCGCCAGCGCCAGATTCAGTGTCTTCAGTTGTTTTGGCCGCGGATTAGACGGATGGCGTCCGGCAGGGCCGAACCTGCGCGGCCGAAGGATGGCATGCGCGCGCCATCTCCATCTTCGGGTTCGCCCGAGCCTTCGCCAGGCGCCAGGAAGAGATTGCTCTCGACGTTATGCTGTTTGGTGTAGAGGTCGTAGTAGCGCCCGCCCTCGGCGTAAAGCGATGCATGCGTGCCGCGTTCGATGATTCGGCCGCCTTCAACGACCAAGATTTGCTCGGCGCGGCGAATGGTAGAAAGCCGGTGCGCGATGACGAAGGTTGTGCGGCCGCGCATCAGGTAACGCAGGCCTTCCTGAATGAGTGCTTCGGATTCCGAGTCAAGGCTTGAAGTCGCTTCGTCGAGAATCAGGATGCGCGGATCGGCCAGAATGGCCCGCGCAATGGAGACGCGCTGCTTCTGCCCGCCAGAAAGTTTCACACCGCGTTCGCCAACCACCGTGTCGTATTTTTTCTCGAACGCTTCGGCAAACTCGTCCACGCGCGCGATGTGGCACGCGGCGAGAATCTCTTCTTCACTGGCTGCCGGGCGCGCGAAGGCCACATTTTCGCGTATCGTCCCGTCAAAAAGAAATGTTTCCTGCAGCACAACGCCGAGCTGCGTACGATACGAATTCAGCTTCACCGTGGCGAGATCGGTTCCGTCAACCAACACGCGCCCAGCCGATGGCACGTAAAACGCCGAAATCAAGCCGATAATCGTCGATTTGCCCGCGCCGGATGGCCCGACCAACGCCGTCACCGTGCCCGGCTGCGATTCGAAACTCACTTCATGCAGAACTTCCTTGCCGGATTCGTACGAGAAGCTGACGTTTTCCATCGCGACCTGGCCAATAATGCGGTCCATCGTCGCGGTGCGGCGAGGATCTTCGTCTTCTTTCTTTTCGTTCAAGATTTCGCGCGTGCGTTCCAGTCCCGTAATCGCTTCGGTAATTTGCGTGCCAATCGCGACAATCTGAAACACGGGAGCAATTAGGAAGCCGAGGAAAAGGTTGAACGCGAACCAGTCTCCCAGCGTCATGCTGCCGCTGAGAATTTTGTGCCCGCCGAGTTCGAGCATCAGCGCGCTGACGACTCCCAGCAAAGTCGCTCCCGAAAGGCTCATCAGCGAAGTTGCCGTTAGCGTTTTCAAAACATTGTCCAAGAGCCGCTGCACGCCCGTCGCAAATATCCCCTCCTCGCGTTCTTCCGCGTGGTAACCCTTCACCACGCGCACGCCGCCCAGCGATTCCGTCAGCCGCCCCGTCACTTCCGCCGTAATTTTTGGACGCGCGCGGAAAATCGGCCGGATCGTCGAGAAAGCGCGGCTGATTCCAAACCCGAAGACCAGCAAGATCGAAAAAGCCACGGAGGTCAGCAATACGCTAGTGTGAATCAAATACACAAGCGCAAAAACCGCCGTCATCAATCCGCCGACAAACTCCACCAATCCCGTCCCCACAAGATTCCGCACGCCTTCCACGTCGCTCATGATGCGCGAAACCAGCACGCCCGTTTTGTTCGTGTCGTAGAACGCGATCGGCAGACGGCCGATGTGGGCTTGCACCTGCCGCCGCAACTCGGTGATCATCTTTTGCGCGGATTTCGAGAGCAGTTGCGTCAGCGTGAAAGAAGTCAGCCCTTGCACCACAGTCGCTAACAAAACAGCGAGGACGATGGGCGTCAAGAGATAGGTCTGATGGTGAATCGCAACGTTATCCACGAAATATTTAGTCGAGGCGGGCAGCACCAGACCGCAAACGCGGTTGATCGCCATCAGCACAAAGCCGAGCGCCAGCAAACCGCGCCGCGGCTTGATCAGCGCCCAAACGTCGGGCAGCGATTTCCACGCGTTCTTCTTCTTTTCTGATTTTCCGGGTATGCCCGAGTTCGTTTCGGATGCCATAATTTGGAGCCGGATCGGCTAGCTTGTGTCTTTCTTGGATGCCGCTGTAGTTAGGAAGAGTACATTTGCTCCGTATTTCGAACAAGGACTGCCTATGGCTAAGACAGAAAAGCAACCCTCCCGCGGAACGCTGGTCGTAACCGGGGCGGGCCGGGGCATTGGCGCCGCCGTAGCCAAGCTGGCGGGAGCCCGCGGGTTTCGCGTCGCCGTAAATTACGTCAGAAATGCACAAGCCGCAGCGGACGTGGTGCGATCCGTGGTCTCATCTGGCGGGCGCGCCAGCGCCATCCAAGCGGATATTTCTCGCGAGCAAGAAATTGTGCGGCTTTTTGAGGCTGCCGAGCGCGACTTGGGTCCAGTCACGGGACTGGTAAACAACGCGGGCGTAACCGGAGGCTTCGCGCGCGTCGAAGCGCTTTCGAGCGCCACACTTCATCAGGTTTTCGATGTGAATGTGATTGGCGCGATGCTCTGCGCGCGCGAGGCTGTACGGCGCATGTCCACGCGGAGCGGCGGCTCCGGTGGCGCCATCGTGAACATCTCATCGCGAGGAGCGCAAATTGGAGGAGCCGGCGAGTGGGTACATTACGCCGCGTCGAAAGGCGCGCTCGATACATTTACACTCGGCCTCGCGCGTGAAGTGGCGGCCGACGGGATTCGTGTGAACGCCGTCGCTCCCGGGCACGTGCTTACGGAACTCCACGCCACCAGCGGCGATCCCGAGCGCATGACGCGCCTGGCTCCGACCATTCCCATGGGCCGTGCGGGAACTCCGGAAGAAATCGCCGAAGCGGTTTTGTGGCTGCTCTCTCCCGCGGCCTCGTATACGACGGGCGCCATTCTTGCCGTCAGCGGTGGAAGATAATCCAGGACTCAGCAGTGGAAAAGAGCAGGTAGCTTTCAGTCAGCAGCTGCGCCGCCCCGCGGAACGGGAACGGTTGCAGGGCGCTCGAGGTTCAAAACGCTGGCGACGAAATCGCTGACGGTAATTCCCAAATGTCCCCAGAGCCGGCGCTTCAGACTGGTGTAGTCCTGCGTGCCGCTGAAGAGATCGCCCACCAACTGCCGAAACACCGCGCTGCGGTTCATGAATTGGACCATGTGCGTGGTCACGGCGGTGCCTAGAAATGAGCCGCGATAGAAGCGGCGCACAATTCTCGCGGCGAATTCCAATTCCGACGAGAACGCCGCTTTGACCCAGGCCATGTATTTTTCCGGGCAACCTTCCGCGAGCGAACGTCCCAGCAATTCGCCCGAGCGCATGGCGTAAAAAAGCCCTTCGCCCGTCAGCGGATCGACCCACGCAGCCGCGTCGCCCACCAGAGCCCAATTCTTCCCCAAGACCGTGCGATCAGAGAAGGTGCGCTCGCTCGGCGATGGCAGTACGTGACTGTAAAACTTCGCCCCTTCGGTCGAAATCCCATGCTTTTCAAAGAAAACGTTTAGATGGGACTTGAGCTCCGCGCTGGTATGCGAAGCCATGCTTCCGCAAATCCCCACGGAAAGATGGTCGCAGCGCGGGAAAGACCAGATATAGCCTTCGAAGTGCGGGAGAAACTTCACGGTGATGGATTCGGCGGTATGCGGAACGAAGTAGCCCTGCGTCATTTCCAGTTCGTCGCGCTGCAACGCGCGTGTTTCCGGAACAAGCTGATTGCGAGCCCCCGCCGCGAGCACCAGAAAATCCGCGCTGCGCCACTCGCCATCCACCGAATAGCGCGGCTTGGGCGTGCTCGTATCCACGGAGAGCACCCGCGATTGCAGCACCTGGCAGCCCGCTTCTCTGGCGCGATCCAGCAGCATGCCATTCAACACCTGGCGCGAATAAATCACGATCGGATGGCTCAATTCGAGATTGGCGCGATGGTCGTTGCTGCTGATCAACTCGACGGAATGCACCAGCTTTTTTGGATAGGGATTATCCAGCAGAAAAGGGAAGCACTGCACGGCTTTGTGGGTCAATCCCCCGCCGCAAGGTTTTTCCCACGCCAGCCGCTCATCAAAAATCCGTACATGATGCCCCGCGCGCGCGAGCTGCTCTCCGCACATCGCGCCGGAAGGTCCGCCGCCGACGATCGCTATTTCAGCCATAATCCTATCCCGATGCTGTTTTCGAACTCCGTCGCTGAACGAGGAACCTACAAGCCGCGGCCGGGTTTGGCAACCAAATTTCTGGGTGACGGTCCCTGTTATGTGGTGGGGAAGACCACCAGGCAAAACCCGGCGAGGAGTATAGCACCGAAAATAGCCGCCGCTGCCGCCGAGGCCGTTACTTCCCGGACAACTTTCATGCCCCAGGCCTGCAACACGCAAAACACCCCGAAATAAGGCGCGAGCAGCACGAGCAGGACTTCGCCGCTGTGCAGCAGAAAGATCCCGGCGACAATCGCGCCCCAAGCCATCACACGAAAGAAAAGGGCGGCCAGCCAGCGCTGCAAGCCTTTGCCTGGAAGCGCGGGTCCGAGTAACAATTCTTCGGCAGCGTGGTAGGGAAGCACGGCCAGGAAGAAAGGCGCGAAGCGCGCCCACCGGGGCAAGGTCAGCCAGGCCTCGCTGACCGTCAAGTCGATCCAAGAGGTAATCAGGAAAAAGACGAGAAGAGCCGCGAAAGCGGCCAAGAGCAGAGTGACGTAGAGAGGCCTTGCGTTTTCGGAGCCGGCCACCCCGGCCTTGAACAGATCGCCCAGCGAATTCCAACGCAACGCGAGAAGAGCAACGCCAAGGACCAGCAGAAAGCTCGCCAAGTAATCGCCTTCAAAAAGGTGCAACGCGCGGAGCGGATTCCAGTAGGAGAGCAGGCCAACAGTGCCCAGCGCGACGATCCCATATTCGACGAACCCCCGGCCTTGCGCGAGCGCTGCAACCTGATCTGGCTGGGGTGCGGCATTCTTTTCGGGTTGCAAAGATTTGGTTTGCAAAGTCTCGCGAAGAAAAGGTCCTGCCAATAAAAGAATCCCCAAGAATCCGGCGAGAAAACCTAGCAATCCTCGACGCGCGGGCAAACTTGCGCGCTCTTGCAAATGCAGAATCTGTGCTGCCCACTTTTGCGCAACAGACATCGCCATCGCGTCGAAGAGGAGGCTGACGTGGGTTGCGTGAGGAATTACGACGTAGAGGCTCGTTCCGTCGCCCGGAATCGGCGCCAATTCCTTAGCCGCGTTCCGGATTCGCGCGGGCTCCCAGCTACCGTTCATTACCAGCGAATGCGGAGGGAGCGAGCCGAACTCAGAAAAGGGCAGCATCTCCGGCGAAATTCCCGCCACCGGGCGCATGGGAGCGGGAGAAATGGCAATCACTCCGGCGACGGGTACGTGGGAAGCGGCGCGCAAGGCGTCGGCCCCGCCTAGGGAGTGCCCCGCCAAAATGGTCTTTTCAGGGTCGAGCATGCCGCGGGCAATCAACTCGCGAACCAGGTTTTCCGTGCATTGCTCGGAACGCTCATAAGAAAAAGGGCCGTCGGTGCGTCCATGTCCCGGCAAGTCCGGGACGAAAACGCGCAGTCCCTCCGATGCGAAACCCGCCGTGAGGTAAGACATGATCCGTTTGTTTGCCGAGAGCCCGTGCAGAAGCACGACATAACCCTTGGGCATGGCTCCAGCCGGCACGCCGGCGGATGGTTCCACGATGTCCGTCACCAGCCGGCATCCGCCTGCGTCAATGCGAAACGTGCGCGAATGGTAGGGAACGGACAGAGCCAGCCACAGACCCGCGCCGACAAGTCCCGCGCCAACAACGGCTCTCAACGCTTTGTTCGTTCTCATGCCAGACGCCGGGTGCTGCTCTAATTCTGTGTTGGTAACTTTACGGAAAACGGGACTCCCTCCTTACTATTTTGCTTGAACATCTCGATTGAACGGTGCAAGCGGGCGATCCGTTCCTCCGCATCCGCAATCGTCAGTTCCCAACTCGGCTTGAGTTTAGACATATCATTAACCTTTATGCTTTACATCAGTTTAGCTTTAATAGTATAACTAATGCTTAGTTGAGGTAGACTACTATGGCTCCAGCGGACTACAGAAAAACTCTCGAAGATGCAAAAAAGGAACTCGAAGAATTGTTGATCGGGCAAGAAGAGACGGAACGGAGAATTGCGCGACTCAAACAGGTTATTTTGGCATTGACGCCGCTCGCCGAAGAGCCGGGAAGTAATGGGCTGCTTAGCCCGAACGACGAAATAATTAAGGATTGGCTTGGACTTCCCGGAATGACCCAAACCTGTTTGGAAATTTTCAAGGCTGCTACGGGACCGCTTACCCCGGTGGAAATCAAACAAAAGCTCATAGATATGGGGGTGGATTTGAGTGCCCACAAAAACGTGATGGCTAGTGTTCACTCTACATTGAAGCGGCTCGATAAGCAGGGACAAATTACAACTAGAGATAATGGCCTGACTTACCAAAGGAAAACTTGGATAGCCAGGGCAAGAGAAGTGGGAGCATTTAAGGAAGCGAAATAAAAGTGCCCCGCCGCTAGTTTCAGCTAGCGGCGGGGCTGAATCCAAGAGCGGACGAAGCCCGCACTCAGACCCGAGACCTTGATTGTCGGGCTTCACCCTCTGAAAGACAAGAGGAGAAGAAGCCCTATGATGTGCCTTCGATGCAAGCACCACGAAGCGAAACGGTTTGGATTCTACGGACGCAAGCGAATCCAGCGCTACCGCTGCCCCGGCTGCAATTCCACGTTCTCTGAGCCTCGCACGGGGCCTCTTGGCCGTCATTACACCGATCCCGATACTGCGGCGCGAATCGTCACCCTCTTGCTCGAAGGTATGAGCGTGCGTGCGGTGTCGCGGATTACCGGAGTACATCAGGGAACAATTCTGTCTTTGCTCCTCACGGTCGGAGACAGATGCAGAAGCCTTTTTGACAAGCGAGTGCGTGGCATACGTCCGCAGTTTGTTCAAGCCGATCAACTGTGGACCTTTGTTCACACCAAAGAACGGCACTTGCGTCCCGGTTCCCCGGACGAATGGGGCGATGCTTACGTTTGGATGGCGATTGATAGCGACACGAAATTGGTTCTGTCCTATCTCGTCGCCAAGCGCGAAGCGACGGCTGCCTATGACTTCATCCGCGATTTGAGCGAACGTGTCACGGGGCGATTCCAGCTTACGACGGATGGTCTCCCCAGTTACGTTCCCGCCGTCGAAGAATACTTTGGGGCCGATGTTGACTTCGCCCAGTTGGTCAAATTGTACGGAACCAGCGACGGCGGGGGGCGGGACCGGTACCAACCGTCGAAGGTCACGGCAACCCTTCCAGTCGTAATCAGCGGAGACCCGGACGAATCGCGCATCAGCACCTCGCACGTCGAACGCGCCAATTTGAGCGTGCGGACACACCTTCGCCGCTTTACCAGACTGAGTCTGGGTTTCAGTAAGAGCCTTGACCATCTCAAGGCTGCTATCTCGCTCTACATGGCTTTTTTCAACTTCGCTCGCGTACATCAAGCACTCCGTGTGACTCCCGCCGTGCAAACGGGGCTTACTGACCATATTTGGACCATACAAGAACTCTTGGAGGCGGCGTGAAGCAATGGCTTTCTCTTCATATTCGCTCGCCACCAGCAACACTAAATCCGAGCACTACCAAACGGCAAGCGCGCAGGCGTTGCGCCTGCCTTGCGTGATAAACTACCCATTCATCAAACGCCAGGGCTCTTATCGCGTGGACCTTCATGGAGTTCCTTTGAATCCAGAGATTCTTACTCTCGACGAAGCGATTCTGCGGTTTGGCCGCGAGAAACGCAACGGTCGCCGCATCGTCTTCACCAACGGCTGTTTCGATTTGCTGCATCCCGGCCATATCGGCAGCCTCGAACAGGCCCGCGCTCTTGGTGACGTGCTCATCGTCGGCCTCAATAGCGACTCGAGCGTTCGCCTATTGAAGGGCGAGGGCCGTCCCATTTTGCCCGAACGCGAGCGTGCCGAAATTCTCGCCGCTTTGGAATCTGTCGACGCTGTCGTTATTTTCGATGAACTTACCCCTCGCGAATTCATCGCACGTTTGCTTCCGGACGTGCTCGTAAAAGGTGGCGACTGGCCTGGCGACCAAATTGTCGGACGCGAGGAAGTGGAAGCTGCCGGGGGCCGCGTGGTATCGATCCCCGTTGTCCCAGGTTATTCCACCACGGAAATGCTCCGAAAGATCCGCGAAGGCGCACCTGCCTCTCGCGTGGAAGCCTGACATTTCCGCATGATTCTCCCTGCCGTTCGCGAAAGACTGGACGCTGTGCTCCGCCACCCCGCGGTGGAAGGCGCGCTCGGCGCTCTGCGCGATGGCGCGCAGCATATCTCTCTTTCTGGATTGCATGACGTTGCCAAAGCCCTCGTCGCGGCGTATCTCACGCACGAGTTGCGCCGCCCGGCCTTCTTCATCACGGATTCAAACCGCCGCGCGGAATCTCTCGCGGAAACGGTCCGTTTTTTTTCAAATGTTTTCCCCGGCGCAAATGGAGGAGTCGCCACGCTTCCGGCTTTCGACACCCTCCCTTGGGAGTCGCAGAGTCCTCACCCGGACATCCTCGAGCGCCGCGCGGCCACTCTTTTTCGCCTGACGGATGGCCAAGTCTCGCTGGTCATCGCTCCCGTGCAAGCCGCTCTTTGGCGTTTTCAGGATGCCACGCTTTATCTGTCGCTCGCGCGGACGCTCACGAAGGACGCGGAAGTTCCGCTCGAGGAACTCATCGCGCATCTTGCGGGCGTCGGCTATACACGGACGGAAATGGTCGAGCTGCCGGGGCAATTCGCGATGCGCGGCGGCATCGTCGACGTGTTTTCGGCGGAGGCGCCGCGTCCAGTGAGAATCGAGCTTTTGGGGGATACCGTGGAATCGGTGCGTGAATTCGATCCGCGCACGCAGCGCTCCATCGCGCCGGTGAATCGCACCACGCTGCTGCCGCTTACCGAATGGAATATAGCCGCGCTCGTCGGAGCATCGCGAGGCGGAGCGCACACGCTTGCGCAAAGCGCGGCCCCATCGTGGGAATCTGCTTCCTTTTTCGGGCCTTCCGAGCAAAGCGGGCAAAGTTCGCTGTTCGAGCTGACGGAAAGCTCTCTAAAGCCCGTCGTCTTTCTGGACGAGCCGCAAAACCTGCGCGACGCCGCCGAAAAACATCTGACGCACGCCACGGAAATTTACGAGCGGCACGGCAGCGCCAGCGCTCCTTCCGCGTCGCATTTCTTTCTGAATGAAGAAGAATTCGCTGCCGTACTTGAAAAAGCTTCGCAAGCCCATCTCGAACAGCTTGCCGTCAACATCGGCTCGGCCCCGCAATTCGAACTCTCTTCCCGGCCCAGCGCCCGTTTTCACGGCGACGTGGTGGCTTGCATGGGCGACGTGAAATCGCAGCTCGCTTCTGGCGGAAAAGTGTTCCTCACAGCCTCGAGTACGGGCGAACTCGAGCGCCTAGCCGATATCTCCCGCGAATACGATGTGCCCTACGTGCTTGGCGAAACAGAAAACGCGGCCGCTGGTTTTACGGCCGAAGGCGCGCTGGAAACCGCTGGCCTGCTCCTCATTCGCGCGCCCTTCCCCGAAGGCGTCACTTTCCCCGAAGCCAAGCTCACGATTTTTGGCCACTCCGATCTTTTCGACGTCGCCCCAACCGTCGAGCGCCCCAGCCACAAAATTCGCACCTCGGGATTTTTCACGGATTTTGCCGAGCTTAAGCCCGGCGACTTCATCGTTCATGTCGATCACGGTATCGGCCAATTCGAAGGCTTGCGCCAAATCGAATCGGACGGCCATCGTGGCGAATTCATGCTCCTGCGCTATGCCGAGGATGCGCGGCTCTACGTTCCTCTCGAACGCATGGATCTCGTCCAAAGCTATCGCGTCGTCGAAGGGTCGCACCCCACGCTCGACAAATTAGGCGGCACGGGCTGGAACACCCGCAAAACGCGCGTCCGTAAATCTCTCGAAGACATGGCGGAGCAACTCCTCACTCTCTACGCCGCCCGAAAAACTGCGCAAGGCTTTGCTTTCTCCGCGGACGGCAATTTCCAGCGCGAATTTGAGGACGCCTTCGAGTTCGAGGAAACTGTCGATCAAAACACCGCCATCGCCGACATCAAACGCGACATGGAGCGCCCCACTCCCATGGACCGTCTGCTCTGCGGCGACGTGGGCTACGGCAAAACCGAAGTGGCCATGCGCGCGGCCTTCAAATCCGTTTCCGACAGCAAACAAGTCGCGGTTCTCGCGCCCACAACCGTTCTAGCTTTCCAGCATTTCGAGACCTTCAAGCAGCGCTTTGCGGCATTTCCCGTGCGCATGGAAATGCTCAGCCGCTTTCGCAGCGCCGCCGAGCAAAAGAAAATTCTCGCGGAGGTCGAAGCCGGCAAAGTCGACATTGTCATAGGCACGCACCGCTTGCTCTCGAAGGACGTCAAATTCCAGGATCTGGGTCTGCTGATCGTGGACGAAGAGCAACGCTTCGGCGTCGCCCACAAAGAGCGCCTCAAGGAAATGCGCCAAAACGTCGACGCGCTTGCTCTCTCCGCCACGCCCATTCCGCGCACACTGCACATGTCGCTCGTCGGACTCCGCGATATGTCCGTGATCGAAACTCCGCCCCGCGATCGCCTGGCGATTCAAACTGTTGTCGCTTCGTTCCAAGAAGATTTAGTCCGCCGGGCCATTGAAAACGAGCTCGCCCGCGACGGTCAGGTCTATTTCATTCACAATCGCGTCGAATCCATCTACTCGCTCGCGACTCTCGTGCAAAAGCTGGTGCCCAAAGCTCGCGTTGTCGTCGGCCACGGACAGATGGGCGAAAAAGAGCTCGAAAGTGTCATGCTGAAATTCATCCGCGACGAAGCCGACGTAATTGTCGCCACCACCATCGTGGAAAACGGCCTCGACATTCCAAAGGCCAACACCATCCTCATCAATCGCGCCGACCGCCTCGGCCTCGCCGAACTCTATCAACTCCGTGGCCGCGTGGGCCGTTCGCATCAGCGCGCCTACGCCTATCTCCTCGTTCCCCCCGACACTTCGCTTTCAGAAATCGCCCGCAAGCGCCTTTCCGCCATGAAAGAGTTCAGCGAACTCGGCGCCGGCTTCCGCATCGCCGCGCTCGATCTGGAACTTCGCGGCGCCGGCAATATGCTCGGCCGCCAGCAGCACGGCCACATCGAAGCCATCGGTTTTGACATGTACTGCCAGATGCTCGAGCGCGCTGTCTCCAAACTGAAAGGCGAGGAATCCGCGCCAGAACTGCGCACTACTTTGAGCCTCGGCCTGGACGTGCGCATCCCGGAAAACTACATTCCCAGCGAAAATCTTCGTCTGCGCACTTACAAACGCATCTCTTCGATCGCTACTGAGGAAGAAAAGCAGGATGTGCGCCGCGAATTGGCCGACCGCTTCGGCGCCCCGCCCGCCACGGTAGAAAACCTTTTGGAGTACGCGGTCCTCAAATCGATGTGTGAGCGTCTGCGCATTTCCGCGGTCGAGCGGCAAGGCAACCGCATCGCCATTCGTTTCCATGCGGAAACGCCGCTGGACCCCGCCCCGCTCGTCAAGGTCGTGCGCTCGCGGAAGGGCATCAAGTTGGATCCCAGCGGCGTCCTCTGGCTGGAAACCACCCGGGGGGAGTCGGTCCCGGGCGCTCTCAGAAACGTATTGCTCGGCCTGCAAGGGCAGGGATAAACTCTACAGGTGAGGAACTACATGCGTAATCTTGTCATCGTTGCGGCCCTTTTCGCCGCCCTGCCGCTTGCGGCCCAGCAGCCCACGAATCCGCCTCCCCAATCTCAGAAACCGGCTCAGCCCGCTCTCGAGAAGCCCGATGAGGCTCCCGCCACTCCGGCGCCGGCCCCTGCTCATCTCCCCCCGAAAAGATTCGTCCCCGCAACAGACACGGGAGGCAAAGTAGTCGAGGAAATCGTCGCGCGCGTCAACAACGAGATCATCACGCGCTCCGAATTGGATCATGCCAAGGCCACCGCCGATGACGACGCCAAGCAGGAGTGCCAGAATCGCTGCACGCCTGAGCAGTTGAAATCGCAAATCGAGGAGCGTCAGAAAGATGCGCTTCGCGATCTCATCGATCAATCCTTGTTGGTCCAGCGCGGCAAGGACATGGGTCTGAACGTCGAACCGGATGTCATCAAACAGCTAGATGAAATCCGCATTGAAAACAAATTGACCAGCATGGAAGGCCTCGAGCAGGCGGTCACGGCCCAGGGTTTGGATTGGGAGGATTTCAAGAACAACATTCGCAACGGGATTCTGACCAAAAAGGTGATCAGCGATGAAGTCGGCTCGCACATCAACATCGGCAAGGACGAAATTCAAAAGTATTACGACGATCACAAAAAAGATTACATCCGGCCCGAACAAGTTGTCTTACGTTCCATCGAAGTAAATACGGCCGGAAAAGATCCGGCGGAAGTCGAGGCGCTAAAAAAGAAAGCCGAGACAGCTTTAAAGCGCGTCCAGGATGGAGAAGATTTCGGCGAAATCGCGAAGCGCTATTCGGATGGCAGCACGGCCAAGCAAGGCGGATATTTGGGCGCATACAAGCGGGGCGAACTTTCGCCGCAGCTCGAAGATGTCGTTTTCAAGATGAAGAAGAACGACCTGACTTCGGTCCTGGAAACGAAGCAAGGATTTTTGATCATGCAAGTCATGGAACATTACGACGAAGGCCAGCAGCCGCTCGATAAAGTCGAAAATGAAATCATGGACAAGCTGTATGGTGAGCGCATGCAGCCCGCCCTGCGGGACTATCTCAAAACGCTTCGCGAGCAAAGCTATGTGATCGTCAAGCCCGGCTATCTGGATGCGGCCGGCGGAGGCAACTCCGAGATTCAGGAAGTAAGCGCCACGCCCGAAGTCACCAAAACCAAGAAGGGCCACAAGAAATACTTGCTCTTCGGCAAGCGTGCCGCCGACACGGGCGACTGATGAAGACGTCGTTCGTCTCCGATCTCTCGACTGAACAAGCCATCACCACCTTTTTTCTCGTACACGAAAAAGAAGTTCGCAACACGCGCGACGGCAAGCCTTATCTTCGCCTTGAGCTCGGCGACCGCAGCGGCACCATCGAAGCTCGCATGTGGGACCAGTTTGACGCCGCGGCAAAAGACATTAGCCGCGATGATTTCGTGAAAGTGGAAGCGCGCGTCCAGATTTATCGCGATAAGCCGCAACTTTCTCTGCAAAAAGTCCGCCGCGCCAAGCCTGAAGAAGTCGATCTCGCCGATTTTCTGCCGCACACGAAAGAAGATGTGGGCAAACTCTGGGCGCAGCTACTTGACTACGCAAATTCCATCCAGAATCCCTGGCTAAAAAAATTAGTGAACGGCATCCTGGCCGATCCCGGAATCGCTGGGCGTTACAAACGCGCTCCCGCCGCCAAAGTCATGCACCACGCTTATCTCGGCGGACTGCTCGAACACGTCGTTGGCCTGTGCGGCTTGGCGAAACAAATCGCCGCGCATTATCCGGAGCTGAACGCCGACCTCCTGATGACCGTCGCCATTCTCCATGACGTAGGCAAGCTCGAGGAACTTTGCTACGACCGGGCCATCGGCTACACCACGGAAGGGCAGCTCCTCGGCCACATCGTGATGGAACTTGAAACGGTCAGCAAAGCCATGGACGCTATCGAAGGTTTCCCACCGCATTTGAAAGCCGTCGTGCAGCATCTGCTCATCAGCCATCACGGCCAATACGAATTCGGCTCGCCGAAGTTGCCGATGATTCGCGAAGCACTGGTCTTCCACTATCTTGATGACATGGACTCGAAAATGGCCGCGGTGCGCGCCGCGCTCGCCGGCGATTCCGGCGAAGATGAATGGTCCGCGTACAGCGCTGCCCTGGGCCGCAAATTCCTGAGACTCGACACGTTCCTGAAATCTCAAGCTCCAACATCTCCCGGATCCGAGTAAAGATTTCGTTCCGCGACGTCGCATCTTCGCTGCGAACGAGATGCGCGGGCGTCTGCGGTCCTTCACTTCATGCCTATGAAGTAAATTAAATCGGCCGAACTCCGAGGATCTCAGTTCTCGCGATAGCGAATGCGATCGTGCTCTACAATCCAAAGCTGTTTTTTAGGTGTTCGACCTCTGAAGAGAGGCAGTAAGCGGTTTAATAGCGCGATAAGAGTCGGCTTGTCCTGCGAGTGGGAACGAAAAACAACTATGCCGGAATGAAGCTGAGGGGGATATGCCCAAACGTTGCCAAAATCCAGATCGAGCGTCAGGAGAATTCTGCCTTCCGCCTGGCATCGCTCGTAAAGCGCCGAATCGTCCGCACCAGTCAGTTTCTGGTCCGCGACCGTATCCGCCTCGTGGCCCGCTTCGCGAAGGGTCGCGGCATGTTCCGCCGGCAGATTTTCGTCGACTTTGAATTTCAAGCTGTAGTTTCCAGCGGCAGGTCTACGGTTCCTTCACGCGCCAATTCGGCCGCGTAAGCCAGAGCCGCGTCAATATCCGCTTCCAGCAGCCCTGGGTAGCTTCGCACAATCTCTTGGCGAGAAACCCCAGCAGCAATGTTATCAATCACCACGGAAACCATTACGCGCGTTCCCCGCACACACGCCCGGCCATGACAGACCGCCGGGTTCACGCTAATTCGCTCTCGCCATTTCTGCATGGTTCTATCTTAACCCCAATTCCCCTCGCCTGACGCAGGCGGATCGTTTTATGACGCTCGATCCCAGGCGCTATGCGCGGGATTTTCCGGAGGTGAAGCTGGTATAAAGGCGCCAGGGAGAGCAAAGAATTGTTCACCCTTTGCAAAAAACAAAATCGCAAAGGGTAGGCTACGCCGAAGCCGTCTCAGCCTGTTAAGGACGGGCCAGCCGCCCCGCAGTACGTCTGGGGCACCTGACCCGCGCGAATTTGGCCCGCCCGTCCTTTAGCTTTGCGTTCCTATACTATAATGAACAGCTATGCTGACGCGAATTTATATCGACAACTTCCGATGCTTCGTCAACTTCGAGTACAAACCCGAGAGGAAGCATTTGCTGCTCGGCGCTAATGGCAGCGGCAAATCGTCGCTGATCGATGCCATCCGCTACGTGAAACGTTTTATCGGAGGTGATGAAAATCTCTTCACGCAATCCACACGCACGCGCTGGCAGGATAAGCCCCTCCAAGTTGTTGAGGTTGACGCGCTCTTGAGGGGCCAGAAATATGAGTATCGCGTTGAGATTCGATTTGAACCGGAGACAAGACAGCCCTCTGTAAATTTGGAGACGTTGAAAGTTTCGGGGTCCATGGTGTTTGAGTTGGCAAATGGCGCCGTTCGTTTCTTTTCCAATGATACGAAGCAAGCAACGGCTGTCCCACTGGAAACCACCAGGTCGGCTCTGCATCTCTCCCAGCTAAGTAACTCTCATGTGCGTAGTTTCGTCGGGTGGTTGGATGCGGTACATTGCTTTCGGATTGATGCGTATCCCGAAGCCATGGACGAGCGAGCGGACAGCGAAGAGCGTAGGCCCGATTACGAATTCGGAAACCTCGCGGGTTGGTATCGTCACTTGGTGACCTCGCAGCCCGATCAAAATCTGCAATTCCTGAAGTCGATGGAGGGCGTGCTCGACGGATTTCAAGGTCTCCGGTTTTCGTCCGATGAAGATGGCGTACAAAAGCTTCGTGCCGATTTTATTGGACCCATGAAGAAGAGACTTAACTACTCCTTGTCCGAACTTTCCGAGGGGCAGCGATGCCTGCTCGCCTTATACATGATTCTTCATTTCTTGGTCGCTAAAGGGGATACGGTCTTTATCGACGAACCGGACAATTTCGTTGCCCTGCGGGAAATTCAGCCCTGGCTTTTGACTGCGGAAGCGGAGTTGGACAATCATGGTCAACTCGTTCTCATCTCACACCACCCCGAAATCTTGAATCAGTGGGCTGCAAAATACGGACTTCGCTTCTTTCGAGAAGATAACGGCCACGTTCGAACAGAACGATTCAAGTTGGATCCCAAGGGCAGTTTACAGCCCTCTGAAGTCGTCGCTCGCGGATGGGAGAATGAGTAAGCCCTCCCTGATTATCCTCGTTCTCGAAGACGATACCCACAAAATGCTCACCTACCGCTACCTCATCAACTGCGGATTCCGAAGCCATGAAATCAGAGCCTTAACTTCACCCTCGGGACGAGGGAGCGCTGAACAGTGGGTCCGGAATAGATTCACCCAAGAAGTACGGGAATACCGCCGCCGTCACGCTCGCGCCCATACGGGATTGATTGTCATGCTCGATGCGGACATGTTCTCCGTCCAGGAACGCTTGAACCAGCTTGACCAGGCGCTAGAAGATAGTGGAGATGAACCTATCGATAAAGACGAGCGCGTCGCGCGGCTGATTCCGAAGCGCAACGTCGAGACATGGATACTCTGTCTAGAGCAAACAGAGGTCGATGAAGAAACTGATTACACGGGGACACGCAGCGATTGGAACGAGTTGATTCCCACAGCGAGCAAGACCCTCTGTGCATGGGCTCGATTGCAGCATGGGCCAGCGACCCATTGCGTACCCTCGTTAAGCGCCGGCATCCAAGAGCTGATACGACTTGACGCCTAAGGCCCCGGTGAGTAGCCCGGGTTTTGAGGTCCGGGACCTGTCTTAGGCGCCCCAGGTTCGTTTTTCTAGCTGGGTGTCGGCCTTATGGCTGCGGAATTTCCAGTTGTTTGCATATCGCCCGAACCGTCCCTCTCTTTGATTTCGCGATGGCGCGGGACGCTGGCGATCTTGTGCAAGGCAGGATTGAACCAAGTGCTATGGGCGCCGCCTTGACGGCCCTACGCAAATCGGAGGCAGACAAAGAAAAGCGGGAGCAGGGCTCCCGCACTCCAATGTAGACAAACGAACAGACCTGAAGCGGTTTCTCTTTGGCTAGCTTTTGTCAAAGCGGAAGGTTCGATCCCCAAAGGCAAGAGGGGACGCGCCAAAGCGACGCCCGCGCACAGGCACAGACAAAGAACGGGTCTGAAGACCCGCCACTATATGTGGCCGGGCTGAGGACGGGCACGGCATGCCGTGCCCCTACGTACATGACCGCTAAGTGGTCCTGTCTTCCGTTTCGGGCGGCGTGTTGGGGGCCTGGCGGAGGAATTTGAGCAGGCGGTCGCCCTTGGCGTTCCCAGCGCGCTTTTTGAAGAATGCGGCGGCGGTTTCGACGACAGCCACCTTTTCGGCGACGGCTGCGGCGATCCATTGGTTTGCGGAGACGCCGTCTTCTTTGGCGAGGCGCTGCGCGGCCTTCTTCACAGAATGGGGAAGCTTTAACGGGTAAGTAGCTCTGCTCATGGTTTCACCTTCTTCAAAAGCTGCGCCGGCGTCAGCACCGGAACACCGAAGCGTTCCGCGCCAACCGAAAAATCCGCCGTGTTGTAAGTTACCAGCGCGTAAGACTTTAGCCTCGGGGGCTGATGCGAACGCGGCCGGGTTCAACCACGACGAAGGCATTTCGCAGCCTTGAACCCAATCTGGCGACCGCTTCCACCACCGTGGCGGGCTTGGCTTGGCGCGCCTGCGCGCGAAATCTGACCAGGACGACGCCGGCCGCGGAAAGTCCACGGGCGAAGACCAGATTACCGAAGTCAAGATCTTCTGTAACCAGCAGCGTTCCCCGCGGGCCGCTTGTTCGAGTACTTGCTCGTCGCTGGCACCGGCCGCAATCTCGACAATCGCCAGCACATCATGCCCCGCCTCAAGCAGCGCGCGGATGACCGGCGCGGCGCAACTTTCATCCGCGAGGAAATTCATGTCTCAGGACTTCGTCAGAGTTGGCGCGTCGGGGAGGAGGACCACTTCTTCGTGGGCCACGGCGGCTGCGCCGTACGCCACGGCGGCGCGGATATCTTCCGTCGTTAGGTGCGGATAGTCTTCCAGCAGCCCGGCCTCGGAGGCGCCTTCCGCCAGTTTGCGCAAGATGAGCTCGACCGTGATGCGGGTGCCCCGAATTACGGGTTTGCCCAGCATTACGGCAGGATTGATCTCGATTCGCTCCGTGGTCATGCGTGGCCTCTGCCACGGCCATTTACGGCCGCTTGCCCAAAATCTGCAAAGCCTCCCCGCGCACGAGAGACAACTGCTCGCTCAATTCCGCCAGGGCTTCGAGTTCTTCCCGCTCCGATGGGCCGAGCAGTCCTTCGTTGTTGCGGTCCATGAGTTCTTACAGCCGACGGTCCGCTTTTGATGGAAAATGGAGGCTTCCAACAGCCTCCACCCAGTTCAGAGGTGCCGCAATGGTTGTGCTCATGGAATCATCCTAGGATGGTGGGGCGCTTGCGTCAATGGGGCCTAAGGATACCGGGCTGGGTGCTCCGCGCGGGGAGAGGAAAGCCATAGGGATGAAGCTAAGGGAGGCAAGGGCGTCGAGGGCGCGGAGGCGTGCGGCGAGTTCGGCGGCGGTGAGGCGGCGCTCGCGGTAGAGGCAGCGGAGAAAATCGTCGGCGGGCTTCTCTCCTTTCGCGACGTTGCATTCCATGCAACTGGAGACGAGATTGCGGTAGGAGTTGGGACCGGACCGCGACCTCGGAACGACGTGGTCGAGGCAGTGGACAGTCGATGAGGTGCGGCGGAGACAGTAGAAGCATTGGCCGCGCTCGCGGGCGTGGATGGAATTGCGCAAGGGCTTGCTGCTCATGAAGTCCAGGCGCTCGAAATTGAGCGGCGCGCGAGTATGCGCGCTTTCTTCTTTGGCGGCGGCGCGGCGTTCGATGCGATTGAGCCTCATGGCGCGAATCTCATCGGGCAGACGAACCTCGACGACGTGACCGGCTTTGCTTCGTTGGATCAGGCGCAATGCGCCGTGGGTGACGAGACGGCGCACGCCTTCGCGCACCGGCCCGGTGGATAGCCGGATATTGCGGGCCAGCCACATAATCGAAAAGTGAAGGCGGAGCTTGCCTTCGAGGCGGCTGTGGCGGAGGAGATGTGCGTAGACGGTGCGGTCGATGACGGAAAGGCGCAGGCGCGGGGCGAGTTGGTCTTCCAATTGTTTCCAGACAAGTTCAGCGTTCGGTTTTTTGTTTTTCATGGTTTAGGTCCTAAGGAGGTTGACAGCCCCGACAAGATCGGGATCCGGTAAGAGCCGGGCTACACAAACGGTGCTTCGATCGCGAGTTAAAAGTTCACCGGGAAGGGAAGAGACAAAGGCGCAGCACTGAGAGCCCAGAGGCCGAAGCACGGAGGTCACAGAGGAAAAAATAGGGGCACGATTTTGTCGTGCCCCTGAATGCGATGCGGCTGACGTGCCGCAGGCAGGCTGCGGCGTGCCCGGAGGAAAATAGGGCGTAAAAAGAAAAAGGGCGAAACGGCGGATCAGCGCAGTTTCACCCGAGAAACATTGTATCAAATTAAAAGAGTTTGCCAACTAGAAGCAGTCTCATAAATGTCTCACGAGGATAACGAAGCAGCCAAGCTGGAGCATGCCGAGGAAGTTGGCTTCCTGATGTTCCCAGCGGCTGACGAGTCGGCGGAAATTATGGAGCCAAGC
>JBARJI010000112.1:0-5795 GCA_049800195.1 Candidatus Acidiferrum sp.
ACTTCAATCTGCCGCAGCAGCGTGACAATCTGCTCCGGTTTGTATTTCCTTGTCGGCATACCAGCGCTCCTTCAGAGTGAATTCTCTCTCACTTCCGCTGGTACAAAAAATCCCGGTCAGGTCAGCCTTAGCTGTCGAATCGCGAATAAACACCAGCCGAGCTGTGCTAAGGAAGACGAGAGAAGGAAAGCACCCGTGAGCGAGAGCAATAAGAAGAATGAGATCGTGTCAGGTGTCGATCATCGGCTCGCACAGCGAAATACCGGACTTGTAAGGCGTGGACTAAAGGATCTGGCGTCGTTAGCGATCAACACCAGAAAGCGAATCATCGTGGCGGACGATGAAGAGGCACTGAACGAAGTATTTGGAGAAATTCTTAAATCGGCAGGCTACGAAATAAGAACTACGGTGCATCCGTCCGAAGTAGTGGCTCTGGTAGAAGAGTTCCGACCGGATATTGCCATAATAGGCTTGATCACGCCTGAAATCGATGGGGTTAAACTCAGCCAGAAATTATTTGAACATTTTCCACGTCTCACGATCGTTCTAACCGGCGAAGAAGTCGAAGAAGAAATCCTGCAACATCTACTTGCACACGGCATTAACTGCGACACATTGGAACCACCACTCGAAAAAGAAGACTTGCTAGTTTTAGTGAAAACTTGGGCGACGGGATCTACACACGTCGACCCGATAAGTCGTTTACGTGACGCCAAGCACTTTGAGATCGGATTGGCTCGAAACATCAGATATCTCGACCACAATCCTGGCGAGCTTCCGGTCATTTTCATCGAAATTTTTCCGTACTTTCGTTCTCGCCCGGGCCCATCGCTAACGACACAGGCTGAGTTTTTGCGAGCATTAGGGGCGACTCTCGCGGCGTTTGCGCGACGTGGATTTGCCTACAGGAACAGCGACAATCTCTTCACAGTGCTATTGCCCAACGTGAGCAAGGAACGAGCTTGTGAGATTTCGGTGCGATTGAAAACTGAGATTGATCTACTGCTTAGGAGTCACAAACTTCACCAAAGTTTTAGCGTCGCTATCGGGCTTGTGGGTGTGCCTCATGACGCTCAGTCAGTCCAAAAGACTTGGGATGAAGGGCAACAACTGATAGCCGGGATCAAACGCACTGGGCATGGTGGCGTCGCGCTGCGGCGGGTTAGAAACCGAAAGCGAATTCTTGTGTTCTACGAAGAGGCAATCAACGAAGTGTTCTGTGAAATTCTGAGCTCGGTAGGCCATGAAGTCAGGATGACAACCGAAGCTTCCGAAGTGCTTTCGCTCGCGGAAGACTTCAAACCAGACGTTGCTTTAATCCATTTGCTGGGTTCACTGGAACTCAACGGAATCGACCTTAGCCGACGTTTGTCGGAGCGATTGCCAGGGCTAAAAATTGTATTTCTTTGGACTGGCCCAATTACGTCTGACGAAAAACTAATGCAATATCTACGCGAGAACTGTGCCAGGTGCGATACATTCAAGCTTCCCTCTAGCAGAGAGGGTCTACTCGAAATGATCGACCGTTACTGACGAACACGCGACTTTGTGGCGCAGATGCCACCGGAGCCGGTTTCTTTCACTCAAACCAAATGTTTAGGCAACGCGAACTTTGAACGTGCGCGGCTGTTCCGACTCAAATTACACTTTTTCAAAACGCGTTTGTGACTTATAAAGCGACTGTCTGCAACTAGCCTAATTTCAGTAACTTCGAGTCCAAATAGCGATCCCCGAGCAAACTTCGATGCGTTTCGGTTCTATTCCTGTGCAATCGCGATCCACGCCATGAAACAAAAACGCATTTTCGTTTCAACGGCTTTTGCATTGCCCGCGCGAAAACGCTGCGCCAGGTGTATCACTTTTCCCCGCCCTATAAGCTACCCCGTCAAGAAAACCGGCAGTGCGCGCAGCTCCAGTTGTTCATTGCAGTCACTCGGCCTAAAAGCTTAGGCAAAATTCTTCGCGTGGCGATACTCGTCATACGCCGCCAAATACCGGGCTACGTCCGGCCGCAGCAAATAATACGGCGTCGATAACCGGATCTTCGAGGGCCCTCCGCCTCGTATCCGGATTTTCTTTTCCTTCCACATCCACGTCTCCAGCTCTCCAATCTGTATCGGTGGCACGTTCACCGACGCAATCGCGCACCGCAGCGCCGCGTCCGGCGACGTCCACGATTCCGCTCCCCGCTTCACCATCTCCTTCAAAATATAATCCGCCGACTGGCGGTGCCGTTTTTCGATCCGTTCGATTCCAATCTGATTCGCGAACTGGATCGCCGCCCGCAGCCCGTACAACGTCGGCACGTTCGAGCTCCCAATCTGCTGGAATCGCCCCGCTCTCAGCTTCGGTTCGTCCCAGCCCTCCGTCACAATCGTGTTCCATACACGGTCGATCACTTCATCGCGCACGTACAAAAATCCCGTCCCTTTCGGCCCTTGCAGCCATTTATGCGGGCTCGAAGAATACATATCGCAGCCCAAATCGTGAACGTTCAGCTTCATCATTCCAATCACGTGCGCTCCATCCACCGCGCTCAAAATCCCCTTCGAACGCGCCAGCGCCGCGATCTCTTTCACAGGCAAGACCACGCCCGTTACCGTCGTAATGTGGCTGAAAAAAATCAATCGCGTTCTCGGCGTAATCGCATCATTAAATAAGTTCAGCACCGCAGCCGCATTCGGCACCGGCTTCGGTAGCGTCACTTTCTTCACCACGATTCCGTGCCGCTTCGCCCGCAACTGAAATCCCTGCTCGCCTCCCGGATGCTCCTGATCCGTCATCAACACTTCGTCGCCTGCCTTGAAGTCCAATCCGTTGCAGATATAGCTGTTCGCTTCCGTCGAGTTCCGTACAATCGCGATTTCATCGCGCGTGCATCCCACGAACTCCGCCAACGGGTCGCGAAACTCATCCCACGGGCCGTAACCCCAAATGGGATAGTCCTCTGGATTGTCCTGGTCCATTTTCTCCGTTTGGTTATACGCATCGAAAATCGCGCGCAGCACCGGTGCTGGCGAGGAACCGACCGTCCCGTTGTTCAAATACACCTCGTCCGCCGGAATCAAGAACTGCTTCCGAATTTCCGCCCAGTACTTTTCCTCATCCGAATCGAACAGCGCCCTGTCCGGCAATTCCGTGGGTGCCTGCTCCAGTAGCTTGGGCCACGCGGGCGAGACGCCCAGCGCACCCACCACTCCGGCAGCTCCGGCAAATGAAGAAAGAAATCCCCGGCGATCGATCATCATTTCCTCCACAGGACAATCTGCGCGGATTCTACTAGCCAGCCCGCAGCGCGACAATACATCTTCTTGGAATTCCAGAAGCAAATTCTTAGCGCCACGAATCTGGCACCCAACGCTTGCAGCGCGTCGCCAAGCGGATTATGGTACTCGCGCCTGGAACCGCAGCCCTCAAGGATGGCTACATGACCTCGTTTCGTTCACGGACCGCGATCGCTGCTACCACACTTTTGATTCTATGCACGTCGCGCAGCGCGTCCGCGCAGGAAACCACCGGCTCTCAAAAAGCAGCGGAAGCTCGACTCGCCGCCGCCGCAAAACCAAAAGCCTCCGCACCCGCGCAGGACGCCGTCAATCTTCTCTCCGCCACGCGCCGCTTCGAACAGGCTGCTATCTCTCCTGACGGCAAAAAAGTCGCCTGGGTGGAAGACATCATTGGGAAAAACGGCGCCCCGTCCGGGGCCACGCGCATTTTCCTGAAAGGACTTCGGTCGCCCGAAGAACCAACACTTGTCAGCGCAGCGGTCGGGCGGAAGACCGAAAGGGGGCCAAATGGAGAGATGGCTGTTGGCGCAGTCTATGTTCCACGCGCAGAGGGGTCCGTAGCTTGGTCCCCCGACAGCAATAAGCTTGCCTTTTTGTCTGATGCCGTGAAACCCGGGCAACTGCAATTGTACGTAACGGACCTCGCGGCTTCTGGCGCCATGCATCGCCTCACCAACGTCAAAGGTTTCCTTGCCTCTCCCGGCTGGTCGCCCGATGGCAAAACGGTCGCTCTCCTCTTCACCGAAAACGCCACACGCGCCGCAGGTCCGCTCGTCGCTGAGACTCCGGAAACCGGCGTGATCAAAGACACCTTCTTCGAACAGCGCCTCGCCCTCGTCGATGTCGCCACTGGCAAGCTGCGCCAAATTTCGCCTGCTGATACCTACATCTATGAATACGATTGGTCCCCCGACAGCCGCCACCTCGCCGTCACCGCGGCCCTCGGCAATGGCGATGACAACTGGTACGTGGCCGAGCTCTACACTCTCGACGCCGCGTCCGGCCTGATGAAGTCCATCTATAAGCCGCCGCTACAAATCGCCAATCCCGCGTGGTCCCGCGACGGCCAGAGTATCGCGTTCATCGGCGGCTTGATGAGCGACGAACCCAGCGTCGGCGGCGACGTCTTCACCATTCCCGCCATCGGCGGCGACGCCACGGATATCACTCCCGAAATGAAAGCCTCGGCAAGCTGGCTCACTTGGACATCGCAGGGAAATATCGTCTTCGGTGAATACATCGAAGGCGATTCCGCTTTGGCTTCCATCCATGCGGCTGACGGCGCCATGGTTCAATTATTTCGCAAAACTGGGCAGCTAACGGCTGGCGCTTGGGGCGTAAATCTCTCTCTCTCCCGTGACGGAGAAATTTCCGCGATCATCCGCAGCTCGTTCAGCAACCCGCCCGAAGTTTGGGCCGGCCCCAATTCGAATTGGAAGCAAATCACGCACCTCAACAACGCCGTCCATCCCAACTGGGGCGAAGCTAAAAGTATCCACTGGAAAAACGGCCGCTTCGACGTCCAAGGCTGGCTCCTCTATCCGCGCGATTTCGATCCCTCCAAGAAATATCCTTTAGTCGTCCACGTTCATGGCGGGCCCGGAGCTGACGTCCTCTCCGCATGGCCCAGTTCGCTGGATTACACTGCCCCGCTCGCGGCTGCTGGTTACTTTGTTCTGGATCCCAATCCCCGCGGCAGCTTCGGCCAGGGCGAAGCCTTCACGCGCGCCAACGTCAAGGATTTCGGCTACGGCGATTTCAAGGACATCATGGCTGGCGTCGATGCGGCCATTAACGCGGCGCCCATTGATCCCGATCGACTCGGCATCTGCGGGTGGAGCTACGGCGGCTATATGACCATGTGGGCCGTCACGCAAACGAATCGCTTCAAAGCCGCCATGGCCGGCGCTGGCCTCTCGAACTGGCAAAGCTACTATGGCGAAAATCTCATCGACCAGTGGATGATTCCGTTCTTCGGCAAATCCGTTTACGACGATCCCGAGGTCTACGCCAAAAGCTCGCCCATCAATTTCATAAAACACGTCAAAACGCCCACTCTCATCCTTGTCGGCGATAGCGACGGCGAAGTTCCCGCTCCGCAATCCTACGAATTCTGGCACGCCCTCAAAACTTTAGGCGTCGAAACGCAATTCGTCGTCTATCAGCACGAAGGCCACATGTTCACGAGTCCAGTTCATCGACGCGACGTCGTCGAACGTACTTTATCCTGGTTCGACGCGCATCTACACTGAGCGATTGTCAGGAGGCTGACTTTCGGCAGTCACCCCTTTCGGCACTTGTTATTTTCTTGTAGTACCGCTGTAACCTCCAAGCTCTCCCGCGCGTCCTACAAGACAACAGCGGGTGTTGGCCGACCTATTCCAACTAGAAGCAGTCTCATAAATGTCTCACGAGGATAACGAAGCAGCCAAGCTGGAGCATGCCGAGGAAGTTGGCTTCCTGATGTTCCCAGCGGCTGACGAGTCGGCGGAAATTATGGAGCCAAGC
>JBARJI010000113.1:0-18415 GCA_049800195.1 Candidatus Acidiferrum sp.
GCTTGGCTCCATAATTTCCGCCGACTCGTCAGCCGCTGGGAACATCAGGAAGCCAACTTCCTCGGCATGCTCCAGCTTGGCTGCTTCGTTATCCTCGTGAGACATTTATGAGACTGCTTCTAGTTAAGTTCAACCAAATCGAGAGTGCAAGTAAAGTCCGGCAAGGCCTTTGTTGGCTTGTCGGCGGGTCAAATTCTTTAAGGATTGCGCTTGGAATCTCGAGAGAAACGGGAACCGGATCGGCAAGGAGGGGTGGGATGACAAAGCGATTGGCGGGGGTGGGGCTGGCGGTTTTGATTTGCGTATGTCTGTTTAAGGTGCCGGCGGTCTTGGGCCAAGCCGTGTACGGGAGCATTTTTGGTACGGTTACGGATGCGCAGGGGAGCGCTGTTGTTGGAGCCAAGGTTACAGTTAAATCCATCGCAAAGCAGACTGTCTATGAAGCGACGACGAACGAGAGCGGGAATTACACCATAACGCATTTAATCCCAGACAACTACAGCGTTAAGGTCGAGGGGGCGGGATTCAAGGCATACGACGTGCCTAGCGTGACTGTGTCAGCAGACAATGGATTTCAGATAAATGCGCAACTTCAAGTCGGAACCGTGAATCAAACGGTGGAAGTGACCGAGGAAGTTCCGCAACTGAAGACCGACCGAGCCGATGTGGCCACGGAATTCAACGAAAAATACGTCGATAGCCTCCCCATTCTCAACCGGAATTTCACCAATCTGGAGTTGCTTTCCCCCGGAACGCAAAAGCTGGTAGGTTGGAGCCACGCGGCGACCGAAAACCCCCAAGGTGGCCAGCAGATTTTCGTGGATGGGCAGCACTTCAGCGGAACTTCGTTTGAACTCGACGGTACGGACAACCAAGATGCGATCCTTGGGATTATTGTTGTAAATCCCAATATTGATGCGATTCAGGAAACAAAGATCGCGCTGCAGAATTATGACGCGGAGTTCGGCAAGGCGGTGGCGGGTGTCATAACGGTGCAGACTAAGTCTGGAACGAACGAGATTCACGGCAGTGGCTTCTACGACTATTACGGCAGCGGTCAAGCAGCCCGTAACCCGTTTACGAACGCCCCAGGCGTGGCGCTTCCCAATGCCAGCTATAAGGATTTTGGGGTCCAGATGGGTGGGCCCGTCATTAAAGACAAGCTGTTCTACTTCGCCGACTACCAGGGAATCCGCGAGGTCAGCGGTTTAACGAACCAGTTGAGCACTCCGACCACGGAGGCGATCCAATCTTGCAATCCGACGACTAATGGAGCGAGCGATACGCCAG
Organism: Candidatus Acidiferrum sp.; assembly: GCA_049800195.1. Classification (GTDB taxonomy): domain Bacteria; phylum Acidobacteriota; class Terriglobia; order Acidiferrales; family UBA7541; genus Acidiferrum. Next base: position 1,291 of record JBARJI010000113.1, read on the forward strand.
GATATTGCAATTTGAGTGCGTATACGGCGCAGATTTCTTCCGGCGGGGGGCTCATCTATAATCCGGCAACTGGAAACCCTCTGACGGGTGCGGGCCGGACGCCGTTCTGTGGGCCGGCCGGTTGCGCGACCGAACCGAACTGGATTCCCATCGGGATGATCTCCACACAGGCCGCGGCCATTTTGGCTGACTTTCCTACTCCGATGACCAACGGCGTGGTAAACAATTATACTGGTTCGGGTTCAGGAAACTACAACCAGAACGCCTTCGATACGAGGATTGATTACAGCGCACCACACGGCTACCAAGTTTTTGGGCGCTTCAGCCTGGATTACTTCAATCTTTCCGGAAAGGGAACCCTCGGCGACCTCGGCGGCGTGGGATTTGGTCCGGGTGGCTTGAACGGCGAGTCCACCGTCCACAATTACAGTCTGGCCTCAGGTTTCGACAAAGCTATTGGAACAACCTGGCTCACTGACTTCCGTTTTGGCTATTTCAAGTACAACCCGCTGACGGAGTATTCGGATGCCAATTCAAATCCGATGACCGGCTTCGGCGTTCCTGGACTGAACCTTGGCACCTCGGAAACCGGAGGCTTGTCTGGGTTTAATCTCACTGCCAATAACAATGGGGCGGCGCAAATCTCTGCCTTTGGTGATGGCCTGAACATTGGCCGTTGCAACTGCCCACTGATTGAAAGCGAGCAGCAGTTTCAGTTCGTAAACAATTGGACGAAGATTAAGGGCAACCACCAGTTCAAATTCGGGGCGGATATTCGCTACGCGGAGAACTTGCGTATTCCCAGCGACGACAGCCGAACGGGTATTCTGAATTTCGATGCCGATGGCACGTCGCTTGCCGGGGCCGGTGGCTACAGCCTTGCTACTTTCCTTCTTGGCGACGTGACCTCGTTTAGCCGGTTTGTCAGCACCAGCTTGACTGCGGCGGGACGGCAGAGGCGGTGGTTTTTCTACGGACAGGATACTTGGCGAGCTACCACGAAACTGACGATCAATTATGGACTACGATGGGAGATCTATGACCCAGAGTACGTCAACGGGAAAGGCAACGGGGGCTTTGCGAACCTGACCAATGGGGTGATCAATGTGGCAGGTTACGGAGGCATTGGGCTGAACGGCAATGTCGCCAACACGTACAAGGCACTTGCACCGCGGTTGGGCATAGCCTATCAAGTGAACACGAAGACCGTGGTTCGTCTAGGGTATGGCCGCGGCTTTGACATTGGTGTATTCGGATCGAACTTTGGCCACGCCGTGAACCAGAACTTACCAGTTTTAGCTGCGCAATCTCTCGCGGATTCTAACTACAACCCGGCGGCAACGAACAACATGAGCCCGGTCTTCACGCTGGCGCAGGGACCACCGGCGTACCCGTTTGCCAGCGTGATAGCGGATATATCACCTCAAGGTACATTGCCGTTGCTGGGTCCGGATGGCACCGCGAGCACCTACATCCGACCAACAAAGCAGGTGTTGCCCACCGTGGACGCTTGGAATGCAACCGTACAGCGTCAGGTTACCAACACGATTACTGTCCAGATAGCGTATGTCGGGAACAAGGGCACGCACGTGCTCTTTCCTAACGGGCCCAGTTACAACGCGAACGCTCCAGCAGTGGGAGACGGCACTGACTTCGTTAACTGCCCGACACCAAGCACCTGCGGTTTGACCTCGTTCGTGCCCTTCGTGCCGCAAGCTGATCGCCGACCGTACTTTCTGAACGGAGTACCGGCATTCACCTATCCCAATTCCACGTATACGAACGCCGCAGGGGTCGTGCTTCCGACGCCCGCCTGCTGCGCAGTGGACCTAGGGAATTATTTTGGCAACAATGCGAGCAGCAACTACAACTCCTTGCAGGCAAAGGTAGTGAAACGCTTTGAGAACGGGTTGCAGTTCCAGGCATTTTATACTTTCTCGCATTCCAATACGTACGACACAACGCAGAATTACTACGACATAGCCCCGAAACTTGAGTATGGACCCGACCAGTACAACCGCGACCACGTCTTCGTGCTAACGTCCGTCTATGAGTTGCCGTTTGGCAAAGGTAAGCGGTTCATGGGGGACGCCAGCCGAGCGCTGGACTACGTGATTGGCGGTTGGCAAATGAGCAACACTTTGAACTGGAGCAGCGGCTTGCCCTTCACGGCGAGCATCGGAGAATGCGGCGACATCGCGGATGCTGGGCCTTGCCGCCCGAACCTGGTGCCAGGCAAGTCGTTGAGCTTGGGCCCTCATGAAGTAACCTCAGGCTGTGCAACAGGCGGGGAATGCGGCTTGTACTATTTCACACCGGTTGCACCGCTGGCTTATTCGCTAACTCCAGGTGACAACGGTGTGGACTCTTGTACCTTGGCGAGGCCGGTGTCGGGAGCGTTCTCTCTCCCGGCTTGCGGCACGATCGGGGATGCGGGATTTGACACCCTTATAGGGCCTCGAGCGTTCTTCTCGGACATGTCACTGTCGAAAACCTTCAAGTTCACCGAACGCGTTAGTGGTTTATTCCGCTTCGACGCGTTCAATGTGTTTAACCATCCTGTGTTGGCCTTCAGCTCCAACCAGGGCAACACGTGCGTCGACTGCAGCACCAACCCGGATGCCGGCAGAATTGACAACATCGAAGGCGATTCCTCACCGGGATCGCCGATCGGCATGCGGCAACTGCAGTTTGGGTTTAAGATCATTTTCTAAAACAAAAGCCAAAACACCCCAAACGGACGGGGAGCCCTCGCAGGCTCCCCGTTTTTTATGCTCTAATCATCTCCGGAGTGAAGCGGAGCAAGGTATATGCCGAAGGTTGTCTGGCTCTCCGTCGCTTTCTTGAGCAGCTGGATTTTGGCGAGCGTACCCGCGCAGGCCAAAATTACGCAGGGGCCGCAAAACCCTTCGCTGCCCAATGCGCCGCACCCATCGCAGCCGCCGCAAGCCCCCGAGGCGGATTTCAACCAAGCGCGCCGTCTTTCGCAGCAAGGCAAGTATGACGATGCGATTTCACTTCTTCAGGAACTTGAGACTCGAAATGCAGAGATGAAAGGGCTCGCGCACGAACTGGGAATCGCCTATTACAAAAAAAGTGACTTCATAAACGCCATTCTGTATCTCAAGAAAGCGCGCGAGCAGAACCCGGATGATGCCGAATCGGAGCAATTGCTGGGCTTGTCCTACTATTTGGCGGGGCGGCCCTCGGAAGCGATTCCGGAGCTGGAGAAGGTGCAAACGTGGTATCCCAGCGCGAATGTCGATGCGGCGTACATCCTGGGCATTTGCTACATCCAGACGAAGGACTATCCCAACGCGCGCAGAGCTTTCGCGAAAATGTTTGATGTGCCCGCGGAGTCGGCGGCGAGTTATCTGTTCACGGCGCGCATGCTGCTGCGGCAGGACTTTGGACCTGTGGCCGAAGACTACGCGCGCAAAGCCGTGGCGCTCGATGCCAAACTTCCTTTGGCGCATGAGCTTCTCGGGGAGCTGTACCTCTATCATTCTCAAATAAACGAGGCTACTTCGGAGTTCCAGAAAGAGCTGGAGATCAATCCGGGCTACGCGGCGGCTTATTACAAGCTTGCGGACAGCTACTCTCGCGTGCAGAAATTCGATGAGGCGGAGCGGCTTTTGCAACGTTCTATATGGCTGGATCCTACTTCGACGGGGCCGTACATTTTGCTAGGTAAGGTGCTCGAGAAAAAGGGCGAGACGCAACTTGCGGTGCGGGCACTACAGCGCGCACTGGCAATGGATCCCAACAATCCCATTCCGCACCATCTTTTGGGAGAGGCCTACCGCGACCTGGGGAAAAATGACGACGCGGACCGAGAGCTTAAGCTGGCCGGCCAATTGGAAGACAGGCAGAATGCGAAGCCGTGAGGGTGATACGCCATCCGATGAAGGCCTCCTATAAGCTGCTTCGTGGAACATCCGCGGGGGCCCTATTATTGGCGTTGGCGTTTGCGGGGAAGCCGCAAGAAACATACAACGAACCGTGGCGCCCGCAATATCATTTCACCCCACCAAAGAACTTCATGAACGATCCGAATGGGCTAGTCTTCTACAAAGGCGAATACCATCTGTTCTATCAATACAATCCGCAAGGAATCGTATGGGGCCACATGAGCTGGGGCCACGCGGTCAGCACCGATATGCTGCATTGGAAGAATCTGCCGATTGCGATTGCCGAAGCGAAGCGGCTTCGCCAATGTGAACTTCTTTGGATTTCGAATGTTTCCATTCGCGAGGCCATGCAATAGTTGCGTACTTCGAAGGTGCGCGGGAGCACGATAGAGATCGAAGCGGAACTCGCTCCCGAGGGTGCACACGAGATAGGATTCCGTCTTCGTAAAGGTGAAACCGAAGAAACAGTTGTGGGATTTATTGCCGAAAGCAAGGAAGTGTTCGTGGATCGCACGCGGTCGGGAGAGGTTTCCTTTGCGCCCGAATTTCCCAGCCGCCAAGAAGCAATCGTGGGGCAGAATTCGCGCGTGCGGCTCCATGTCTTCTTGGACAGATCGAGCTTGGAGGCGTTCGTCAACGATGGCGAAGTGGTGCTGACGGACCGCATTTATCCTTCACCAGAGAGAGAGGGAATTGAGCTTTACTCGACCGCAGCGAGCGGCAAAGTAATCTCGCTTTTGATATGGAAGCTGGGCTCGGTGTGGCGCTAACGTCCGTATCCCGCACTGTTTCTGCGAACGAGTGATTTCTCGCTGGACTGCTCCAGAAGTACGTCGTCACGCCGGGGGAAACGTAGGCCGTCCATGAAAAAATTCACAACGGTGGGGCTTGGCGAACTGCTTTGGGATATCCTTCCTGACAGCCGGCAGCTTGGCGGCGCGCCTGCGAATTTCGCCCACATGACAAGTTTGCTGGGCGACGAGGGCATCGTCGCCAGCCGCGTCGGAAACGATGAACTGGGGAAAGAAGCCAAACGGCGGCTGGAGAGTCTCGATCTCAGCACCTCCTTCATACAAATTGATCCAACCTATCGCACGGGCATTGCACAGGTCGAAGTCGATTCGAAAGGCCAGCCGGCATTTCAGTTCGCAGAGCCGGCGGCGTGGGATTCCTTCGAATGGACGCCTGTTTGGCAAACGCTGGCGCAAAAAGCGGACGCGGTGTGCTTCGGCTCCCTCGCGCAGCGTTCTCCGAATTCCCGCCAGGCCATTTACTCGTTCTTGAAGTCAATCCGGCCTCAGACCACTCGCATTTTCGACGTCAATCTTCGTCAGCCCTTTTATTCCGCTCAGATCCTCGCCGATTCCGCCAAACAGGCGGACATCATCAAGTTAAATCACGAGGAGTTGCCCAAGGTCGTGCAGCTCCTTGGTTTTCCCTTCCACGACGAGGAATCGGCGGCGCAATGGATCCGGCATACTTTTCTCGCAAAGCTGGTTTGCATCACGCGGGGAGCGAAAGGAAGTGTGCTGGTCAGCGAGTATGCCAAGCACGAGCATCCGGGAATCCGCGTGCACGTGGCGGACACGGTGGGATCGGGAGATGCATTCACTGCGGCGCTTGTCTATCACTACCTGCGACGTGATTCGCTTGCGGCAATGAACGAGGCGGCGAACCGTATGGGCTCGTGGGTCGCGGGTCAGACGGGAGCTACTCCCGCTCGCGATGAAGGTCGTCTAGAGCTGATTCGGTCGGCGGAAACGTGAGCGATTCAAAAGCGAGGAGTTAGTGAGCTGCGGCTGGCGTTTGCTCTCGTGCATCGTTGGCGAGACGCATGACACTGCTTTGCGGAAGTTCGTGCAGTAGCACCGAGAACACGCCGTTGGTCCACCCAAAGCCAACGATGTTCACGTGATATCCGGCGGTCACTTGGGTTTCCGAGGAGCGTTTGACGGCATCGTATTTCTCGCGGATGGTGCCATCGCGCTGAAAATTTTCCATGACCATCGAAAGAAAGTTGTAGGAAACCCGGTCCGCATCCTCATCGAATCCATAACGGCGCATGCCTTCGTCCGCCATCAATTGGTTGGGCGCCCACGCGTAGGGGTAGTCCCACTGCCCGCCGGTTTCATAGGGGCTCATAACCAAACCGCCGGGCCTTTCAAATATGGCGAGGTGCTGCACGACCGCTCGCGCCTGCTCGGGCGTGGCGATGCCGGCCCAGAGGGGATAAAACGTGGTCACATAGTCATACGTCGAACGTACTTCCCTCTCAAAATCGTAGTCAAAGAATAGGCCGCGCTCGCTGTCCCACAGATACTTTTGAATGTCGGCTTTTCGTTGCTCCGCGCGTTCGTGCCACCTCTCCGATTCCTCCTTGCGGCCCAAAGTGGCACTCATTTGTTCGAGATCCTTTTCGGTTTTGTAGAGCAAACTGTTAAGGCAGACCGGAGCGAAATGATGGGTTGCGGCGCCGTAAGGGCCAAAGCGAAAAGAAATGTCGAACCCGGATTCGCGCATCGCTCGATCGCCTTTGTAGTAGTCGCCGGTTAGCGATACCGTTCCGGCGGGATCGCAGGCTGGCCGAGCCATGGCTTTCGCGACATCGCAAATCTGCATTGCGAACAGTGGCCCTGCCGCAAGCGGAGATGGCTTCGAGTCACTGGATTTCACCAGATAGTCGCGGCCGAAATCCGGTTGTGCCAGGAAATAGGCGGCCACTTGCCGATAGTGGCCCGTTTCGTCTTTCACGCTTTCTGCCGCTGGACCGTTACCGAAATCGTAGTAGCGGGAAAGACCGGTCGATCCCGCCAGATGGGGCTTGCTGGTCCACAGTTCGTGATCCTTGACAGCATAGCCGTAGGCTTTCGCGAGCCATTCGTCGTTCTGATTTCCCTTGGCTTTTTGAGCGTCGTAGACTGCGAGGATCATCGAAGTGAGAAACGGAGGCTGGGAGCGGGTCAAGTAATAGGTGCGATTCGCGTTCAGCACTCCGCCATAGTGCTCGATTTCAAAGAAGAAATTTTCGACCATACCTTTTGCGAGGTCGATTCTGCCATCGCGAACCAATCCGCGAATGATGAAATAGCTATCCCAGCCATACATCTCGTTGAATCTTCCGCCCGGCACCACGTAGCGATTTTCGAGATAAAGAAGCCCAGCTGGATCGATTTTGGAAGGGTCCAGCTCTCCGATGTGATGAATTACCGCTGGCAAATGCAGGACCTCTACTTTGCACTGACTCTGAAGTTGTTGGACCGGGAGTGGCTCGGCAAAATCGGCGGGAAGATAGAGAACAGAAGAGGAGGCTAGTTTCGTGTCCAGTACCGTGGCGCAATCGGTGAGGGATCGAGTGAGCGAATTCCAGCTAGTTGATAGATAAGCGCGGATTTGGTTGAGAGAGTTTTCTTCGGCTTCCGGATGCGCTTGGGCGTAAGAGGGAACGACATCCAGCAAGACAAAACAAAGTAGGCAAGCACAAAGTTTCTTCCGCTTTTGCATGAGGTTGATACCCCGCAGAGGGCCCACGACGACGCCTCCTGCGGCACTAGCAGCATAGTCGGTTGTCCACGCGGGAGCAACCATTCTGGCGAGTCAAAAGAGGACTGGAGTGCCCTCCTGGAGACGCGGGCATTAATTGCTAAGTCTTTTCTGTAGAACAAGTTATAGGCCGTCGGGGGCCGGCGGGAATGTATAGAATTGGAATGCGACCCCATCCCTGAAGATATCCCTCGGGCACAGTATGCAACTAGATTTTGCCTCGGGACGCGTGTTTTTCGGTGCCTGAAGCGCGCCGGATTCTGTGCAGGGAAAGAAACTGATAATTGGCATCCTTGGGTGGACACGACATCTATTTGGGTTAGTTCAGTTTTTGTTTCCTGATGAACCAGAATTGTCAGCACGGTTGGCGCAAAGTGGATGCCGCAAAGCATCTTCAGAATTTTTCTCAGGCGGACGCTGCGCGGCTAGGGCCTTTCGATGTACGATGATTCACTGAGGCGGGGCCCGTAGCTCAGCGGTTAGAGCAGCGGACTCATAATCCGTTGGTCCCAGGTTCAAATCCTGGCGGGCCCACCAGTTGCCAGTGGTCCAAACCGGACACATAGGTAACAGAACGTATCAGCTACATAGGTAACAACTTCGTGTTGAACAGATTCCGTCCGACCTGGACACTCGCCTACCCCGGGTCATCTGCGAAAGCTTGACGTCGCGCCGTGTCGCGTGTGTGGCCAGACACGCGCGTCTCACGCCGGACACGACGAACTTCGAGTACCCCGCCTGATTTTCTCGCAAAGAGAGCTGAATTTCGCGTGGCATAACTCGTGCATTATCTGCGCAGCGTGCGGGCTGATGCCAGTCCTGTGTAACTACGTCCATGCATGAAACACGCATCACAATTCTCCTGATCGGGCTATGTGGACTTTTGGTCTTCCTACGCTCCACGGATCGCGCGCACGAGCGGGCATCGATTGTTTCATCTGGGACTGTCGTTCGGCCGGCCACTGCAAGCCAGCCTTCCCATCTCCAGCCGGCAGTGAGCACCGATGATCGATTCGCTGACGGCACGCCGGACTTTTTGCGCCTCGACGCACCCTACGACCAGGATACGTTCCGACGCTGGTTTGTACTCATTGCTGAGTTTCAAGCGTTGCGCGCGCCCAACGAAGTACCACGCGAAATCAACGATTGTGCCGCACTTCTGCGCTATTCCTACCGGAATGCCCTGCGGACGCACGACGCGGCCTGGCTAAGCGAGACACAAATCGAGCCTCCCTCGGCGCTTCCCTCCCTTGAAAAATACCGGTATCCCTACACGCCGCTCGGCTTGGCACTGTTTCGCATCCGGCCGGGAGCGTATTTGCCCGAGGATCTGAAGAACGGCAGCTTTGCGGAGTTTGCCGACGCCAAGACACTGAAGGATTTCAATACCTTCTTTCTCTCTCGCGACATTCAATCAGCGCGCCCTGGCGATCTTCTTTTTTACCGTCAGCTCGAGCAGAATTCGCCGTTTCACTCGATGATTTTTATCGGCCGCAGCCCGTGGCTCGGAGAATCGGGGCCGGAAGAAGGCGCGGACGTCATAGTTTATCACACCGGGCCAATCGGTAATGCGGCTGGTGAGGTTCGGCGCATCACGGCCGCGGAACTCTTGCAGCATCCCTCGCCGCGCTGGCGGCCCGTCACCGGCAATAGCAATTTTCTCGGAGTTTTCCGCTGGAACATTCTGCGAGGAGCAAACTAGTGCGCTGGAAACCGATCGTTCTTCTTGCCTGCTTTTTCGCGTTCATCACGCCGGCTGGCGGCCAGCGGCCCGGCGCGTATTTCTCCCTCTCGACGAACAAGACCTATCTACCCGGTGAAAAAATCGGCCTGCGCGTCTATGCAAGCAACGTGGAAGAGCTTGAATTTCGCGTCTACAAAGTGAATGACCCCGCGTTGTTTTTCGAGCGCCTCGACAACCCGCACGATTTCGGGCGCGCAATGGCCAGCAAGGAACAGCTGGATAATCCTAGCTTCCTCGAACGTTTTCACGACTGGAAGCAGGATTTGTGGGAGACCATCCGCGATTTCTTCCGCTCTCAATTTTCCGCGCGGTCGCGCTCACAGATTCGTGAAGAGCGCCAGGCAAAAACCGAGGGCCACGCAGGACCGACCGCGGACGTCTTCGCCCAAGCGCCCGTGTTGAACAGCTCGCAGCTTGTTGCTCGGTGGCATCAAGAGATGCCGCCACGGTTCTATTCGGAGACGGAAAATGTTCCGCTTCAAAATTTGGCTAAAGGGGCTTACTTGGTCGAAGCGACGGACGGCCGGCTCCGCGCTTACACGATTGTGATTGTTAGCGAGCTCGGGCTTGTCACGAAAACTGCCGAAGGGCAGGTGCTCACTTTTGCGGCTGATCGCCGCACCGGCGCCCCCGTATTTGGCGCCGATGTGCGCGTGTGGGTCGACAAAAAAGAAAAAGCTAACGTGAAAAGCGATGCCAGCGGCCTCGCTGAAACCGCAATCCCCGCAGGACAGTATCAGGACGTCCGCGTTCTCGCCGTTCACGACGATGACGTCGCGCTTGTCACGCCGTATTCCTACAACCTGAGCAGCAATCCTGCCGATGACTGGACCGGCTACGTCTATACGGACCGCCCTGTCTATCGCCCGACCCATACGGTGCATTTCAAGGGGATCTTCCGCACGCAGGCGGGCGAGCGTTTCAAGGTTCCTGCTGGCGAAGAAGTTCAAGTGCTCATCGAGGATCCGGACAGCAAGCCGGTTTATCAATCCACTCTTCCAATCTCCCCTTTCGGAACGATTCAGGGAGATTTGAATCTTTCCGCTACCGCCGCGCTTGGCTACTACTCGATTTCCATCAGCAGCCGGGGCGGCCAACGCTACCCCATTAATGGAGGGTTCTACGTCGAGGAGTACAAGAAGCCCGAATACGAGGTGAAGGTTACTCCGTCCACACCGCGCGTGCTGCAGGGAGATTTCATTGAGGCGACGATAGAAGCCAAATATTATTTCGGCGAGCCGGTGGCTGGAGCTGACGTGAAGTACGTCGTTCACACGCTGCCGTATTGGTCTCCCTTTATCGAGCGAGATGATGATAGCGGAGTCATGCCTGAAGAAACCTTCGGAACCGAAAGGGATTCTGACGATTCCGGAGACTACGCCGGAGATCAGATCTCGGAGCAGTCCGGCAAGCTCGATGCTGACGGGAAGTTGACAGTGCGCGTTCCCACGCGTGTGAATCAGCATCACAACGACCTGCGCTATCGCATCGAGGCGCGCGTTACCGATGCAGGGAATCGCGAAATCGCGGGCCACAATTCCGTAATTGCAACTTACGGCTCTTTCGCGGTCGGCGTTTCCACAGAGAGCTACGTCTACCAAGTGGGCGACACCATCCGCGCGACGGCGGTCGCAAAAGACTACGACGGAAAACCAATCCAAACTGCAGTGCACATCGAGCTGGTTCGCGGCTACTGGTATTACTACGGCGGAAATCAAAAAGAGACCATTCTCGATTCAAGCGACGCAGTTACCGGCTCCGAGGGAACGGCGATCGTTACTTTCAGAGCGAGAGAGGCGGGAAGCCTCTTTCTTCGCGTGAAGGCGGAGACTCCGGAAAAGCGCGAGGTGCAAGACAACACCTATCTCTGGATCTCGAGTACAAACAACGACTGGTGGGGAGGGCAAGACAGGGAGATTCGCATGGTTGCCGACAAGAAATCCTACAAAGTCGGCGACACTGCTCATGTTCTTATTTTGACAGGCGTGGCTGACGCCTATCTCCTTGTCACCACGGAGGCACGTACGATCCAGACGAAGAGAATCGTTCATGCCACCACATCTTCCGTGACGCTCGATGTCCCCATCACTGGCGATCAGCAGCCAAACGTCTTTCTTACCGCGGCGTTCATCCATGACGACAAGCTCTATTCGGCGAGCAAAAGTCTCAAAGTTCCCGCCGTCCAGCAGAAGCTTCAGATCGAGATTCAGCCCTCCCAGAAACAATTCCAACCGGGCCAAAAAGCCAGCTATACGATCTTCGCGCGCGACTCGGACGGTAAACCGGTGACCGGCGAGTTCAGCATTGGTGTCGTTGACGAAGCCATCTACGCGATTCGTCCCGATACGAACGGCGATCCCCACGATTATTTTTACGGCCCGGTCTACGACCGTGTTTCTCTCAATTCCTCTTTGAATTTTTACTTTAGCGGTGAGGCTGGAAAGAAACAAATGTTTCTGGCCTATCGCGGGAACGGGGGGGCGCGCGCGCTGGCACAGCTTAAACCCGAAGAGACTCTCGTCCAGCCGAAAGTCCGCAAGATGTTTCCTGACACGGCGCTCTGGCTTGCGGACGTTCACACCGATGCGAGCGGCCGCGCCGAAGCTCAGTTGACGTTTCCCGATTCGCTTACGACGTGGCGCGCAACTGTTCGCGGCGTTACGGTCGACACAAAAGTCGGCCTCGCGACGAACGACGTCATCGTTCGCAAAAATCTCATGGTGCGTCTCGCCGTGCCACGCTTTTTCCGCCAAGGCGATGAAGTCACCGTTTCCGCCATCGTTCACAATTACCTCGCCACCGCGAAAACCGTACATGTGTCACTCGATCTAAAAGGGCTGGATATTCTCGCCGGCCAAACCACGGCGGTGGGAGTCCCCAGCAGGGGCGAAACAAAGGTCGACTGGCGAGTGCGCGCGCAATCCGTACACGAAGCCGATCTGCTTGCCAAGGCTCTAACCAATGAAGAATCCGACGCGATGGAGATTACGCTCCCCGTCATTCCCGTCGGTGTGAAACTAACCGACGCAAAATCCGGCTCAATCGCAGGCGCCGATCAGGAAGAAAACACCGTCATCATTCTTCCCGGAAATCCGAATCAATCTTCGCCTACTCTCGATATCACGCTAAGCCCATCGCTCGCCGGCAGCATTTTTTCGGCGCTCGACTATCTCACCAGCTATCCCTATGGCTGCACTGAGCAGACCATGTCCAGTTTCCTTCCCGATATCGTCGTCGCCAAAACGATGAAGGAACTCAAGCTACAGTCCACCGTGGACACGCCCGAGCTGGAGAAGAAAATTCAGGCTGGCATGGCACGCCTGAAGGATTTTCAGCACGACGATGGTGGCTGGGGCTGGTGGAAGGAAGATGAAAGCCAAGTTTTCATGACGGCTTATGTCGTAAGCGGTTTCGGCCAAGCGCGCGAAGCAGGTTACGATCCTGGCACCGATTCGCTTTCCCGCGCGCTCACGTATTTGCATTCGTCCCTCAGTAAGCATCCCAATATGCGCTACGATCTTCGCGCCTACGTCGTGTACGCTCTCGCGTTGAATAACGCTGCAAAGCCTGAGGAGTTGCAGGACGCTTGGAACGTGCGCGGCGACATGAACACACAGGGGCTTGCTCTGATGGGCCTGGCGTTCCTTTCATCCGGCGATCAAGCCAAAGCGCAGGAAATTGCGGGAACCATGGAATCGCAAGCGATCGTCACCGATTTCGAAGCCAGCTGGCCCTCCGCTTACGACTACATGATGGAATTTGAAATCGACGACGCCGCGGAAACGACTGCTTATGCCGTTCGCCTTCTCAGCCTGACGAAACCCGCTAGCCCGCTGCTTCCTAAAGCAGCGCTATGGCTCGTGAATCATCGCGAAGGCGGCTATTTCTGGTACAGCACGAAACAAACCGCGATGGTGATTTTCGGACTGGCCGAATACGTGAGGTCCAGCCACGAATTCGACTCCAATTTCCGAGCTGAAGTCTATGTTAACGGGAAGCAAGTTATCACGCGCCAATTCACGGCCGCCGACTCTTGGAATCCCGTGCAACCTGCCATTCATCTCGACGCCTCACAACTGCGAATCGGCGCCAACGAAATTCGCATTCACAAATCTGGTACGGGCCGCCTCTACTGGTCCGCCGCCGGGGCTTATTATTCGAACGACAAACGGCTTGTTCAAAGCAACAAGCTCTCGCTCAACATCACGCGCGATTATTTCCGCCTTACGCCCGAGCAACTGAACGGAAGGATCGTTTATAACCCGGATCCGCTTCACGGCGATTTGCACATCGGCGACATTCTCGCCGTGCGTGTCACAGTCGGCGGCAGCGAGTGGCGCTATCTTTTGATGGAGGATCCCATCCCCGCTGGCGCCGAGTTCATCACGCGAGACGATTTGTACGAACTGAAGCAGCGGCCGTCCTGGTGGGAGTATTGGTTCACGCGACGCGAATTCCACGATGACCGCGCCGCGATTTTCCAAACCTATTTCAGCGGCCGTCACGAGTACGTCTACCTTCTCAAAATCGTCAATCCTGGCAAATTCCAGGTCAGCCCTGCAATGGTGCAGCCGATGTACCAGCCATCCATCATGGCGACCAGTGATGCCGCTGTCGTGGAGGTGAGGTAATGTTGCGTCTTGAAATCGTCGGCAAGGCCTTTGCGGATTGCTTCCACAATGGCCGGCTCTGGCTTATCCAATTTTTCGCCAACCCCATTTTGTTCGTGCTATTTGCCGCATGGCTGCTCATCCCTGTCTCCGGCAGACTGCCCTTGGTCTACAATTTCGTTTTTGCAGTCGTGCTGATTGCGGCCACGCTTTTCCTTCACGCTGGCACTCTGAACTCTTTCGCCGAACACAACCGCACCGAATTCACGCCCCTTTGGCCCGCATTTCGCCGCGCGTTGCGCCATCTCCTCGCGGTCGCCGTTTGCGTCGCCGTCTTTTATCTTCTATGGCTGCTGGTCGCCCAGCTCGAAGCCCACCAAGCAAATCTTCCCGCTTATGTCCGTTCCACGTTTCCCGTCTTTGTTCGCCGCCACATCGCCCTGCCCGAGCTAGACACGCTGTTCGCCGCTGCCATCTTCGTAGCTCGCTGGGTTCTCGCGCCAGGCTTGCTCTTGCCGTTCCTTTTGCAAGTCGCTGGCAGAGGATTCCGCGGATTCGGCGTGCAAGGTTTCTTCACCTGGAGAAAAGCATTCTTCAGCTTGTCCTATTGGCTCGTGCTGTTGTTCGCGGCACTCCTCGGGGTTCTCGCCACACAAAAACTGATGGATTGGACCCCCGATTTCCGAACATCGACGTTTCACTCCGAAGCGGTCAGCTTGGCGTGGCGTCTTTTCGTTTCTTATGCATTCGGATTATTCTCCTGGATGCTGGCTTGCTCAGTGGTGGGACGGTGTTGTGCGGCCGCCGGAATTTGCTCCGACGTCTCGCGGAATCCCGCTGCTTAGCCAGCCGAGAACAACTTCTTTTCCGCGTTCTCGGAGGAGCGCAGCTACGCGGCTCAGCGCCGACGCATAGGCCCTTCGCACTTCCTCGCGATCCTGAGGCTGGCGCAGGGCGGCTTCGATCCGCTCATCCGTCATCGTCACAGGCGCCGTCGCCGCGTCGCCGGGTTTTGAAAGGTACAGCACAATCCCTTCGCGAAACCAAAGCGGGGTCGCGACTATTGCTTTCTCTTCCACAAGCACGTGAAAAATCTCGTGCCGCAGCGTGGATTCCACGATCGACCGTTTTTCCAACTCGACGAGCGGTTGCAGCCGGATCGTCTTTCCGCGCGTGGACGCCGCCACCCATCCCGGCTGTCCCGTCGTGTCGCGATACGAATCCATCGTCGGGTAAATTTGCAGCCGGATGCCTGCATACGCGTCCCATCCAATCGCTTCTTCGTCTTCTCTCAAGATGCGTTCAGCGATGGGCAATATCTTTTCATCCGCGTCGGGATTCGTGCTTAGCAATTCAACGCGCTCGTTGCTACGTTTCTGCCATCTTGTGACTTCCGCTGCTTCCGTTGTTCCAAGTTCCGTTCCGGGATAATAAAAGCTCAAAATCTCCCGGTACTTCCTTCCTTCGTGAGCCATCTCTTCCGCGCCAGCCTGGCACAGCCCGACGCCGTGACCAGCCCCGCGCCCCGAAAAAATAATCTCATCGCCCACGTCGCGCACCTGGTATAAATCGCTCCGGATTTTGTTCCATCCCAGCTCGCGGTCTACGGCAAATCGAAAGCTCGACGCAGAGATGGGTGCGTCGCCCCCAGCGCCTCCCCCGAGGATCAGCCGCTGCACGCGCCCGCTCTCCGACCGCGAAACAATCGCAATCGCTTTCCAGCCCGCCGGAATTGCCATCCCGGAAGCTCGCAACGCCCTGTCCAAGTTCTCCACACGAATCGCGCTCTCCCAATTCAAAACTCCTCGGGCCACGCAGTACAGATCCGCATGCGACGTCAAGTACGGCTCCCGCACGGTGGGCCACTCCTCTTTTGCCGCCGCGGTCGTTCCGCCGCAATTCTGGTGGTAGAATGTCTGCGCCAGTTTTCCGCCATATCGCAGCACTTCTCCGCGCGTAGCATTCACGGCGGCCCGCACTGCTTCATTCGTGCCCTTCCATCCAACCACCTGGCAATGTGTGGTATCGCAAAAATCGAATCCCTCTTTCGCATGCTGGCCCATAAAGCGCATCGCATACGTCCGCGCAACGACGGCCATCGCCTTCTGCGATTCCACATTTTCGAAGCCGCCGCTTTCCGCCATGAGCACAGCCGCGACGTATTCTTCGAGCGGCATGGTCACCGTCACCAGAAGATGGCCCGCCCGCCGTTCGATGTGCGCGGGATAATTTCCCGAAAAGAGAGGCCCACTTGTCGGGCGCAGCTCGAAATGGCCCGTCACGTAAAAATCCGTGGCGCTCTCAAAGTTATCCGAGTTAATCGAGAGCTCTTGTCCGTCCTTTTCCTCGCAGGCAGGACACGATCGCCAGCGCAGCACTCCCTCCAGCGCACGGATCGAAAGTGCTTCGGGCGGCCGCGTCGTGTACAGTCGAACGCGCACGCCCTGCGCTCGCGCCAAGCACGGCGCAAGGATGCACCACGCCAGAACGATGTGCGATTTCTTCACTGCCTCCGCCCGTCTCTCGCAAACTCCGCAAACACTCGCTGCGCAATAGCCGCCGCGTCTCCGCCGTTTCCCCGCTCAAGAAAAACCATCACGACGATCTCAGGCTTATCAGCCGGCGCGTAGCCCACAAAAAAGCCGTGTGTCCTCGCGCTTTCCCGCGATGCCGCGGTTCCA
Organism: Candidatus Acidiferrum sp.; assembly: GCA_049800195.1. Lineage (GTDB taxonomy): Bacteria > Acidobacteriota > Terriglobia > Acidiferrales > UBA7541 > Acidiferrum. Next base: position 17,777 of record JBARJI010000113.1, read on the forward strand.
GTCTTGCCCGCGATCTTCATGCCCTGCACATCTGCTGCATGTGCCATGCCAAAGGCCACCGATTGTTCCAGCCCCGCGAACACCGGCACGTCAATTATCGCCGCGTTGCTATTGCGTTTTTGTAGCGCTAACTTACGGTAGGCGGCCAACAATTCCAGCGGCGTCACTTCGACTCCCCGGTCACCCAGCGCTTCAAGCTGAAGACCGTCCCGGTCGCCCGGCATCTCGATGCGCCCATTCACTTCTTCCTTCACTAGCCCGCTCGGTGAATCAAGTCCTGCCCGCCGAAATGCTTGCACCAGCTCCGCGCTGCTCAGCCGCGTCGCCGCCTCCGCGAAATACGAATTACAGGAATACGCGATGGCTTCCTCCGCGTCCAAATCCACGACCGAAGCCGGATGTGAGCAGTCCATTCGCACGCCGCCAATCCACAATGGCCTGCGGCACAGCAGCTTTTCGCTCGCTTGCAATTTGCCCGATTCGAGCAGAGCCATCAGCGCAAACGGTTTCAGTGTGTTGTTAGCAAGTCGAGATGTCCGCTTTTGTTAGCACGTGATGTGTCCGCTTGCATTGTTTTCCTTCTCTTCAAAGGGGGTCCACTGCGTTGTTGCTGAGACTGTGGGAAAGTGGGAATCCCGC
>JBARJI010000114.1:0-40507 GCA_049800195.1 Candidatus Acidiferrum sp.
TTTTGGTTCTCACCCATTGGGTTCATACCTCCGGGGCGTCTTCACCACGTTCGCACCCTCATAAACATTGACGATTATCACGCTCCGAGGTTTCAGAATTATGAATCAAAAAGGAAATGCGGGCTAACATGCTTCTTTTATCGGTTTCGCCCAAAGACAGTGGAAAATGGTTTGCACGTCATCGTTCGCGCCCCATACCGGGAGGTGCCATTAGAGGTTTCCCGGGCGTCCCAGAAATTGAGCTTCGTGTTACCTACCGGTCGCAAACCTGCAGACCCGAGACGGCCCACTACCGCGAGGCAGCTGCCTGGCTGAGCGAAAATACGCGAAATAAACGTATCAATATCCGCTCACCTGGCTGCTCTAAGACCGTGTCTAAGACAGACTTGGAAAGAGGGCTGTTTGAGGCGCTTCAGGCGGCTGCCGCCTGGGACGCCGCCGAACATACTGAGGATAGGCAGCTCAGCAGCAATTAGCGGGCAGCGCTAATCTCGTCGCGAACACTCAGCCGGATAGCCGGTGCCAATTCTAATTGGCACCGGCTATCCTTCTCCATCGAAACGACTTACAGTTTATCCTTGACAAATAGTAATAATGTGTTATAATAGCTGAGTCGATTGGGCGCCGCTTCTGTCTGTGCCCTGCAACTCATGTGCGCTTTTTGTATCCCGGAGGCTTCTACGGGACGCCTCCGCCGCGCCGTCCTGCAAATTCCCGCAAAATCTTCAGTCCCACCCAGATTACCACTTCATAAAAACCGTTTTCGCCTAACCCCTCCACAATCAACACTTCCACAACTGTTGATTCCGCTCCACTTTAAGTCCTGTATCAGCAACACTTGCAAAAAACCATGGGGGTGGGGTCCCGCTGACAACCCCAAAGTTTGCCAACTAGTCATCCACCGCGCGCCGCGCCTGCGAACACGCAGGAATCTCCGCAAACCTTCTGCTTTCATCGAGTTACTTCATAACTTGCGGACACCCGGGGGTGGGGTCTCGCTGTTCTCTGTGTACCCTGCGACCGACGCCTTCCCCGACTCGGCCGGGGCGTCAGAATCCCCATTCCAATCCACTTCGATCTCCGCCGGTACGCGCAAGCCAAACCCTAAGCCTCCACTCTTTCACTATTCACTACTCACCACCCACTACTCACTCTTCCCTCCCCAATTCAAGGTAAGATTTACCCTTCCAATCCCAGGAGCCACCATGTCTGAAACCATCGATACAGCGTCCCTCGTCACCCGCACCGAATCCGACAGCATGGGCAAGATCGACGTGCCCGCTGACCGCTACTACGGCGCGCAGACGGCACGTTCGCTGATTCACTTTGCCATCGGCAAAGACACCATGCCCCCCGAGCTGATTCGCGCCTTTGGCATCCTGAAAAAAGCCGCCGCCCTCGTCAATCAGGACCTTGGCAAGCTCTCCGCCGAAAAGACCGCGCTCATCGTGCAGGCCGCCGACGAAGTCATTTCCGGCAAGCTCGACCAGCACTTCCCACTGCGGATATGGCAAACCGGCAGCGGCACGCAAACCAACATGAACGTCAACGAAGTCATCTCCAACCGCGCCATCGAAATCGCTGGCGGCGCCATGGGCAGCAAAAAGCCCATCCACCCCAACGACGACGTCAACATGTCGCAATCCTCCAACGACACCTTTCCAGCCGCCATGCACATCGCCGCCGCCACGGAAACGCGCCAGCGTCTTCTCCCCGCTGTAAAAAAACTTCGCGACGCCCTCGACGCCAAAGCCAAGGAATTTGCCGGCATCGTCAAAATCGGCCGCACGCATTTGCAGGACGCCACGCCGCTCACCCTCGGCCAGGAGTTTTCCGGCTACGTAAATCTTCTCGACCGCGACGGCGGCCGCATCGCCATGACTCTCGACGGCCTCTACGATCTCGCCATCGGCGGCACCGCCGTCGGCACCGGCCTCAACGCCCATCCCGAATTCGCTGAACGCGCCGCGCGCAAAATCGCCGAGCTGACGCACCTGCCCTTCCGCTCGCATCCCAATAAATTCGCCGCGCTCAGCGCCCACGACGAACTCGTCTTCGCTAGCGGCGCTCTAAAAACTCTCGCCGCTTCGCTCATGAAAATCGCCAACGACATTCGCTGGCTCGCTTCCGGCCCGCGCTGCGGCCTCGGCGAACTCTCTCTCCCCGAAAACGAGCCCGGCTCCAGCATCATGCCCGGCAAAGTAAATCCCACGCAGGCCGAAGCCCTCACCATGGTCGCCGTACAAGTCATGGGCAACGACGCCGCCATCGGTTTCGCCGGCTCGCAAGGCAATTTCGAGCTCAACGTATTCAAGCCCGTCATCATCTTCAACTATCTCCACTCCGTCGAGCTTCTCGCCGACGCCTCCAACAGCTTCGTAGCTCACTGCGTCCAGGGCATCGAAGTCAACACCACACAGATCGAGCATTACGTCCACAATTCCCTGATGCTAGTCACCGCCCTGGCCCCCAAAATCGGCTACGACAACGCTGCCCAAGTCGCCAAAGCCGCCCACAAATCCCACATCAGCCTCCGCGAAGCCGCCATCAAACTCGGCTACGTAACCGCCGAAGAATTCGACGCCCTCGTCAAGCCCGAGGACATGACACACCCATGACCGCGCGAAGAACCGAATTCGGAATGTCAGACGCTGCATTTCGCCAACGCCTCGCGGAGACGATCGCGTGGTGCTCTTCCCAGAGTTTGACCGGGTGTGCCGAGGAGGACGCGAATACAATTCAGCGGCGAGAAATGAGTCGAAGGGCCGCCGAATTGCTAAGCCTGGCATACAAAGCGGACCCCTCAATCTTTGAGCAAAGAAATTGGATCTGGCGATGGGTAAATAGGTCGAAGATTCGGAGCGCAAGCAAGCTGAAAGCTGAAGCGGAGGCCCTCTTTGCCGTCGCCGATCCGGGCTCGATCGACCCGCCGCTACGACAACAATTACGCAGCGCCGCATTTCATTCTTACGCCGCCTCACTGTTCCATCCTGAACAGAATCGTGCTGAAGCCATCCAAGCCCTTGCTGAGAAACGCGCCGCTCTCCTTCGCGAGATGAATGTGTTTCCCCTCGCGGCCTCATCCGATCTGGCCCAAGGAAGACTGCTCTTCTACGAGCCGGACTACAACGTCCAAGATGGAGCTTCGCAGTACACGAGCAAGGGTTATTTCGACGAGCGGGATGCGCCCCCGTGGGACACTTGGATCTGCTACTTTGATCGCTATTTGATTTCTTGGGTTCCTCCAGCCTTGCTCGGCCTTGCCCAGGCGGGGATCGAAACCAACCCGGTGGATTGCATTCGCCTGGGCGAGGATGCTCCGCGGTTTACAGAGCCCGGTTACTGAAAACGTCGGTATTTGGACCTTGACTTAGAATAATGCGAGTGTGAGGATGCAATCGTGATGACGAAACAAAAACGCGCTTACCAGAAAAAGGCTGCCGGATATGTGGCAGACCTGATTCTGGATTCCTTGGAACAAGCACCAGAAGAGAAACGGCAGGCCCAGCTAAAGAAGGTCCACGCTGCGCTTAGCGCCGGCTCTGGTAAGCATGGTAAGCGGTCCAAGCGTTCTTCCAAGCAGCCGAACCTTCAGCTATCCCGCCGTTCCGCAGCGCATCGCTGAACCCGTGTTGGTCCGCCCGCCGCATCGCGTTATCGAGCGCGGATACCAGCTTCTGCCGTTCGCGCTTGCGCTTCGCCTCCTCAGGCGAGCCGCGCCGTCCGCGGCTCCGTTCCTGAATCAGCACCTCGAGGACGTCTGGATCGATGTCATCGGTGCTCATGGTAAGCGAATTCTAGCAGACCTGTCTCGCTATTTACTAAACTCTATTCTCCGCGCGCAAGTCGCGTTTCAGGAGGACCATTGAGGAGCCGAACCGCATTCCTTGTTTTGCTTGCATTCATGACCCAGTACTTTTCCCCACGGCTGGCAAGTGCCCAAGCGACGTATGCGTTGAAGCCGACGCCGAAGACCGTGGAGTGGGGCTATTACGATGCGAAGGCCGCGCCGGTGCTGCGCATCAAGTCGGGCGACACGGTTGAGATTCAGACGCTGATTACTTCTAGCCCGAAGCGGCTGGAGGATGCGGGCGTGCCGCCGGACCAAGTCGAACAATCGCTGCGCGACATTACCGAGCAGGTGAAAGACAAAGGGCCGGGCGGGCACATTTTGACCGGGCCGATTTACGTCGAGGGCGCGGAGATCGGCGACGTGCTCGAAGTGAAAATTCTGGCCATCAAGCTGGCGATTCCGTATGCGTACAACGCGTTCGGGCCGGGGCGCGGCTACATCCCCGACGATTATCCCTACGCGAAAATGAAAATCATTCCGCTGGATGCCGAGCGCATGGTGGCGCACTTCGCGCCGGGCATCGAGATTCCTCTGCATCCTTTTTTCGGCAGCATGGGCGACGCGCCTCCGGAAAGCGCGGGCCGCTGGAACAGCGCGCCGCCTTGGGTCATGGGCGGGAACATGGACAACAAGGATTTGGTCGCGGGCACGACGCTCTATCTTCCCGTCAACGCGGCGGGCGCGCTCTTTGAAGTGGGCGACGGCCACGCCGGCCAGGGCGACGGCGAAGTGGACATCACGGCGATGGAAACTTCGCTCATCGGCACATTCCAATTCATCGTGCGCAAGGACATGCACCTGAAATGGCCGCGCGCCGAAACGCCCACGTACTACATGACCATGGGCTTCAATGACAATTTGAATGCCTGCGCCACGCTCGCTCTGCGCGAGATGATTGATTTTTTGGTGACCGAGAAGCACCTGTCCCGCGACGATGCGTATATGCTGGCAAGCGTGGCGGCGGACCTGCACATCACCGAGCTGGTGGACGGCAATAAAGGCGTGCACATGATGATTCCCAAATCCATTTTCATCTCGGGCACCTCGAAATGAGTCTCTATGAACTGCGCGCTTCCATGACGACCAATATGATTCCATTGACCGTGAGCGAAGCACGACAGCAGGAAGAACGAACTCAAAAGAAAATTGAGTTTGCCATTAGGCTTGTCGTGCTTGCGGTCCCTGGCTTTCTGATCTTTATGTTCTGCTGCCTGGGGCTGATCATTGAACTTTCGCATGGTGAACCATTTGTCATAAACCCGCGTCTGGCACCGTTTCTCGCGTTAGTCAGCGCACTGATGATATTGGCTGGTACAGGTCGATGGGGCCGATGGGCATACTTGTGGGTATTTCTGTCGATACCGGTGGCCGGTTTGGTTTGGGCTCTGATATTCCAGGGGAATATTTCTCCTGACCCGCTTCAAACATATCCTAAGCTATTGGGGGTGGCGGTGTTCGCGCTTCCGATGATTGGCAATTTTGCAATCGTGAGTCGGTACTACGCGCGGAAGGCGGGCAAGCCGAAATGAACAGAGTTCTCGTTATTTTCGGGCTTATTCTGCTTTCATTTTTTCCTGTTGCTCTCCCGGTCGCGCCCCAAACCATCAGCCCGGATTGGTGTAAATCCCTTCCCCGCCCGGAATACGCGAAGCTCGAACGGGTATTGCCGCACGAGCCTTGGTTTGAAGTTTACAAAGTAGCGTCCGGCGTTTTTGCTATTTACGAGCCGCACCAAGCGGAAGAAACCATCTCCTACCTCATCGTCGGCACCAAGCAAGCTCTGCTCTTCGACACAGGCATGGGCATCGGCGACATTCACAAAGTCGTGCGGCAATTGACGAGCCGCCCGGTCGTCGTGCTGAACTCCCACACGCACAACGACCACGTCGGCGGCAATTCCCTTTTCCCATTTATTTTCGGCATGGATACGGCGTTCACGCGCGCCAACGCCAAAGGCTCGCGTGACGACGCGCAAGCGGAAATCGCTCCCGGAATGATTTGCGGCGAGCTGCCAAAAGGATTCAATCCAAAAACCTACTCCACCAAGCCCTGGCACATTTCGCTTTTCGTGCATGACGGCTTCAAAATCAGCCTCGGCCACGACCACGACATCGAAATCATCGCCACGCCCGGCCACACGCCCGATTCCATCTCGCTCTTCGACCACTCCAACGGCTTGCTCTTCACCGGCGACACCTACTATCCCGGCCCGATTTGGCTCTTCCGCCCCGAGACGAATCTCGACGACTACGTGGCCTCGGTCAAGAAGCTCGCCGCGCTCGCGCCGCAAGTCAAACTCGTCCTCGGCGCGCACAACGTTCCCGTCGCCGACCCGAGTGTTCTCCCGAAGCTGGTCGATGCTATTGAAGCCGTCCGCGCCGGAAAAGTCCCGCCTGTTCCGCGAGAAGGCGGCATGGCTCTCTACAAGGTCGGCGACATTTCCTTCCTTCTCCGCGCCCAGCCTGAGGGGGTAAAATGACGCCGTCGAAACATTGCCATGGGCGCCTACTTTCCACGAATTGCCTGCTTCGCCCTCGCCGGAACTTTTCTATTTCTTCCGCGCGGGCTCGCATCGCAAAAAAAAGAGAAACATCCGAAGAAAGAAGAAGTCAGGATTTCGAATTATTACGGCGGCGTTTTTCTAATCGGCGATGGCGGCGTCCCCAACGGCCCTTGTTTTCGCATCAACGGCCGCGTCACCTCGGGAGATTTCTTTGACCAACTGAAAGCCTACGACACCGACGACGGAACCACGTTTCGCGTGGGCACAAAAGCGGTGACGCAATTTCCCGATAAAGTCGTCCTCGACCTCACCGTCCACGACCAGCCTTGCTCGTACGGTCTTCAACCCGTCGGGACGGGGGTATATCTCACCGAGGCGGTGATGAGCTCGATAAAGCTTTCGCTGTATTGGAAACACGGCGTGGATCTGCGCCCGACAGGCAAAGTAACGGTAATGAATTTTTCCGTCGATCCGATCGAACCGTACACGGACACGCTCGCTGCGGACCTACCCAAGCGCTACACCTGGTCCTACGAATTCGCGATACCCAGCGCGGGAGTCCCTCTCACGGACAGCCTCGTGCTGATTTTTCGCACGCCCAGCGGGCACATGGCCGCGCGCGTCGCCGCACGCCTGTAAAGTTTCTCTTCAAACGTCCCAGCACAAGTAGCGAATAAAATTTTTACTCTTCATCCCATCGAGCTGACTTTTTCCGGCTCGATCTTGTAGAGCACGCGCACTTCGCCTGGCTGCCGGAAGGGATACACGGGCTTGCCCAAATATTTTTGCGAGAGTTTATTGATATGATCGTCCGCGCCGTTTTGAGTGATTTCGACGACGCGCCCGCGAATCTCGAGATAGCGATAGGGATTCGCCGGATCGAGCAGCGTAATCGAGACTCGCGGATCGCGCCGGACATTCTTGTCCTTCACGCGCCCCAGCGCGGAATTAAAGCGGACATACTTGCCGTCATAATCCACCCAAACGGGCGTCACTTGCGGGCTGCCGTCCTTCATGAGCGTGCCGAGATTGCCGAAGGCCGGCTTTTCAAAAAGATCGGTATATTTTTCCGGAATATTTTCCGCCATGGCTTCCTCCAAATGATTCCAACCGCCGCCGCTAAACCTGCAAACTTTACCACGCCTGAACGGCAACATGCAGATTCCCTAGCCACGATGAACCGCGGAGAATCGCGAGCGCATTCAGGCTAAGTACATTTCCGGCACGCGGCCGAGCGACATCAGCGGCGCTCCGGTCAATTTCTGCAGCTCGTCGAGGCCCCATCCCCGCGCAATCTCGCGCAGCAGCAATCCTTCCGGCTTTACGTCGATTACCGCCAAATCGGTGACGATCGTGTCGACGCAGCCCCTTGCCGTCAACGGATAGCTGCATTGCCGCACGATTTTTGGCGCACCTTCCTTGGACGTGTGTTCCATGCAAACTATCAGCCTTTTCGCGCCGGCCGCGATATCCATCGCGCCGCCGATTCCACCAGGGCCTTTTGCGCCAGGGATTTTCCAGTTCGCGAGGTCTCCCATCTCTGAAACTTGATATCCGCCGAGCACGGCAATGTCCAGATGGCCGCCTCGCGTCATGAGATGCGCATCCGCCTGATGGAAGAAAGACGCGCCCGGCATCAGCGTGACCGGGACTTTCATGGCGTCCACCAGGTCGTAGTCTTCTTCGCCGGGCCTCGCTCGCGGGCCCATGCCGAGAATTCCGTTCTCGCTGTGAAAATAGACCTCGACGTTCTTCGGCAAATAATCCGCGATCAAATTCGGAATGCCCCAGCCAAGATTCACGTATGCGCCGTCCGGCAATTCCTGTGCGGCGCGCTGCGCGATTTGCTCCCGAGTGAGCCGCGACTTATCAGGCATAGCGGACTCCTTTCGCTTGCACGATGCGGTGTACAAAAATCGCCGGCGTCACCACATGCTCCGGCGCGATCGAGCCCACTGGAACGATTTCGTCCACCTCGACGATGGTGGTCGTCGCGGCCATGGCCATAATCGGATTGAAATTTCGCGCGGCCAGGCGGTAAGTCAGATTGCCCAGTTGATCCGCCTTTTCTGCCTTGATAAAAGCGTAGTCCGCATGAATGGGCATCTCGAGGATGCAGAGTTTCCCTTCGATGACGCGCTCTTCTTTTCCGGCGGCGACTTCCGTTCCCACGCCCACGGTCGTGTAAAACCCTTGCAACCCTGCCGCAGCGGCGCGCATTCGTTCGCAAAGAATGCCTTGCGGCACCAATTCAAGCGTCACTTTTTTTTCGGCAAGCTGCTCTTGAAAATAATACGAATGAGGACCTGGAAATGCCGCAATCACATGCCGGACCTGGCCGTTCTTGAACAGCAATCCCAGCTCGCCCTCGCGCGTGCCGCAATTGTTGCTGATGGCGGTGATCTCTTTCGTGCCCTTCCGGGCCAGCGCCTGGATCAGATTATTGGGAAAGCCGGCCCCGCCAAAACCCCCAAACATGATTCGTGCGCCGTCGCGAATATCGCCCACGGTGGAATCCAGGCTCGCATGGATCTTGTCTCTCATGGCTCGGCGTATCCTACCAGAGGCGGTGCAAGTGTGCTGGCGGCGCCGCGCCGGACAATCTGGGGCAATAAATCCGTGCTGGTACAGCACGGCGCGCGTCGTCTAACATGGGTCCCTGCCATGAAACGCTGGACTCTCATCCTGCTGGTCCTGGTGCTGGTTACCTGCTTCTTGATCCTTGTGGTTGCTTCGATTCTCCACAATGGGCTTAGCGCGCGTGCCACGCCCTCGGTTCTCGAAAGGGTGATGGCTCACGATGCGTGGCATCTCGCCATTCCTGCTTCTGCCCGGAATTTCAAAAATCCCGTCCCCGACTCAGCGGAAAATCTTCGCGAAGCCCGGCTCCACTTTGCCGACCACTGCGCTATCTGCCACGGAAACGATGGCAGTGGCGATACGATGATGGGCCGAGGTCTTTATCCGAAACCGCCTGACCTGCGTGAGACTGAAACGCAGAAACTCTCCGACGGAGAACTCTTCTGGGTGATTGAAAATGGCGTGCGATTCACGGGCATGCCCTCATTTGCGAGCCCTGGTATGCAGGACGAAAGCTGGAAGCTCGTGCTCTTCATACGCCACTTGCCGCACTTGACGCCCGATGAGCGGATGGAAATGGAAAAAAATAATCCGAAGGGCCCGGAGGAAATGCAGGAAGAACAACAGGAAGATGATTTCTTGAACGGAGCAACGCCGGCACGCAAAGCGGAATCCCATCACCAGCACTAATACGCTGAGAAAGCGGCGCGATTGGCGGGCCCAATCGGGATTAGCTTCGCTTGGCGACTGGAATCTTGTGGAATAATACACGGACCGGCTTTGGTCCGGCTCCGGCCCGCTTGGAGATGAAAATGAAACTGCGATTTCTTGCACTTCTCCTGTCGTTTGCATTCGTCGCTTTGGCCGCGCTGGCCCACGGCGATTTTAAACACGTCATTGGCACGATCGAAAAGACCAGCGCCGATTCGGTGACGGTGAAAACGGCCAGCGGCGCTTCCGTCGAGGTGAAGCTCGTCGCCGCGACCAACTTTGTGATGAGAAGCGGCGGCGTGGACAAGCCCGCGAAGCTCTCTGATTTGGCCGTGGGCGACCGAGTGGTAATTCATGCCAGACCGAAGGGCGACACACTCGAGGCGGCCGAGGTAAGATTTTCCGCGCCTGTGGCGGCCGCGGCAAACGCACCGAAATCTTGAGAAATTCTTGCTTCTGGTTTAGCGCTCGGTCACTCCTCGACAAGATGGCATGAGTGCGTCTTGAGCACCAGCCACACGCGCCGCCCTTCGGCCAGATTCAATTCCCTCGCCGCTCCCGGAGTTAGATGCACGGCAAACTCGACGCCGCAATCGACGCGGGACTGAACCAGCGTGCCGCGCGTCTCCATCGCGACAATGCGGCCTTCGATGACGTTGCGTGCGCTTAGATTTTCCGGTTTCGCGGTTGCGAGCAAAATGTCGCCCGCGCGAATGGCCACGCGGACGTGGTCTCCCACTGCGGCATAGCCCAGCGGGACTTCGATCTCGCAATGGCTTTCTCCGAGCCGCACGCGCATCACGCCATCCGCTTCCCGCAAATCCACGACGTTTCCCCTGAGCAGATTTTCAAAACCGGCGGACTGCGCCAGCCGCACCCGCCGTGGCGCTTCCAGCACTTCCATGGGCGTTCCTTCGCTCACCACATGCCCGCGATCCAAGGCGATCGCGCGCTCGCCGAGTGCGTCTACTTCTTCGCGGCTGTGTGTTACGTAAAGGATTGGGATGCGCCGCGCCGCGTTCCAAGCGCGCAGGTCATCGATGATCGCGGCTTTCAGTGGTGCGTCTAGCCCCGTCAAAGGCTCGTCGAGCAGTAAGACGCATGGTTGCGTTACAAGCGACCGCGCCAGCGCGATTCTTTGGCGCTCTCCGCCGGAAATCTCGGGCGGCTTGTGGGCGCGCAATTGTTCGACATGGAAAATGTTGAGGATTTCTTGCACGCGAGCGGAGCGCTTCGGCGGCGGCAATCCGTCGAGTCCATAGGCAACGTTCTGCTCCGCGGTCATGTGGGGAAAGAGCGCCAGCGTTTGAAAAACGTATGCAACATGCCGCCCACGAGGCGGGCGATTCACTCCAGCCTGCGAATCGAATAACACTTCCTCGCCGGCGGAAATGCGCCCTGAGTCCGGAAGCGCCAATCCCGCTATGCAATCCAGCATGGTGGATTTTCCGGCGCCCGAAGGCCCAAGAAGAATGGTAATGCCGGGGGGAATTTCCACCGACACATCCAGCGTGAAAGGGGGTGAGCCCGCGCGGAAACGCTGCAACTTCACGCGCGCAGCCAGCGCTGCCGCGTTTACTTCGCCGCCCATGGTGTCCACAGACGGCGCCCGATTTGCCGGCCCACTTGACGATTCACGGCGTACACGACCGACAAAACACTAAAAGAGATCGCGAGAAGCACGAGGGCCATGTAATTCGCCTGGGCATATTCGAGCGCTTCCACGTGATCGTAGATTGCGATGGAAACCGTACGCGTCACACCCGCCAGATTGCCACCGACCATCAGCACCACGCCGAATTCCCCCATGGTATGGGCAAAGCTCAGAACGAGCGCCGTCACTACGCCGGGAATCGAGAGAGGAAGGATGACGCGCCAAAAAGTTTTGAGGCGTCCGGCGCCCAAAATCGCGGAGGCATCGAGCAGTTTGCGGTCCACGGATTCGAAGGATGCGATGAGCGGCTGCACCGCGAACGGCAAACTATAGAGAACGGATGCGAGGACCAGCCCTTCGAACGTGAACGCCAAACCATGTCCGAAGAACATTTGCCACACTTCTCCCAGCGGGCCGCGCGGGCCCATCGCCAGTAGCACGTAAAATCCAAGGACCGTCGGAGGCAAGACCAGCGGCATCGCCACTACCGCTTCCAGCAAAAATTTACCGCGCCAACTCGAAAAAGCCAGCCAATACGCGAGCGGCAGCCCACCCACAAGAAGAATTGCGGAAACGCAGAGCGCGAGGCGGAGAGAAAGAAGAAGCGGCTCCAAACTTATTTCCTCCCCAAGCCGGCCGGCGCTGCCGCAAGCGTGGGAAATGTGAATCCATACTTCGCAAGCGTCGCGCGGCCGGTTTCGCTCTTTATAAACTCCAAGAATGCTTCCGCCCCAGCCTTGTTTTGCGCGCTTTTCATCAGGATGGCGGCTTGCTCAATGGGCGGATGCATGTCCGCGGGAATCTCCCAGCGCTTGCCTTTCTCCATGCCTGGCGAAACGGCCAGCGATAGGGCGACAATGCCGGCCTGCGCATTTCCGGATTGCACAAACTGTGCCGCTTGCGAAATGTTCTCACCGTACACCAGTTTGGATTTCACTTTTTCGTAGAGTCCGGATTTTTGCAAAGCCGCCACAGCCGCGCGTCCGTAGGGAGCATGTTGCGGATTGGCAATCGATATTTTTTGCACGCTGGCATCGAGCAAGGCATTCCATCCATGGCTGGCTAGATCCACCTTTGCGTCCGCAGGCATCCAGATCGCAATGCGTCCGACGGCATACTCGTAGAGAGTTCCTGGCTCGGCGAAGCCCGCCGATTCCAGTTTGCGCGGATACTCGATGTCCGCCGAAAAAAAGAGGTCAAAGGGCGCGCCGTTCTGAAGCTGGGAAAAAAAGTTTCCGCTTGAGCCGTAGCTGACGTCCACTTTCGTCCCCGTGCGGTTTTCAAATTGCCCCGCGAGATCCTGCATCGCGAATTGCAAATCCGCGGCTGCCGCGACACGGATCTTCTTTTCCTGAGCGCGCGCCGAGATTTGAGCCAATAAAAAAAACAGAAGAAATGGTGAAAGCAGGGACAGCTTGAACCACTGTGTTTTTCCACAAGTCACGAATCACCTCTCACTTCGCTTCTCACACGCGCAAAATCATTACTTCCGTGGACTTGATCAGCGCCGCCGCCCGCTCTCCGGGCTTTAGCCGCATCTCCTTCGCCGCGTCCGCCGTGATAATCGCCGTAATATGCTGCTCCCCGATGGCCATGGTCACCTGCGCCAGCAGTCCGCTGTACTTCACCGCCATCACGCGACCAATCAATTGATTCCGTCCGCTGATCTTCCGAAAATTCACGCGGCGCGTTACGACGTCCCCGCGCTCCAGCGTCCTCGGAATGATGCGGTCGATCTCGCTTTCCGGCACGCGATGATGGCCGCCCGGAGTTTTTACCGTTTTTATTTTCCCGCGATAAATCCACTGCTTCAGCGTGGGATAGCTGATTCCCAAAATTCTCGAAGCTTCTCGCGGCGGCAAGAGCGCGGCTCGGTGCATCAAGCTCTCCTCGACAACGGCGTGCCCGTTGGTCAAAACGAAACCGTCATTGTAGTACGAATTTATGCACTTCTACCCGTTAATCGTGTGCAGGTCTTCCTCGTTGGGCGAGCTGCGCGCGTAGCCCGTAATCGCTTCGGCATCTATCGTGGAATTAACATGTTCAAGCTCTGCGCACTTCCGTAAAGTAATGAGCACAAGAGTTCGCGATCTCACTTGGGAGCTACCCATGTCCGCCGTTGACGCAAAACTGAACGCCGACGAAGTGCGCAAAGCCGTCGAGCAATTCTGGGCGGCCTTTCTGGCCAAATCCGAAGAAGAACTGAATGATTTTTATGCCTCAGGCAGCACGGTCTTTCAGATTGCCATGGCCCGCAGCGAGCCCGGCCGGCTCGGCGCGATGCGCCGTTCACGCGAATATTTCAATCCGGACACACGTATGGAACTGAAACTGAGTCCCATCGATATCGTTTTGTGCGGAAGCGACGCCGGCGTGGCGAGTTACACGTTTCAATTCCAGGCCACCGGCCGCGACGTAGCCGGCAAACGCATGGCGGAAAAATTGGAAACCGTGCGGGCAACGCACGTACTGCATCGCGACGCCTCGGGCAAACTTCGCATCGCGCACGAACATTTCTCTGTCCCTGTTGCTTAGTAGAGCCTGTGGTGGATGCAGGTTGCAAACGTTCGCCACACTTTGGTCATTCACGGCTTACAGCTTCCTCGCGCTAGAGCCGCTTCAAAAGCTCAATGTACCGCTCGCGGCTCATCTGGGCGGTCCTGAGAACATTTTTGATGATGAACACCGGCAGGGCGTCATAACGTGGCACAACGATTGGTCTGAGAATTCCGGGCTTAGTGTAGATCATGTGGTCGCCGCGCTCGCGCACGAACATGAATCCTTCCATTTCCAGAACGCGGACCAGTCTGCGATATGGGATGGGAACGATTCGCGACATCAAAGCCGCCGCTAAGCAGCGGGAAGCGAAAGCCGCATTTTTTCACGAGCGAGAACGGGCCGCGGTCGGTAGGTCTTGCCTCGCCGCTCAAATCGTGATTCTTCCAGAATGTCGGCGAGTGTTCCCATGCGGGCGGCTTCTTCGATGAAAAGAGAAACAGCCTCGCGCAAGTGAGACTTGGCTTGAGCGGCTGTTTTGCCACAACTAGAGATATCCAGCTCTGACGAATAGGAGATGTAGGTATTTCCGTCTTTCCACACCTCAACGCTGAATGCGATTTCACCCGCACCGTTGTGGGCGGAAAGGATTGTGTCGGCCATATCCACCAACAATCATAGGCCCGCGCCGTGCCAGGGGCAAGACCCCTGAATGCGATTTGCGTTTAGTTTCTCAGCGGTTTGCCCGTTTTCAGCGTATGCGCGATGCGTTCCTGCGTTTTCTTTTCGCCGCAAAGAGAGACGAAGGCTTCGCGCTCCAGGTCCAAGACGTACTGCTCGCTCACAAATTGCGGCGAAGTAAGCGGCCCGCCCGCCAGAATGTTCCCAAGTTTGCGCCCGACGTGCGCGTCATAGTCCGTGATATAGCCGCCGCGCTGCATCATGTGAATCACGAGCTTGGCGCCGGCCAGGAATTGTTCGCCGAGTACCTTGATCTGCGTGGTCTGCGCGCCCTCTTGCCAGCTCGCCGCAGCCGGCTTGTACCCGCCGCGCACTATCGCCAACGCCGCTTCTTTCGCGTCGCGCACCAAGCGGTCACGATTCATCGAGACGCCGTCCTCGCGCCGCAAAAATCCCAGGCCGCGGCATTCTTCCGCGCTCGTGCCCACTTTCGCCATGGCGATCGTTTCGAACACCGGCTTCAGCGCGTGAAAGAGATCCAGGTCTTCGCCGCCCGCCGCGTGTTCATTAGCACGAATGAGCATCTCCTTCGTTCCGCCGCCGCCCGGAATCAGGCCAACGCCTGTCTCCACCAGCCCGAGATACGCTTCCGCAGCGGCTTGGATTTTCGCGGCGTGCAAACTGATTTCGCAACCTCCGCCAAGCGCCATTCCTTGCGGAGCGGCCACCACCGGCTTCGGCGCGTATTTCAGGGCCAGATTTATGTTCTGAAATTGCTTCACAGCCAGGTGCAGCTCGTCCCACTCTTGCTCTTGAGCGGCAACCAGCACGAGCATCAAGTTGGCGCCCACGGAAAAATTCACAGCCTGGTTGGCGATGACCATGGCGTCAAAGTCCGCGTCCAGCCGCTTCAGTCCTTTGTGCAGCATGGCAATCAAGTCGGCGCCGATGGCGTTCATTTTCGCGTGAAATTCGCAGCACACCACGCCGTCGCCCAAGTCGATCAGGCTCGCGCCCGAATTGCGCTCGATTTCGCGGCCCGCTTCTTTCTGCGACTTCAGAATAATCACGCCCGGCGGCGTCTCCAACGGCTTCGCCGCGCCGGTGGTCACATCGAAAACCGTGGTCTTCCCTTTTTCTGATTCGTAGAATCCTTTCCTTCCGCTCGACAGTACTTTTTCCAGCAGCGATGGAAGCGCGCGACCTTCTTTCTGCACTTGCGCGGTGAACGCTTGCACGCCGATGGCGTCCATCATTTCGAATGGCCCCATCTCCCACGCAAATCCCCACCGCATTGCGTGGTCCACATCCACTATGCTGTCTGAAATTTCCGGCACGCGGCGCGCGGCGTACAAACACATCTCCGACAGCCCGCCCCAAATAAACTGCCGCGCCTTGTCGCCTTCTTGCCCATCGAGAATCGGCGCCAGTAGCGCGCGCAGCCGCTCTCGCGTGTCTTCAATACCCTTCCCCATTTCCAGCGATGCAAACTTTGCTTTCTGCCTAGGCCGGTACTCCATGGTGTTCAAATCCAGCGTCAGAATTTCGCTTTCGCCTGCGCCCTTCACTTTCTTGTAAAAACCCTGGCCGGTCTTATCGCCCTGCCATCCACGCCGCGCCATCTCTTCGAGCAGCGCCGGGACTTTGTACATTTCGTGCGACTCGTCGTTGGGCGCGGTCTCGTAAATGTTTTTCACGACGTGGATTAATACGTCCAGCCCGACCAGGTCGGCCGTGCGAAACGTCGCGGACTTCGGCCAGCCCACTGCCGGCCCCGTGCACGCATCCACTTCTTCCACGGTCATGCCCAGCTTGGCCATCAGCCGGATGGCGTTCAGCATCGAAAACGTGCCGATGCGGTTGGCGATAAAATTTGGTGTGTCCTTCGCGACGACCACACCCTTGCCGAGCCGGCGGTCGCAAAATTCGCTCAGCGCTTCTATCACGTCGCTCGACGTTTTTGGCCCGGGGATCAGTTCCACTAATTTCATGTAGCGTGGCGGATTGAAAAAATGAGTGCCGGCCCAATGCTCTTGAAACTCTTCGCCCATCGAGTCCGCTATTAAATGGACCGGCAATCCGGAAGTGTTGGTCGTTACAATCGCGCCGGGCTTGCGGAATTGCGCTACGCGCGCCAATAAATTCCGTTTGATCTCGAGGTTTTCCGCCACAACCTCGATAATCCAGTCCGCTTCGCCGCAACGCGCCAGGTCGTCCTCGAAATTTCCTATAGAGATTTTTTCCGCCAGCGCGGGCGCAAAAAAAGCCGCGGGCTTCGTTTTTTTCGCCGCCTCGAGCCCTGCCCGCACGATCTTGTTGCGTTCGGCTGCGGGCGCATCGGCTTTCAAGTCCGGCGGGACAATATCCAGCAAAACACACGGCAGCCCGGCGTTCGCCAGATGCGCCGCGATACGCGAACCCATGGTCCCCGCGCCCAACACCACTGCCTTCTCGATTCGACGTTTCATCGTCCTCCTTTTCTGGAAATGGAGACGCTGGGACAGGTTACAAAACCGCCATCCCCCGGGTCAAACGAACTATGGCCTCCCCGCAATGCTCGCGTTAAAGTAAGTGAGAATGAGTCCTCGCAAAGTCACCGAAGCCCTCGGCTGGCTTCAGTCCGCCAGGGAAAAATTTCGCTCTCTGGCCAAGCCCGAAGAGCGCAAGCCCGCGGAGCGTCCTCGCGTCGGCCTCGCGCTCTCCGGCGGATTCGCTCGCGGCATCGCGCACATCGGAGTCTTGCGCATCCTGCGCGAGGCAGGCATTCCCATTGACGTGGTTGCCGGCACAAGCGTTGGCGCGCTTATTGGCACGGCTTTTTGCGCGGGCACTCCGCTCGAGGAGATGGAACGCATCGGCGCGACCACCACTTTCGCCGATTTTGGCCGCTGGACGCCTTCCTGGCTCGGCCTCGCCACCAATCAGCGCCTCGAAAAATTCCTTGCCCGCTTTACGCAGGTGAGAACATTTGAAGAAATGTCCACTCCCTTTGCCATCGCCACGACGGACATCAACGCCGGCGTCTCCGTCTACTACACGCGCGGCCCCGTCGGTCTGCCTTTGCGCGCGTCCTGCGCTTATCCGGGTCTCTTCGTGCCCATTCAATTTGAAGGGCGCACTCTGGTGGATGGATTCTTGACCGCGCCGGTTCCCGTGGAAGGCGCGCTGCTTCTCGGGGCGGACATCGTCATCGCCGTCTATCTCGAAGCTGGCAATATCGAGCAGCCGCGCACTTTTACCGACGTCCTCAGCCGTTCCTTCACTATCATTCAGAATCACGCCGACATCACCTGGCGCCAGCAAGCTGACGTCATCATCGAGCCGGATGTAACCCCGTTTGTCTGGGACGATTTCACCAAAACGCCGGAGATGGTCGCGGCTGGCGCGGCCGCCGCCCTCGCCGCTCTGCCGCATATTCGCGCCGTCATAAGAGGCGAAAAGCACATTCCTCAGCCGGCCGCTTACGACTCGTCCATTTCAGGAAAAGCCTGAGCGTACGCCCTAGGCCGCTCTATTCCCGCGTTACCTTGACGACCACTGGCTCGCCTTCGCCTTTACCGCGCTGTGTCAGCCACGCGCCAAGGCCCTCGGCGAAGCGCTCCGGCGTCAAGCGGAAGCTGGCTTCGACAGTTCCGTCGGCAATCGGCAAGGTATCGTCAAAATCCGCCGAATTCGTGAAATTGCGCATGCAGAATTGATCCAGCCAATCGAGCGGGCACGCGCGGCTCTCCCCGCGAATGACGACATCCACTTTGAATTTCTGCGAGTACACGCGCCCATCATAACATTCCGATGGCGCATTTTTTTGCGGGAGAAACTACGAAGCGCGCGGCCTCTTGACGCTATGCGCCAGGCCCATGCGTTCGAGCGTCCAGATGAAGTACCAGCCGATATCCGTCTGCCACCAGCGGAGGCCCAAGCGCGCTGACCCCGCGTGCGAATGATGATTCGCGTGCCAGTTTTCGCCCCACGCCGTAATCTGGAAAGGTCCCAGCCACCAGACGTTCATGCTCGAATCGTCGCCGCCCTCTTTGGAATGTCCGAGGTGCGTCAGGCTGTTCACAAAGCATTGCATGTGCAGCGTATAAACCAGGCGAATCGCTCCCAGCCAGAAGAATCCCATCCAGCCCAACCCCAGCAGAAGTCCTGAGAAAATGGAGAGAATGATCACCGGAGTTTCGAGCTTGCCCCACGCCGTATACATGCCGCGCGTCAGTTCCGGCGCCCAACGTTTTTTGTCCGCGGGCTGCGTCTGGTAGAGCCAGCGCAAATGCGCCCACCAAAATCCGCCCTGTTTGGGACTCGAGATGTCGTCCGGCGTGTCCGTCACGGAGTGATGCAGCCGGTGATATGCAACCCAGCTCGCGGGATGGCCCGAACCGTTGAATACCGCCCAAAAAATCAGCGCTTGCTCGATAAACTTGTTGGTCTTCAAGGTCTTGTGAGCGAGCATGCGGTGGTAGCAGACCGTTGTGCCCAGCCCGCCAAAAGCGATGAACAGAAGCGCCAGGCCAAGAACTTTCAGGCTCGGCAACGGGAAAAGAATCAGTCCAATCACCGCCAGCACGTGAATCAGGACGAGATAAGCGAACACACCTTCTTTACCATGCACGGGCTTCCAGAAGGGACGTTCCCACGGCCGTGCCTCTTGTGTCGCGGCTAATTCCATGATTTCTCCGTCGATCAGCTTAGTTGCGTGCGTGAGTGCCTGGAATGACGATCCTGCTAGGCAAGCACAACCTTATCATTGCAGCGAGGAGGGTAGCGTATATCTGTTACGAAAGGGACGCTAAATATGTAATAGTTTTGTCGCCGGTTCGTGGCTCGACCGGAAGCATTCCTTCTCGCGCCGCTTCTTTGTCTCAGCCGAAAGAAGCTCAGCCCAGATTCTGTCCCCGATTTCCGATGCAAATCCAAAAAACTAAAGGGCGCTGCTGCTTGAGCCGAAGCAAGAAAAACAGAAGTCGGTAATTCGTGTTGTCGTTCGGAAAAGGTAAACCGTAAGAATAGTCGAGCCTACCTCTGAAGCTCCCGCAACACGTCATTCAGTTCCCCCAGGTCCGAGTCCAGCCGGTAGTACCCGGGCCGCCAGCCTCCGTTCGTTTCCTCCGCGGCGAAACTCAGAACCGCGAAATCGCTTCCGCCATTCTTCTCGTCTCCGAGGCTGGGAAAGCTTTCTCCAAAGAACGTCGCCGCATGATTGCTGACCACCTGTTCGCATTCCTTCGTGGAAAGAACGGCTCGCAGCATCCCCTGGTTTTTCGCGTGTGGCTGGCAAAAGTAGAGGTTTGGCATACTCGCTCATCATCGGCAGAATGCCTGAAAACTTTAATAGTACGTCGGTCCTCTTATTACTCTCCACGTAACCTTTTCGTCACCTACCCAAGCCAGTCGGTCACTTTCTCCCCTACTTTCGCCCCATTTTGCACTTTTTTAACCCTGGAATCGGCCAACTAGCGATAGAATCCCGCCACTGCCATCCAAGGTGACTTTGTGGAAGACGAGCGACGCCGAACTCCGAGATTTCCCTTCGCCGCTACGGTCGAAATAACCGAGAAAGGGGCGCAAGCCGCAGTCTCAGCGCGCGTCACGGAACTGAGCCTTTTTGGCTGCTACGTGGAGATGCCCACTCCTCTGGCTAAGGGAGCTCAAGCTACATACAAGATCTACGCCGATGGCAAATATTTTGAGGCTCAGGGTACGGTGCTTTATTCTCACGCAAGCAAAGGCATGGGAGTGGGCTTCCAAAATGTGAATCCGCACTATCTCAATGTGCTAAAGCGCTGGCTGCTTGAGGCTGCCCACGCCAAGTTCGGCAAGAAAGACTGAACTCCGTCTCACACTTTCACTATTTGTTAGAATCTCTTTAGTTCGCAACTCGCAAGGACCATGAGGCGCCATGAAATTTGCGAAGGTTGTCTTTTGGATTGCCGGCGTATGGGGATTGCTGGTCATCACGCCGCTCTATTTTATGTTTGACCTGATCGGCCGCCAAGATCCCCCTCCCATCACGCATCCCGGCTTCTTTTATGGTTTCGTGGGCTGCGCTCTTGCCTGGCAAGTCGCCTTCTGCTTCATCGCCACAAACCCGTCCCGCTATCGCCCGCTAATGATTCCCTCCATCCTCGAAAAAGCCACTTACGCCGCCGCCGTCTTCATCCTAATCTCGAAAGGCCGCATGCACCATTCCGACCTGGTCTTCGCCGCCTCCGACACCCTCCTCGGCCTCCTCTTCCTCATCGCCTATTTCAAAACCCCATAAGGACTTTCAGGAAAAGCCTTCCTGCATGCCCGTCTCCAGCTACCGCCTCCAGCAATCGCGGCTGCCAGCCCGGGCCGCCCTCACCATCGTCAACGGGGGTGCACTCCAACAGGGAGAGTGATCGGATCGCCAGCATTGCGGCTGGGCCCGACGCGGTGCGGCAAAGCCGCCAAGCTTGAAGATTGACAAAGACTACAGAGTCGATCATGTCGGGCCGGGCTGAGGGGTGAACTCCTCCCGGCCCCAGCCATCCCCCCAACAGTCTCGCTCTGTGGGTATGGCAAATGGAAAAGGGAGTCAGCCATTGGGTTTGATATAGGCTACTTCCCCAGGGCTTTTTGCTTCCTCCCGCCATCCACTCCCTCAACCAATTCGCCCAGGGAGATTCCAAAACCGTGCGCAATTTTGAGGAAGCTGCGGATTGAGGGCGCGACGTGTTTTCTGCGTGAGAACAAGCCTGCGTTCCACCTTGCGTGCTTCGGCACGGGATCGACAAGGAGAGAATAAGAAACCACCTGCGACGGTGCGAGCAGCGCTCATTACAATGCACCAGGCGCGCTTTCCAGCCTGACCAATGGCGCCGTGTACTCCACGCAGCTCTACAATCCCCCTTTGGCGGGTAGACTACCCTGAGCACGCCGAGATAGTTTTGGCTTTGTCTTTTTCCCCGGGATGCTCTGTCCCCTGGAGTTTTATTTCTTGCAAACGGCGGGCACGTCTTCTTCTCCTTGCATGATTTCGGCGGCTAAACAATTCAGCAAGCGCTCAATCGTGTTGCAGTTCCCTCTTACTCTTTTCTCGTTTCTCCATTTTTCCGACTGCCGATAAGATGCCTTGTTCTTTTCCAGGTGATGTTTGACTATCTGGGGGCGGAGAAACGCCGGATGAATTCGTAAGACCATACCCCGGAGCAGGCTGGCAGCAAGCTATCTCCACCCTGGAAGAAGCTAAGAGCCATCTTATGGCTCGCTTCGGAAAATGAAGATCATCACTTATTAACCTCTTGCCCCTCTATCAGCACGATGGTTAATCGTATTCTCCGAACGATTCCTGGGATTGCGTGACATCCAGACGGCGAGAAACTCCGTAGATAGAGGTGAGGCCAAGCAATACCAGGCGCTTCGGGGCGCGGGAGACAGTTCCGGTAATCCTCGTCAGGGCCGTTCTCGTTTTTTTCGCTTGACGGCGGCTCGCGTTGGGAGGATACCAGTAATACCACAGCCCCGGATTGAGGGACGGGGTGCCAAACAGGCTGCGCTCGCGCGGCCCTGCCCTTCCGCAATCCATGGAGCAAAATTACAGGTGCCCGGATTTTTGTGGCAGGAATGCGTTCGGGCTTCCGCGGATCTTAAGCATCGGCTGGGATTGCGGAGAGAGTCTGCTTGGACGGAATCCCCGAAAGCCAAGCAAGGATTTATCGAATTCGCGGCGCGACTGTCTCATAGTTTTATATGACCTTTTGTAAGCGCGCGCCGTCTAACCGGGGCTGGTTGAGTTTGCGGGCAGCCAAAGCAGAGCGCCTCGCACGAGAAAGGCGCTAAAGCAGTTCGCGGCTTGCGAAAAGCGCACCGCGCGACTTTTTGATCTTCACGGCGGGCCATCCGCCGGAAGGGCAGCAGTAGCTTTAAAAAACAGGAGGTCGGAGAGAGAAATGACAAAGTCGAATAAATTCCTTATCACTGGCGCGGCGATTGCGGGCTTGCTCGCGGGAACCGGAGTCAGCTTGCATGCTTCCAATCTGCTCACCGGGACAACGGCTTCGGCCACCGCCCAGGATACGGATCAGAAAGCAGACAAGAAAGTCAAAGAAAAGCACGCTTGTAAGGGCCAAAACTCTTGCAAGGGCAAGGGCGGTTGCAAGTCGAGCGACAACGGTTGCAAAGGCAAGAACTCTTGCAAAGGCAAGGGCGGCTGCGCGACCGACGGCTCGAAGATGCCTAGCTGAGAAAGAAGCCTTCGCAGAATCAGTTAATTGGTTGTGTTTTACGACGGATGGGGGGCCGGTGGATTCCGCTGGCCCTTTCGTCTCGCTGTTTTAGTCTTTTCACCTTGTTGACCTTTTCACTTTCCTCTTTTCGCCTTAGTCTTTTACTTGGGCTTTATCACTACCCGGAGATGGAATGGCAGCGAACCGCTTCAACGGATTTACGGATTACGGCATCGGCATCGGACTGCGCGCGCCGCACTATCATCACATTCTCACGCGCAAGCCGGTGGTCGATTGGTTTGAAATCATTTCGGAAAACTTCATGATCGACGGCGGCCGGCCGCTGCACATCCTCGATCAGATTCTTGAACAATATAAGGTCGTACAGCACGGCGTCTCGATGTATTTCGGCTCGGCGGAAAAACCCAATCGCGAGCACCTGCGGCGCCTGAAGGATCTGGTGAAGCGCACGAAAACGCCGTGGCTTTCCGATCATCTTTGCTGGGGCAGCGTCGATGGGCGCTACACGCATGACTTGCTGCCCATGCCGTACACTTTTGAGGCCGCGCGCCTCACCGCGCAGAAGGTGCGGGAAGTGCGGGATTTTCTCGAGATTCCCGTGGCCGTCGAAAACGTGAGCAGTTACGCGGAATATCACGATTCGGAAATGACCGAATGGGAATTTCTGAACGAAGTCGTCGAGCGAGCGGACTGCGGCATTTTGCTGGACGTCAACAATATTTATGTGTCCTCGCAAAATCACAGTTTCAATCCTCTCGATTACGTGAACAGCGTTCCGGCGGAGCGCGTCGCGCAGATTCACATTGCGGGCCACTCGAAATACCGCAAATACATTCTCGATACGCACGATCACCCGGTCATCGATCCGGTCTGGAAATTGTATGAGCGTGCAATTCAGCGCGTCGGCCACACCGCGACGCTTCTCGAATGGGACGACAGCATTCCGTCGTTCGAGGAAGTTCACGACGAAGCGCTGAAAGCCAACAAATTCCTGCGCTCGGCCGTGCTGGCAGAAGCGGTATGAATTTCTTCGCGCTGAGCGCGGCCGCATGAAGCGGACGGAAAAGACATGAAACTGCTGCAACTTCAGCGCACCATGGCCCGCGCGGTGATGCAGCCGCTCACGTCTTCTGAAAGAATGCAGCGGCGCGCTCCGGACGGCGGCTCGATGAAGCGCTACGCCACGCGCTTCATCAAGCCGAACGACCGGCTCACTTCTTTCGAGCGGCTCGAGATTTATAACCGCCAATACTGGTTTCGTTTGTTCTCTTCGCTTTACGAAGATTTTCCCGGCTTGCGGGCGGTGCTCGGCGAGAAACGGTTCGACGCCATGGCCAAGGCTTACTTGGTGGCGAATCCTTCGCGGTCGTTCACGCTGCGCAATCTTGGTTCGCGACTCGAAACTTGGCTGCGAAAAAATCCCAAATGGGCCGGCAAGAATCAGACTCTCGCGCTCGATATTACACGGCTCGAATGGGCGGACATCGAAGCGTTCGATGGAAAGGCCGAGCCTGCTCTGCGAACGGAGGATCTTGCGAGCGCCGATGGCGCGAAGCTGAAGCTGACGCTGCAACCGTATGTGCGCCTGCTGAGTTTTCGCTATCCCGTCGATGACCTTCTCCTCGAAGTACGCAAGGAAGAGGAAGACACCGATTTCGCCAGCAACACGTTCACGGAGCATCGCAAGCGCAAACGCGTCCGCGCGGTCGCGAAACTCAAGCCCGCGCAGATTTTTCTGGCCGTGCATCGGATCGACTACTCCGTTTATTTCCGCCGCATCGAGCCGGAAGAATTCGCGATCCTGAGCGCGTTGCGCGACGGAAAAACGCTCGCCGCCGCGGTCGCGCTGGGCTTGCGCAAAAGCGCGATTGCGATCGAGGAACATCCGGCGCAAGTGCAAACCTGGTTTCAAACGTGGGCCGCGCTGGGCTGGTTCTGCCGTCCGGAGAAAAAACGCGCGGCAAATTGAAACTTCTTGTAAGGTTGCGCATCCAAATTTCGCGGGCTCCCGTAGAACTTCTTGCGGCTAAAATCTCGTGAAGAAAACTTTGGACGGCTGAGCTCTCATGAACAAACTTCTGACGACTCTGCACGCCTGGCACGAAACGTTTTTCCATTTCGTCGATTATCTCCAGCATCCCTTCCTGCTTTTCGTGCGGCTGTACTGGGGCATTCAGCTGATCCAGAGCGGCTGGGGCAAGCTGCACAATTTGGACAAAGTGACGGACTACTTCACAACGTTGAATTTGCCAATGCCGCACCAGATGGCTTTCTTCATTTCTTGTGTCGAACTTTTTGGGGGTCTTTTCCTGGCGCTGGGATTGCTTTCGCGCGTTGCTTCCCTTGTGCTCACGATAAACCTGATCATGGCTTATGTGATCGGCGACCGCGAAGCGATGCTTTCCATTTTCTCGGACCCCGACAAATTCGCGGCAGCGGCGCCGTATGTGTTTCTCGTGGCCGCGCTGATTATTTTGCTTGCCGGCCCCGGAATATTTTCCGCCGACGCTCTCTTCGACAAATTCTTCTGGAAGACCACGCCGCAAGTCAAAACGTCCGACTAGCAGCAGCCGCAGATCGTTCGCGCGTGATGCATGCAATTGGGATAGGATTGATTTTGGGCAGTCGTGGTCCCAATGGAATCTATCCTTGGTCTTGACAAAAGTTTCCACAAAAGCTTCCTCAGGCGCGCTTGCTTCCTTTATTTGCTTCTTGCTCTCCTTCATATGCTCTGCCCTTATTCCACAAAGGCGGATGGTGTGACCTCCACGCTGATGATTGGCGGCTCGAAGATCGATGTGACCATCGATACGAGCGAAGCGCCGCTTTCGCAAACAGAAGTGATGCAATGGGTGAAAAACGCCGCGGAATCCGTGGCGACGTATTATGGGCGTTTCCCTGTTCCTCATTTGGCGCTCCGCGTGGTTTCGTTTGATGGCAGCGGCGTGCGGCATGGGACAACCTGGGGAATGAACGGCGGGATGATTCGCATCCATGCGGGGAGCAAAACTTCGCCCGTGGATTTTGCGGAAGACTGGATGCTTACGCACGAGATGGTGCACCTGGCGTTTCCTTCGATGGCGGATGAGCACCATTGGATCGAAGAAGGCATCGCTGTGTACGTCGAGCCGATTGCGCGGATTCGCGCCGGGCATTGGACCGCTCTGCAAATGTGGCACGACCTGGTGCGCGACATGCCGAAGGGCGAGCCGCAGCCCGGCGATGAAGGGCTCGACCATACGCACACCTGGGGACGGACGTATTGGGGCGGCGCGCTCTTCTGTTTCGTGGCGGACGTGGAGATTCGCCAGCAGACCAAGAACAAAAAAGGATTGGAAGATGCGCTCCGCGGCATCCTGAAGGAAGGCGACATTCGGCAAGATTGGGATTTGGAGAAGGCGCTGAAAATCGGCGACCAAGCGGTGGGCTTGGATGTGCTGGAAAAATTGTATTCGGAGTGGAAGGATAAGCCGGTGCAGGTGGATTTGCCGGCGATGTGGAAAGAGTTGGGCGTTGAGGTTGGGCCGGATGGCGCGACGGTGACCTTGAATAATGATGCGCCGATGGCCGCGATCCGGCGCGCGATCGAGATGGGTACGCCGGGCGTAAAGGCTGGAGACAAGACGCCGACGGGCGCTGGCTCGGCGAAGCCGGGCTCGATGGCCGCGGATTCCGGTCGTCCGATGGCGGTGTTTGCCGGGCGAACCGCAAGATCGAAGTGAAGCGGACCCCCACCCCCGGGGTGTACGGAAGTTATGAAGTAACTCCATGAAAAAAGAAGAGTTGCGCGTTTTCCTGCGTGTACGCAGGAGAGAGTGTGCGGAAGAGGGTGCGCTGACTGGATGGGTATGCCCCACCCCGGGTATTTTCTGCAAAGAGTGCGGAAGGGCCTGAAACGATTGGAGATAGCGTTTTGCTCGGTACAAAAGAGTGCGTAAGAGTATGAGAACAAAGGAACGCTAAGGTCCTTGGAATGATATTGATGTGGGCTGTTGCGGAAAGAGCGGTTCAAACTTGAAAGTTCAAGGCTGAATGGAGAGGAAGAATGTAACGCAGAGACACAGAGTGCATAGAGACTTCGGGGAGACGCTGGCGCTCGGCGGGATTGGCGACTGACTATCATGTGGAATATTACCATGTACGGTAACATTCTGTCAAGTGTTTACTGACATGCCGTTCAAATCGCCTGTGGAAAACTGAGGAAAAGCCAAAAGCCCCACGCGCAAACCCGGCGTATGGGGCACCCGGCGTCATGTCTTCAAGAAGGGATAGATAAAGCGATTATGACGAATGGAACCGAGAATCTTGTCGCGTATCCCATCCAGGGTATCGAACCATGTCTTGCTTGAGGCTGGCGCGAAGCCCCCCTCGTTGATCTCATCCCAGATGTCTTCAATTCTGAGGACTTCCTCTTTGAGCTTGGGAGGGACCAGCGAAGCTAGATGAGTTGAAGCGGACAAAAATTCCTTGTAATGCCGATCAAATCGATCATAAATGGCAGAGTTTTTGTCGTCCAAGTCTGGAGCTTTCTGATAATCGCGGGCCGCGTAGTAGACAGTCGCAGCCGAGGAGTAGAACTCAGACAGCGACTTCGCGATCTGCTCTCTAAGTGGCAACGCTCCACGAATGTAAAAGCCGAAATACGCCCCGAGCGCTGCGAATATAACCCCAGTCAACGAAGTGAGGAGGGACGGCGTGGACATGTTCTAATTACCCTCGCTTAGTTGAGGAGACTCTATACTGGTAGTCAGGGCAGTACAAGATCGAGCCTTCTGTGAGAGTTCGCTGGCTGTTTCTACCATAGTATGGTAACCGGCACGTCCGAACAAATCATCGGTCGCTATAGATTTGGCTGGATATGATCAGCTCCCCATTTAAAGCGCCTCTGAAGTTCGCAGGCTACGCGCTTGCGTACTTCGCGGTACTTGGTGCAGCGGTTTTGTTCCTCGCCTTGTTTGTTGTAAATCCCGACGCAGGTCAGGAAAACGCGGCGTACCGTGCGGTCCTGGATTACGCCAGCAACAAGAGCATTGCTCTTCCGCCCGGGAATCCCGACAAAGATATGATAGTCAAGCCGTTCGAGGGCGAATCTTGCCCTGGAAGAACAAGAGTGCTGGGGCTTAGGTGGGTTTCCGCCCATTACGGCCGGGTCCTGGGTGATGCGATCGAGATCTGGCATGCTCGTCCCTCCTGCTATTGCAATAGTTTGAGAATATCATGCTTGGCGCAGCAGTATCGGGTGGAGCATTTGGAGAGCGGTGCGCGCCGGGAACACGAATGAGCGGCGGAAAAACAGGGGCCGGCCAAAGGCACAGGAAGGTAGTGGGGGGATAAGAGGCGCGGAAGCTCTGGGGGATGGACGCGGCGGGAAAGAGAAGAGAAAAGCAAACCCCTCCGACGAAGTTGGAACCTTTGGCCGCTTCGCTCGGGATCGCAAATTCTGGGGGGCAGATGAAGAATCGAGCACAGCCAGGATTGGCTGTGCCACTGGGGTGGGCTACTCGGCGGAGCAGCGCGGCGGCTGGCCAATAAAGCAGAAACAAACGTTTCAGTGGCGCTAACCGGCAGCCATTGCTATATTACAGTGCTTCGGGACGCGCTGGGCGGCGGAGCGGGCTTATGAGGGGCGTTATGTAACAAACGTTTCTCAACTTTCTTCGAGGTCGCCGCATGGAATGGTTGCGGGAGGATTGGGCGGTTCAGGCAGGGTCGAAGAGGAGCCGGTAAGATTTGAGCCTTGCGAGTCATCAGGCGTCCGAAGTTCTTCAGGCTTGAATTTACCGTTGCGAGGAGGATCCGTATGCGCTTTGCCCACTTGGTTTGCGCACCACACCGTATTCTTGCATTACCGGCTTTTGTGTTTTTTCTCGCGCCACTGGGGATGGCGCCGCCGGCTCAGGCTCAGCAGCAGTTTCGCGTGCAATTCGGCGTACAGACACCGATGCGAGACGCCGTGAATCTCTCCTCAGACATTTGGCTACCCAAGGAGCCCGGGCGCTATCCCTCGATTCTTGTTCGCACACCTTACATCAAATCGAGCGGCGACCTGGGTTTGCCGGCGATGGCACAGTCTTATGCGGAGCACGGCTACGTTTTCGTGGTGCAGGACACGCGAGGACGAGGCGATTCGGGAGGCGAATTCGATTTCTTTTTTTCGGAAGCGCACGACGGATACGACAGCATCGAATGGATGGCGGCACA
Organism: Candidatus Acidiferrum sp.; assembly: GCA_049800195.1. Classification (GTDB taxonomy): domain Bacteria; phylum Acidobacteriota; class Terriglobia; order Acidiferrales; family UBA7541; genus Acidiferrum. The sequence continues at coordinate 28,890 of JBARJI010000114.1, forward strand.
ACCGTGGTCGAACGGCAAAGTGGGCATGCTGGGCGTTTCTTACCTGGGAACGGTGCAATGGCTAGCGGCGCGGGAGCATCCGCCACATTTGGTTTGCATCGCGCCCACGGCGCCCGCGGGACTCTATCTGAATGAAATTCCTTATCAGGGCGGCGCGTTCCTGCTGGAATGGGCGATCCATTGGCTCAACGGAACCTCCGAGCACGCGGAGCAAGGAGCGGATGCAGCCGGCCTGGATATGAAGGAAATTTTCAAGCACCGGCCATTGCTGACAATGGACGAAGCGTTTGGCCGGCGCTTGCGGCTGTACCGGGAATTCCTGGAGCACGACACGCTGGATGATTATTGGAAAAGGATCCAGTTCACCGAGGAAGATTTCAAGAAGCTCGATATTCCCGCGTTGACGGTGACGGGCTGGTTCGACGGGGACCAGCCGGGAGCGCTCTACTACTGGCGCAGTCTGCGCAAGTTTTCGCCGGGCCGAGACAACCAATATTTGCTGGCGGGTCCGTGGACACACGTGCAGACCTTCATGGGCGGAGAGCAGCATCTGGGAGACTTCGAGTTTTCCGGCGACTCGATTTACGATTTGAAGAGTGTGCGCATGGCCTTCTTCGACCATTTTTTGAAGGGCAGCGCGGCGAAGTTCGATTTTCCGCGCGCGCGAATCTACGTAATGGGTTCGAACAAGTGGGTGGATCTGGCGGACTATCCGCCGGCAGCCGCGGAAACGCGCGCGCTTTATTTTCACAGCGGGGGGAAAGCCAACACGCTCGGAGGCGACGGGCGTTTGAGCTGGGAAGCCGCAAAGGACGAGCCAAGCGATCATTACACTTATTTCCCGGAAAATCCGGTAACGCCGGCGGAAGGCGAGGGACCGGGCACGGACCAGCGCTACATTGAGCGCCGAGATGACGTGCTGGTGTACACAAGCGACACGCTAAAGGAGCCGGTGGAGACCGTCGGCAAAGTGTTCGTACATGTTTTTGCGGCGAGTGATGCGCGCGACACGGATTTTACTGCGCGCCTTTTGGATGTGTTTCCGGATGGCCGCGCGCTGCAACTCGGGCCGCGAGCGGCGGGCATTATTCGCGCCAGATACCGCAACAGCGTGGAACACACGGAACTGCTGACGCCGGGGAAAACGGAACATTATCAGATCGAATTGTACGACATCGCGTACACGTTCTTGCCCGGGCACAAGATTCGCGTGGAAATCTCGAGCAGTTATGCGCCGACGTTCAATCCGAATTCGAATACGGGCAGCCCCGTGGCCACGGATATGGAATCGCGCCCGGCGAAGCAGACAATTTTCCACGAGGGCGACGCGGATTCCTATGTGGCGCTTCCGGTGATGCCGAACCAGTAGCGTCGGTGTCGCCGTGGCGCGCGGCACCTCACGGAAATTGGAAGTTAGATCAGATTATTTCATCCACGCGAATCGGAACTAACGAAAAAATAGAGATGTTTTGGCCGTTTTGGCTGGCAGGCTAGCGCTGGCCGGTGGATCGGCGCGCAGGAACGCGGATGGGCGGAGTGTCTTCGTTCTCGAAGGCTTCGGGGCCGGGATGGATGGCGTGAAATTCGGGGCGGGACTCGAGGAGGCGGACGCAGCGGTTCCAGCGGAGGATGCTATCGTCATTGCCAGCGGGACGGATTTTTTCGGCTTCGGCGAAGCAGCGCATGGCTTCTTCGACGAGCGGAAGAAGAATGTGGGCGGAACAGCCGGAATGGAGCTGGGCTTTGGCGCGGCGCTCGTGGAGAAGGCCGGTGTAGTAATTGCGCTCATAGGGATCGCGGAGCGACGCGAAGATGGATTGGGCTTCGGCGTAGCGGTCGGCGGCGGCGCCGGTGAACTGATCGGTGATGGCGAGGCCCAACATGCGGCGGGCGAGTTGGTGATCGGCGTCGATGGCCAGAATATCGCGGCAGATGGATTCGGCTTCTTCGGGTTCGTTGAGGTAGCGGTAGAGCTCGGCTTTGGCGAGGGCTTCGGGGATGCCGGGTTTGGAGATGGATTTTAGTTGGTGCGGCATGGGGCCTCCGAGGTGGCGCGAAGTAAAGGAGGTAGAGGAGGTACAGGAAGTAAAGGATCGGAACAGCCTTCCGGTACGGCTTCCTCGAGCTACTGCAAAAACCTCTGAGGCATAATACCTGACCTCGGAGCACAGGTTAAAGTCTGAGCTGCGCGGCCTGCTTCTAAGAGGACAGACTGAAGTCTGTGCTACTTCCTGCCCCCGAACATGCGGAAGAGCATGGTGAGCGGATCGTAGAAGCGGTCGACTACGCGTTCCTTGAGGGGAATGATGGCGTTGTCGGTGATGTGAATTTCCTCGGGGCAAACCTCGGTGCAGCATTTGGTGATGTTGCAAAGGCCGATGCCGAGATCGTCCTTGAGCAGAGGGACGCGATCGAGAGCGTCGAGGGGGTGCATTTCGAGGCCGGCGACACGGACATAAAAGCGCGGGCCGCCGAATTTTTTCTTGTGGTCATGCTCGCGAAGAACGTGGCAGACGTTCTGGCAGAGGAAGCATTCGATGCACTTGCGGAATTCCTGAACGCGATCGACATCGAGCTGGGAGATTTTCCAGTCGGTGTTGGGGAGGGGCTGGAAAGCGGGGATTTTTTTGTTGACTGTGTAATTCCAGGAAACGTCGGTGACAAGATCCTTGATGCGGGGGAAAGATTTCATGGGCATGACGGTGATGGGCTGATCTTTCGGAAGATCGTCCATGCGCGTTTTGCAGGTGAGGCGAGGGCGGCCGTTGACTTCGGCGGAGCAGGAGCCGCACTTCCCTGCTTTGCAATTCCAGCGGACGGCGAGATCGGAGGCGAGATGGCCCTGGATGTAGTGGAGCGCGTCGAGAACGACCATGCCGGGAGCGACGGGGACTTGGTAGTCGACGGTGTGCCCGCCGGTGGAGCCTTCGCCGCGGAGAATCCGTAGAGTTGCTTCGCTCATCCTTGCGCTCCCTGTTGCGTCGCTCCGTGGTGCGATTGGCGCGTCATTATTTATCCTCGGCAATAATCTGCTTTAGTTCGTCGGGCAGCTCGTCGACGGGAACTTCGCGGCGCGTCATTTTGCCGTCCTCGCGGACGATGACGTTGTGCTTTTTCGCCCAGACGGGATCGTAATTCGGGAAGTCGATGCGGCTGTGCGCGCCGCGGCTTTCGGTGCGGGCCAATGCGCTGAGCGCGACAGCCTCGGAAATGGTGAGCATGGAGTTCAGCTCGCGCGTGAGATGCCAGCCGGGATTGAAGAGGCGCGAGCCTTCGACGCTGGCTTTGGCGGCGCGAGCTTTCAGTTCTTCGAGCTCGGCAAAGGCTTTCTTTAGGTCTTCCTCGGCGCGGAAAATCCCCACGAGACTTTGCATGACTTTCTGCAAGTCGCGCTGGACTGCGTAAGGACTTTCGGAGCCGGGGCTGGAAAACGGGGCTAGAAGTTCCTTTTCGGCTTCTTCGATTTGCGCGACGGCGAGGCCGGGAGTGGACACCTCTTTAGCGTGCTTCGCGGCGGCTCCGCCAGCGCGGCGACCGAAAACCAACAAATCGGAGAGCGAATTTCCACCCAAGCGATTCGCCCCGTGAAGGCCGGCAGCGGCTTCGCCAGCGGCGAAGAGGCCGGGAAGCGTGGATTGAGCGGTTTCGGCTTCGACGCGAATGCCGCCCATGACGTAATGGCAAGTGGGACCGACTTCCATGGGGCCCTTGGTGATATCGACGTCGGCGAGTTCTTTGAACTGGTGATACATGCTGGGAAGCTTTTTCTTCACGTACTCGGCGGGTTTGTGCGAAATGTCGAGATACGCGCCGCCGTGCTCGGTGCCGCGGCCTTCTTTCACTTCGGTGTAGATGGAGCGTGCGACGACGTCGCGCGTGGAAAGTTCCATGCGCTTGGGGTCGTACTTTTCCATAAAGCGCTCGCCGAGTTTATTGCGCAGAATGCCGCCTTCGCCGCGGACGGCTTCGGTGACGAGAAGGCCTTGCACGCCGGGCGGCCAGACCATGCCCGTGGGATGGAACTGGACGAACTCCATGTCCATGAGCTCCGCGCCGGCTTCGTAAGCGAGGGTCATGCCGTCGCCGGTACACTCCCAGGAATTGGAAGTGATGGGCCAGGCTTTGCCAATGCCACCGGTGGCGATGACGACAGACTTGGCTTTGAAAACGATGAAGCGGCCGTTTTCGCGCCAGTAGGCGAAAGCGCCGGCGATGCGGCCTCCGTCGGTTAAGAGGCGCGTGACGGTGCACTCCATGTAAACGTCGAAACCGAGTTGCACACCGCGGTCCTGAAGCGTGCGAATCATTTCGAGGCCGGTGCGGTCGCCGACGTGGCACAGACGCTTGTAAGTGTGGCCACCGAAAGCGCGCTGGAGAATTGCGCCTTTGTCGGTGCGGTCGAAGAGCGCGCCCCATTGCTCGAGCTCGCGGACGCGGTCGGGAGACTCCTGCGCATGGAGCTGAGCCATGCGCCAGTTGTTCAGATACTTGCCGCCGAACATGGTGTCTTTGAAGTGCGGCTTCCAGCCGTCGGCGGGGTCCACGTTGGCCATAGCCGCGGCGATGCCACCTTCAGCCATCACGGTGTGGGCTTTTCCGAGAAGCGATTTGCAAACGACGCCGACACTCGCGCCGTGGGCTAGGGCTTCGATGGCGGCGCGCAATCCTGCGCCGCCGGCGCCGATGATGAGAACGTCGTGCTCGCGGATCTCGTAACTAGTGGTCACAGGAGCCTCAGGTCATGGAATACGCCGGCGGCGACCATGCGAATGTAAAAGTCGGTGAAGCCGACGGTGATGAGACTGGTCCAGGCAAGGAGCATGTGGCGCTCGTTGAGGAAAGTGACGGCGCTCCACGCGCTATGCCGCGGCATGCCAAAAGATGCGCAGGAAAAACAGTCGAGTTTGCCTCCGGCGAGATGGCGAAGGGAATGGCAGGAGAAAGTGTAGAGCGAGAGCATGATGATGTTGACGCTCATGATGAGCGTGCCGACGCCGATGCCGAAGTGGCCATTCCAATCGTAGGCCACGATAGCGTCGTACCAAAGAAACGCCAGAAACACGATCGCAAGGTAAAAGAAATAGCGGTGGAGATTCTGGAGGATGAAGGGGAATTTCGTCTCGCCCTTGTATTTGCGTTTGGAAGGTTCACCAACCGCGCAAGACGGCGGATCAAGAAAAAAGGCGCGGTAGTAGGCCTTGCGATAGTAGTAGCAAGTGGCGCGAAAGCCGAGCGGGCCTCCAAGAATGAGAAGCGCGGGAGACCAAGGCCACCAATGATGATTCGCATCAATGAGGGGAGAATAGAAGGGCGAAAGGTACGGCCCCCATGCGTAATATACGCCTTCGAACGCGCGCCACGTAGCGTAAATGCCAAAGCCGCCGAGCAGAATAATTACGGGTACGAGTTCGACCCACCAAGCGTCGCGGCGCAGGGTGCTTCCGAGCCGCGATTCGGGCAAGAGGGTTGGCGAGCCAGCCATCTAGGGACCTCCAGAGTGGCAATAGGTGGAGCGATGACACAAATGTTACAGACGGATTATATCGAAGACGCGGCAGAACGGCCAATCGCGTTGCCGAGGAAATCGGGGACTGTCCAAATCACTGGAGTTCGAGGGTCATTGTGGTAGCAGAGCAAGATGCCGCCGAAGGGCGGGATGGGGATTTGGAGGTTTTGCCATGAGTATCGTAAGAGGTTGTTGGAAATCGAAGTTGTATTGACGGCTGCCGTGGATGAAAGAACCACCAAGGAAAGAGATACCTACAGGATGGAATTAATCTCAGGATCGAGAGAGACGTGCGTGGCGGGAATTCCGTTGATGGAAAATTTTTCCCCGGCGGAATCAGAGAAATAGAAAAAGCGGCTGATGTGATAGTCCTCATCGTAGGAGGAGAAAAGGCGCTCGGTTTCGGCAGCGGAGAGATGGAATGCGGAAAGAGGAACGGGCTTTCCGAATTCGCCAGCGAGCGAGAGATAGAGAGACACAAGGTCCGGCATAGGCATCATGCTTGCGCGGCGAGTCGCTTCGGTGGACATAGATAATGTTGCCCGACGAAACTTAGTGTAGCGCCGGAGAAACGTTAAAGGAAGCGGCGCAGACGAAAGAAGCAGGTGAAGAGATGGAAGTGGCGGAGAGTGGGAAGAGCACGGCGAATGCTCGATTGCGCGGGAAACTGTCTTCCCGGCTCTGACGGCGTATCCTTTTTAACGCGGTCGATAGGAGATTACGTGGGGCGATACAACTCTATCGTTCGAGGCATCTTGTGGACGTGCGTGGTGCTCGCAATCGCCATCACGCTCGCTGTATGGCGCTATCGGCCCGACATTGGCATCCGAGTTGGGACGGCCTCGATTAGCCAGACGTTTTGCGACGAGGTTTTTGTTTCGGGGCTCGACCCCAATCGGGTCTTCGCGGAAGACATACGGCCTCAGCGCGCACTGCACACGCTGCTCAGACGAGTGCGCTATAGCGTGGACCGGCAGCGGCAACAAGTGGTGACAACCTGGGCCGGCCACTTTGCCGGAGTCGCGACCTATTACCCGGGCTATGGGTGCATGTTGGGCAATGCCAAACCGAGCGCCGACGCGCCTGTTGCTTTTGCGCCGAATTCCCCAGCTAACGCGGCGTCCTCGGAAAATTCCGCGGCGCCGGTCACGCCCAGCAACCCCAAGTTGAGCGAGGCGATCGACCGGGCATTCGCGGAGCCGCCGCGTCCGCCGTACCGGCAAGTGCGCGCCATCGTGGTGATGCGTGACGGAAGAATCGTTGCCGAACGGTATGCGCCGGGCATCGGGGCGGACACGCCTTTGCTTAGCTACTCGGTCAGCAAGTCGGTGATCAACGCATTGATCGGTATTCTGGTGGGCCAGGGCAAACTCAATTTGTATGCGCCCGCACCCGTGGCGGCCTGGAGCTCTCCCAGCGATCCGCGCCATGCGATTACGCTGGACGAACTGTTGCGCATGACGAGCGGGCTGGATCTCGATGAAAGCGACAGCGGCTTCGATCCCGTTTCGCGGATGATGTTTCTCGAGCGCGATATGGCTGGTTTTGCGGAAAAAGCCAAGCCGATTGCGATGCCCGGCCAGACATGGGAGTACACCAGCGGGAATACCTTGATCGCTTCGGCTATCTTGCGCGACGCCGTTGGCGGCACGGCCGCGGATGTGTTGCGGTTCGCGCACCGCGAACTGTTCGATCCCGTGGGCATGCGGCATGTGACGATGGAGTTCGATGGCGCTGGGACACCGATTGGATCCACGCGCATTCTCGCATCGGCGCGAGATTGGGCTCGGTTTGGCGAACTTTATCTCAAAGATGGCGTAGTCGACGGCAAGCGCATTCTGCCGGAAGATTGGCTTAGCTATTCGACCAAGCCAACGCTGGATAGCCCGTATGGCTCAGGCTTTTGGGTAAATGGCGGCCGATCTGACGACGCGCAGGCTCGCGTGAAGGCTGGCATGCCCGCAGACGCTTTCTATGCGTCAGGCAATTTCGGGCAGCGTATCGTGATTATTCCTTCGCAAAAGATCGTGATTGTGCGATTCGGAGTTACGATCGATCCTCCCAACTTCGACATGCGCGGACTGCTTCGGCTGGTGAAAGACGTTATCGCGGCGCATTGAAGAGATAAGACTCCGCGCGCTTCCGTGACAGGGCAAGTCAGCTAAAAGGTTGCCGACCTGGGCGTCTGCGAAGCGTGCTTTGCAGCGCGGGATGGGATTTGTCGGCGGGAGCGCGGATTCGGTAAGATGCTTGTCGGGATTTGAGAGGAAAGGGAGGAAAGAAATATGAGCATTTCGGTGGGACAAACGGCGCCGGATTTTACGTTGATGAACCAAGAAAAGAAGGAAGTGAAACTGTCGGATTTCGCGGGGAAAAAGAATATCGTGCTGGTGTTCTATCCGCTGGACTGGAGTCCGACCTGCACAGAGGAGCATGTGTGTTTGGTGAACGGCATGAAACCGTTCGAAGCGCTGGACGCGGAAGTGCTCGGCGTGAGCGTTGACAGCGTGTGGTCGCACAAAGCGTACGCTGAAAAAATGGGGATTAAGTACTCGCTGCTGGCGGATTTTCAGCCGCGAGGGGCGATGAGCGAAAAGTATGGCGTGTTCCTGGCGGATAAAGGGATCACGGGGCGGTCGATCGTAATCATCAATAAGGCGGGGAAAGTGGCGTGGAAGAAGGATTACGACATTCCAGTGGTACCGGATGTTAACGAAGTGGCGGCGGCGCTGTCGCAGGTGAAGGCGGCGACGGCGTAGGATGAAGAAATGGAGTAAAGAAGTAATGAGGTAAAGAAAAAAGAGAAACGGAACGCAGAGACACAGAGTTCACTGAGAAATGATGAAAAGCGGGCTGGCGATTGCCGGCCCGCTTTTGTTTTGGAGCGATTACTTGCTCTCAGCCTGAGAAGCGGGCGCCGAAAGAGACCGGACGAAAAGGACGAGCTGCCAGCGTTGTTCTTCCGTTAGGCGCTTTTTGAAGGCGGGCATGGGCTTTCGGCCTTGACTTATTTTGTAGAAAATTTCGCCGTCGGTCTCGCTGTTCATGCGCTTGGCGTCGGCCAGGCTTGCGGGCGATGGGTAATAGGAGGCGGCATCGGGGCCATCGCCTTTTCCGGTTTGGCCGTGGCAATTGGCGCATTTATCGAGATAGATCGAGCGGGCGGCGGCCAGGGCCGCCGGTGAAGGCTGAATCGGATTCCTGCGGACCTTTGCTGCTTCGGGGATTGACCAAGGGCGATTGTCATAGAGGGCGATGGCAATGGAGATGCCGATGAGGGCAAGGAGAGAGCCGAAAAGGAGTTTGCGGAGGCGCAGTGTGCGCGGCGATTTGGGGACGATGGACAAGAAGAAATTTTCGCATACGAGTTTAGAAGAAAGAAAAAGATTTTACACAGGGGGCGCGGAGGCACAGAGGCACAGAAAAAAGACAAGAAGAAAAGAGAAAAAACCGGCAGTTCGATCTGAGTTATTGACCGCGGAAGATGAGCCAAAGGAGCTCGGCGTTGAAGAAGAGGATGGCGGCGGCGACGATCCAGGCGATGACGACGGTGACGCGAGAGTTGGTGAATTCGCCCATTTTTTTGCGGTCGCTAGTGAATTGAATTAGCGGAATGACGGCGAAGGGCAGCTGGAAGCTGAGCACGACCTGGCTGAGGATGAGCAGCGAAGTAACCTTGTTTTCCCCAGCGATGGCGATGACGAGGACGGCGGGAATAATGGCAAGGGCGCGAGTGATGAGGCGCCGAAGCCAGGGCTTAAGACGAATTTGCAGAAAACCTTCCATCACAATTTGGCCGGCGAGTGTGCCGGTGAGCGTGGAGTTCTGGCCAGAGGCGAGAAGAGCGCAGGCGAAGATGGTGCTGGCAAGGCTCACGCCGAGAACGGGGCTGAGAAGTTTGTACGCGTCGGAGATTTCGGCGACGTTATTCATGCCGCGGGTGTGGAAGGCAGCGGCGCCCAGAATGAGGATGGCGGCGTTAATGAAGAGAGCAAAACCGAGCGCCAGCGTGGAATCAAAAATGGCGTAGCGCATAGCTTCGCGCCGGTCGCGCGTGGAAGAACCGAAGGCCCTCGTCTGCACGATGCTGGAATGCAGATAAAGATTGTGGGGCATGACCGTGGCGCCGAGAATTCCAATGGCGATGTACAGCATGTCGCGATTGCGAAGGATTTCCGCCGTGGGAATGAGGCCCGCGGCGGCGGCGCGCCAGATTGGATGTGAGAAAAAGATTTCGTAGGCGAAGCAGGCGCCGATGGTGGCGATGAGAGTGACGACGAAAGCCTCGATGATGCGGAAGCCTCGGCCCTGGAGGGCGAGGACGATCAAGACGTCGAGCCCGGTGATAATCACGCCAGCGAGAAGCGGCAGCCCGAAGAGGAGTTGCAGGGCGACAGCGGAGCCGAGAACTTCGGCGAGATCGCAAGCCGCGATGGCGATTTCGCAGACGATCCAGAGTGCGATGGATGTGCGGCGGGAATAGTGTTCGCGGCAGGCTTGCGCCAAATCGCGGCCCGAGGCGATGCCGAGCTTGGCTGAAAGAGCCTGGAGGAACATCGCCATGAGGTTGCTAATTAGGATGACGCTGAGAAGGGTGTAGCCGAATCGTGAGCCGCCGCCGATGTCGGTGGCCCAGTTTCCGGGGTCCATATAGCCGACGGCGACGAGATAGCCGGGACCGGCGAACGCAATAACTTTGCGAAGCCAGGAAGCGGCGTGGGAGACGGGGACGGTGCGATGGGCCTCGGGAAGAGAAGGCATGCTTTCATAGCGGGGCTTTGCGGCGGGCGAGGATGCAGCGGCAGCAGCCGGATCCGCGCCCGCGGGTTCGGTTTCGAGTTGAGGAGGGAACGTCGGCATAGTTCGATTAAATGATACTTTGTAACTGAATTTTTGTTAACTACGGTAAATCTCTATACTAAACTAGCTTTAATAAATGATCGTGTCAATAGGACTGAACAGGATTATTGCCACTCGTGGAGTTCGCCAGGAGCCTCAAGATGGGTTGGCAAGCGGAACAGGAACGGCTGTGATACCTTCGAACCAGGCGTGAGGCGGGCAGACGACCGAGGGAGATAACGATGGAGGAACAGCGGCCAGTGCCGGGACAAGTGCAGATCAAAGCGGATGAAAAGGAATTGCAGGGGCAGTACAGCAACTTGGTGATGCTGCACCATAATTTGGAGGAGTTCACGCTCAATTTTATTTACATTTTTCCGAATGGCGCGCAAGGGAAGCTGTTGAGCAGTGTGATCGTGAGTCCTGGACATGCGAAACGTATTTTGCGCGCGCTGGGAGAAAATATTTCGCGCTACGAAGCGCAGTTCGGCCCGATTAAGGAAGCGCCGGAAGGCGGAATACCGCCAACGCCAAATGTGGGGTTCGTGCAGTAGAGCAGAGGATAGAAGCTAGAGGTTAGAGCTTCTAGGTTAGAGCTTCGGGACGGGGATTTGGAGTGGTGTCTTGTGCGGGAACGGCGGCGTGTTAAACTAACTGCCTGCGTCGTTGGAAGGGCCTGTAGCTCAGGTGGCTAGAGCGCGCCCCTGATAAGGGCGAGGTCGGTGGTTCAAGTCCACCCAGGCCCACCATTTACTTTCAGCAGGTTACCGAGCGTCGTCCCACAAATCCCAACCCACAACTGAACCCACACTTCATTGCACCATCTGCGTAGCCACTCCCAGTGCCGTAAGATATTCCCCCTGTGCCGCGCGTGTCTCATCGCCGTCGTCCTGTGTATACAGGTCGAGCGTCGTCTGAATCTTCGCGTGACGCAGGATGCCCTGCACGGTCTTGGGTTCGACTTTCGCCTTGTTCACTAGCCAGTTGCTAAGTGAGTGGCGAAGATTGTGAAGTCCAAACCTTTGACCGTCCTTGATATCCACTCCGATCTTCTTTGCCGCCGGCCTCAGGTGATCAGCGACGAAAATAGATGCGGATAGGGGAACAGTCCCTCGCGCTTTGAGTGAAGGGAATACGAAGTCCCCGTCCTTTGGGTAGGGGCTTTGTTCCCGCCACGAGCGGAGGTGAGCGGCTAGTACCAGATGTGACCAGCCCGAGTTTTTGTACCACGGCGAATGAGAGAGTTTACACCACAACCTCATCGGGCAAGGGT
>JBARJI010000115.1:0-93508 GCA_049800195.1 Candidatus Acidiferrum sp.
CGATTACGGCACGAACCTTGGTCGCGAGGAAGAAAAAGATTCTTATAAGTGAAGAGAAAACACTTCGCAGGAAGTGCCCGGAGAGGTTTGTCTTGACAGGACCGACGTCGTTATAGACAGGATGACAGGTGTTGGCGCGGAGGCGCTGTCGGGTGATGAAGAGCGCATAGGCAGGAGTGCCGGTGCAACTGGTTGGCGTTTCGTTGAAGGCTTTGGCGGGGTGAGCGGCAGGAGGGCCAGGACATCGGCCCATTCCGGTTTGTCTTGCGCAAAATTGCGAAAAACCTTGGGAAGTTGCGACCAGGGGCCGAAGCGTCGCTCGAAGGTGCGATGGTCGAATTTTCCCAGATGGCGGTAGGTGCGACGGGCGGGGATTTTGCGATTCCTGCGAACGGCATAGCCCCAATCCTCGAGTAGCTCGCCGTCCTCAAGGCGCAGGTTTAGGGTGTAAGGCGGAAGTCCAGCGGCGCGGAGGGCGGCGTTCCAAGTGGGGAAAAACTGGGAGACGGAGTGCTCGGAGATTCCGGTGAGGGAGACGAATTCGGAGCGTGAGGGCGGGCGACCGCCGCCGCGCGCGATGGCGTCGAGGGAATTGAGAATGTGCTGTTTGTCGGGCTGTAGCTTCAAAGCGGCCCCGATGTTTACTTAGTTGTTGTGGACAGATAATGATAACACGGCGGTGGGGTTCGCGGGGGAAAAGTGGGAGCGGGGCTCCCACACTCCAGAAGGGGACGGGCTAAGGCCGCCCCTCCATTGCGGCGCCGCGCGCTTGGCTGGCGTGTGGGAGGGCAAGCCCCTGCCCTAGAGACAGGCGATGCAGTTAAGTGCGGTACGAAGCGTTGATGCGGACATACTCGGCCGTGAGATCGCAAGTCCAGTAGCGGGCGCTGGCCGAGCCTGCGTGCAAATGCAGAACAATTGGAACGTGTTCCGCGAGGAGGCGATTGCTGGCGGCGCGTTCGTTGAAGTCGAGCGGCGCGCCGCGCCGCAAGACGGGAACGCCGGCCATCGTGATGTCGACGCGCGCGGGGTCGAAGGCCACGCCGGAGCGGCCAGCGGCGGCGAAAACGCGGCCCCAGTTGGGGTCTCCCCCAGCAAAGGCGGTCTTGACGAGCGGAGAAGTGGCGATGGTTTCCGCGATGCGGCGCGCGTCTGCTTCCGTTTTTGCGCCGCGCACATCGATTTCGATCACGCGCTGAGCGCCTTCTCCATCGGCAACGATTTGCAGAGCAAGCGACTGGCAGACTTCCTCGAGAGATTTGGCAAAAGCTCGATGAGCCGAGCTTCGGGCGCGAATCGCCGGTGCATCCGCCGCTCCGTTGGCGAAAACAAGTAGTGTGTCATTCGTCGAGGAGTCGCCGTCGATGCTGATGGAGTTGAAGGTGCGGGAGCAAACGTCGCGCAGCGTTTTTTGCAGAAGCGGAGGGGCGATGGCGGCGTCGGTGACGACGAACGCCAGAGTGGTGGCCAAGTTGGGATGAATCATGCCCGCGCCTTTCGCGCAGCCAACCAGGTGGATTTTCTTTTCCGACATTTTGAACGATGCGCCGGCAGTTTTCGGCCGCGTGTCGGTCGTACAAATGGCCAAGGAAAGTTCCGCGAAGGAGCGGGCCGAAGGCCGGCGATTGCCCGTGAGCTTCGGCAGGGAGCGCAGAATTTTCTCGACAGCCATGGGCACGCCGATGACGCCCGTCGAGCACACGACGATTTCGTTCGGAGCGCAGCCGAGCCGCTTGGCTGTTTCGGCAACTGTTCGCATGGCGGCAGAGTGACCCGCCTTGCCCGTGGCGCAGTTGGCATTGCCGGCATTGGCGATCACGGCGCGCATGCGACCTTTGGACGACCGCAAATTTTCCTTGGAAATAACAACGGGCGCGGCAACCACGAGATTTTGCGTGAAGACTGCCGCAGCGGAGGCCGGAACGTCGCTCGAAATAATGGCGAGATCGAGCGCGCCGGTTTTCTTCAAGCCGCAGGCGGTGGCCGCGAAACGAAAACCGCGCGGAAGAGAAGCTTCGGAAAGTGCGTGCTTCATCAACGGGATATCCGTGTGATTAGCGCGCCGCTCCCGGAAGGGACCTCCTCTCCTCCGCAACGGAGGTTTGGTTTTGCAGCTGGATCGCAGATTGCATGCTCATGGCGTGGCTCCTATTGTATTGTTTTTTTTGTTGAGACGTTCTTCCAAATCCGCAATGGCTTTCCGGACCGTCTCCGGCGCGGTGCCGCCGGCCACCGTCTTCGTGGCGATGGCGTTTTCTACAGAAGGTTGCGCGAGAAAATCGGCTTCGAAGATTGGAGAAATTTTCTGGACGTCGGCGAGCGTAAGCTGCGTCCAGGCTATCGCTTGCCGCTCGGCTTCGCGGAGAACTTTACCGATAAGGTCGTGCGCCTGACGAAAAGGAACGCCTTTGTGAACGAGATAATCCGCCGCGTCCGTGGCGAAGAGAATGGGATTGGAAGCGACGGCGCGAAGACGGTCCTCGCGAAACTGCGTGCCGGCGAGCGCGCCCGCAGCGACGCACAGCATGCCGCTGACTTGATCATGAGCGGCGAAGAGCGCTTCTTTGTCTTCCTGGAGATCGCGCTGGTAACTCGTGGGCAAGCCTTTGAGCGTCGTGAGCAGACCGTGCAATGCTCCAGTGATGCGGCCCGTTTTGCCGCGAATCAGCTCCCAGGAGTCTGGATTTTTCTTTTGCGGCATGAGGCTGCTGCCGGTGGAGTATTCGTCGGGCAGAATAACGTAAGCGAACTCCTGCGACGCGAAGATGACGAAATCTTCGGCGAGACGTGAAAGATGCGTGGCGATGCCTGCAAGCGCGAAAAGATAGTCGAGCGCAAAATCGCGATCGCTGACGGCGTCGAGGCTGTTCGCCGTGATTTTGGAGAAACCGAGTTCGTGCGCGATCGCGTGGCGGTCGATGCCAAAGGAATTTCCGGCGAGCGCGCCCGAGCCCATGGGGCAACCGTCGGCGCTTGCAGCAGCGTGTTGCAGCCTGGCAATGTCCCGGAGGAAGGCTTCCGCGTGCGCCAGCAAAAAGTGCGAAAGTAGAATCGGCTGTGCGTGCTGCATGTGGGTCATGCCCGCCATGGGCAAGGTTATGTTTGCTTTGGCTTGTTGCAGCAGAGCGTCTAGCAACGCTGACAGGCTGCGCTGGACTTCGGCGGCTGCGTCGATCACGAAGAGACGAAAGTCGGTGGCGACCAGTTCGTTGCGGCTGCGGCCTGTATGCAGCTTCCAGCCCAGCGGACCAAGTTCTTCGACAAGGGCCTTCTCGACGAAGTGATGGACGTCTTCGGCGTTGGCGCCGAATGAATCGACCCAGGCGGGATCGGTTTTCGCGCGCTCGGAAATTTTTTCGAGCGCGGCGAGCGTTTGCTTCACTTCGGCGGCCGTGAAAATGTCGATGGGCTCGAGGGCCTTTGCCCACGCGCGGTCGACGGCGATTTCGTAAGGGAGGAGACGGCGATCAAACGCAAAGGAGCGCTGGAACGCATCGAAATGAGCATTTGGCTCACGCTCGAAGCGTCCTCCCCAGAGGCGATCATCTTTGCGTTCGGTCATTGGAAGTCTTCAATGGTTGCCAAGAAGGGCACGGCGTGCCGTGCCCCTACGAGAAAAACCTAGTTGTTGCTGCCTTCCGCTTTCGCTTTGGGACGAACAGTGACCGGAAGAGCGAAAAGGTTGATAAAGCCTTCGGCGTCTTTCGGGTTGTAACGGCCCATAGTGAAGCTGGCAAGATCTGTGCGATAGAGCGAAAACGGAGAGACGCGCTTCGTGACAGTGAGGGTGCCTTTCCAAAGTTTCAGGCCGACGGCGCCGGTGACGCGCTGTTGCGAGACGTTGAAGAAACCGTCGAGCGCGGCGCGCAGCGGGGAGAACCACAAACCGTAGTAGACGAGCTCAGCGTAACGAAGCGAGAGAGCTTGCTGGAAATGAGTGGTTTCGCGATCGATGGTGAGAGTTTCCAATTCGCGATGTGCGGTGACCAGAAGCGTGCCACCGGGGGTTTCATACGCGCCTCGAGACTTCATGCCCACGAGCCGATTTTCAACGATATCGGTGCGGCCGATGCCGTGCTTTGCAGCGATGTCGTTCAGTGCGTTGAGAAGCTCGACTGGACCGAGCTTCGCGCCGTTGACGCTGACCGGCGTGCCCGCTTCAAAACCGATCTCGACTTCTTCGGCCTTATCTGGAGCTTTCTCCGGAGAGGTGGTCCATTGCCACATCGCATCGTTGGGCGAATTGGCGGGATCTTCGAGTTCGCCGCCTTCGTGGCTGAGGTGCCAGATGTTGCGGTCGCGGCTGTAGATGTTTTTCTTGCTTTGCTCGACGGGGATACCGTGTTTTGCCGCGTAGGCGATGGCGTCTTCGCGGGAATCGATATCCCATTCGCGCCAAGGTGCAATGATCTGCACGTTCGGCGCGATGGCTTTGTAGGCCAGCTCGAAGCGGACCTGGTCGTTGCCCTTTCCGGTGCAGCCGTGGGAGAGGCCATCGGCGCCAACTTCGAGCGCGATTTCAGCCTGGCGTTTGCCGAGAATGGGGCGCGCCATTGACGTGCCGAGCAGATAGGTGTGCTCATAGACCGCGCCCGCGCGCAGCGTGGGCCAAATATAGTCACGGACAAATTCTTCGCGCAGATCCTCTACGAAAGCTGTCGATGCTCCGGTGGCCAGCGCTTTCTTGCGAGCGGCTTCTAGA
This sequence comes from Candidatus Acidiferrum sp., assembly GCA_049800195.1. Lineage (GTDB taxonomy): Bacteria > Acidobacteriota > Terriglobia > Acidiferrales > UBA7541 > Acidiferrum. Next base: position 4,703 of record JBARJI010000115.1, read on the forward strand.
TCTTCCTGTTGGCCGACATCGCCGATCATGGCGATCACTTCGCACTGATAGTTTTCCTTCAACCAGGGAATAATGATGGAGGTGTCCAGACCTCCGGAATAGGCAAGAACTACTTTTTTCGGTTTTGGCAATTGCGTTTTCACGATTCTCCTCTTGCGATTAAGCGTTCCAGTGTAGCCAAATGCGGGCACAGCGTGCTGTGCCCCTACAAACAGATAAAAGCAATTACGACCGCGAAAAGGCCAGTTCAACTGCGGCCGCAAACCAACAAGAACAGTTGTGGTGCGGCGGCTGGCATCGGCGAATCAAAACAAAGTATGCAGGATGGCCTTCTGCACGTACATGCGGTTTTCGGATTGGTCGAGGACGACCGACTGCGGGCCATCGAGAACTTCGTGCGTGACTTCGAGGCCGCGGTGCGCCGGAAGACAGTGCATGAAGACGGCTTCTGGAGCAGCAAGGGCCATCAGTTCGGAGTTGACCTGATATGGCGCGAAGACAGACTTGCGAATGCTTTCTTCGGCCTCGAAGCCCATGCTGGTCCAGGCGTCGGTATAGACGGCCTGAGCGCCTGCTACGGCTTCTTGCGGGTCAGTCATCAGCTCGATCTTAGCGCGCGTTTCGCGGGTTAAGCGCTTTGAGTCGGCGACGACATCCGGCAAGGGCTGATAATCGGGCGGCGTGGCGATGCGCAGATGAACGCCGAGGCGCGCGGCAAGATAGATCAAGGAATGGCAGACGTTATTTCCATCGCCGACGTAGGCAAGCTTAAAGCCGCGGAGGGTGCCGAATTTTTCCTCGAGAGTGAAGAAATCGGCGAGCGCCTGGCAAGGATGAAATTTATCGGAAAGCGCGTTGATCACAGGAATGCTGGCGCTGGCGGCCATTTCCTCGAGGACTTTTTGTTTGTAGACCCTGGCGACGATGCCATGGACCCAGCGATCGAGATTGCGCGCGACATCGGCGATGGACTCGCGAGCGCCGAGAGAGGCGGAAGCCTGGGTGTGGTCAAGGAAAACCACCGAGCCGCCCATGCTCTGGATGCCAACGTCGAAGGTGACGCGAGTACGGAGCGAGGGCTTTTCGAAGATGAGCGCGATAAATTTTCCGGTCAGCGTGGAAGCGTAACGGCCGGGGCGCGCTTTTATGTCCGCGGAAAGCTGAAGAAGGTCGCGCGTGTGCGCGGGGCTCCATTCCGCTCCTGTGAGCAGGTCATTCGACAAAGAAATAGGTGTTACGAGAGTAGAGGTTGTCATTTTTTCACCTTGCCGCGGCGAGAGCGGCATGCGGCTGAGGCGCGGATTTCGCGTCTTCCGCAGAGGCGGCCTTTTGCGGGGTAGTCACAAAAAGTTTTTCCAGGAGGCGCAGGAACAGGCGCACCTGCGCGCGAGTGACGAGGAAAGGCGGCAGCAAGCGCAGCGTGAAATCGTGGGTGCAATTGATGAGCAGACCGCGGTGCATGGCTTGCTGGACGAAGGGAGCGCCATCGATGGAAAGCTCGATGCCAATCATCAAGCCTTCGCCGCGAATTTCGCGGATGAAACCGAATTTGGCGGCGAGCAAGGAAAGGCCCTCGCGCAACTCGATGGCGCGTGCGCGGATGTTCTCGAGAAGGTTTTCGTCTTCGACAATGTTGAGAAATTCGAGCGCCGTGGCGCAAGCGAGCGGGCCGCCGCCGAACGTGGTGCCATGCAGGCCGGGCGCGATGCGCTGCGCTGCGGATTCGGTCGTGAGGACAGCGCCGAGCGGGAGGCCGGCGGCAAGCGGCTTGGCGACCAAGACGACGTCGGGCTTCGAGGAAAACTTCTGGTAAGCGAAGTAGCGGCCGGTGCGTCCCAAGCCGCATTGAATTTCATCGGCGATGAGGAGCGCCCCGTTTTTGGCCGCAAGGGCGCGCGCACGATTCCAGAACTCCTCGCTGACGGGATGGATTCCGCCTTCGCCTTGAATGGTTTCAAGGAGAACGGCGCAGACCGTGTCGTCGAATTTTTTCTCGAGATCAGCGACGTCATTGAAGCGGACGAATTCGACGCCGGGGACGAGAGGAGCAAAGGGGAGACGATATTTTTCCGTAGCGGTGACGCTGACGGCGCCGAAGGTCCGGCCATGAAACGAATTTTCGAGCGCCAAAATACGGTGTTTGCGGGCAGGCGAATCGGGAGCGTCGGCGGAGGTTCGGCCGTAAAGACGGGCCAGCTTGAGCGCGCCCTCGACGGATTCGGCGCCACTATTCGAGAAAAATACACGCTCAAGGCCCGACCATTGGGCCAGCTTGCGCGCCAGCGGGCCTTGATACGCGTTGTGAAAAAGGTTCGAAAGATGGATCGCGCGCGCGGATTCGCGGCGGATGACTTTGACGATGCGCGGATGGGCGTGGCCGAGAGCGTTGACGGCGATGCCGCCGAGAAAGTCGAGATATTTTTTGCCACGCGAGTCGTAAACGTAGCAGCCCCGGCCATGCGTGAAGACGATGGGTTGGCGTTTGTAAGTAGGCAGCAGAAATTGATTCGCATCACGAAGTATGGAAGCCGCTCTCGATGCGCGAGGAAGCGCTTTCTTCGCCTTCCGAGCAGAGGTGCTAGCCATCTTTTTTATGTCGAGCTTGCGCATTACGCCGCCGAAAGCGCCGCCTGGGCGGTGGGAAAAGGTTCGCGCAGAACGCGCGTGCCAGGAATCGTCGAGGAGCGATCCTCCGCCCCACGTTCAGCGGAGTGGAACGCCAAAAGAAGGGCATCAGGCGCAGTACCACCCACGATACGCACTTCGCGGACGCCGCCTTCCAGGGCGCGCTTGGCCGCTTCCAGCTTGAGAATCATCCCGCCGGAGACGACGCGGCATAGCACGAGACGCTCGATCTCTTCGCAGGTAATGGCGGAAAGAACTTTTTCACCGTCGAGAACGCCGGCTACATCGGTCAAATAAATCAACTGGTCGGCATCCAGAAATTCCGCGCAGGCCGCGGCCATGTGGTCAGCGTTGATGTTGTACAGCTCATTATCGGGACCGAGACCAAGGCAGGGAGCGACAGGAACAAGCCGCTCCCGCCACAGCGATTCGATGAAAGAGTTGTTCAAGCCGGTGAGATAACCGACGAAGCCAAGGCTTCCGGCCACTTCGTCGTGCGTCATAGGCTCCGCGAGGAAACATTGGGCGTCGGCGGCGGAGACGCCAATCGCGGGATAGCCTTCGGCGGAAATAGCCGCGGCAAGACGCTTGTTCAGCAGACCGGCGAAGACCATGACGGCCGCATCGCGCGTTTCGCGGTTGGTCACGCGGAGGCCGGAGACGAACTTGCTTTCGATCCCCAGGCGCTTGAGCGTTTCGGTAAAAGCGCGGCCGCCGCCATGAACAACGAGAATTTCGTGACCTTGGAGGGCGAGGGTCGCGACCTGATGCGCGAGCGAACGGACTGTGGCTTCGTCTTCGAGCAAAGCTCCAGCGAACTTGATTACGGTTTTCATTGAAGTGCGGTTTTCTCCTCGATGGCCAAAGTGTGGTTGAAATTCTGAACGGCTTGCCCAGCGGCGCCTTTGCCCAGGTTGTCGAGGCAGGAAACGACGATGAGGCGCTGGCCGGACCTGTCCAAGACGAAACCGATGTCGCAGAAATTCGTGTGGGCGACGTGTTGCAGCTCCGGCAAAGAGCCTGCAGGCCAAATGCGGACCATGGAGCGCCCGGCATAAAACTTGCGATAGAGAGTCTCAATGGCGTCCGGCGATTGCTGCGCCGAGAGCGTGACGTAAACCGTGGAAAGAATGCCGCGGGCGAGAGGCAGCAGGTGCGTCGAAAAAATGAGCTGCGCCTCGCCAAGGCCGGTGTGCTCAAGAATCTCGGGCGTGTGGCGATGCGAAAAGAGATTGTAGGCTTTGAAATTCTCGTCCACTTCGACGAAGTGCAGATCGCGCCGGGGATCTTTGCCTGCGCCGCTGGCGCCGGACTTGCAATCGCAGACCACGTTTTGGCTGGGTGAGATGAAACCGGCTTCCGCGAGCGGACGAAGGGCGAGGATGACGCTCGTGGCATAGCAGCCGGGATTGGCAATGAGGCGAGCCTTGGCGATTTCCTGGGAATACAGCTCGGGAAGGCCGTAGACGGCTTCGCCGAGGTAATCGGCGTGGGGCGTGGGAAGCTTATACCAGGAAGCGAAAGTTTCCGCAGCGCGAAAGCGGAAAGCGCCGCTCAAGTCAATGACGCGCAAGCCGGCTTCGAGAAGCGCGGGAGCGAGCTCGGCAGAGGCTTCGTGTGGCGTCGACAGGAAGGCGGTTCCGGCGGCGGAGGAAGTAATCGAATCGAGCGAAAGCGGCCGCAACGGAGCCTGGCCCCGGCCACGAAATTGAGGAAAAAGTTCGGCGATGCAGTTGGCGCCGCGCGGCTCGCGCACGTAAAACGTGGCGGAAGAGACAGCGGGATGGCGCAGAAGTATGCTGGCGAGCTCGAGGCCCGTGTATCCGGTGACACCAACGACAGCGACTTGGCGAGGATCTCTCATTTCACGAGCGCTTCGATTTTTTTCTGCAGAGAATCGCGCGTTTTTTTGCTGGGGGTGATGATGAGCACGGTGTCGTCCCCCGCGATCGTGCCTGCGATTTCTGGAAATTTTGAGCCGTCCACGGCGGCGGCGAGAGGCTGAGCGCCGCTGGGAGGGGTCTTTAGAACGAGCAAATTTTCCGCCGGACGAATATCCAATAGGAATTCGCGAAGGGCGCGCGCGAGCGGAGGAAGCGGAAGCGCGCCATTCTCCTCGGGAGGAACGGTGGCAGGCTTGTAACCTTCTTGCGTTTTGACGAGCTTGAGCTCCTGCAGATCGCGCGAAAGAGTGGCCTGAGTGACGCGCATCTTCTGTTGGGCGAGACGGCGGCGGAGATCCTCCTGGTTGGCGATGGGCTGGCCGCTAACCAGCCGCAGAATCTGACCGTGGCGAAATGTTTTGCCGGTGCTCATGGCTCCTACAAATATACAACCCACTGCATTTTTATACAATCATTTTTGGATAAGGACAATTAATTTTTCGCGCGGGGCGGCTGGGAGGGAGCGAGGAGGGGTGCGTGAAGAGGTCATGCAGGATTGGCAACGTCTGGTGGAAGGAGACTGGATTTTCCAGGCCAGGAATGGTTACCTATCTTGTCAGCCACCGATTGCGCGCCCTATGGCTACACCTTGCAAAGTTACGGGATGCAAGAACGACTCGCCGCCAGCCCTCGCGGAGCAGCAGCAGGTCTGCGTTTTGCACTTTACCCTGTCCATCGAAGGAAGCTGCGCCGAGATGAGGCGCGAGACAGCTCTGGGGAATGCTCCCCACGAGCGCCAAAGAGAGATCATGCGCTTCATCACCGAAAGCGGAGAACGGCTGGCGCGCGTGGCCACCAGCGGCCTGCATCTAACCGATGACCTGAAGGCAAGAATTTTGAGCACGTTTCTGACACTGATGAACCTGCGTGAAAACCTGGATCGAGCGAACATGCGAAGTTCGTTTGGGCGGACCGGGCACACTCGCTGAAATCCCGTTGCGAAATAAAAGGCCAAGACAGCTGACTCGGGTTAGTGATTGGCGCAAGTGCTGCTGATCATCTGGCCGGGTGCAACTCCACTGCAGCCAACATCGCTCCAACCGTGAGGCCGAAGAGGGTTAGGCGCCGATATAGCGGGCGTATAGGGAACGCGCGACGGCAGGATCCTTTGTGCCTTTGAAAATGGCGCGACCGTCGGCGAAAACAGTCATTTGATAGGGTTCCACACGAAACGTGAGCAAGAAATCGTTCTCGCGGACATCGGAAACGGTGGATGCCAGCCTGCCGCGTAGCGCTCTCAGATCCAGGGCGCGGCCTCGCTCGTGAATTTGTACCGAGTCCCGGCCGCAAAGAGTGATGTGAGGCTGGGCTTCTCCCTGGAGATAAGTGAATTCACGACGGATACACGCGCGACAAGCAGGATTCCTGACCGTTCGGACGGATTGGAAGTGGCCGCTCCAAACGTCGCACGAGATCAGACGGCCATGCAGAGCTGGCTCGCGCCCGGCGAGCAGCTTCAGAGCTTCCGCAGCTTCCAGCGAGGCGATGAGATTGACGATAGGGCCGAGGACTCCTACGGTGTCGCAGGTTTCCTCAAGGCCATGTCCATTGAAAGAGGATTCCAGGAGACAGGCGAGACAAGGGGTAAGGCCGGGCCGGACCGTCATAGTGACGCCGTAACTGGCGACGGCGGCGGCATAAATCCAGGGGCAATTGGATTGTACGGCGTAGTCATTAATCAGGAAGCGCGTCTCGAAATTGTCGGTGCCGTCAAGGATCAAATCGAAACCCGCGAGCAACTCCTTGGTGTTGCTCGGGTTAAGGTCTGCAACTAGTCCTTGGACGGAGACGCTCGAGTTGAAGGCGCGGAGCTTCCGCTCCGCTGCGACAGCCTTTGGACTTGCGGCGCGAGCATCATCCTCGTCGAAGAGGGTTTGCCGTTGCAAATTCGAAGGTTCGACGAAATCACGGTCAATGATTCTGATGCGGCCGACGCCGGCGCGCACAAGGAGGCCGGCGGATGCCGCGCCAATTGCACCACAGCCCACCATCACGGCACTGGAAGCAAGAAGGCGCCGCTGACCCTCTTCGCCAATCCCGTCGAAAAGCATCTGACGGGAATACTTTTCCCGAAGCGAATCAAGCATGTGGGAGCCTGGTGCGGCGGTGTCCGTCATGGTCCCTCTTACTTCATCATAACGCTAGAGATAGAGGGGCGGGCAACGGCCTTGTGCTACGCTTCGTCTGAGCGATAGTGAGCATGAAATTGAGATGGGGCCAGGGATTAAGGAGAATTGCCGTCCTCGCGCTGCTTTTAGGGGCTGCGGAGAGCTACGGACAATCGCAGACGGCCTCAGAGCCCCCGGTGGCGGCAGAAACTCCGGTGGTTGCCGTGCGCATAGTGACGGAAGATGGCCGAGTACTCTCGGAATCGCCCACAGGAATTGCGGTTCAGATTGGAAAACCGCTGGACAGAGAAGAGGTTGCGAGTAGCATACGCGCGCTTTACGGGACAGGCGATTATGCTGATTTGAGAGCAGTCGAGACTCCCATGGGCAAAGGCGTGCGGCTCGATTTCGTGGTGCGCGAAAATCTCTTCTTCAACAGAGTTTTGATCGATGGGCTTACGCCACCGCCCACCGACGCCTCGGCCGCGGCGGCCATGCAGCTCACGCTCGGCCACCCATTCCGGCAAGAAAACGTGGACGAAGGGCTCGCCCGCCTGCGAGACGTGCTGAAGGAAGAGGGGCTGTATACGGCGCAAGTGTCGGCGGAGAACGTGCCGCACAGAGACACGCATGAAATGGACATCGTAGTACACATAAAGCCTGGGCCGCGGGCACGCGTGGGAGCTATCGAACTGAAGAACGGGACGGAATACCGTGCCTCGGAAATTCTGTCGCGACTTAAGATGAAGATTGGCGAAGAAGTGACCACTGCCCATATCCAACGCGGCACGGACCGGATTCGCAAATTTCTGGCAAAGAAAGGCCGCTTGAGCGCCCGCGCAGCAGTTCGTCGGGGCGAGTACGACCCGGCAAAAAACACTATCCCACTGGATCTCGAGGTTACAGAGGGTCCGAGAGTGGAGCTGGCGGTGACCGGCGCGAAATTTTCAGAGGGAGATCTGAAAAGGCTGATCCCTGTCTATCAAGAAGGCGCGGTGGATACCGATCTTCTGGAGGAGGGGAAACGCAATTTACAGGAGCGGCTCGAGCGCGACGGCTACTTTGACGCGAAGGTGAATTACACGACGGAAACAAAGGAAGTCCAGGGCAAAGATCAGGAAGCGAAAGGCACGGAAGAGGTCATCACGTATCACATCGAACGGGGTGACCGCCACAGACTAGTGGGCATCGAAATCGAAGGCAATCATTACTTCGGTACAGAACTGCTGCGGAGCCGGCTTCAGGTTTATCGAGCGGCATTCGGTTCGCGCGGAAGGTTCAGCAGGCGGCTAATCCAATCCGATGCGTCCTCGATGCAGGATCTGTATAACGCGAACGGTTTTCTGAATGCCAAGGTGGATGCGCAAATCCTGGACAACTACAAAGGGAAAGAAGGAGACGTTTTTGTTCGTTTCGGGGTGCAGGAAGGCGAGCAGACGCGAGTGGCATCCATCGCCATCGAGGGCGTCCGCGCGTTTAAGAAAGACGAATTGCTGGGGGTAATCGGATCGACGCCGGGACAGCCATACTCGGATTTCAACGTAGCCACGGACCGGGACAATATTCTGGCGCTGTATTTCAACGAAGGATATCCGGAGGCGACTTTTACATCGACTGCGGAAGAGGTCACTCCCCAGAAGAACGCGGCTGGGAAAGAGGAGAAGAAGAACGGGAAGTCTGGAAACGAAAAGAGCCAGAAGAAAGCGGAAAGTAAAGCTCAGAGCGCGGAACCAGAGGCAGCGCAAGCAGCGCCGGTGCAGATCGTCTATCACATCAGCGAAGGTCCGCAGACGCGGGTACGGAGAATACTCCTAACCGGATACACGCGTACGCGGGTAGGCGTTGTTCGACGGGAAATACGTATCAAGGCGGGAGCGCCTCTGCGCGAGGGCGATGTGGTGGAATCGCAGAGGCGTTTGTATAACCTGGGAATCTTCAACCGCGTGACGATCGAACCACAGAATCCGAGCGGCTCAGACCCTGAAAAGGACATCGTCGTCTTGGTCGAAGAGGCCAAGCGCTACACGATGGCCTACGGCGGCGGGTTTGAAGTGCAACGGCTGGCGAGCACGACAAATCCGACAGGCGGCGAGGTTCAAGCCGCGCCGCGCGGAATATTTGAGCTGACCAAGGTCAACTTGACGGGGCGAGCGGATTCGCTTTCGCTGAAATTGCGTGGCAGTACGATCGAAGACCGCGCTCTACTCGGCTATTCCATTCCCAACACCTTCGGAAGCTTGCATTACAGCACGCAGGCAACGGCCTACACGGAAAAAACGCAAGATATCAATACCTTTACGGAAATGCGCTATGAAGGTTCGGTGCAATTAACGGACCAAGTGACTCCATTTACCACCGTGCTGTACCGCTACGCGTTCCGCAAAGTGTTGGTCTCGGACCTGAATTCCCACATCGCTCCGGAAGAGGTCCCTCTCTTCGAGCAGCCCACGCTGGTCTCCGAGTTCGGAGTGACCTGGGCGCGCGACACGAGGGACAATCCCGCGGACGCCAGCAAGGGCAGCTTCAACAGCGCGGATTTCGACATTGCAAGCACGAGCCTCGGTTCGAGCTCGAGCTTCATGCGATTCTTTTTTCAAAACTCGACCTACTACCCGATAAAGAGGCGATTCAGTTTTGCGCGGTCGATCCGCATAGGGATTCTCGAGCCGTTCGCAAACACGGAGTCTCTTGCGTTCCCCCCGCCGACGCCGACGCAATGCACCGAGGCCGCATCACCGGGACCGGAACCGGAAATTATCCCGTTGCCCGAGCGATTCTTCGCTGGTGGAGGAACATCCCTCCGGGGCTTTGCGCTGAACCAAGCCGGACCGCGTGACCCTTGCACGGGCTTCCCAGTGGGAGGCCAAGCGTTGCTGGTGCTCAACCAGGAATTTCGGTTTCCGCTGCGGCTGCCGTTCGTCGGCGCCCAACTGGGCGGGGCGCTCTTCTACGACGGCGGAAACGTCTATAGCAGGCTCGATCGGATTACGTTGCGGGCGTACTCGCCGAAACCGATATTCACGCTGCAGGATCCCTCGCTTCCGCCGAGCGCCACAAACCCCACCTTGTGCGTGTACAACTGCACCAACGAACTGAATTATTTCGCGCATACGGTCGGATTTGGCATTCGCTATGCCACGCCCGTCGGGCCGATTCGAATTGATTTGGGCTACCAGATCAACCGTCCGTTTTTCGTCGTGCCGTGCGTCCCCAGCACCAGTAGCACGCCCACGACTCCGCTGTGCTTCAAGGGCGCCCAGCTTCCCCGCCTGCAGATCTTCTTCAATTTGGGATCGACGTTCTGATGCGCCGCGGCTTAGTTTCGGGATGCTGTGCCATATTTTTTGCGCTTATCGTAGCTTCGTTTGTGAGGGCCCAAGAGGTCGTGGATCGCATCGTCGCGCGCGTGGAAAACGACATCATTCTGTTGAGCGATGTACAAGAATTGCAGCGATATCAGGAATTGGTCGACGGCAAGTCCGAAAGCGAGAGTGCGATTCTAGACCGCTTAATCGATCAGTGGATCGTAAGGTCCGAAGCCGATCTCTCGCAATTTCCGGATCCCAAGGAACAGGATATCGACCGCGGGATTTCTCGAGTGGTGAAATCCTTCGCCTCGCCGGAAGAGTATGAAACACGACGGAAGCAGAGCGGCCTGACTGATGCGGACGTGCGAAAGATGGTGGCTTCCCAGCTGTACCTGAGTAACTACCTCGATTCCAGGTTTCGCCCTTCGGCGCAAATCGATGAAAAAGCGATCGAGGATTTCTATCAAAACAAAGTCGTGCCCACGGCTAAGGCTCGCGGACAGACGCCTCCCACACTGGACGCCTCTCGGGACATCATTCAGGAAGTTCTGGTGCAGAGCGACATCGATGAACAAGCGGACCGCTGGCTCAAAGAAAGCCGCGATCGCGTGCACGTTCAAAAATATCTAGATGAAGTGACGAAATGAAGGTCAGGAAGCGCCATCCCATCTGGACCTGGATCATCCACACACCCTGGGTGCTCACCGTTATCGCGATCTTGGCTCTGATTGGTTTTTTCGGAAGCGGTTCGGGAAATCCGATCCTGCGAAGGTGGATGATCCACGGCCTTGAGAAGGACACGGGGGGTCGCGTCGAATTAGAGGCGCTTTCCATCCAGTGGCTTTCGTTACGTGGAACGCTCAAGGGTTTGGTAATTCACGGACGAGAGTCCGAAGGGCTGCGGCCTTTTTTTTCGGCCAAGGAAGTACAAGCAGAATTGCAAATTGATTCTTTCTGGGGGCGCAAAGTATCGCTGAGCGAATTGGTGATAAAGGAGCCGGAGATACACATTCGCGTGGGGAGAGATGGCTCGACCAACGTGCCAATTCCACGGGGCGCGGGTGGCTCAAGGAAGCCGCTGCGTGAATCTCTGTTCGATCTGCGTGTCCGGCGGATGAAGATCGAGAATGGGATGCTGCTCTTCAATGAAATGAAGACGCCGCTGGCTGTGGAGGGGGGCGACTTGAGGCTCGCATTGGACGCGGGCGGGACTCCGGAGCATCCCTTGTATTTGGGCGATCTCGAATGGCAGAACGTACGATTCGGTGCGCGGAAAATAACGCCGCCGCCGGCGAATCTCTCCGCGAAATTTACATTCTGGCGCAACGGATTCACGCTGGATCAAGGAATGCTAAGCGCAGGACATTCACACGTTGACGCGCAGGCGGAGATGTCCGGCTTCACAAAACCTAAATGGAGTTTCCGTTACCGGGGCTGGGTCGAACTGGCGGATATACGAGATACATTTCGAGCGCCGCAGACGCCGACGGGACACGTCGACGTGCGCGGGGAAGGAACGTTCGCGGACGGCCAATACAAAGGCACGGGGAGCTATGCGGGGCGCGACGTTCACCTGAGTTACAACATTTTTCACGCCACGGGACTTGCCAGTCGCGGCAGCTACAGCATCAACAACGGCGGGCTGGTGGTGCCTGATTTTCTCGCGGGGGGATTTGGCGGAACCGTAACAGGAAAAGTAACGTTGCGTTTCGCTGGGGTGCAGTTCCGCACGGACACGCACATTCAGGGCATGCACCTGGCGGAAGTTTTTCCGGCGATCGAGCACCCCAACTTTCCGATCAATGAACTCGAGTGGGACGCGCTGTTAAGCGGAGACACCGTCGAGACCTGGAACAATGCTTTTCAACACTTCGAGCTTGGCGGCAAGATGCAATGGGCCCCAGTGGATCTGCCTGCAATCCACCACTTGCCGATAACCGCGGACTGGCAAATCAGCTACCGCTACGATTCCGGTGTTTTCGCGATTAGCGCCGGGAAATTCGAGACGCCATCTTCGCGGGGCACGATTACAGGTGTTCTCGCGCCGCGTAATTCTACTCTGGACGTGCACTTTGAAACCGGCTCGCTGGAATCTTACAAAGATTTCATCAACGCCATCCGCGGCGCCAAGACCGGTTCGGCGGATGCAATCAAGGAGATTTCGGGAAACGCGCAATGGGACGGCAAGATCACGGGGCCCGATGGCCGTCCTACGTTTACTGGCCACATCCGTGGTGAGCGGGTGCGGTACGACGGCCTTGCGCTGGATACTCTCGAAACGGATCTAAGCTATTCCGCCGCGCAACTGACACTTTCGCATGGCCACATGCTGTTGGGAGCCATGGATACGCAAATCGACGCTACGCTGGGTCTGACTGATTGGAGTTTTCTGCCGGAAAATGAGTGGGCGGCCGATGTGAACTTCGACAAAGCTCCGGTCGAGACAATACAGAAACTCTTTCACTGGACTTACCCAGTAGAGGGCGTGCTTAGCGGCCAATTGCACGGACGAGGAACGCGTGCGCAGCCCAGCATCATGGGGCTTTTCGATCTCGCCGAAGGAGAAGTGTATGGCCTGTCCTTCAATCGCTTGCGCGGCCAGCTCAACATTGCACCGGAAGAAGTACGCATCGCGGACGCGGAATTGCGCGTGTTCGCTCCAGGAAAGGAGAAAGGTCGAGGCGCGGGCATTGTGACCGGGACAGTAGGTTATCGTTTTGCGGATCAGAATATAACGGCTGATCTCGTTGGCGCGTCTTTGCCTCTGGAAAATATAGAGAAACTGCAGTCGGCGCTGCTTCCGGTGGGTGGGGGAGTCACGTTTCGTCTGAAAGCAAGCGGTCCGATTTCCGCCCTGCAAAGTGAAGGGACATTCCGTGTGGTGGATTTTCGCGTCGGGAAGGACGTGATTGGCAGCTTCGACGGAAATCTGACTTCGGATGGGAGCGTGGCCAAGCTGACATTGGGTTCAGCGATGACCACAGGAGGCATATCAGGCGAAATCACGCTAGGGCTGGCTGACCCGTACGCTCTGAACGGCAAAGTCTCGATAGTGAACATTGATCTGGATCCGTTTTTGATAACCGCTTTGCACGTCAAGCAGTTCAACGGCCATGGCGTGGCTGACGGCGACATCACCGTAGGCGGCGAATTGAAGCATCTCGAGAAGATTGTTGTGGATGCGAGGTTTTCGAAGCTGGCGCTGACCTATGCCAATGTGCAGCTGGAAAACTCCGGCCCGATTCATTTACGCTCTTCGAAGGAGAGCTTGGATATCGATCAAGCCTCATTCAAAGGCACCGACACAAACATTGGCATTGCCGGGGCGGTGCGATTCCCGGGTCGAGGTATGCTGGCGTTGAAGCTGAACGGAGCCTTGGACCTGCGACTCTTGACAGGATTCGTGCCGACGTTGCAAGCCAGCGGTCCGGCTCAGATCAATGCTTCCTTCGAGGGACCTTTGGACCGGCCGCGCATCACGGGAAAAGTGCATATTGAAAACGCTGCCGCCCGCGTGATCGATTTTCCGACGGGAATGAGCAATATCAAGGGCGATTTGACCTTTGATGCCACACGGCTGTTCTTTGAAAACGTGACGGCGGAATCGGGTGGAGGCACGCTGCACCTCGCAGGCAGCGTCAACTACTCCGAAAGTCCACTCCGTTATGACGTGGCCGTGCGCACCGACCGCGTGCGGATTCGGTATCCCGAGGGTATGAGCTGGCAGGTTGGCGGCTCGCTACGGCTGGCGGGAACACCCACCTCCGGGGTGCTTTCTGGAAGAGTTACGGTGGAGCGGGTGACATTGACGCAGAGCATCGAGGCTGCCGGCGTGCTCGCATCCTCGAAGGGCAGCATTTCCGGTCCGCTAACGAGTTCGTCATTTTTGCGCAATTTGCAATTCGATATCGCGGCGCTTTCCGCGCCCGACGCACGCATGGAATGGCCGGGAGCGGAGCTCGAGGCAGAAGCAAATCTTCAGGTACGCGGCACCTGGGAGCACCCCATTCTCCTTGGGCACGTTCATATTCTATCCGGCAGTTTGACGTTTCATGGAGACAAGTATCAGGTAGCGCGCGGAGACATGAATTTTGCCAATCCGTTCCGGCTTGACCCCGTGCTGAACGTGGAAGCCACAACGACGATTCAGCAATACGAAATTACCCTCAATTTTAATGGACCAGCGAGCAAGCTGACGCTGGCCTATAGATCTGATCCGCCGCTGCCGGCGAACGACATCATAACCCTGCTCGCGCTGGGACAGACGAGTTCGGAAGCCAGCATGCGAGGCGGCGGGGCGGGCACATCCGAAAACGGCACTTCGGGGGCTTCGGCGATACTCTCCGAGGCCGTTTCCAGCCAGCTGGGTGGGCGCCTGGAGAGACTGTTTGGGATTACACGGTTCCGGGTGGATCCGGGGCTTGCCGAGGTTGGCTCAACCGCTTCTTCGCAGAACGCCGCAGCCCGAGTCACAGTCGAGCAGCAGGTGACGCGTGATTTAACGATTACTTATGTTTCGAATGTGGGCTCGACACAGCAACAGGTGATTCAAGTGGAGTACAACATCAACCGCAATGTATCGATTGTTGCGCTGCGCGATCAAAACGGGACATTCGGAATCGACATCAAGTTTAAGAAGCACTTTCAGTAAGTGTGCGTCCAGCCCTTAAATCTTCAGGGCTGCTGGGGATCAGGCTGTTGCGCGGATTGCTGCGATTGATCCTGTTGCCCGCGTGCGCCCTGCTGCCAGCGGCGCTGACCGTTGCCCAGGCGGGCGAACTGGCCAATCTGCGGGTTCTGCTCCTTCATTTCCTGCAGCGCTTCCTTCGCGGCTTTAGCGCCGGCTTGGCGGCTGGCTACCTGGATTTCGTGCGCGATCTTGGGCATCTCCGCGGCGACTCTCTGCCCCACCGGTGATCCATAGAACTGGAGCATACTTTTGATCTCATCATCGGTGTAGTGCTTGTCGTAAATGGCGACGAGCTGCTCGGTCAATTGGTCAACGTCAAACTTCTTTTGATAGCTTTCCACGAATGAAGTCACAAATGCCTGCCCTCTATCGTTATTTGGGACGGTGGCGAGAAGTTTTTCTCGATACTGCTCGCTCGAATTGTTTATGGCTTCCTGCACTTGATCGCGGGCTCCAATCAGTTCCATCAACGAACGACCGTCGGCTTCCTTGACGGGATCGATGGGTTTTGTTTGCGCCGTGCCTGCCGCATCCTGCGCGCCTGAGTCTTGTTGCGCAGCGCTGACCGGATTTTGCGAGACGCCTTGGATCGCGAGAAAAAACGTTCCGACGTAGATAACGACGAGAGCTAGAACCGCCTTCATGACTTCCTCCGCGGCGGCGATATCGCAGCATTTCCGCCACTTTTGAAATTGTAGGAAATGCCACGGCTGCCAGCGGTACTTGCGCGGTACAGGCGTGCTTCTCGTTTAACTGTCCTTTCGTTCAGGTGCGCGGTCGTGGCGGCTTTGCCTTTCTGCTACCATGCCGCGGCATGACGGAGACAACCTCAAAGAACGTGGCGCCTTTCGGCGATGTGGACGCCACTGAAATTCTCGGCCGTGAAGCGGGCCTGCATCGCAACCTAACGCCACGGCAACTCTCGATGATCGCCATCGGTGGGGCGATCGGGACAGGCCTGTTCCTCGGCAGCGCCATTTCCGTGCAACTCGCGGGACCAGGCGTGATTTTCAGTTTCTTAGCGGCGGCGGCGATTGCACTCTGCTTGATGTGGGCCCTCGGCGAAATGACAATGGCGCATCCCGTCGCGGGTTCGTTCGGTGTGTACGCGGAAATGTACGTTCATCCGTGGGCTGGCTTTGCGATGCGCTATTCCTACTGGCTCGCGCAAGTGATCGCTACGGGCAGCGAAGTCGTGGCCGCCTCCATTTATTGCCAGCATTGGTTTCCGAACGTGCCATCGTGGATGTGGATCGTCGGTTTTTCGGCGGGGCTCGTATACGTAAACGCGCGCAGTGTCGCGAACTTCGGCGAATTCGAATATTGGTTCGCCATGATCAAGGTGGTTACCATCACAGCCTTCCTGATTCTCGGCGCCGCACTTCTTTTGGGCATCGGATTTCCGCGGATTGGCGCGGCGAACTATACCGGGCATGGAGGTTTTTTCCCAAATGGATGGCAAGGGGTAGGCCTGGGCGTGGCGATGGCCATCTTCAGTTTTCTCGGAATCGAGATCGTGGCCGTGACTTCCGGCGAGGCAAAAGATCCGACGACGGCGTTGCCGAGAGCATTGCGCTGGACTCTTGGACGGCTGGGATTGTTTTACCTGGGTGGGCTTGCGGTCGTTGTCGGGATCGTGCCGTGGAATCAGGTCGGGCTAGGAGAAAGCCCGTTCGTCCGCGTTTTCGACACGGTTGGCATTCCAGCCGCAGCTGGAGTGATGAATTTTGTTGTCCTTACCGCGGCTCTTTCCAGCGTCAATTGCAATTTATATCTGATGTCGCGAATGCTGTTTTCATTGTCACGCGGCGGGTATGCGCCGGCGGCTTTGGGGCGGTTGAGCAAGCGCGGGACGCCGGTCGCGTCGCTGTTGGTATCCAGCACGGGAATGTTCGCGGCGGTCTTTGTGGATCATTGGTTTCACAAGAAGGCCTATGTCTACATGTTGGGGGCCGCCTTCCTGGGTGGAATTTTTGTCTGGCAAATGATCTTCGTCACTCACCTTGCGTTTCGCCGGCGCGCCGCGAAATGGAAGAAGCCGCCGCTTCGTTTTGCGCCGCGTGGGCCCTGGAGTTCCGCTTTCGGGCTTACCGCACTGACCGCCGTGCTTGTTTCAACGTGGTGGGTCCCCGGTCTGCGAATCACACTCCAAGCGGGAGTTCCCTGGCTTGTGCTCATTTCGCTGTGCTACCTTGTGTGGAGAAAGGCCCAATCACCGAAGATCCCGGATGGAGCGTTGCAAGATGGATGAACTGCTAAAGTGGCGCGGCGAATTTCCAATCCTCGAGCGTACGACTTACATGATCAGCAATTCGCTGGGGGCCATGCCGCAAAAGGTTTACGGCGAGATGAAGGCCTATGCGGATTCGTGGGGGCAGCGCGGTGTGCGTGCCTGGGAAGAAGGCTGGTGGGAGATGGGCGTCGGCGTAGGCGACAAAATCGCGCCGCTGATCGGTGCGGCGCCTGGCGAAATTTCGCTGCATCAAAACGTCACGCTGACGCAGGCCGTGATTACCTCCTGTTTCGATTTTCGTGGACCCCGCAATAAAGTAGTGATGACCGAGTTGGAATTTCCCTCCATTCAGTATTTCTATCATGAGCAGCGCCGCAACGGAGCACGCATCGAGCTTGTTCCCAGCGACGATCCTGTGCGGTTCGATCTCGACAAGTTTCTCGAGGCTATCGATGAGAGCACGCTCCTTGTGCCGATTTCGCAAGTGCTTTTCCGCAGCGCGTACATCGTTGATGCGCGCGCGATTATCGAAAAAGCCCATCGCGCTGGAGCAAATGTGATTCTCGATCTTTACCAGGCTACCGGCGTGATTCCGATTGACGTCCGCGGCCTGGGCGCGGATTTTGCCGTCGGCGGAGTGCTCAAGTGGCTCTGCGGCGGCCCCGGCGTCGCCTATCTCTATGCACGGGAAGATCTGCGGGCGCGCCTGCGGCCGGCGATTACCGGCTGGATTGCGCACCGTCGTCCCTTTGCGTTTGAAACTGGCGCAATCGATGCGCGCGAGGATTCCTTCCGCTACCTGAACGGCACGCCGCACATTCCGGCGCTGTATGCATGCCAGCCGGGGCTTGAAATTCTGAACCAGGCGGGCATCGGCGCCATTCGCGAAAAATCACTGCGCATGACCGCGCGTCTTTTGGCAGGGGCAGCGGCGCATGGCTGGCGCGTAAACACGCCCGAAAATCCAATCGAACGTGCAGGCACAGTGTCCGTGGACTGCCCGCACGCCGCCGAAGTATGCCGGGAACTGCTGGCGCGAGAGATTCTCGTGGATTACCGTCCGAAAGCAGGCGTACGGTTATCGCCGCATTTCTACAATCGCGAAGAGGAGTGCGATTTGGCGATCGCGCAAATCGCGGACATCCTCGAAACGCGGGCGTGGGAAAAACATGCGGCCGCGCTTTCGCACGCTTGAAAAACGGGAGGCTGACTTTCTGCTTGGCGGAACATGAGAGGACCACAGACGCAAGATGAAACTATTTCGCGATAACGAATCCGGCAGGCCGTCTCGAGAGAGCTTCGACGAGGACGACTTCGCCGCGCAACGGGCTGAGATGCTCGAAAAGCAACTGCGGCGGCGCGGAGTCGCCGATCCCGGCGTGTTGGCGACGATGGGAACCGTCCGGCGCGAAGAGTTTGTCCCCGCCGAATTTCGCCGCCGCGCGTACGAGGATGCGCCTTTGCCGATTGGTGAAGGCCAGACGATTTCGCAACCTTATATCGTCGCGGCGATGACGGCTGCTTTGCACCTTGCCGGCAACGAGCGAGTCTTGGAAATTGGGGCGGGCTGCGGATATCAAGCGGCGATTCTTTCCAGGCTAGCGTGCGTCGTTTTCAGCGTCGAGTCGCGCTCGACGCTTGCTTCTTCCGCCGCGGCAAGGCTCGAGCGTCTAGGCTACAGCAATGTTCATGTTCACTGCGGCGACGGAACGTTAGGGCTGCCGGAACTCGCTCCGTTTGACGCCATCCTCGTGGCCGCGGCAGCCCCCGCGGTACCGGAGCCGCTCCGCACACAGCTCGCGGAAGGCGGCCGCCTCGTCTTGCCGATTGGCGATGCCGAAAATCAGGAATTGCGCTACATCGAGCGGCAAGGCAATTCCTTTCTTTCGTGCACACTGGAAGGCTGCCGCTTCGTGCCTCTAGTTGGCTACCATGGATGGAAGGAACCTCCGGTGCGATGACTTCCGAAGTTTCTGATCTTTCGATCGTAATTCCGTCCTACAACGAAGAACTCCGCCTGCCAGAGACTCTCGAGCGAATCGCCGCCTATCTTCCCAGCTTGGGCGCAGAGACGGAAATACTCGTTGTTGACGACGGCTCGAAAGACCGCACCGCGGAAGTGGCCGAGTCCTTTAGCAAGCGGATTCCCAGCCTGCGTGTGATTTCCAACGGCGTGAATCGCGGCAAGGGCTACAGCGTCCGCCAAGGGATGCTCGAGGCGCGCGGCCGCAGTGTGCTTTTTACGGATGCCGATCTTTCCGCGCCGATCGAAGAAGCGCCAAAGCTTCTCGAAGCTCTGAAGAAGTACGATGTCGCCATTGGCTCGCGCGCGCTTGACCGCAGCCTGATCACCGTGCACGAGTCCCGCTTTCGCGAGTTTGCCGGAATCATCTTCAATACGATTGTGAGAGCGATCCTGCGCCTCCCGTTCGTCGATACCCAATGCGGCTTCAAAGCCTTTCGGCGGGAACCTTGCCAAATTATTTTCGAGCAACAAAGGATCGAGCGGTTTGGGTTCGACCCGGAATTGCTTTATCTGGCGCGGCATCACGGGTTGCACACCGTGGAAATTCCCGTTCGCTGGGCGCATTCGCCCGCGACGAAGGTGAACATGCTGCGCGACAGCATCCAAATGTTTCTAGATATTTTCACGATCCGTTGGAACGCCATTAGAGGCCGCTATCCGCGGGCCTAATCCAGCCCACCCTCCGTTCACTTTGCACTATAAAGTACTTGACAGATGCGGGCTTTCTTGCTAGGCTCTCAGCATGCTGGCCGCCGGTCCGCTCCGCTCGAAGAAGCGCGAACCCATTCCCATCGACGCTCGCGCCGCCGACCATCTGCGCTACATCCGGGAAACCATGGAGAGCGCGGCGGAGTTTACGGCCGTGCCAGGCGGGGGCGGCGTGGCCATGGGTATCACCGCGCTTGCCGCCGCCTTCGTGGCTGCCCGGCAGTCTTCGCCTCGCGCCTGGCTTCTCGTTTGGCTCGTGGAGGCATTTGTTGCCGTAGCCATTGCCGCGCCTGCGGCCGCCACCAAAGCTCATCGCGCTAATTCAGCGTTATTCTCCGGTCCGGGCCGTAAATTCCTCCTCAGTTTTGCTCCGCCAATTATCGTTGGCGGCTTGTTGACGTTTGCTTTGTTTGCAGCCGGAGCCACTTCCGTGCTGCCCGGTGTTTGGTTGCTTCTCTATGGAACCGCCATCGTCACTGGCGGCGCCTTTTCCGTCCGCATCGTTCCGGTGATGGGTTTTTGCCTGATGAGTCTCGGAGCCGCGGCGTTGTTTCTTCCCGCTGCCTGGGGTGACGTGTTTATGGCCACGGGATTCGGAGTAGTGCAGATCGGGTTCGGAATTTGGATTGCACGTCACTACGGGGGATAGTGGGGAATCGCATGGCCAAGTCGTCTACAGCCCAGAAGGAACGAAACGAGCGAGTGCGGGAGCGCGATGCTTCCTTGGCGGCTGTGCGGGGTACGGCGCACGAGGCCGTGTCTCCGGACCTGGACCGGCTGATTCACGAACGCATTCGGCTAGGAATCGTGAGCGCTCTGGCTGTAAACCGCTCTCTGACTTTCAACGAGCTCAAAGCCTTGCTTAAGACTACGGACGGCAATTTGAGCGTGCACGCCCGCAAACTCGAAGAAGCGGACTACATTGTTTGCACGAAATCCTTTGCGGGACGCTTGCCTAAGACGGAATACCGTTTGACGGCCTCGGGCCGGCGCGCGCTCGAGCGCTACTTGAATCATATGGAGGCCCTGATTCGCGCGACACGTGAGGGTTAAGCAGCGCAAAAATTTTTTGCGCCCTCACTTTGTATTACAGAGTAGTTTACGTTGATTTTCCGGCGGCGGAGAAAGAAGTAAAAATATGCTACCTCTTACCTTGCAGCACCGGGACAGCCAGCCGCCTGAAACAATCCTGGGCTCCGGTTTGCACGTCGCTATCATTACGGACGGCAACGGGCGTTGGGCCACCTCCCGCGGCCTGCCTCGCTCAGCCGGTCATAGGGCAGGCGCCGAGTCCGCCCGGCGCGTGATTGAAGCCGCGCCGCGTCTCGGAATTCATACGCTTACTCTGTTCGCTCTTTCCTCCGCCAATTGGAAGCGCCCGCCCACCGAGGTTCACGCCATCCTCCGGCTCTTGCACGAGTACTTGCTGATGGAGACTTCGCACTGTATCGAGGAAGGCGTGCGGCTAAGCGTCATCGGGCGCCGCGATCGCATTCCCGCCACGTTGCGAGAAGCCATTGCCGATTCCGAGGTGGCCACTGCAAACGGCACGAGGCTTCATCTACGGTTGGCGATCGATTACTCCGCGCGCGAAGCCATCTACCATGCCGCCTGCCGCTTTTATAAGGTCACCGAGCTATCGCCCGAGTCCTTCTCGAATGTCCTCGCGGAAATCCATCGCGGGGGTTCCACCGAAGTGGATCTGCTCATCCGGACTGGGGGTGAACAGCGGCTTTCCGATTTTCTCCTGTGGGAAAGCGCTTTCGCCGAATTTGTTTTTCTACCGAAGCGCTGGCCGGATTTTACCGTCGCAGACCTCGAAGATGCGGTGCAGGAATTCGCCCGGCGCGAGCGAACGCGCGGCGCGCTGCCCGACGCGGTTGCGGGATAACGCCTCTTCCGGCTCAAAAAGAGGAAAGCATGTTTTTATGTTTGTTGCTTTCCGCTGTCTAACCCCAAATAACACCCATCTAATCAACTCCTTGGCGCTTCGCGAGTAACCCTCTTGCTTGTGCGTTGGGGCTCGCGCCCTGACGTTTCGACCACTCCGGTCGTCTATATCCTAGGAGCGAGGTATGGGAACTATGGGACTTGCGCTGCCCTGGGAGACTAGAATCTCTTCCGTGCCGCGCGAACGGGAGATGCGAGTGGAACCTTCCGAGGATTTGACAGGCCGCCCCAGCCAGACTGCGGCGCCTGGTACAACGACCGCGGCAACCTCCGAGGACGCCGAGCTAGCGGCGCGCTGCCGGGCCGGCGATCTGGGCGGCTACGAACGTCTTTACGCGCTGCATGGGACACGCATGAAGAATGTCGCGCGCAACTTATTAGGCAGCCCCATCGACGCGGAAGATGCGGTGCAGGAAACATTTTTGAAAGTGCAGCGCAGCATCGCCAGTTTTCGCGCCCAGTCCAGCTTTGTTACCTGGACGTACCGAATATTGATCAACACTTGCTACGACGCCCGCCGAAGCCGCATGCGAAAGAAGGAAGTGGCGAATGACGACAGCGAGGAGTCACCGCGGCCGGAACCGCGCGCGCCGGGCGCGCATCCATCTCTGCGCATGGCTTTGGAGCGAGCGCTGGCTGGCCTGACGAAGCATCAGCGCGATGTTTTTTTGCTGTACCAAGTCGAGGGCTTCCATCATGCGGAAATCGCCGGAATGCTTGATATCACGGAGACGGCTTCAAAGAACACACTTTTTCAGGCGAAGAAGAATCTTCGCCAGGTACTTGAGCCTCCGCGTGGCAGCAGTACCGCGGGAGCACGGTGAACGACGATGAACATTCAATGTGAAGATCGAGACAGGATTCTTGAGGACGGCACGCCCGCTGAATGGGCTGCCCTGGAAGCGCACAGCGCGAGCTGCGCCGTCTGCGCCGAGGAGCTGCGCAGTTGGAGGGCGCTCAGCGCAGCCGCACTGGAACTGCGCGACTACTCCAATTCGCCGACGCTATGGCCGCGCATCGAGCGGGCACTTGCCGAACAAGCCGCCAGGAAACCACCTGCAAGATGGCGGAGCTGGCTTACCTTGGGGAGCGGCTTCACTCTCGGGCTGCAAACTGCCGCGGCGGCTGTGTTGGTGTTGATCTTGACAGTTTCCACCGGCTGGGTTTATTTGCATCGTTCCGGGCCAGTCGAACCGGATGACCATTCGCTCTTGAAGAGTTCAGCGCTCGTCGAAGTGGAACGTACGCAGGCCGCTTATGAGCAGGCCATCGACAAACTCGCTGCACAGGCAAAACCGCAACTTGAGAATCCCGCGACACCTTTACAGGCGAGCTACCGGGAGAAGTTGCTCGTGCTGGACAGCGCTATCGCAGATCTTCGCGCTCAGGCTGGGATGAACCCCTCCAATGCGCAGCTTCGCCAGCAACTGCTGGCGATGTATCAGGAAAAGCAGCAAACGCTCGAGGATATTCTGGAGGAAAAGCAATGAAGTTGTTTCTGTCGAATACCATGAGAGAGCGTCTGCGTTTGCGCGGCTTGCGCGTGGCATGCCAGTTTGCCGCCGCCCTGCTGCTGGCGAGGGTTCCCGTATTCGCAGCTGCAAACCCGGCACAAGAGGAAGTAACGCGCGATTTTGAAAAGACCCTGACGCTGGGAGCCGGGCAATCCGTGAGCATCGAGCACAAATTTGGAGAGGTCAAAGTCCACGCCGAATCGGGCCGCGACGTAAAAATCTCCGCCACTATCCGCGCTCAGGGCGGCTCGCATGAGGAAGCGGACTCTTTCGCGCAAAAAATCCAGATCGACGTGCAGCAATCCGGATCGGGAGTGAGCATCCGCACGATCTATCCGCCGGAAGAAAACAAATGGTTCCATTTCAGCAGACACTCTTCCTGGTCCGTCAGTTATGACATCGCAATCCCTTCGGACGCTCCTCTAAATATTCGCAACAGTTTCGGCGGCGTTGACGTCTCGGGCGTGCATGGAGCTGTGCAAGTGGAGGATGGTTACGGCTCGCTGATCGTGCGCGATTCTGGCTCCGCGAATTTGAGCAACGCTTTCGGCAGTATCGAGCTCGATGGCGCAGCGGGCAACGCCGTCGTCAACAACAAGAATAGCTCCGTGCAGGTTTCCGACGTGAAAGGCACTCTCGAAGTACAAAACCGCTTCGGCAGCATCACAGCGCAGAACATTCAAGGCGCCGCGACCATCACCGGCGGCAACGGAGCGGTCACTCTCACCGATGCAGGTTCGGCGGACATCACGACTTCGTTTGGGAGCGTGAACGCGCAAAACATTCGCGGGGGCCTCTCAATTCACGACAACAATGGCAACGTGGATTTCTCGACCATTGGCGGTTCCGCGGATATCGTCGACAGCTTCGGAAACGTGACCTTCTCGGGCGTGAAGGGCCGCGTAAACTGCACCAGCAATAATGGCCGCATCACTGCCAGTGGTTTGTCTGGAGGTTCCGTCACCATCCGGGATTCCTTTGGCAATCTCGATCTAGAGAATGTCAGCGGCAGCCTGGACGCCGAAACATCCAATGGAAAGATTGCGGTGCGCGACGTGCGCGGCAGCGCCACGCTAAAATCTTCCTTTGGCGCCATTGAAGCGACGAATGTGCCGAAAGGGATTCGCGCCATCACCGGAAATGGAGCCATCACACTCACCGACATAGGGGCTGACGCTTACGCGAAAACAAGCTTTGGCAGCATCCTGGCCGAACGCATCAACGGCAACTTGACCGCGGAAGATAGCAACGGTTCCGTGACCGCGCGAAACGTCAAAGGCGATGCCAGCGTCACGACTTCTTTTTCCGGCGTGACGCTCGAATCCATCGGCGGGAGCATTCGGGTCGACAATCAGAACGGCGCAATATCCGTGAGCGCCGTACGCGCCGCCAGCGGCTGCCGGGACATCTCCCTCAAGACTTCCTTCTCGTCCATCCGCGTCCGCATCCCGGATGGCGTGGGCTACAACGTGGCCGCGCGTACTTCCTTCGGCAGAGTATCTTCCGAGCTGCCAGTCACGTCCACGGGAGAACTTGGTGGGAACTCTTTGAACGGGACGATCGGTGCGGGAGGGTGCCAGCTCCAACTGACCGATTCCAACGGAAGCATCGAAATCGCTAAGGCCCCATGAAATGGAGCGCATGAGCGCGGACGGGCAGAACGATTAGCGTGCTGGTCCGCGCCTCGAACCGCGCGCAAAGTCCATGGCAAAAGCCTTCTTCAGAACGCGAGTCGCGGTTTCGGTCAGATGATACGAGCCAAGCTCGTTTTCGCTTGCGAACGCCACGTCGGTAACATCGCTTCCGGCGCGCGGTTCGCCGCTGACGCGTTCGCACAAATAATCCACAATGACGAAATGAAAGCGGGGCGAGCGATTCGTCTCCGCTGGCCGCGATCCGTCTCCCGGAAATATTCTGTCAAACACTTCAATGAGCTCAAGTATGCGCACCTCCAGTCCCGTTTCCTCGAGCAACTCCCGCGCCACACCCTGTTGCAAGGATTCTCCGAGTTCGAGCGTTCCTCCTGGAATGGACCATTCGCCGCGGAGAGGTTCGCTGCCCCGCCGAATTAAGAGCGCGCGGCCGTTTTCTATTACAATGCCGCCCACTCCGACGACGGGACGATTGGGATATTCGCGAGAGGAACCCATCTTAGGAAATCTGCCCTAGAGCGGTTTACAATCGAGGTAGCCGCCGCGCGCATTAGAGTTGACTTAGGACCACGCGGTATATAATACGCCATGGTGGCGGCGGCACAATCTGTGGGGCCCCGCCCTGCGAACATCTCTACGGAGGATGGAGCCGTGATCCGCTGCCCTGAATGTTCCACCGAAATCGACGTGGACGAAGACGAAGTCGAAGAAGGCGAAATCCTGAGCTGTCCCGAGTGTGAGTCCGAGCTGGAAGTCTCGCAGACGCATCCCGTGCATCTGAACCTCATTTCCGACGACCTCGATGAAGAAGAAGAGGATGAAGAAGAGGAAGCGGGCGAGAACGGCGACCTGCTCGAGGACGAAGAGGAAGACGAAGAAGAAGGCGACGAAGAGTAAATTGCTTCGCCTGGCCCGTTCAGCATCCCATTTCCTCAGCCCCGGCATCTGATGTGAGAGGAGTGGACTTATGAAGAGTCCGCGGTGGATGATCCTCGCGGGAATGACATGGATGTTTGCCAGCTTTGTCCCAGCTTTTGCAGTGGCGCAGGAACCCGCGCCCCCGGCTCCCCAGGCGGCCCCTCCCGCCCCGGCGGCGGCTCCCGAAAAACCGAAAAAGGAAAAATACAGCCACGCCAACGATTTTCTAATCCTCGGAACCATATTTGATCCAAAGGGTTATGCGTTTCCCGACGTAGAGTTGAAGATTCGGCGTAGCGGCGAGAAAAAATTCCGCTGGGACGAGTATACGAATTCACGCGGCGAATTTGCCGTGCGCGTGCCCCAGGGCTCGGTGTATGAGATGGTCGTCCACGTCAAGAAATTCGCGGACCAAACGCGCGAAGTGAACGCCAAGACGGGTTTGGGCGAAGCACGGATGGTGTTTCAAATGGAACCTGGGGGAGGAAACAAGAAATGAACGCGCTGAAACGGCTCTTATTTCTAGGGATGATTCTGGCACTGGCGAGCGTTACAGCCCTTGCTCAAGACGCCAAGCGCGAAGCGGAGCTTCGTACAGTCCACGGAGTGGTGGTCGATAAATCCGATAATCTGGTTTCGGAAAGCGTGGTTTTTCTGAAGAACACGCGCACAAATGTCGTACGGAGTTCGTATACGGACAATACGGGCAAGTACCGCTTCAGCGGTCTCGATCCGAATGCGGACTACGAAATCCATGCGGAAAAGGCCGGCAACAAATCATCCACCCATACGGTCTCGAGTTTTGACAGCCGCAAGGACATTACCCTGGTTCTGAAAATCGACAAGAAAAAGGATTGAGCGCCAGGGGTCGCAGGTGACTTTGTTCCGCTGTTCTAACGGCAGGATTTTTTGCAGGCAACTTTCGGCCGGCAGCTTGCGGAATGTCGCCCATGGTCAGAGATGTTGCGTGGGCGTTAGTATTCGCACGGCATGCGGCACAACCTCGATTTCCACCGGCGCAGGACCCAGGATCTCCCCATCTCCATGAAACATGTTGGGCCGGTTCGCGATGAGCCTCACCGCCTGAACGCGGAACCGTCTCATACGCGTGGCACGCAGTTCGCCACTCATCATCAGGCGCGGCAATAACGCCAATATCTGGAAAACACTTTGGTCCTCCACGATCACGGCGTCGAGCCAGCCGTCGTCCAAGCGCGCTTCAGGGGCGAGCCTTATTCCTGCGCCATAAGTCGGCGTATACAAGACGGCTGCGAGAAGAGACTGGGCTTCTACCGTGCGCAAGTCGCTCCCTGGAAATTCCACTCTCACACAAATGGGGCGAAAGCCGCACAGCACTCTCAGGGCTGAAGCGATGTAGCGAGATCGGCCTGGCAAACGGCGAAAAGCTCCATTGGCGTGCCGGGCTGCTTCCGCATCTATCCCCACGCCGCCCCCGCCCAAATAAAGCCGGACCTGGCCGTCCGCGGTGCGCACCCGCACAAGATCCACCGGCCTTGGTTGCCCTCGCAGGATCGCTTCGACAGCGGCAACGGGGTTCGCAGGCAGTTGGAGGGCGGCGGCAAAGTCGTTTCCACCGCCAGCCGGCAGAACGGCCAGAACGACGTCGGCACCGTACGCAGCGTTCACCAATGCTTGAAGCGTGCCGTCGCCGCCGAGAGCAACCAGCAGCCGTTTACCACTGTGGATCGCGGCGCGGGCAGCCGAATAAAGTTGCCTCGCGCTGTCGACAGCGACAAATTCTGCCGGGGCGGAGGCGGCCTCGAACACTTTATGGATTCGTGGCACGGAAGCACGGGCAGCCCCGGCGCCCGAAGCGTCGTTCACATAGACGACCGCGGGCACGAGGGAAGAAATAAGAATAGGGTCGGCCACTGGGTGTGAGATCCTGCCGAACGGGTTATGGCCCTGTCAATGAAAAGGAAGGTCGGGAATCGCTTTAACGGATGGGGGGTGAATTGTCCGAGGTTGCTGGGATGCCGTGCAGACGCGGCTTAGGGTGGGGCCGACAAAGTATTGTGGCTAGCCATGGGACGAGCGCCAAACTTGTACGCGGCCGCAATTCGCCCCCTCCCCAGATTTTCTGTAAATGTTGATTCTAAAAGGCTTAGATTTCGTACAAGCCTTTTAGAATGAATGACTTGAGAACATCTCGTAAGTGTTGATTCTAAAGAACTTGCCTGCGCCAACATGGCGGAAAATGCAGTCTGTTTCGCGGCTGCAAAGAACTGAACAGGTCGGTCGCAAAACGATCTCCAGAAAGCAAGAACGCCGGCAGCGGCGCGAGAAACAAAGTTACCTAGACTTGCTTATACCCTCAGCGTTAACTTTTGTCAAGGACCAAAACGGGAAAATGCGAATCCATGGCATCCGGCTTCCCATTGCGGACTCTGCAACCACAAAGAGTTGGGGATTAGGACGGCGCCGTGCCGAGCGGCGGACGGCTCGGCCTGGGAATCTTAATTGCCATCCTTGGCCGGAGTTGCCGTTGATACTGCGGCAGCTACGGCCGCGACGTTGTTTTCCGTCAAAGTGTGATTGAACGCCGGAAGATCCTCTTCCATGAACTTCTTGTAGTCCGCAACGGCCACCGCGAGTTGCCCTTCGAGGCCCTTGAGCAGCTCCAACTCCGTATCGGTTGGGGCGAAGTCCGTGCCCCCCGCAACGTCGCCGCCGCCGGTGCCTACCTCCGCGTTCAGCCATATCAGGTTCAGATAGACCTTGTCGGCCTCGACGAAATACTTGTCGTCGCTGTTGGCTTGCTCCGGAGATATCAACTTGAATTCGATCGTCTCCAGCTTTTTATCCGTTGCTTCTACGGTCTTCAGAAGTTCCGCATTGCGCTTGGTCACTGGTTCCTGAGGCGCAGCTGGGGGTTCTGGTTCATCGTAATCATCGGGCTCGGCGAAAGGAGGCTTATCCGCTGCCTTTTCCTTCGGCGGGCGAAGCATTGCCTGGATGACTTGGATTTGTTTGCGCAGCCATTCGATTTGATTGACGGTATCGGAAACTTGCGTGATGTCGTCGCGAATTCGGAGTTGGGTCTTTACGGACGATTCGATGCTCGATTCCGGCGTCGGAATGCGCGGATCAGGCAATACTGTCAATGCCTGAGTGAAAGTTTGGCCTGCTACAGTCAGGCGAACGGAATACTTGCCCGGGGCGACCATGGGACCAACCTCGGCAGGTTTAATTCCCCAGTGCGTGATGGGCCGAGAGTCGGCGTCGCGGAAGCGAGGCTCCGTCCAAATATGTTGATCGTCCGAAGGCGCGGTTCGGAGTGCAATCAATCGCGGCGACTCATAGTGCATATCCCACTTCACGCGATTGATTCCGGAGTGAGCCTTGGTTTCAAGTTTGCGAATTGTTTTGCCGTCGGGACTCAGGATTTCAAGTTGGACCGGATCCTTGGGATCCGACTTGAGATCAAAATTCAGCATCGCCTGGCCGCCGTGAACAAACCGGCGAGCGGGACGCGGCTCAAAAAACACCGTGGGAGCGTCCGAATGATTCTTTGCGAGTTGCTCGAGAGGCGTTATGTCGTCGAAAATGTACAGGCCGCGGCCGTAGGTGGAAATCACCAAGTCATGGAATCCCTTCTGTACCACGGCCCACGTCACCGGCGCGTGCGGCAGCCCGTATTGGAACGGCGTCCAATGGCCGCCATCGTCCAGGGAATAGTACAAACCGTTCCCCGTGCCCGCGAACAACAAACCTGCACAGTTGGGATCTTCGGCGATGGCTCGCACATAGGCTAGAGGATGCTTCGGCAGGTCGCTGTTGATCTGTTTCCACGTCTTGCCAAAATCCGTGGTTTTATAAATGTAAGGATCGCGATTATCCATCAGATGAAAATCAACCGCGATGTAAGCGGTTCCGGGTTCAAAATTCGAGGGAGCAATGCTGCTGATGGTGCCCCAGGGAGGCATTCCCGAAATATTCTTGGTGACGTTGGTCCAGGTGGTGGCGCCGTCTTTTGTGTACCAAACCTGGCCGTCGTTCGTGCCGGCCCAGATAAGTCCCTTTTGGATTTTCGAGGGAGCGATCGCAAATACAACTTCTCCGTAGAATTGGCCCAGATTGTCTCCGACGATTCCTCCCGAGGAAACGATTCGACTGGGGTCTTGCGTGGAGAGGTCCGGGCTTGTGACTTTCCAGCTTTGGCCTCCGTTTGTTGTTTTGAAAATGACCTGGCATCCGTAGTAGACGATGTTGTGGTCGAAGGGATCGACGGCCAGAGGCGGTGTCCAATGGCACCTATACTTGATGGCGTTCGGCGGTGCGTCGAGTGTATGAAGATACGGACTTACAGAACGCGCTTCCTTAGTTCGCGCATCCCAGCGGGTCACTTCATCCCCATAGCAGGTAGCCCAGACAATGTTGGGATCAACCGGATCGGGGACCGTAAAGCCTGATTCGCAGCCTCCCATGTGGCGATCCCAACCCGCTTCCGGACCGTCGCCAGGCAAGCTCGGGCCACGCATGTTCCCGTCGTCTTGCATGTTGCTATAGAAGTCGTAAGGAATCTGGTTGTCGACGTCCACGTGATACATCTGGCCAATGGGCAGAGTGACGCGGTGAAAACCCCGACCGTGAACGGTGGTGATGATCATTCCCGCGTCGTCGGTGATTACAAACCGGTCGGGATTTAGCGGATCCATCCAAATATCGTGAGTGTCGCCCCCCCACCGGACCTCTTGAAAATTCAGGCCGCCATCCAGGGACTGGAAAAACGAACTGCTGGCCACCAAGACTTCGTTGTCGCTTCCCGGCGAGACTGCGATTCGGATGTAGTAACCGGCGCGGCCAATCAGAGGCCGCTGGTAATTGACGGCTTTCCAATGCGCGCCGCCGTCGTCCGATCTCCACACCGAGCCCTGATCGACGGTCTGAATCAGAGCGTAGACACGATTCGAGTTTGTGGGGGCGACGGCCACATCGATTTTGCCCAGAGGCGAATGCGGCAAGCCATGCTCTTCAATGTGCTTCCAAGTTGTGCCGCCGTCGCGCGAGACATAAACACCGCTGCCTGGGCCGCCTCCAAACTCAGCCCAAGTGTGCATTTCCACCTGCCACATTCCAGCGAAAAGCACGCGCGTATCGTGGGGATCCATGGAAAGCCCTGAGCAGCCGACGTTCTCTCCGGCAAAAAGAACCCGCTCCCAGTGCTGGCCGCCGTCTACCGTACGAAATACGCCGCGTTCCTGCTGGGGTCCCGTTGTGCGTCCAAGCGCGCAGGCGAAGACGATGTCGGGATTCGATGGATGAACGATGATGCGGCCAATGCGGCCCGTTTCGACCAAGCCCATATTGGTCCAGGTTTTCCCGGCATCCGTGGACTTATAAATTCCGTTGCCAATCACGTCGCTATCGCGGATGGCCCAAGCTTCGCCCGTTCCGGCCCACACGATGCTCGGGTCGGAAGGTGAGACGGCGAGCGCGCCGATTGCGGCCACAGGTTCTTTATCGAAGATAGGAGTCCAGCGATTGCCGCCGTCCGTTGACTTCCAGACACCGCCGGATGCCGCTCCGGCGTAATAGGTGCTGGGATCTCCAGGCACTCCAGCGACCGAGGCGATGCGGTTTCCCACTCGCGGACCCACAAAGCGAAAGCGAAATGGGCCATCTTCATCGGAGCCCGTCTGCTGCGAGAATACGGCCGGTGCGAGGCACAAGACAGCCAGCATTGCGAGGCAGACCTTCCCGCTTCGGATGAGCGCCACGAGGACCTCCGGCAAAATAAATTTTGGAATTCGACGTCCCAGACCAAACTGGAGCATGCCGAACGCGCAGAGTATACATTATTCGCGGAGTGATTCGCGGCAAGCAGTGCAAAAAAGCCGCGGCTGATAGGTGGGCGCGAATTCTTGTACCGCACGCTGAAGTTCCAGTTATAGGTATCGCCGGAACGCGCTAAGAAATCCGAGAGACAACACCGAGTGCAGGATCCGGACGCAAACGAACCGCGCTGCGACCGGCAAAAACTTTGAAGACCGTGGCTTCTGGCTGTGGAGAATGGCGCGCCTCAACACAAAGAGGGTTAGTCAGCTGGAGCGTCTTGCAGATCGAGTCTTCGAAATTGGGAGGGGATGAATGGTGCCGGCGGGGGGAATCGAACCCACGGCCTAGGGATTATGAGACCCTCGCTCTTCCACTGAGCTACGCCGGCATAAAGACAATTCTTAATGCTACGGACTCGGTCGCAAACGTGTCAAGCACTCCCGCGGCGTGGTGCGCGAAGCTGTGCCAAAAGGCAGCAATCTTGCTCATACTTGGCACGCGGCTCATAATGGGGTCGCCTAGCATGCTTGCTCGGGAGGACCGCCTTCATGCCCGCGAAAAAGCTGACCGATGCCGAAATACAAGCCCTCCTGCCAAAGTTGACGGGCTGGAAAATCGTCAATAGCAAGCTTCATCAAGAATATGCCTGCAAGGATTTCGTCGCGGCTTTCGGCAACATGACCCGCGTCGCGCTCGTCGCCGAATCGATGAATCACCATCCGGAATGGTTTAACGTCTGGAACAAAGTTGTGATCGACCTCACTACGCACAGCGTGAACGGCATCAGCGATTACGATTTCGTGCTCGCCGAAAAAATCGAAGATATCTTCAATCCCATACCGCGCATTCTCTTAGGTAAGACAAAATGATCCACGCGGTCTGCCTGTGCCCGTTCCGCGCTCAGCTTGGCAGTAGCACTTCCGCGTCCCCATGGGGAAGGTCTATTGACACTTCCCGTGGCTGCGCGAAAATAGCAGTACCCCCTTCCTAGAAGATTGCTCTTTTTCATTCGCGCTTTAGACGACTCCCCTTTCCCGTCTTGCCAAAAGTTGACTCGCAATGAGGATTCGCACGTGAGAGCTCGCCTGCGGCTTCCGCGCAGCTACCGCCTCTTTCCACGCCCGGCGTGCGGAACCTAGGGTAGGAGGATCAACGCATGGATGGAAAAAAATTTCGCGTCCTGCTGGCCGAGAGCCATCCGGGAGAGGCCGTGGAGTCTCTGCGCGCGCTTTATCCGGAATCTGACTCCCGATTGGAGTTGAGCGTTGTCTCGACCATTCCGACTCTGCTCGCAACGATCGAGCTTGCCGCGCCCGAAACCATCTTTCTTGATCTTACGCTAGGTCGCCCCGACCCGCTGGATGCCATACGGCGCGTGCACCGCGCCGCCCCAGGCATTCCGCTCATCGTTTTTGCCGATCTAGCCGATAAGAATTATGCCTCTCGCAGCATCTCCGAGGGCGCGATTGACTATCTCTTGAAAGGTTTCATGGACGCCCGCAATGTCGAACGAGTGCTCCGAGCTGCGCTAGAACGGAACACTCTCGAGGGTCTGGCCGACCTTCTCCGCGACCAAGTCACTGGGCTATATAGCCGCGATGGCTTTGCCACGCTAGGCACGCGCTCCATGGAGACCGCCACGCGTTCGGGCGGCACGCTCGTTCTCCTATGCGCGCTGATCGAAAATTTTTCCTCCTTACAGGAGGAATATGGCGTCCGAGGCTCCGAACAAGCTATCCGCGAGGCGGCCGACCTGATCACGAGTTGCTTCCGCCGCAGCGATTTCGTCGCTCGGCTGGGTAGCGTGCAGTTCGCGGCCCTCGCACTCGATGCGGCAGAACCCAGCGCGGAGGTACTCCGTCAGCGCGTCGAATCGAGGCTAGCCATTTACAACCAGACGCGCCAGCCGTGGAGTCCCCTGGTGTTGCGTGTAAGTGTGGGCTTTTGGGGTGCAAACGACTCTAGATCCTTCGGAGAGTTTCTCGACGCCGTCGAATCCGACCTGCGACTTCCCGAAATGCCCCTGAGCCAAGCCATGACCAGCCAGAAGAACGCGTTGGAGCACCTCTAGACTTCCATGAAATGTGAACCAAAATCCGAAAAAAGAACGGCTTGGAGAAGGGGCCCCATCAACCGAGCCCTTTTCTTCTCTCCCCCTGGCTGGCCACGGTGATGTTATGAAATCCATAATGCTCGACGAAATGCGCCGGCAGGAACGAACGAAGCCCCTTCGTTTGCTTATCCTCGAGAACGAGCCCCGGGACGCCGAACTCACACTGCTCGAGCTGAAAACCTCCGGTTTCGAAGTGGAATTCACACTCGCACAGGACAAGGAGGAGTTTCTAGCGGCGCTGGGAGAGGCCAAGTTTGAGGCCATTATCGCGGACTATCGGCTGCCCAGTTAGACCGGCTTGGACGCGCTAAAAGAGCTTCGCACTAGAGGTGTGGATATACCGTTCCTACTGGTGACCGGGACGCTCGGCGAGGAAGCAGCGGTCGAGTGTATTAAGCAGGGAGTCAACGATTACGTCCTGAAGGACCATCTAATGCGACTTCCGGCCGCGCTCAAACGCGCCCTGGAAGAGAAAAGTCTGCGGGATGAAAATGCGCGCACAAACCTGGCGCTGGCTGAGAGTGAAGCCCGCGCCCGCGAGCAATTTGCTGAACTCGAGCAAATTTATCGCACCGCCCCCATCGGCCTCGCTGTGTACGGCGCGGATTTGCGCTATCTGCGCGTGAATGAGCATTTGGCTCGAATAAACGGCGTCGCCGCGGATCAGCACCGTGGTTTGATGACACGCGACGTTAATCCGGACTTCGCCAAAGCCATCGAGCCCTACTTGAGGCGCGTCTTCTCACGCGGCGAATCGATTCTGAATGTCGAGATACAGGGTGCGGCGCGCACCCAATCCGGCGCGGATCGCGCATGGCTTGTAAGTTTTCATCCGCTTCGCAGCGCGAGCGGTGTGATTTTCGCGATCAGCACGGTTGTCCTCGAAATCACGGAACGCAAACACGCTGAAAAAGCCCTCTCTCTTTCCGAATCGCGCAATCGCCAGCTCGTGGAAAACTCCATTTACGGCATCTTCCGCATCTCCCCGAATGGCACCTTTCTAGACCCTAATCCCGCGCTGCTTCGCATTCTTGGCTGCGCTTCGCCGGAAGAGCTGAGTCCCCCCGCCCTTGTGCGCGACATATTCCGTTATCCCGCCCACTATGCGGAGTGCATCGCAGCTTGCCGGCAGGGAGGCCACGCGCATAGCCTAGAAACGGAATGGCGCCGCCGCGACGGCGGGATGGTGGCCGTGCGGCTTCGTCTGCGGGGCCTTTCCGTCGAGGAGTTAACAGCTTCGGTCGAAGTCGTCGCCGAGGATGTAACCGAAGTCCGCGCCATAGAGCGCCAGTTACATCAGTCCCAAAAGTTTGAAGCCATTGGACAACTTGCTGGGGGGATCGCCCACGATTTCAACAATGTGGTCGGCGCGATTCTAGGCTGGGCCGAGCTGGGTTTCGACCAAAGCCGGAGCTACCCCCAGATTGCAGAACGCTTCGCCCGAATCCGGGAGCAGGCCGAGCGCGCCGCCGCACTGACCCGGGAACTCCTCGCCTTTGCGCGCCGCCAGATCCTGCAGCCGAGGACCGTCGATCTAAATGCCATAACTGGGGACCTCGCCAGCTTTCTGGACAAGGTCATCCGCAAAGACATCGAGCTCAAAGTAGTTAACGCCCCGCTCGATTCCATCACGGCCGATCCGACCCAGATCGAACAAGTGCTGATGAATCTCTGCCTGAACGCGCGCGATGCCATGCCCCAAGGGGGCCGGTTGTTGATCGAAACGGAAATGGTCGATATCGATGACTCTTATTGCCGTTTTTACCCCCACGTTACTGCCGGCAGATACGCCGTATTGTCCGTCTCCGATACCGGGGTTGGCATGGACGCGGAAATGCGCGAGCGCATCTTCGAACCCTTCTTCTCTACCAAAGAGCACGGTAAAAGCAGCGGAATGGGCCTGGCAACAGCGTATGGAATCGTCAAGCAGCACGGTGGCTTTATTCATGTTTATAGCGAAGTGGGTCAGGGCACTCTCTTCCGCGCTTACCTGCCGGCGACGCTTACCCATCTCTCGGAAGAGTCGGTAGCCCACGCGTGCAGGGCAATGGTCGCGGAGCTGCGCGGCACCGAGACCCTACTTCTGGCGGAAGATCACGACTCCATTCGGGAAATGGCGCGGCAGACCCTGGTGAATTTGGGCTACCGGGTTCTTTCAGCCGAAGATGGAGAAGAGGCTTTGCGCCTTTGCGAATCCGAGACCCCCGCGTTGGCCATCCTGGACCTTGTCATGCCCAAGTTGGGAGGTCTTGAGACAGCCGCCAGACTTGCAGAACGCTTCGAGAAGTTGCCTGTCTTGTTCACCAGCGGGTACTCGCAGGAATCAAGGGGGTTAGAAGCTGCAGCGCGTTACCTGCAAAAGCCATATAGCCCCACAAGCCTCAGCCGCATGGTTCGTGAGGTCCTCGATCAGGCAAGAGCAGCATCTCCTGCGGTCTGAACACCGGACGGAATGATTCTTAGTGACACGCGTTGCATTTGCCGTTGACACCTGCGCCTCGCGGTGCTACAAAACCTCAACGGCAAGCTCTTTGGTGGTAAGTCTCTTACCGCGATAAAACTAGCGAGTGAGGCCGCAGACCTGCCTGGCAGGGCAGGGCTGCACGGCCGCCGAGGACCTTGTTTTGTAAAACCCCACTCCACCCCGGGAGGTGAGAACCCCGCGGTTTTCACCTCCTTTTTGTTTTCTCTATTTGTTCGAGAGGACGGCCTGCTGCATCCCGGCAAGTCTAAAGCCCCTTAATCATTACTTTCTGCCCAGGAAACTGTTTTCCATGTTCAGGTTAAACCGCCAATTCGATCATTTCCCGATGCTGAGACTCGAGCTCAATCGATAAGAGGACCAGAAGTGCCGCCAGTTCTGTTCGCTGTCGCACGATGAACCGACCCTATATCACGCTTCGCTTCGGGGTTGCCATGCGCTCTATCTGCCATGTGCCTGCCAGCGATTGGATGTCGTGTGCTTGACCACATCTTGCGAGCTCAAGAAACGGGTGGGCACAATCAATCTTTGGCCTCACTGGTTCACAAAAAGCACTCGGATTCCTTCGTGCCTTGTCTATGTGCCTCTCTCGGTTAAGATAGTTCCCATCTTGCCCGAATCCGAGATGCCGGCGCCGCCACCTCTCTTAGCCCTGCATGACGTGACCGTCGTGCGCGGAGAATTCGCGGAACGCCCGGCGCTCGATGGCATCTCGCTTCAAATCGCGGCCGGAGAGCATGTTTGCATCCTCGGCCCGAACGGCTGTGGCAAATCCACGCTGATTAAAACGATCACGCGAGAGTGCTATCCCGTCGCGCGTGAAGGCTCTTCGATCTCCATCCTAGGCCGCGAACGCTGGAACATTTTCGAACTACGCTCGCTGCTCGGTATCGTCTCGCCGGACCTCCTAGCGTCTTGCACGACGGACGCCACCGGTCGCGATGTGGTACTGTCCGGATTCTTCAGCAGCACGCGGATCTTTCCGCATCATCATCCCGACCCTGAGCATCTGGCGCGCGCGGAGGCTACGCTCGCGCGGCTGGGAATTGCCCATCTCGGAAACCGCGCCGTCTCGCAAATGTCTTCCGGTGAAGCCAAGCGCACGCTCATCGCGCGGGCGTTGGTGCACGAGCCGCAAACGCTTCTGTTCGATGAGCCCAGCAACGCCTTGGACATTGCCGCGCAATTCCAACTGCGAGATACCATGCGGCAACTCGCGCAAAGCGGCCTTGGCATCTTGCTTGTGACGCATCATGTTTCCGAGATAATCCCGGAGATCGACCGCGTGGTGCTTCTGCGGGAGGGCCGCATCCTGGCCGACGGCCCAAAACACCAGATTCTGACAGCCGGGAATTTATCGCCACTTTTCGGCGTTCCCGTGCGCCTCGTGCAACACGACGGCTATTGCCATTTATATTAAGCGGCGGAAGATTGCGACCCCGCTGGTGCATGTCTCTTCCGCGTGAAGATTTGCCATAGGCCCTGTGCGCCAATCGCTGCGAGAAGAAGGACGACGGGATCGATAGGATGGCGGTAGCGCAGCGAAGTGTGCGTCACGTAGTAGGTCAGCGGAAAAACCACAGGAACAGCGGCAACGGGAAGCGCATAAGGATTCTTGCGGGCGAAAAGAATGACAATGCCGGCGAACGCGCAGAGCGGCGCGGCATCATTGCAAGATAATATGAAACGAACCCAAAGCGAATCCGCCAGGCGAAATGCGGCTATGGGAGCCGCCGTCCCCGTCCAGAAATCCACAAAACGCTGCTCAAAGAGCCAGACCTCAATGCGTGGATGTGATTCGATAAATGCGAGAGCTTTTCGTTTTTCTTCTTCCATGAATGCGGTCTCGCCCATGCGCAGGTACCGCAAGATCTCGCGGTCTTGCGTGACCACTCCGGGACCGAACCTGTGCTCGTCGTCGTAGTTCTCGTTGTTGCCGACGTACAGCTCGAATGCGAAATTCGAACGCAGCGGGATGAACTTGTGAAATTGCAGGTAGTTGCGAATCGTCCAGGGCACACAGCAAAGAACCGCGAGAACGGCGGCCAGCGCCGGCTTGGCGAGCCTCGACTCTGTGCGATCGCGCTTGCTGACACGATACGCTGTCCACAACAGAAACACCGGAAAAAGCAAAGCGACTGCAGGATTGGTAAGCAGCGTAAAGCCCCATAGCAAACCGTACAGACACCAATCGCGGATGTGAAGCGATTCCGCCAATTCCAGAGTGGCCCATAGCAATGCCGCGAGCAAAAGCGCGGATAAAGATGTATCCCAAATCCATTCGATGGGAATCATGACCGTGTTGGGAAAAAGAGCCCAAAGCCACGCTGCTCCGCTGGCGGCGCCAAGCCCCGCGATGCGCTTGCCGGTGTAGAAAATCGGCACGCACGTTCCCGCCGAAAACAAAATGTTCAGGAAAAGAGCCGCGAAAAAAGACGGGAGCGTGTAGATGCCGAATACCTTGAAAATGGCCGCGAGAAGATAGGGATAAACGGGTGCAATCCAGGCGGTCGGGCCGGTGTCCCTTTGAAACGGCGAGGAGTAGCCCTTTCCGCTGGCAATCGAATAGGCGATATGGCCGGTTTCCGTCTGAAAAGGAACGATGCTCAGGACGCGTGCGGAAACCTGCCGATCCTGATACCAGGCAAAACCGAAACGCGACACCAAGGCAACGGTCACGATCAGAAGCAAAGACGTCGAGGCTTTTCGCAGGGCGTTCTTCAAGAAAGTGTGCTTCTCCAATGCCCCCAGCAGATTGTCACACGAGAATCATCCTCTTGGATTGCCATGTTTCTGATGGCCTCAGAATTTTACTTTCTTGCCCAACCCTTAGACACCAGCACGATCTGCCCGGACGTCACTTTTAGGCTAAGAAGTTCCAACATCTGTACAGTCCGCCGTGATGGGGCATTGTTGCAGGAACAATCGCTAAACTGGAAAATCGGCGGGAGCGCGGAAGTAGGTACCTTTTACTTTTCCGTGCGCGTAGTTGAGATCGGGCGGGCGTCGGGATGTTTCAGGGTCCAATCTTCTGGAGGAAACGCCACTCGCCAGAAGGTGGGCCGCGGCGCGGAAAACTCAAGGCCGATTTCGGACTTGCCGGCGCGCACGGGCCCGAGAAACACGACGTGGCACTCTTGTTCTTCCTGGGTCCGCTTGTGCTCCATCTGCACTTTGCTGCCGCTGGTCAAGCGCGCGCTCACCAGGATTAACGCTCCGTGAGCGTTGATAGCCAAGGTTTCGGTTTCTTCCTCGAAACGATTGCCTTGCGAGTCAGTGCCATGCACGCGGACGGGAACTTGCATAAGCACGCGCTGGCTTCGGCGCCGTGCCACTGGATTCCCGGAACTAGTCGTACCTTGTGCCATTAAACCTCTCAGCGTCAACTATACTGGGCCGAATGGAATTGTCGAGCGCCAACGCAAAAATAGGTACTTAATCGTGACAGCACATACTGTTCATTTCGAGGGCTCGTTTAGGTTTTGGTTTGAGGCCCGCTGTTAGCCTCTTTGGTCCATGGGGACGTACTGCCGCGTGTCATGGCCAAGATAGATTTGCCGCGGACGCGCGATCTTCTGCTCCGGGTCGAGAAGCATCTCTTCCCACTGCGCCACCCAGCCCGAAGTCCGCGGAATAGCGAAGAGCACCGGGAACATGGAGATCGGAAAACCCATGGACTGGTAAATCAGGCCGGTGTAAAAGTCCACATTTGGATAGAGCTTGCGTTTGATGAAGTATTCGTCTTCCAGTGCGATGCGTTCGCACTCCAACGCGATTTCCAGCAGCGGGTTCTTTCCCATCAACTCGAAAACCTCGTAAGCCACGCTCTTGATGATGCGCGCGCGCGGGTCGTAGTGCTTGTAAACGCGGTGGCCAAAGCCCATGAGCTTCACTTCGCCGGCCTTCACCCTCTTGATGAACTCCGGGACTTTCTGCACCGACCCGATTTCCAGCAGCATGTGCAGCACTTCTTCATTGGCTCCGCCGTGCAGCGGGCCATAGAGCGCCGCGATCGCCGCCGCCGTCGCCGAATACGGATCGACGTGCGAGCTGCCCACTCCCCGAATCGTGTTGGCCGAGCAATTCTGCTCGTGGTCGGCGTGCAAAATAAAGAGAACATCCAGAGCGTGCTCGAGCGTCGGATTCGGACGGTACTTTGCCTCCGTGGTGCGGAACAGCATGTTCAGAAAATTGCCGGGATAGCTGAGCTCGTTATCCGGGTAGATGTACGGCATACCCAATGTGTGCCGGTAGGAGAACGCCGCAATCGTCGGCATCTTGCCCACAAGGCGATACGTCTGTTTGCGGCGCGATTCCGCGTCAAAAATATCCTTGGCGTCGTGATAAAACGTCGAAAGCGCCGCGATCGTCGAAATCATCATCCCCATCGGGTGCGCGTCGTAGTGGAAGCCGTCGAGAAATTTCTTGATACTCTCGTGAATAAACGTGTGATGCGTGACGTTGTAAGTCCACTCCTTCAATTGCGCCGCTGTCGGCAGCTCCCCGTGAAGCAGCAAATAAGCCGTCTCGAGATAAGTGCTCTTTTCGGCGAGCTCCTCGATCGGATATCCGCGGTAGCGCAAAATGCCCGCATCGCCGTCGATAAACGTAATCTTGCTCACGCAGGACGCCGTGTTGTTATACGCCGGGTCATAACTCATCATTCCGAATTCGGTGGGGTCTACTTTGATCTGGCGCAGGTCCATGGCCCGGATGGTGCCGTGCGTGATGGGAACCTCATAGCTCTTGCAGGTGCGATTGTCCGTGATGGTCAGACTTTCGCGCGACGCGACAGAACCATCGGACTTTTTCGTTTGAGTTGCGGTGGTCGCGGAATCCATAAAAAAATCCTTAGCAACAGGCATGCCAGCTTTGCTTCACACCACCACTCTACACCAAAGGGAGTCCGCCGGGAATGGTACGGGCGGCGCATCCCTTCAGTGTAAGTGCAAGCGGATGTGCGTCTTGGAGGCAGGCGTGGTAGGCCTGCAGCGCCCGCTCCTCGAACCTTACGTGTGCCTCTTGACAATAGTCGTTATAACGAGTATTATGATGCGGTCAAACCTGGGGGGTACACCATGATCGACATCCGCAAAAGCCAAGACCGCGGCCATTTCAACCACGGCTGGCTCGATACTTATTTCACCTTTTCCGTCGCAGACTATCACGATCCGAAGCACATCCAGTTCCGCACCTTGCGCGTCCTCAACGACGACCGCGTCGCCCCGGGTGAGGGCTTTCCCACCCACCCGCACCGTGACATGGAAATCGTCACTTACGTCCTCGAAGGCGCGCTCGAACATCGCGACAGCATGGGCTCGGGCTCCGTCATTCGTCCCGGCGATGTCCAATACATGAGCGCCGGCTCCGGTGTCACGCACAGCGAATTCAACGCGTCCGGCACCGAACCCGTTCACCTGCTCCAAATCTGGATGTTCCCGGAAGAAAAGGGCCTAAAGCCCGCCTACGGCCAAAAAACCTTCAGCGAAGAAGAGAAGCGCGGCAAGCTCCGCCTGGTTGCCTCGCCCGATGGCCGCGACGGCTCCGTGCAAATCCGCCAAAACAACGAACTGTATGCAACCGTGTTGAGCAAGGGCGAAGCCGTAAAGCACGAACTCAAGCCCGACCGCCACGCTTACGTGCAAGTCGCTCGCGGCAGCATAAAACTAAACGGCAAGCAACTCGAAGCCGGCGACGGCGCCGCCATCTCCAAAGAAAAATCCGTCGAACTCACTGGCGTCGACAACGCCGAGGTGCTCCTCTTCGACCTCGCGTAACTCGGCCACGAAGTATCGCTCGGGAAAAAGCGGGCGGAGTCTGCCCTAACACGAACAGCAGCTTCCGCGCGTTCGTTCTCTTTTCATGCGGATTATTCGTACCGCAGTGCCACCATCGGATCCACGCGCATGGCCCGCCGCGCAGGAATGTAACCGGCGACAAGCGCTACTCCCGAAAGTACGCTAATCGCAGCGAGGAACGTAAACGCGTCGCGAGGCGCAAGCCCAAACAACATTTTTTGCAGCACCTCCACCACAATCAGAGCAAGGCACGTTCCTGCTGCCACTCCTCCAGTGAGAACAAGAATCACATCGCGCATCACCAGACCAAGGATTGACTTCTGCGGTGCACCCAGCGCCATCCGTACACCGAATTCAGGCTGGCGCTGCGTGATCAAATAGCTTAACGCGCCATAGAGACCGATCATCGCCAAGAGCAAAGCCAATCCGCCGAAAAAAGTAGACAGAGTAGCGAGCAGCCGTTCCTGCAGCAGCGAGTCATTCACTTGTTCCGAAAGAGTGCCGAATTCCAGCGGAATCGTTTTGCTCACTCCTGCAACGGCCTCTTGAACGGCCGAAATAAGCGCCGAAGGAGGCATCGCCGTTCGCAGCTCGTAGACTTGCTCTTCCGCAGGCTCCGTTATTTGCGTTATTGGAAAGTACGCTGTGGGATGAGGCTCCTCGCGCAACGATTCGTACTTGGCATCTTTTACGAGTCCAATAATTTGGATCGGCCGCACAGATTTGCCGGGATCCGGTGGGATGCGAAAATACTTTCCAAGCGCATCGCCCTTTGGAAAGAATTTTCGAGCGAGCGTTTCGTCCACGATGGCGACTAGCGCAGCCGTTTCAGAATCGCTATCGTTGAAATTGCGCCCCGCCAGAAGCGGAGTGCGCATCGTCCCCAGGTATTCTGGCGATACAAAATTGAAGTAGACGAGCGCGGCGTCCCCTGTCGGCGCATTGGGCGTATCCACGAGTAGACGATTGTTCCAGACGAAGTTGCTTACCGGAGTCATTACCGAACGGCTCCCCGAAACAACGCCCGGAAGCGCTCGCAGACGTGCCTCGATTCCATCAAACACCGCTGCTTGGCGCTCGGGCGCCATTTTCTCATTGTGCAAGTTCGCACCCACGACCAGTACATTTTTTCGGTCGAAACCGATGTCCAGGGTGACAAGCTTTACAAGGCTCCGAAGAAAAAGCCCGCTCGCAACTAACAAGACGAGCGAGAGCGAAACCTGCGAGGCGACAATCCATTTTCCGGGACGAAACTTGCCGCGGCTTTCGTCACCCGCCGCCTGGCTGCCCTTCATCGCCGACGT
This sequence comes from Candidatus Acidiferrum sp., assembly GCA_049800195.1. GTDB lineage: Bacteria > Acidobacteriota > Terriglobia > Acidiferrales > UBA7541 > Acidiferrum. The sequence continues at coordinate 47,874 of JBARJI010000115.1, forward strand.
TAGAGAAACGCGTGTCGAGCGGAGGGCGGGAAGCACGCCAAAGAGAAGGCCCGTGAAGACGGCCACGGCTGCCGTAAAGCTCAATATCCGCCAGTCAAACGACAGGTCAAGAAAAACTTTGTTATCGCCCGTAGAAATAAAACGAACTAGTAGCGAAGTCCCCCAACGTGCAAAGAGAACGCCGAGCAGCGCGCCTGCCATCGAAAGCAGCACGCATTCCGTCAGCAATTGCCGGATCAAACGAGCCCGGGAAGCGCCCAAAGCTTTCCGCACGGCGATTTCCTTGTGCCGCGAGGCCGCGCGTGCCAGCATGAGACTCGCGATATTGGCGCAGGCAATCAGCAGCACCAACCCCACCACGCCCATCAAAACATTGAGTGGCTCTATAAATTGCTGGCGCAAATCGGAGATTCCCGTTGCGGCTCGCACGGTCCCGAGTGACATTTTGAGAAAATTCTCCTGATCCTTGGGCTCGTAGTCGTGCGGCGCCGCCGTCGCAAAAACAAGCGGCGAGATCAGCGCAAGCCGTGCTTTCAATTGCTTTGGACTGACACCGTGCTTGGCGCGGCCCATTACCCTCAGCCACCACCACGAGCGATGGTCAAGGCGAGAATCCTTTCCATCGAACACGTCAGCCGTGCAAATTGGGACCGCAACATCAAACTTCTTTCCCACTTCCACACCGAAGAATCCCGGCGCGCTCACGCCGATCACCTCGAAGTTGTGATGATCGAGCGAGAGCGTGCTACCAACTGCGCTCTGCGCGCCTCCTAAATGATCCTGCCAAAAGCCGTAGCTAAGAACGGCCAGGCTGGCGCAGCCGCGCTTGTCGTCAGCTGCGGTAATCAGCCGCCCAGCGGCCGGATAGACACCAAGGGCCGTGAAATAGTCGCCGCTCGCGAACAGCCCATTTACATCATGCACGGCTCCGCCATGCGCAAGATCGAATCGCGTCGAGTTCCACGCCAACATATTCGAGAAAACATCCTGCTGGTTACGCAGTTCTTCCCAAAGGGCATATGTGAATTCTGGATCGGGTTCGTCGTTTGGCGTCCTTGAGTTCCGAATCTGCACTTGCGCAAGTTCCTCTGGCTTTTGCACCGGCAAAAATCGCAGCACTACCGTATCAATCAAGCTGAAAATAGCGGTGTTTGCGCCAATGCCCAAGGCGAGTGACAAAATGGCTACACTGGTGATAACCGGGGTACGTCCCAGAATTCGCAGCCCGTAGCGAATATCTTGAATGAACGTTTCGATCAAATTCACGCCTCGCGCGTCGCGAATCTCTTCCTTCAGCTGTTCATGCCCGCCAAATTCAATCCTCGCGTGGCGCAGCGCCTCTTCCCGTGTGAGACCCGCTTTGATGTTCTTCTCAACCTGCTTCTCGAAATGAAATCGCAGCTCCGCGTCCGCTTCCGATTCGACGGTTTCACGTCGCAATAGGGCCCGCAGACGGAAAAGCAAATCGTTGAACACCATGCCCTCCCTACGCCGTCTCCAAAATCCGCGCCACGGCCGTCGCCAATTTATTCCAGGAATCTTTCTCGAGTTCGAGCTGTTTCCGCCCCGCTTTTGTAAGCTCGTAGTATTTCGCGCGCCGGTTATTCTCGGACGTCCCCCACCTCGCTTTGACCCATCCCCGCCGCTCCAGCCGGTGCAGCGCCGGATACAGCGATCCCTGTTGAATCAACAACACATCGCTCGATATTTGGTGAATGCGTTCCGAAATCGCCCAACCATGCTGCGGCTCGAGCGCCAGCGTGCGCAGAATCAGTAGGTCCAGCGTCCCCTGCGGAAGTTCAATCCTCTTTTGCTCCATCGATACTCTCCCCTGTCGCTTCGTCAAGAAACCATACACTCACTCTTGTAGAAGTACAAAGGGAAAGTTCGATCCGGGAAGAAAGGGGATTTAGAGCCCGGCGCAGCCGCCAAGTAGCACAGGCACTCTTGCCTGTGCTCGCAGGTTTCGCCGTAGCCCCGGATTCTAGCCTGCTATCTTAGCCAATTTTCTGACGTCTCTCAGCCTCGTGTGCGCTGGAATTCGCGCATGAAACCGGTAAGTGCTTCCACCGCTTCAAGCGTAACCGCGTTGTAGAGCGATACCCGCATCCCGCCTACAGACCGGTGTCCGGGTATCCCGACAAGCCCCGCCGTGGCAGCCTCTTTTCCAAATTCCTTCTCAACAGCCTCATCTTCGCCCGCCACGCGAAACACCACGTTCATCTTCGACCGCGAAGTATTTTCCACCGGACAGCGATAAAATCCATTGCTCCCTTCGATCGTGTCATAAAGTAATTTGGCCTTGGCACTATTGCGCTTCTCGATCGCGGTGATGCCGCCTTCCGCATCGATCCATTCCATCACCAGCCCCACGATATACACCGCAAACGTCGGCGGCGTGTTGTACAGCGACTTTTCCTTGATAAACGTCCGGTACTGCAAAATCGTCGGCAAATTCTTGTCCGCGCGCTCCGCCAAATCCATTCGCACAATCACGACCGTGACGCCGCTCGGGCCCAGATTCTTTTGAGCTCCCGCGAAAATCAGCCCGAATTTCTTCACATCAATCGGCCGCGAAGCAATATCCGAGGACATGTCCGCCACAAGGGGCGCCCCGCCCGTCTCCGGCATCTCCGTCCACTGCGTCCCCTCAATCGTATTGTTCGTGCAGATATGCACATACGAAGCGTCCGCCGAGAGCTTGATTTCGTCCTGGCGGGGCAACCGCGCGAATTTCTCCGCCTCCGTCGAAGCCGCCACATGATGCAGGACGCCCTTCTTCAATTCTCCCAGCGCCTTCGCCGTCCAAGTCCCCGTATGAATCAGATCCACCGGCTTTCCCGGCAAGCACAAATTCATTGGCGCCATCGTGAACTGCATGCTCCCGCCGCCTTGCAAAAAGAGCACCGCATACTCCTCGGGAATCGCGAGGTGCTTCCGCAACCCAGCCTCCGCCCCCGCAATAATGCTTTCGAATTCCGGCGACCGGTGGCTCATCTCCATCACCGACATCCCGCTGCCGCGCCAATCCAGCAACTCCTCTTTAATCCGCTCCAGCACCGGCAGCGGCAAAGCCCCCGGCCCCGCATTAAAATTATGTACGCGCTTCACTACGCGCCCAGAAACTGTAGACGTGCTCACGATGAATGATTCCTTTCCATAAAGGTATTTCGGAGCCGCAAGGCGGAGTGGCCGCTGGCTAGCTAGCTATTCAGAATAACAGAATTCTTCGAGCCTTCCGAAAGCGCTCTTTTTAACGCGATTCGATCGTTTAAGGATGATCAGCAATCGCGAACTCAACCCGCCGCCGCATTGGGTCGATCCTTTCTGCCCGCACACGCACTCGATCTCCCAAATGCCACGCCAACTCCCGCGGCTTTGCACCGCGCCCGCGCCGCGCTCCAGCCCCGCCGCGTCTTCCTTCGCCACCCGACAACGCAACCATCGCGTGATCGCGCTCGCGAAAAACAACTCGCGCGCCCGCCGCGTCCTCTAGCGCATTAATCGGCAGTAACCCCTCCACAAAAACTTCAAACAGCTCGACAAAGCATCCGTACTTCTGCACTGAAATAATCAGTCCTTCGTACTCCTCGCCCAGATGCGCTTCCATAAACTGCGCCGTCTTCCAGTCCATCAATTCGCGCTCCGCCCCGTTCGCGCGCCGCTCCGCTTCCGAAGTTTCCGACGCAATCTCCTCCAGCTGCGTCTGCGAATAGAGCGTGGCATCCACGCCCCGCGCCGCATGGCTCGAAGCCGGCGGCGCAGCGTGTGGATGCTCCAAAGCCCACTTCAACACGCGATGCACGATCAAATCCGGAAACCTTCGAATCGGCGAAGTAAAATGCGTGTACTCGTCAAATCCCAAAGCAAAATGTCCCAACGCCTCCGCCGCATACCGCGCCTGCTTCAGCGACCGCAGCATCAAGTACGAAACGATCCTCTCTTCCGGCTTCCCCGCCAACTTCCTCAACAACTTCTGATAATGCTGCGGCGTAATCCGCAGCTCTGTCGCTCCGGGCAAAGTCACGCGCATCCCTCGCTCGCGTCCATGTCCATAAGAATCCGGTCGCCCTGCTTTCGCCGGCGCTGGCACGCGCCCATGCCGCACTGCAATCTCCCGCTGGTGCAAATCCGCCACGCCCAGCGAATACCCAAACGCACGTGCCAGCTCTTCGAACTCCAAAACCTTCCGCGCGTCCGGCTTCTCGTGTACGCGATGCAGCGCCGCAATCCCACGCCGCAACAGATAACTCGCCACCGCCCGATTCGCCGCCAGCATAAACTCCTCAATCAAGCGGTGCGCGATGTTCCTCTCGCTCCGCACGATATTCGTCATCTGCTGCTTTTCATCAAACTCGATCACCGGCTCGGGCAAATCGAAATCAATCGAGCCATCCTCATTTCGTCGCTTGTTCAACAGCAGCGCCAGCTCTTTCATGTCCCGAAAATGCGCAGCCAGCCCCGCGTACCGCACCGTCGCTCCCGCGTCCCCCACAATCACCTTATTCACATCCGTATACGTCATGCGCTCCGCCGACCGCATCACTCCCGGCGTCATGTGGGCGCTCAACATCTTCCCCGCCGCGTCAAACTCCATCAGCGCGCTCATCACCAGCCGCTCCTCGTGCGGCTTCAGCGAGCACATCCCGTTCGAAAGCGCCTCCGGCAGCATCGGCACAGCCCTGTCCGGAAAATACACTGACGTCCCGCGCAGCCGCGCTTCCTGATCCAGCGCCGTCCCCGTTCGGACGTAGTGCGCCACGTCCGCGATGTGTACTTGCAACCCCCAGCCGCCACTCGCCCGCCGTTCGACGTAAACCGCGTCGTCAAAATCCCGCGCCGTCTCTCCATCAATCGTCACGATCGGCAAATGCCGAAAATCGTCGCGCCCTTCGCGTTCGCTTTCGCTTACCGGCTCCGCGCGCCGTTCCGCCTCTTCCAACACGCCGTGTGAAAATTCATGCGGCAAATGATGCTTGCGAATAATGATCTCGGTATCCACCCCGAGATCCCCCGGCCGCCCCAAGATTTCGATCACGCGCCCCGTCGCCGCCGCTCCTCCGCGCGGATAACGCATCAGCTCCACATTCACCACCGCCCCATCGAGTTCCGCTAGCCGTTCAAACCGCCTCCCGCGCGCGCCGCCATCTCCCACCCCCAATTTCGCCCGCAGCCCTGCCGTCAATTCCTCTCCAGCAGGGATCTCGATCTCATGCTGTATTCGCGTGTCATAAGGCAGCACCACATTCCCGCGCGGCCCATACCGAAACAATCCCACCACCGACGGGTGCGCCCGCCCCAGCACGCGCACAATCCGCCCCTCAGCTCTCTGCCCGCCCCCACGCCCGCCGCCTCCACGAAACTCGCTTACGCGCTGCAGCTTCGCCAGCACATGATCGCCATGCATCGCGTCTTCCACCGCGTCTCGCGGAATGAACACGTCTCCATCCAACTGCGGCATCGGCACATCTGGCACCACAAATCCGTACCCATCGTGATGCAGCACTAGCCGCCCTCGCACCTCATCCCGCGCCGTCGCGTAGGAAGCCGCCGCCCTCCGCACCGCAACGTTCCCCGTGGAACCATGCCCGGCGCGCGCGCTGTCCGTGGATGCCCGTCCTGCCGTTCCACTTGCAGCTCCAGTCTCTGCCAAGCGAGCCCCCTTGCTTCCCGCCTCCACCCCGCTTTTCCCCCCCGCCAGCCGGTACCGCCCCCCCGGCAACTCTTGAATCGCGCCCCGCTTCCTCATCGCGGCCAAAATCTTGAATAGCCCCTTGCGCTCCGACTTCCCCAGGTGCAACCCCGCCGCAATCTCGTTCGCCGACACCTCTTCTCGCGTAACTTGTAGAAAACGCAATATGTTATCTGGATTCAATGTGGAGGTACGAGGCATAAGTCGTAGCCAGCTTCCTGTAGCTTAGGACCGCAAACTCTAATCTTCTCTCAAGCGTTCTGGGCCATAAGGCTAATATGTTCTATAACTTACGGCCTAGGCCAACCAGTTTAACCAGGGCAACCCCGGCGCGGTTGCCCTGGACGGTTCGCCCAGCGCTTTTCTCATTTCTCGCACAATCTGCGCTCTGCCCCACAGATTCTAGCCACTTTTTTCATTTCCTCCGGAACTTTTTTCGCTCCACCGGGATTATATAGGTAGGCCAACACACGACCGGCTAGCCGCCCTCCGTCAGGCTGGCCGGACATCCCCGAAAGGGGACCTAAGGAGGCGGGACGACCTGGCCCGCCTCCTCTTTTTAGTTTCTGTCCACCCATCTCAAACTTTCAATCCTTCTGCGGTGAACCCCCACGATGTGCGTAACCCGCCCCGCCCCTATCGGCGGCCCTACACCTATGACGCCGAAAGCCAAATCAAAACCGCCGCTGGAGTCACCTATCTTTACGACGGCGACGGCCGCCGCGTCTCCAAATCCAACGGCAAACTTTATTGGTACGGCTCCGGCGGCGAAATCCTCGCCGAAACCACTGCTACCGGCGCCACGCTGAACGAATACATTTTCTTCGGCGGCAAGCGTGTCGCCATCCTCCCTGCGGGCGGCAATCCCGAATACTACGCCGAAGACTTCCTCGGCTCCTCTCGCGTCATGACCACCAACACTGGCACCCTCTGCTACGACGCCGACTTCGATCCCTACGGCGGCGAGCACCCCTACACCAACACCTGCTCGCAAAACTACAAGTTCGAGGGCAAAGAACGCGACACCGAAACCGGCAACGACGATTTCGGCGCCCGCTATTACACCAGCCGCTTCGGTCGATGGCTCTCCTCCGACTGGTCCAGCACCCCGGTTCCCGTCCCCTACGCCAACCTCACCAACCCGCAAACTCTCAACCTCTACGCCATGGTCTCTGACGGCCCCGAATCCTTTGCCGACCTCGACGGCCACTGCTGCAGCTGGTCCGCAAGTTCCATCGCCGACTGGATCGATTCAAAAGTCCAAGTGTTCAGGCAGGATGGAATGTCCGCCAACGACCATACATCTCCCACGGTCGCGGCCATCAACACTTTCGCCAACGGAGTAACCGGAGATCTCGCCAGCGGCGCGGCTAATCTTTTGCGCTTGGGTGACGCGACTTTCAGCGCGATGCAGTCCGCAGGAAAGGGAGACATGGCCGGCGTTGCAACAGGTCTCGCGCAAGACGGTGGTCGAGCTGGTGGAATTATCCTTGCCGTTGTCGCAGTGGCCGGTCCCAAGACCCCCGCAACGGCCGAGCAGGGCCAAAGTGTTGCCAACGAAATTGGAAGGAACCGGGTCACCATGGATAATGGTAGCCAGGTTGACGTGGCTGGCAAGGCTCATGGCGGTGTCGAGACTCCACACATCAAGGATCCGACGTTCAACACGAACCCGAATACGGGCGTGACTTACCAGAACAACTACGGACCGACTAGATCAGCTACGGTCGGTGATGTGAATGCCGCTGCAAGAACAGCGGGCGCAACTCCTCCCGCTAGGATACCCCCTCCACTGCCCGTGCCACAGCAGCCGAAAGAGAACCAATGACGACGAACTTCATCTTTGTGGGCTACCTGATTCAGGAACCGTTCTGGAGAAGGTGGCCCGGCCGAGAGGGATACCGAGTAGCGTCCATCGAGCGCGAGTGGCATCCCAAATTCAACAAATATCAATGGAGCAAAATTGACGGCGTTGACAATCCCACTCGATTCTTAACGGAGCTGCCCGACCTCGATCGTCTTCCTCTGGAGCCCCATGATTGTAAATCTCAGATGCACAAGCAGTCTCCGGGCTGGGTGGTTTCAGGATATGCCTTTCCGCAAGATGTAATTGAGCAGCGAACGATGGTTTCGACCGATGGCAAACAAAAGTTGCTTGAGTTCGGCTACGCACCTAAACTGCAGCGTGCTGCGGATGGCCTAAAGCTGCTGGGGTATGAAGTCTTGGATGCCGATGACATTTTCCTGTCCATCCTCAACGACTGCGGTTATACCGTCGAACAGGTGCGCGAGATGGCCGGCCCATTGAATGAATACAGTCTGCTCCCCTCCTTAGCCGAAGCGGAGAGATTCAAGGAGGCAATCAAGATCGATCCACTCAATCCGAGGGTGATCCCCGATCACAATCAAGGGATCATAGTGGAAGTGCGGGGTCAAACTTAAAAGGGCGGGTGGCCCGGACGTAAGACTCTGAAACGAACCTGGAAACCCGGGGACGAAACCCGGGGACATGTCTAACGAAGTCGGCCGTGTCAAGAGCGATTCCGAAAACCGGGGAAAACCGGGGGACAAAACCGGGGAACAGACGGGACGTTCACCTAATTATTCATCACCACACCGTCTCACCAAACTCCCGCCAACTCCCTCAAACCTCTCCACTTCCGCCACCCTCCTTCCAGTCCCCGCCTCCCCGTTCGAATGACATACACGTAAACAAGAAAACTATTGACAACGAGTAACTATCCATGGTAAAATATTTTATGCTTGGCTCGACACGCACCCCATCCTCCTCCCCTTCGCGCCACTTCCCTCTTTTCTGTTTGCCTTCCTTGAATTCTGACCCCTCTGCGTCAAGAACGCCCCGTGCTCCAGCCGCCAGCATTCCCAAACCGAGCCGAAACTCTTCGCTCTTTGCTCCTCCCGTAACCCTTGTAGAAGCAACACTTACACAATCGCCCGTAAACGCTGATTCTAAACAGCTTACAGGAAATCTAAGTCCTTTAGATGCAACACTTACAAAAAACAGGGGAGGGGCTCCTCCCGCCTCTCCTTTCTCGCAGCGCCTCCTCCCGCAGTGCGCTACACGCAGGAATGCCCGCAACTCTATTCGTTTCATATCTTTACCTCATGACTTGCGGACACCTGGGGGGTGGGGGCCGCACACTGTGTTCCTCTCGCAACCGCCGCTGCCCGGCTCCTCCCAAATTTCATCCTGCCCCGTCCGCTTCGACCGGTCCCGGCTCGCCTCGCGAATCAGTGCCACGCCTCTCCACTCCCGTTCCGTCCGCTGGTGCCCCGAAGGGAACGCAGTGCATCGAACGGGCAGGAGACACTCGATGGGATTTGCGGCATTTCGCGATCACAAATATCTCAGTCTCGAAACTTTCAAGAAGACCGGCGAAGGCGTGAAAACGCCGGTATGGTTCGCCGCCGATCCAACCAGCGATCTCGCGGGAAACGAAGCGCGCCTCTACATGTATACGATTGGCAACACTGGAAAAGTGAAGCGCATTCGCAACAATCCCCGCGTGAAAATCGCGCCCTGCACCATGAAGGGCGACCCGCTCGGCGAATTCGTGGACGCCACCGTGGTAATCATCACCGGAGAAGAAGCCGTGCGCGCGATGAAGCTCCTCAACAAAAAATATTTTCCGCTGAAGCAGCTTCTCGGCTTCTTCGCGCTTTTCAGCCGCCGCGAAAGAATCGTCATGGCGCTTCGTCCAGCATAAAAATGGGAGCAACTTCGCCAGCTCGTTGGTTCAGTCGAAAGGGATGCCCGTTTGTTTCGAGATCGCGCGCAGGTCTTCGACCACGGGCATGACCAACGGCACTCCATTCTTGCGGCGGTCGGCTTCCGCGAGGCGTTCCGGATCGCCGGGAATCAGCGGACCGTTGGTGCCGGGAGCGGGTTTGGTCGCGCGAAACACACGAACGTAGTCGTCGATCTGCCGCTTGAAGGAATCCGGGTCGATAAAACCGTCGATGCGCATCGCGCCAAAAAAATGGCCGATGCCTTTGCCGACACTCTCGGTGGGAATCACTTGGCGCAAAGCGAAGGGCGGAGCAAACGGCCCCCAATTCGCGCCGCCGAGGACGCCGCAGAGCACGTCCACCATGACGGCCAGCGCGTAACCTTTGTGGCCGCCGCGTTCGCGGTCCGAGCCGAGCGGAAGAAGGCATCCGCCGTTGACGGGATCATCGGGATTCGTCGTGTCGCGGCCCTGATTATCGATGGCCCAGCCGAGAGGAATCGATTCTCCTTTGCGGCGCGCGATTTCAATTTTCCCGTAGGCCGCCGTGCACGTCGCCATATCAATGACGATGGGCGGCTCTTCCTTGCCGGGGAAGGCGATAGCAATGGGATTTGTACCAAGCATGCGCTGCATGCCCCAGAGAGGAGTAACGAGACTGCTGGAATTTGTCATGGCCCAGCCAATCATGTCGCGTTCGAGAGCTTGCAGAACGTAGTAACCGGCGATGCCGAAATGGTTGGTGTTGCAGACGCTGACCCAGCCAGAGCCGGCTTTATCCGCCATATCCATGGCGATGCGATTCGCGTGCGGACCGACGACAAGGCCGAGGCCGTTGTCGCCGTCGATGGTCGCGGTGCTCAATGTCGAGCGGACAATCGCGATATGAGGTTTTGGATTGATGAGGCCCTCGTTGAGCAGGCCAAAGTAACTGTAGAGGCGGGCTACACCGTGCGAGTCGATGCCGCGGAGGTCGGCGGAGGCGAGGACGTCGGCGGCTTGTGCGGCGTCCTCCTTGGAAACACCGTAGTGGAGAAAGATGCGCGTGCTGAATTCGCGCAGAGCATCGATGGGAAAAATCTTGGCCTCGACGGCAGGCATGGGCAACCTTTCTTGGCACAAATCGTTTTTTGCAGCGTTCCGTGCAAACGCTTCCTTGCAAATTCTTTTTCGCGCACGCGTTTCCGCGCAAAGGCAGCGCGCCTGCGAGAGTCGGAGATTTACATTATGCTTTCGCGCAAAAAACCATAGGCCAGGCGTTCCGCCACGTCAAGCGCAGATCAATTTTTCTAGAATCGCGGGCTCGGCGGTGACGGAGAAAGGGCTCGCGTGAGAGCGCCTTGCCGTGGCTGGCACGGTGGCGTAGGATGCGGGAACCGCGCTTCCGAAAATGGAGAGTTCTGGTGATCTGATGGCTGCAATATACAATCCAAACGTTTACAGAATTGTGATACGCAACCCTTATACTCGCGCGATGGAAAACATAGTTCGCGGTTTGCACCGGCTTTCGTTGGTACTCCTGTTTTTGCCGCTCTTTTTGCTTCTCGAGCCGCAGATTCTCGCCGCGCAGGAAGTACCGCCAACGGTGCAATTGCCGAACGGCAAATTGCTCGGTCAAGTTCCGGGAAACCCGCGCCCCGTCAACAACCTTCCTACGGCTATCGCCATTTCACCCGACGAAAAGTTTGCGGTGCTGCTGCACAGCGGATATGGTGCGTACACTTCGGAGATGAAGCAATCTCTTTCTGTTTTGAATATCGAAACGAATGAACTGGCCGATTTTCCAGATGACCGACTTAGTGGCAGAGCCCGGCAAACGTATTTTCTGGGGCTCGCATTCAGTCTCGACGGCAAGCATATCTTTGCGAGCATGGCTTCGCTTACCGATCCGCTGGGCAAACGGAAGGGAAGCACGGGCAACGGCATCGCCGTTTACAGCTTCGAGAACGGACGCGTTGCTCCAGAACGATTTATCGCCTTGGCGCCGCGTACGAAAATTCCCGCGGGGAAGCTCCGCCGCGATGAATTCAAGGACGTTACTTATCCGGCGGGGCTGAGCGTGGGCATGAGCGGAGGAGAGGAAAGACTGCTCGTGGCGTGTAACAACTCGGACGAAGCGGTGCTCCTGAATACGAGCGACGGGAGAATCATCTATAGGTTCGATCTTTCAACGATGAAGCGCATCCCGGCTTCTTTGCCGTATACGACGGCGATGACGGCTGACGGAAAGCGCGGCTTCGTGTCGCTATGGAATGCTTCTTCCGTGGCGGAGCTGGATTTGGCAAGTGGACGCGTGCTTCGGATTATTTCGCTGCGCAAACCGGCATCGCCGCTCGCGGGAGGCTCGCATCCGACGGCGCTTTTGCTCAATCGGAAGGATTCCAGGCTTTATGTCGCTCTAACCGATCGAGATGAAATCGCGGAGCTCGACGCGCGGACCGGGAAGATCGTGTCCTATCTCTCGACGAAACTTCCGGGACAAAAATACGGCGGGAGCGATCCGGAATATTTAGCTCTTTCTCCAGATGAAAAAACACTTTTTTCCGCAAACGCCATTTCGGATTCTGTGGGAGTGTTCGATCTTGCGGATGTGAATGGTGCTAAAGTTCGTGCGGGCGAAGACGCCCAAGCCGTTGGGTTCATTCCCACGGAGTGGTACCCCACGGTCGTGGCCACCACTGGGAACGATCTGCTGATTGCAACCGACAAAGGGCGCGGTTCCGGACCGAATCCTAAATCCATCGGAAAGAGGGACGACGGGAGGCCACGCTTTCCTTACGGGCCCGCGATGATCCACGGCTCGCTGGCGCGTGTTCCGCTTGCAGATTTGACGGCGAATCTTGCGGAATACACGAAGCAGGTTGTCGCCACAAACGCGTTTCGCGGCAATGGCGACAGCGTGGCTTTCGCGGCCGGCGAAAACAAAATCCATCACGTGATTTATATCATTAAGGAAAATCGCACGTACGATCAGGTCTTCGGAGACCTTGCGGGCGCCAACGGCGAACCTTCGCTAGCGATGTATGGCGAGGACATCACGCCCAATGAGCACAAGCTCGCGCGACAATTCGGCATTCTGGATAATTTTTATGACAGCGGAGAAGTTTCGGGAGACGGCCATGTGTGGTCGACTTCGGCATCGAACTCGGACTACAACGAAAAAACCTGGCCGATCAACTATCGCGGAAAGGAACATACCTACGATTCCGAGGGAGCTTTGTTGAGCGGCGAGGCGGCCGAAGATGAAATCCCGGACGCCGGAGAGCCGACTGGCGGCTATCTCTGGAAGGATTTCGCGAGCCACGGTGTTTCGTACCGTCATTACGGCGAATATATCGTGAGCCGCTGGTGCAATGAAAAGGGCGGTGCGGGACAACCTCAATCAGGACCGCCCAAGGCGGAAGGCGAGGCTTGTCCACGCAGCGTAATCAATAAGGGCGAGCCACTGGAAAAAAATGTCGGCGACCCTAACGGCGGGCCCAGCCCTTATCCATGGGCCATCCCGATTCTGGCGAAAAATGTGGCCAGTGAAGTGGAATTGCGAGGCCATTTCGATCCGCTGTTTCCTGATTTTGAGGTTGCGTATCCGGACCAGTTGCGTGCGGACGAATTTCTGAACGAGTTTCGCCAATTTGTGGCCGCTCGCCAGGCAGGGAAGGACATGATGCCGCAATTCATTTTGCTTCGACTGCCGAATGATCACACTGCAGGGCTGACGAAGAACCAGCCGAAGCCTACGGCGTCAGTTGCGGACAACGATCTGGCGGTCGGACGCGTGGTGGATGCCGTATCGCACAGCCCTTATTGGGAGGATACTGCGTTCCTGATTCTGGAGGATGACGCGCAGGACGGACCAGACCACGTGGACTCTCACCGGAGCATCGCGCTCGTCATCAGCAAATATGCGCCGCAGCCTGGCGGAGAGGGCGCCGAAGCGAAACCGTTCGTGGACCACTCGTTCTATACCACGATCAATGTGGTGCGAACCATTGAAGCGCTGCTGGGCGTGCCCCTGATGAATGCGAACGATTCGCGCGCGGCGGTGATGGCGCCGCTCTTCAGCGGGACCGGGCAGCAGCCGGCGTTTAGCGCGGACTACCGCAACCGCGACAATGGATTGATCTATGAAATGAACACGAAGGATTGGAGAGCGGGGAAGAACCTGGATTTCAGCCACGCTGATGCGGTCGATACTACGCTACTTAACAAAGCCCTCTGGAAAGATCGCATGGGCGATCTTCCAATGCCAGCGCCGCAGCACAATGTGTTCCCCGCAACTCCCGAGGAGAAGGGGAAAGATTTGGACTGAAGGGCGAAGCTGGAGGACGGCCAACGAGTTAGAGGTGCCGAGTGTGAGACCTTCTGCCCGAGAATGATGCCGACTCCCAATAGAATGAGTTGCAAGTTTCGGTGCGGCAGCTTGCCGGCTCGCTCCGTGAGGAACTGTTTGTCGATGGTGACGATTTGGGATACGTTGGCCACGGATTCTTTGGGCAAGCCCGTCAGACGCTTTGATAACGCTACGTTTCCCGGAGACGAAGCCCACTTCATTTGGGTCGTTAATGGTACGCAGACGACCGTGCGAATGCTGCTGCGATTAAAGGCGTCTGACTGAAGGACGACGACCGGCCTCCGGAAGCCGGAGCCAGAGCCCGCCGGCTCAGGCAGGTCAGCCCACCAAATCTCACCTTGCGAGATCACCACTCGATGTTCTCAAGAACGCGCCGCGTAGACGCAGCCACAAATGGGTCTTGGAAGGTATCTCCAAGATCCTCACAGACTCTGTTTACCGCCTCCGTAATCTCGTCTGGAGAATGACGGATTAAATATTCTCTCAAGGCGTCGCTGAACAGGCGGCTTCGCGAGCGATTGGTGTGCCGCGCGAGGCGCTCTGCGCGTCTGAAGATTTCGTCGGGGATGGACACAGCAGTTTTCATACTAGCAGTATAACCGCGCAGGGGAACTTGGACGAGCAGCAGGCGGAAACTGCTGAACGGAGGCAGTAGTAATTCCAGCCGAGGGAGGATAGCCCGCGGTTAACGCGACGTGCTGGCCATCGTCCCTTCCAGGCGCAATGCGATCCCGTTCTGGAAAGCGGGCGAATTCAGAATCCTTTCGCCGCCTTTATGGCGGAAGGCTTCGCGCTCCTCGATGTTCCCTGTCAGAACGTCGACCCACTCGGCGAAGTAGCTCCCTGGCGGAAGAACCAGGGTCAATTCCACGGGGCCTTTGCCATCTAGATACAAGGCGTACTCTTTGCCCGGATTGGACAGAACTCGAGGCGTTAGGCCTGCGGCGTGTTTCACGGTGCGACTGTCCGGCCGCAGATCAACCAAAGAGAATGATTGCAGAAAGTTGCTGAGGACTCGAAGCTGGCGGCGCAGAGCAGGACTTCCACCGCCCGGGCCGTTCGCCTCGGAGTAAGAGCCGTCTTCATGGCCAGTTGTGAAGGAGTAGTCGAGGCCATCAAAGACGCTTCCCCCTGACAGCATGAAATTCCAGGCTTGTCGGCGATAGGCGCCATCTTCGAGTCCGAGAAAACCTGTCTCGTCATAGGAGATAGCTTTGCCGAGGCCATAGTTGAGTGTTACTGCGTCTGGGTAGGCATAGTGGAAGTTCACGATGTCGATGTATGGCAGGAGTTTTCTGACGGGCAAACCAAAGTTGGAATAGTTCTGGGCAATCAGATGGTGATTGGGCAGTGTGGACTCTGTTTGCGTGATCCAATCGACGACGCGAGCTTGCCAAGTCATGGAAAGTTCATCAGGCAAATCGACGGAATTGGGAAAATTATCGCGCTCTGGAGGGCGCAGATATGGATTGATGACGCCGGCAAGAACGGGACGGTCCGACCAAGGCTCGTTTTGAATTTCGAAAATCACGTTGTCGAACCCATTGGCTTCACGAACGATCTTGCGCGTGTATTTCTCCTGATGCGCGAGGATGCTTCCGTTTTCGAGAGTATGAAGATTCTTCCATTCGATCGCGCCGGTGTTGTTGATGTTGTTGGACGGATTAAGCGGGCTCATCTGCCACTGCGCTTCGCCGTATTCAGAAGAAAAGAGAGTGATTTCAACGACGATCCCGCGCTTGGCGGCTTCGGAAAGGAAGTCGCGGAGACGCGCGAAGAATTCGGGACCCCATTTTTCCAGGTCGAACTTGTTTCCTCCGCCCGCGTATCCGGGAGTATTACTGCGCGCCCATGGGGCAAGGAAGCGGCCGGGCTCGGGAGCAAGATCGTTGTGCAAGATGCCAAAGGATTTTGCGGGGACTTCGACGTAGGAGCCAGTGAAGAGGCGCGTGTAGTTCAGGCCATCGGCCTCCAAGGTCGCAAGATATTTTTGATAGTCAAAGTCTGGGTTGAGGACCGCGCCGTAGTGCTCGCCGCTAGTGATCAGGGCAACAGCTTTTCCACGGAAAAGGAAATAGTGTGGATTCGCAGGATCAAGGCGGATGGGCTGGGATTTGGAGGCAGGAGATTTGCTTGCCCGCTGCGGCGCGGCCTGAACGACGGACAGAAACAATGCCAAGAAGGCCACGGCGCAAATTGCTTTGTGAATTACGTGGATCATTCCAGTGTGCGCATGCGGCTACCGCGCGGAAGGCGAAGTAGCGAGCTGCGCGGAGTGCGCCAGCGCGCGGAGAGAATCGGTGTAGGGAGCGCGGGCGACGCCGCGTTCGGTGAAGATGGCGGCGATGTAGCGGGCGGGAGTGACGTCGAAAGCAGGATGCGCGGCATGCACACCGTCGGGCGCGATGCGGACACCTCGGAGATTGGTAACTTCAGCAGCGGAACGCTCTTCGATGGGAATGTGATCGCCGCTCGGGATGGAAAGATCAAAGGTCGAGACTGGCGCGGCGATATAGAAGGGAACGTTGTTTTCCTTGGCGAGAACGGCGATCTGGTATGTGCCGATTTTGTTGGCGGTGTCGCCGTTGGCGGCGATGCGGTCGGCGCCGGTGACGATGGCGCCGACTTTGCCGGTTTTCAGAAAGTGGCCGACCATGTTGTCGGTGATGAGCGTGAGGGGAATGCCACCTTTGTGGAGTTCCCAAGCGGTGAGGCGCGCGCCTTGTAGATAGGGACGCGTTTCGGGGACGAGGATATGAATTTTCTTCCCCTGTTGGAAAGCGACGCGGAGGACGCCGAGGGCGCTGCCGATGCCAGCGGTAGCTAGGGCCCCGGCGTTGCATTGCGTCATGACTTGGCCTGTGGCCGGCATGAATTCGGCGCCGAAGCGGCCGATGGCTTCGTCGGTGGCTTTCTTTTCGAGATGAACTTGGCGCGCTTCTTCGACCATTCCTTGGCGAATTTTGGCAAGGTCGGTAGTTTGGACAGTGAGATCGGCAAAGCGGCGCTTCATGCGGTCGATGGCCCAGAAGAGATCGACGGCGGTGGGGCGAGTTTTCGCGAGGGTGTCGCAGATTTCGGCGAATTCGGAGTGCAAGGCTTCGACGGATTTTGCTTGCGAATGAAGCACGCCGAGAGCCACGCCCATCGCGGCGGCAACGCCGATGGCGGGCGCGCCGCGAATGACCATGTCGCGGATTGCTTTAGCCACTTCGCGGTAATCGGTGTAGGTGTAGCTGACTTCCTGGCCGGGAAGCAGACGCTGGTCGAGCATGACCACGCCGCGGTCGGTCCATTCGATGGGCTGGGCTACGTACATTTGCAGAGGATCCTATCTGACTCAGAATCACGGTTCCGGTTCCAAGCTCAGAAAAAATAAAACCAGCGACTCGTCAAAACGATAGCGCCAAGAAGGGCACGAAGTATCGTGCCCCTACAAGCATTCTAGCGGAGGCGGAGGAAGAAGACGAATCGGTCAGTTCGCGGGGGGCATTTTGGTGAAGCCTTTTGTTCCGAGAATGCTGACCACGGCGATCATGGAGTTGTATCCCAAATGCAGGAGAAAACTGGCGAAGACGGAGCCGGTACGTGCGCGAACGAAGGTGAAGATGATGCCAACAACGATGAGGACGGAAACAAGGCCCCACGTCCAGCCAAGCTGGGCGCCGTGCATCAATCCGAAAAGAACGCCGGTGACGAGGACGCCGGTGGCTACGCCGAAATACTTTGCCAGCAAAGGGTAGAGATAACCGCGAAACACGGTTTCTTCGACGAGAGGCGCGATCAAAACGGCCATGGCCATGAAGAGCAAGGCCGTGTTTCTGTAGCGGAAAAGCTCTTCGATGGGCACGTTTTCGGGCGGCTGCATTTTGGCCGTAGCGATGGAGACCGCGAACGAAAGAGTGAAGCCCGCAAGCAAGTAAATCCAGGGACTGCGCGGCCACCCTACCTTGCGATGGGCGAGGTTTCTCCATCCTAGACTTCGCCAGAAAGGCGCGCCGCGGAGAACCGAGAGGGTGACGTAGAGAAACAGGAAAATCAAGGCGTACCAGAGAACCATGCTGCCAACGGCGAAAGCCGGCTTTGACAAGACGAAGCGCTCGAAATCCTGCTCGTTGGAAAAATGGTGGAGCGGGGTGTAATAAATAGCGAAGCCGGCTTGCACCAAAATCAAGCTCACGGTGCCGAAAAAAAGGAACAGGACGAGATGGACCCAGGACCAGGAGATCTGCAAATCTTCAGGCAGAGCCGGTTTATGAGAGTAGGAAGGGACAGCGGAGGGAACTGAGGCCGCAAGAGTGATGGGGTCACCGGAGAGCTGAGGTTCCGCGGAAACCGAGGGCCCGACGGAGCCGGACTCTTGGGGCGATGGCGAAGGCGGTTGCTGATCCGGCGGAAGGGACGAATTATCGTCGAAGAAGGTCATCGCTGGCCTTGGCGCGGAGTCTTGGGCCAGCCAGCGGCCAGCGCGGCGGCGACCAGAGGCATGAGCAGTTCGTGATGGCCGGTGATGGCGTAGCCCCGCGATTCCGGCTGGCGGCTTCCGCGCTCGGATATGGTGGGACGCTTCACTACATTCTGCAATGGACGATAGTGCTGGATGAAATCGAAGTTTGCCGTAGTAACGGGACGAAGCGGAACGCCAAGATTGCGGGCCACGGAAACAGCTTTCAGAAATACTTCCGGAAGAAGCACGGCCGACCCCCAATTCAAATAAACACCGCCGGGATGCATTTGTTTCACGAGAGCGCAGAACAGGCGGAAATCGTGGTGAGTGGCGGCGCCGAGGCAAGGACCATCGGCGGCGGGATGCATGTGAGGAATGTCCGTGCCAATGGCGAGATGAACGGTGACGGGGATGCGGTGTGTATAGGCAGCGACGAGGACGCTGGAGGAGGCATGCTTGACGTTTAGAATGCCGCTGGTGAGAAATTGGCCGGCGGCTTCACCGTAGCCGATGTGGAGGCGAGCGGCGAGTTTCGAAAATTCGTTGACGTACTCGCCCGTTTCAGCGGCCATGCCAAACTGGCCTGCACCGAGGCCGGCTTCGACGTCCTCGGAAGTGTTGCCGGCAAGAGCGATCTCGAAATCGTGGATGAGTGCGGCACCGTTCATGGCGATGCCGGAAACGAAGCCGCGGCGCATGAGGTCAATGAGAACAGGGCCGAGGCCGACTTTAATGACATGGCCGCCGATGCCCCAGAGGATGGCGGCGCGCTGCTTGCGGGCGCGATGGATCGCGGCGAGGAGATGGCGCAAATCTTCGGCGGCGAGAATGTTGGGGAGCGAATCCAGGAATTTTGTAAGGGAGGCGTTGGCAGCGGGAGGCTTGGAGAAATCGCGGACACTTATTTTGCTCTTGCGGGAGGCAAGGGGATAGGTGCGGACGGCGCCGAACGTGACGGGCGGTGTGGAATAGACGCTCATCGAGGCTCACATACTTTATCGCGCGAATGGGTTGATACCAAGTACTCAGAAGGTGTAACGAGATGCGGGGCAGCACGATGCGCGACTACAAGGCGCGAACAGTCTCGTTGCGAATTGGGGACAAGCGAACTTGTATTCGTCATTTGGGGGCGGGAGCGTTGCCAGCGCTGTGACCATTGTGGGGACTCGCGTTGGCGTGACCGTTATTGGAAATGCTTAGAACGCGGGAGAGAGCCTGGCCGGTATAGGATTTTTTGGTGCGGGCTACGAGTTCGGGCGGGCCTTGGGCGACGATGCGGCCGCCGCCTTCGCCGCCTTCGGGGCCGAGGTCGATGATCCAATCGGCTTGTTTGATGACGTCGAGGTGATGCTCGATGATGAGGACGGTGTTGCCGAGAGAGACGAGGCGCTGGAGAACGTCCAGGAGTTTGCGAACGTCGTCAAAGTGCAGGCCGGTGGTGGGTTCGTCGAGAATGTAAAGAGTGCGGCCGGTCTGGCGTTTGGAGAGCTCGCGGGCGAGTTTGATGCGCTGGGCTTCGCCGCCGGAAAGGGTGGTGGCGGACTGGCCCAGCGTGACATAACCGAGGCCGACTTCGACGAGGGTCGAGAGTTTCTGTTGGATCTGCGGAATGTTTTCGAGGAGTTTTAGGGCGTCGGAAGAGGGTAGGTTGAGCACGTCGCTGATGGTGTGGCCTTTGTAGCGGACGGCAAGCGTTTCGGAATTGTAGCGTTTGCCGCGGCAGACTTCGCACATCACGTAGACGTCAGGCAAGAAATTCATCTCGATGCGGCGCAAGCCATCGCCCTGGCAGGCTTCGCAGCGGCCGCCTTTAACGTTGAAACTGAAACGGCCGGGACGATACCCGCGCTCGCGCGATTCGGGAAGCATGGCGAAGAGTTCACGGATGGGAGCAAAGACGCCGGTGTAGGTGGCGGGATTGGAGCGCGGCGTGCGGCCGATGGGCGCTTGATCGATCTCGATGACTTTATCAATTTGATCGGCGCCGAGAAGTTCTCGATGCGCGCCGGGCGGTTCCATCGAGCGATAAAGTTTTTGGGCGAGAGCGCGATAAAGAATATCGTTGACGAGCGTAGATTTGCCCGAGCCGGAGACGCCGGTGACGACAGTGAGCAAGCCCAGCGGCAGCGTCACATCGACGTCTTTCAAATTATTTGCGCTGGCACCGAGAATTTGGATGGTTTTGCCGTTGGGACTGCGGCGTTTTTCCGGAACGGCGATGCGCGCCGCGCCGCTGAGATAGCGGCCCGTCAAGGACTCAGCGCTAGTGGCAATCTGCTCGGGCTTGCCTTGCGCGACGAGGTAGCCGCCGGCGTTGCCCGCGCCGGGGCCAAGATCAACGACAAAGTCGGCGCGGCGAATGGTGTCTTCGTCGTGCTCGACGACAAGGACCGTGTTGCCGAGATTGCGCAACTGCTCGAGAGAACGGAGCAGGCGATCGTTATCTCGTGCGTGAAGGCCGATGGACGGCTCGTCCAGAACATAAAGAACGCCGCGAAGGCGCGAACCGATCTGGGTGGCGAGGCGAATGCGCTGCGCTTCGCCGCCGGAAAGCGTGGCGGCGGAACGGTCCAAACTGAGATAGCCCAGACCGACGGCGAGGAGAAAGTCGATACGTTCGGCGACTTCCTCGAGCGGGCGGCCGGCAATTTCGCGCTGACGAGGTGTGAGTTGCGCGAGGATTTTATCGACGGCCGGGCGAGCGGCGGAGAGAGAGAGGGCCGTGAAATCGGCGATGGAATAGCCGGCAAGTTTTACGGCAAGGGATTCCGGACGAAGGCGCTTGCCATGGCAAACGTTGCACAGCGTGGCGGACATGTACTGCGTCATCCACTCGCGGTAAGAATCAGAGCCGGATTCCGCGAAGTTGCGATCCAGAAACTTCAGGATGCCGGGAAAACGGAAGGCTTTTTCTCCCTGAGATTTCTTGTTCGCAGGCTCTTTTTGCTCAGGAGCGCTGCGACCACCCGAAGGCGGATAGCCGTAAAGGAGCAGATTCTGGATGCGCGAAGAAAATTTTTCGAAGGGCGTCTCCAAATCGAAGTGATAGGCGTAAGCGGCAAGCTCGAGGGTGCGTTTCAAAATGGCGGAACTGGAGCCGGGACCGAGGCCGCCGTCGAACAGTGGCCGCGACCAGTCCGTGATGATTCGGGCGGGATCGAAATCGTATTTGGAGCCCAAGCCGTTGCAAGCGGGGCAGGCGCCGTAGGGGGAATTGAAACTAAAGGAACGCGGCTCGAGTTGTGGAACGGAAATGCCGCAATCAGGGCAAGCCAGCTTTTCCGAGAAGACGTGCTCCTTGCCGCCGACGATGGCAACGGTAACGAGGCCTGCGGCAAGCTTCAGCGCCGTGGCGATAGACTGTTCGAGGCGCGCCGCAATGCCTTGTTTGACGAGGAGGCGGTCCACGACTATTTCGATAGTGTGGTTTTTTCGCTTGTCGAGACTAGGGGTCGCGTCGAGGGGATAGAGTTCTCCATCGATGCGGACGCGGACAAAGCCGTCTTGCGCGAGCTTCTCGAGCTCTTTGCGGTATGCGCCCTTTCTCCCGCGAACGATGGGCGCGAGGATCATGACGCGGTCGTCGCTTTGGCACAACTCTCCATTCAGGATGGCCTGGACTATCTGCTCGCTGGACTGGCGTGCGATGGGGTTGCCACACTTGGGGCAGTGGGGGACACCGACAGAGGCGTAGATGACGCGGAGGTAGTCGTAGATTTCCGTGATGGTGCCGACGGTCGAGCGCGGGGAGCGGGTGGTGGTTTTCTGCTCGATGGCAATGGAGGGCGAGAGACCTTCGATGACGTCGACTTCAGGCCGCTCCATTTGGTCGAGGAACTGGCGCGCGTAGGCGGAGAGCGATTCGACGTAGCGGCGCTGTCCTTCTGCATAGATGGTATCGAAGGCGAGAGAGGACTTTCCGGAACCGGAGAGGCCGGTGATAACGGTTAGCGTGTTCCGGGGAATCTCGAGGCTGATATTTTTCAGGTTGTGCTGCCGTGCGCCCCGGATTACCAGTTTGGTCAGGCCCATGAGACTTAAACGCTCCCTCCACAGGAGCTCCGGCACTCAGTGGGTAGACTGAGGCCAGAATAACTCTTCACAATAGCAGGGAAAATTCGGCGGGGTCAAGAATGGGTGAGCGCTAACCGATAATTCTAGGCTCTTCGGGAAGCGGAAATACTGCCACGCAGAGAGAAAGAAGGTTCACGGAGCTTCGTGCTTAGACAAGACCCAGTCGAGCGCTTCCTCCAGATTGCGAAATACGCGAATTCCGCGTTCGCCGCCGCTTTCGCGAAGAATTTCAAACATCCGAGCGAGACCGAATGCCAGGTCGTTAGCTACGAGAAACGCGCGGCGCGACTCCTTCGAAAAGATGTTGGATAGCGCGAGTTGCTGGATGTCCGCGGCGGTGAGCAAAATTTGAGTAACGTGTGTGAAATCCATGAGTTGCGAATAGGCTGGATCGAAATCGGGGTCGTCACGCAGACGATTTTGGTGGCCAAGCGCATCTTCCTTGCTGAAGGGGCCCATCGCAGAGCTCATGACGAGTCTGCGGTCCTTATCTATTTTATAGAAGGCTGGCATGGCTCAACGGCCTGGAGGGAATGACTGCTCAAGAATTACAGGTCAGCCCGTCGAGAATCCCCTGCGGACTCTCCTGTAGACCCTCGATCCCCACCACACGCCATTACTGGAACTCTTAGATTCCTGAACGGGAGCGAAGAGGTACAGGCAGGAAGAACCTGGGCAGAGAGACAAGGCGCCAGGTATTTACCTGACGCGTAAATTTTCGCGGAGGTAGAGCGTTTTTACCCAGCTATGCAGCGACAAGCCAATGAAAACAAATGATTTATACTTGGCTCACCGTTTGCAATAGTAAAGGCAGTGGGGGAGGCGAGCCGAGGATCCCTTTAGGGGATTGAGGGCTGGGCCGGTTCGTTTCTCCCCCCTACCACTTTCGCCGACCGGTGACCCGGAAGTTCCCTCCGGACCGTCGCCAACCTACCCTAAATCACACCAATGAACCCGAACCAGGCGGAAGTGTGCGCCGCTCAGGACGGGTAGCTGAGAGATAGCTGCTTTGGATGGAACGAAAAAGGCCGAGGCTGCGAGGACTTCCGCAGACTAATGGACTTCCCAGGAGCGGGTGGCATAGTCGCCCATGGTCAAAAAGAGCATAATGGCCAGCCAAAAAACACCGCAGAAAATGATGAGCTTGGTGCGCTTTGCGCTGTAGTAAGCGTGCATGAAGAAGAGCACGACGAGACTGGCCTTGCACGTGGCGATCACGAGGGCCACGATAATGTTCAGGCCCATGAAGTAGGCGTTGAGATCCACGGTGGCGGCCCAGGCAGTGGTGACCGTGAGAACCATCAGGGAAGCAAAGATGAGGAGATAGATTTTCGGTGAAACAATATGTCCGGAATGTTCGGAATGCTCAGACACGCGTAGTTCTCCTAATGGCCCTATTTGTGCCGATCAATCAGATATAACAACGGGTAAAGATAGATCCAAACGATGTCGACGAAATGCCAGTAGAGCCCGACGTTCTCAATGGGTGTGTTGTATTCCGGCGTGAATCGCCCCTTTAAAGACTGACGCAAAAGCCAGAGAAGCAATCCGACGCCGACGACCATGTGCATGGCGTGCAAACCGGTCATGCCAAAATAGAGGGAGAAAAAAAGTTCGGCATGGGCATTGGTGGCCACGTCGGACCCCGGCTCGAACTGGAAAGGAAGACCGGGAATGTGGTGTTCGACGTACTTATCGTGGTACTCGATGCCCTTGATGAAGAGGAAGGCACAGCCAAGAATGAGCGTGAGAATGAGAAACAAAGGAATGAGCTTCTTCTTGCCGACCTCGGCGCTCCAGACGGCCATGGCCATAGTCAAGCTGCTGGCAATCAAGACCAAGGTATTGATGGTGCCGAGTTTCAAACTGAGAGTGGTGCTGGCCTCGGCAAAGACGCCGGGATACGCTTGGCGGTTGATCGAGTAGGTAAGAAAGAGGCCGCCAAAGAACAAGATTTCGGTGGCCAGAAAGATCCACATACCGAGGGTGGCAGAAGCTTTCTGCTGCTCAAGCGTTTCAAACTGTCCGTAAAGCTCTCCGGTGCGATGCACTCGGTACTCCTCTTCCGTTACAATTTCCGGCGCCTCGGCGGGCGCCAGTATTTCAACCTAACCTCGTGATTGCGCTCAGTCGTCTCCGTGAGCCGTCGCGACAGGAGCTGAAAGCCCTAGATCGGGGCGATCCTTATAGTCATACGGCTCCCAATCCACGACCGGCGTGACCTCGAAATTCTCGGCCGGCGGCGGAGAAGCGGTAGTCCACTCCAGCCCGGTAGCGGGCCAGGGATTAGGACCCGCCGCTTTACCGTAGCGCATGGACCAAGTGAAATAAATCATGGGAAGCAGATAGCCAATTGCCAGAATGGAGGCACCGGCCGTGGACAAAACGTTGAGGACTTGATACTCCGGCGGGTAGTTGTGATAGCGACGCGGCATGCCCATGAAGCCCAGGAGGAACTGAGGGCCGAAGGTGAGATTGAAACCGACGAAAAGAGTGACGGCGGCGACACGCGCCAAAAACTCGGGATAGAGCTTGCCGGTGATCTTCGGCCACCAAAAGTGCAAACCGCCCAGATAGCCCATGATGGCCCCGCCGACCATGATGTAGTGGAAGTGGGCGATAACGAAATAAGTGTCGTGAATATGGATGTCCAGCCCCAGGCAGGCGAGGAATAAGCCCGTCAAGCCGCCGATGAGGAACAAGCCAATGAACCCCAAGGAATAGAGCATCGGGGTGTCATAGGAAATAGACCCCTTATAAAGAGTCGCGGTCCAGTTGAAGACTTTGACAGCAGAAGGGATAGCCACGAGGTAGCTGAGAAGGGAGAAAGCCAACGCCGCGTACGTGGATTCTCCGGTGAGAAACATGTGATGAGCCCAAACGAAGAAGCCGATGACGGCGATTGAGATGCTCGACGCCGCGATAAAGGTGTAGCCGAAAATGGGTTTGCGCGCAAAGGTAGGTATGATTTCGCTGATCACTCCCATGGCCGGAAGAATCATGATGTAAACGGCCGGATGCGAGTAAAACCAGAATAAGTGCTGGAAAAGAATGGGGTCGCCACCGAGCGCGGGATTGAAAAAGCCGAGGTGGAAGACCCGCTCAAGGGCCACGAGAAGGAGCGTGATGGCGATGACCGGGGTGCCCAAAATGAAGATGATGCTGGTGGCGTAGTGAGCCCAAATAAAGAGGGGCAAGCGGAACCAGGTCATCCCGGGAGCGCGCATGGTGTGGATGGTAACGGCGAAGTTTATGCCCGTGAGGATGGAGGAAAATCCGTTGATGAAGATGCCGATCACCGCGGGGGCAACGGCAGAATTGGAATAGACGCTGCTGAGGGGAGTGTAAAAGGTCCAGCCAGTATCAAGCCCGCCGGTGGCGAAAGCGTAGAGGACAAAGCATCCGCCGGTGATGTAGACGTACCAACTGAGGAGGTTGAGCTTGGGAAAGGCGACGTCCTTGGCGCCAATCATCAAGGGGATAAGGAAATTGCCCAGCACGGCCGGAATGGAGGGAATGAGGAAAAAGAAAATCATGGCGACGCCGTGCATGGTAAAGAGCTTGTTGTAGGTTTCCGGCGAAACCAAAAGGCCATTGGGAGTGAGCAGGTGGATGCGAATCATGGCGGCGAAGATTCCGCCAAGAGTGAAGAAGAAGGTGACGCCAGCGAGATAGAGCCAGGCAATGCGCTTGTGGTCAGTGGTCAGCAGCCAGGAACGGATGCCGTAAGAGGAGTTGAGATAATGATCGCGAGGCATGGTGTGTGCCGGCGCTGTGGTTGTCGTAGCCATGGCTTATTTCTTCCCCGCCGGTAGAGCTCCCGCGCCCTTCGCGGGCACCGGCTGCGATTGCAAAGACCTGATATAAGTGGTCAAACTTAAAATCTCATCCTCCGTCAATTGTCCTTGGTATGAGGGCATTACCGGCACAAAACCAGATACGATTTTTGCGTTTGGAAGCAGCATGGACTCGCGAATGTAGGCGTCGTCGGCAACCACGGTCGAGCCATCGGCCAAGCGAACGCTGTGGCCATAAACGCCATCGAGCGACGGGCCGCGGCCCGAGCCATCAGCCACATGGCACATGCTGCAGGATTTTTCCGAGAACAGTTTTTCGCCCGCGAGGATAGGATCAACACCAGCTTCCATGGAGCTGGAAAGCCAGGCTGCATAATCGGAAGGCTCCATGACGGTGACCCAGCCGCCCATAATGGCATGATTCGTGCCGCAATATTGCGAGCAGAAGAAATGATAGCGACCGGGCTTGGTGGGACGGAACCACAGCGTGTTGTAATGCCCCGGAACGACGTCCATCTTGACGCGGAACGCGGGCACGTAGAAATCGTGAATGACGTCCTCGCTGGCCAGGATCAGTTTAATGTCGCGGCCCACGGGAACGTGGAGCTCATTAATTTCGCGCCGTCCATTGGGCTGTTCGATCTTCCACATCCATTGCTTGCCGACCACATAAATATCCAGAGTGTCCGACGGCGCGTGGCGAAAATCGACGTAGACTACGGCCCCCCAGCCGAACATAACCATGGACAAAATGAGGGGAATGACGATCCAGGTCAGCTCGAGGCGCATATCGCCGTGAATGGGCACGCCAATCTCGTTCTCGGCCTTGCGGCGATACTTGAAAAAGAAAAAGATAATCGCGGCGGTGATCGCAACAGTAAAGAAAGCGGACACGAGGATCATGAACGTCATCAGCGAGTCCACTTGAGGAGCAAAGTTGGAAGCCTGCTCCGGATAAATTGGCAATTGCGACTGCACGGTTTAGTGGGCTCCTTAAATCTTCTTTAGCGCGGCGCCTACATCGCGTCTGCGGAATATCAACATCCCCGCAACCAGGCAAACTATCGTGAGAACCCCTCCCAAACGGAGAATCTTGAGTATGGAAGCGCTGTAACGGGCGGACGACGGGTCATACTGAAAGCAATAAAGCAGAATGTGATCGATAGGTGTGCCGATTTTTCCCGCGGAGGCATCCACGAGGCCCAGGCGGACGTCGCGGGAAGGATACTCGACGCCATAAAAGTAGCGGGAAATGCGGCCGTCGGGAGTAAGCAGCAGGATGCCGCTGGCATGCGCGAAGAGCCCGGATTTCTCGTCGAAGGCGTACCGGAAATTGGCAGCTTTGGTGAGCGCCGCGATGGATTCCTGCGATCCCGTAAGAAAGTGCCAGCCGCCGGCTGTTTCCGGACGACGAAACTCCTTCATGGCCGACTCTTTTTTCTGGGCTGCCATCGCCGGAGTTTCGCGCGGATCGAAACTGACGAAGACCACTTGATAGTCCCTGCCGGGATTGAACGATAGCATGCGCAAGCTGCCGACTACGCCCTGTTCCAGTTCGTCGCAGAGCATGGGGCAACCGTAGTAGACGAGCGCGAGAAGCACCGGCCGCTGCGCGAAATAATCACGGAGCACGACGTTGCGGCCGGTTTCGTCGTGGAAAGCGAGGTCTAGAGGCAACTGCCCACTAAGCGGCGGCTCGAAGCCAACGTTTTGAAGAATGGGAGGCAAACCCTGCGAGGCCGTACCGACGTTGCTCGGAACGGTCTGGGCGCTGGCCGCGCTGGTGCTCAGCAACAGAGCAAACACCACGGAGATGGAACGCAGCCAGTTCACGATTTCACCTCGTCTTTCCTGTCAGCGCCGTGGAGTCCGTCGGCAGTCCTTTGGACACGATGAGTTTCATTGCGTCTTCCACTGGAATTTGCGCAATGCCGGCCTGCTTGTCGACCCAGCCCAGCCTTTCGTTAGCGGCTTCGTCGGCGCTTATCTTGTTGCGCAGATCCTGCTGCGGGTCGTCAGGATGTCCGGGCATGCCCTGAAGACGCGGTTCAGGCGGCAAGGTCGGTCCAGCACCCTGACGTACGGGCGGCGGAAGCCTGTCCGAGTCAGCGGCCATGTCTGTCGTAAACCGGAAAATATAAATGCTAATGAAAAATGTAGCGGCGACGGCCAGCGCCAGGTAAAACAGGTACAACACAATCGTGCGGGTGTTGATATCGGTGGGCTCGAACGTGACGTCCGGGTTCCTGGGCGGTTGCCCGTCGTTCTGTCCCGCGTTGTGATGCTCAGTACTCATGGACTTCAATAGCCTCTTCCAGTTTCGGATCGCCCAGAGGGAGAAGCGGCTGGCTCTTCAAGTTTCTAGCGAAGAAGGCTAGCCACAGTCCACCGAGCGTAACAGGCACAACAATATCAAACCAACTGGGCAAAGCGCTGGGGGTAAATTCCGGACGCGTCGTCCAGAAAAGATCGACCAGGCGCATGACGATGAGAAGGAAAGCCACTTTGGGAAGCAGGCTTACGCTGCGCTTTAGCTCGCGGGAAAGCAACATGAAAAAAGGCGTGAAGAAATGGAAAATCAGAACGAGGATGGCCACGATGCCCCAACTGCCGTAGAGACGGCTGCGATAGAAGCTGATCTCGTCCGGCAAGTTTCCAGACCAAATAATCAGGAGCTGGGAGAAGGAAAAATACGCCCACAGCATGACAAAGGCGAGCAGCAATTTGCCAAGATCGCTCAAATGCCGTGCCTGGATCAGCCCCGCCATCGGAGCGGTCCGCGCAAGCAAGACGGCGACGGCAATGACCAAGCACAAAGAAGAAATCACCTGTCCCACGACGAAAATAAATCCATAGATCGTGGAAAACCAGTGCGGCGAGAGGGACATAGCCCAATCGATCGAGGCAAAGCCCACGCCAAAAACGTAAAGAATGATGCCGGGGCCGCTAAGCATCTTGAATTTGCGCCGTAACGCGCGGTTCGCTGTATCCACATCCTGCTGCCGCGACCAGCGTTCGAGAAAGACAACCAGTAGCAGCCAAACGGCGAAATAAATCACCGCGCGGATGACGAAATAGTGCGTCGTGAGATAAGTCTTCTGGAAATTCGAGAGCGACCCTTTTCCGGTCGCGGGAGCGTTGAGCCATGCGCCGTACAGATACTTCATTCCGAAAATAACGGGCACAAACAAGAGCGCCACGAGCCACAGAGTGCGCATCGCGGCCTCAAGAGGACGGCGGATGATAATGCCCCAATGCCCGCTGGTGAGATGCTGGAGCATCAGGAGCCCCATCGATCCAAGGGACAGACCGAGAACAAAAAGAAAGGCAATCAGATAGGAGTGAAAAAATTCCGATGGCCACTTAAACCAGCCGATGAGGCAAATAACCGCTCCGACTACACCCACGGCGAGTGCGCGTTGCTGCAGGCGGCCGATGCTCTCCGGCGCCATGTAGTCCTGCGCGGTCATTTCGTGGAGCCTCCTTGAGAAAGCTTCTGTTGCAGCTCCGCGGGCAGATCGAAGACCGGAGCGTTGCGGCTCAATTGCAGGGCGCGGACGTAAGCCACGATGGCCCAACGGTCCCTCGGCGGGATCTGCGCCGAGTAGCCTTGCATGACTCCAAAGCCGTTCGTGATCACATCGAAGATGTAACCGTTCGGAACGTCACGCAGCCGGGGTTGATGATAGGTGGGCGGACGCTTCATCCCGCGCATGACGACCATGCCGTTGCCGTCGCCCTGCAGACCGTGGCATGGGGTGCAAAAAATCTTGTAACGTTGTTCGCCGCGATCAAGAAGTTCCATGGTCAAGGACAGCGGAAAGGTATTCGAATCCTTGGGAACAAACAAGGCGTCATCCGCAAGGGAGCCGCGCGGCACCGTATTGTCAATCAAAGGCCGTTCCGAGCGGCCATCTTCAAAGAAGGAACTGGGGGCGAGCGGCGTGTACTTGGGCTGGTCGGCCATGTCCTGGCGGCAGCCAGTCAGGAAAGGCAGGCACGCCGTGGCCCACAGAAACGCCATCGCCTTCGCCATGCTTCGCGTTCGCGCGCGCGAGGAATTAATCATCCTCAACCTCGCTGACATTCTGAGCATCGATCTCTTTTAGAAATTTCGAAGCTTCCGCCACGCTGAATTTCGGATCGTCTGCTTGCAGGCAAAGGAAAAAGCGGTCGACCGAAGCATGCTTCTGAAAACGCTCGACGTTGAAAAGCGGGTGATGCGGCTGCGGTAATTTGTTCATCGCGAGCATTCCAAATACGGCGAAGAGCGATGCGCCGAGAACCGTCAACTCAAAAGTGACCGGAATGAAGGCAGGCCAGCTATTCAAAGAACGCCCGCCAATGTTCTCCGGGTAGGAAATAACGGAAACCCAGTATTGAAATCCAAAAGCGCTCAAGCCGCCGAGCAAGCCGCCGGTCAGTGTCACCAACGGCACCAACGAGCGCTTGAGCCCCAGCGCTTCCGAAAGGCCTTCGACGGGGAACGGCGAGTACGCGTCCATGTGCTTGTAACCGGCCAGACGCGCCTTGTCCGCGGCCTGAATCAGCTTTCGGGGCGTTTCAAACTCACCCACAACGCCGTAAATGCGTGAGCGGCTTTCCATCATTCATGTTCCTCGGAGTTGTGCGCGACTAATTCGCGCATTTCCGCAATCGAAATCGCGGGCAAGACCCGGACAAACAGGAAGAGCAATCCTGCGAACAATCCCAGAGTGCCCGCCAGAACGGCGTAGTCCCAGAAGGTGGCGGAATAGCGTCCCCAAGCGGAAGGGACGAAATCGCGGGTGAGACTGATAACGACGATTACGAAACGCTCGAGCCACATACCCACATTGATGACCAACGACATCAAAAAGAGGATAAACACGTTCGTGCGAATCTTTTCGATCCAGAGGAGTTGCGGCGTAAGGATATTGCAGAGAATCAAAGCGTAATAGAAATGCGCGTACGGGCCATGCAGCCGCTGCTCGACCAGGAATACATCCCACTTGTTGCCGCTGTACATCGACATGAAAAACTCGAAAAAGTAACCGTACGCCACGATCAGGCCGGTGGCCAGCATCACCTTGGCCATGTTTTCCAGGTGGCGCATGGTGATGTAATCCTCGAGACCGTAAGCCCTTCGCAGAGGAATGGCGATCGTTATAACCATGGCGAAGCCCGAATAAATCGCACCCGCCACGAAGTACGGCGGAAAAATCGTGGTGTGCCATCCGGGAACGATGGCGATCGCGAAATCGAAGCTCACCACGGTGTGGACGGAAAGCACCAGGGGCGTCGCCAACCCTGCCAGGAGCAGGTAAGCGGACTGATAGCGTTGCCAATGGCGCGCGGAACCTCGCCAGCCCATGGCGAGCATGCCGTAAATAATGGCCTTGGGTTTCGAGATGGCGCGATCGCGGAGAGTAGCCAAATCCGGAATCAAGCCGACAAACCAGAACAAGAGAGAAACCGTAAAGTAGGTGGACACCGCAAAAACGTCCCAAATCAGAGGGCTCCGGAATTGCGGCCAAATCTTCATCGTGCTGGGATAAGGGAACATCCAGAAGAAGAACCACGGCCGGCCCATGTGGAGCAGAGGAAACATGCCGGCGCACATGACGGCGAAAAGAGTCATGGCCTCGGCAAAACGGTTGATTGAGGTGCGCCATTTCTGATTGAGCAGGAAAAGAATGGCGGAAATGAGCGTTCCGGCATGGCCGATTCCGATCCACCAGACGAAATTGACGATGGCGAAGCCCCAGCCGATGGGTATGTTGATGCCCCAAATGCCTACGCCCTTGCCGATCAGATAAACGATGGCAAGATTCAGAAGCATGATGAAACAGAAACAAATGCCGAATCCCGCGAGCCAGCCCAGCGAAACGGGCCGGGTGAGAACGATCGAGCTGATTTTGTCGGTGATCGAATCGTAGGTGTGCCCGGGGCCCAAAACCGGAGTGAGCCGGCGAATCTCGGGAGAATTAATGGGCGGCTGGCCGGCGCTCATGTCTGTTCCTCGTCCTGCAACTGAGCAGGCGCCGGCAATTCAGGATTCGGGTTTCGAACGGCCGCGAGATAGGTCGTGCGCGGTCGCGAGTTAAGCTCGCCGAGCAGCGCGTAGCTTCGCGTTTGCGCTTTCAAGACGGCCACGCGGCTCTTGGGATCGTTGGCATTGCCAAAAACGATGGCGTGAGCAGGGCAGGCGGATTCGCAAGCCGTGACAATTTCGCCGTCTTTGATGGGGCGGTTCTGTTCTTCCGCGGTGATGCGCGCATTGTTGATGCGCTGGACGCAATAGGTACACTTTTCCATGACGCCGCGGCTGCGCACCGTAACTTCCGGATTGCGCAGAAGCTTGAGCGAAGGCGTCTCCCAATCCTGGAAGCGGAGAAAATTGAAGCGGCGCACCTTGTAGGGGCAGTTGTTCGAACAATAGCGCGTGCCGACGCAGCGGTTGTAAACCATGTCGTTCAAGCCCTCCGCGCTATGCACAGTCGCGCCGACCGGGCAAACCTGCTCGCAAGGCGCGTTCTCACATTGCTGGCACGGGACCGGCTGGAAAAATGTCGGGGGATTTTCGAGCGCGTCATCTTGGTCGGTCGAGGGATCGTTTGTGGGCGTTTCGGCCGAATAATAGCGATCGATGCGAATCCAGTGCATTTCGCGCCCGCGCATCACCTGATCCTTGCCGACGACGGGGATATTGTTTTCCGATTGGCAGGCGATCACGCAAGCATTGCAGCCATTGCAGCTATTCAAATCAATGGCCATACCCCAGGCATAGCCCGGGTATGCGAACTCCTGGTAAAGTGAGTCGCTCTTGGGCGGCTGTTCGTCGCCTTCATGGGCGAACAAGGGATTCTTGCGGTACTCATCAAGAGTGCCGGTGCTCAGAATTTTCCGGCCTTCAATATTGAAGTGATATTGGGTACAAGCCAGAGGATACTCGCCCCCGGTCTTCTTGATCGCCTCGGCGCCGGCCGAAGCGGCCCAAAGCGCATTGGAAACGCGTACTTCATACGCGTTGAACCCTTTATTGGATCCGGTGTATCCGGCATGTGTGCGGCCATAACCCAGAGGAAGCACAACCACGTCTTCGGCTTGCCCAGGAAGAATCCAGGCCGCCCCGGTGACTTTGCTGTTGGAGATCGAGATGTCGATGACGTTGCTGACAATCTGGCCGTGTTCGCCGCCGCGGGCCGCAACCTTTTGCGTAAGCTCAAGCTTCTCGGCGGTCTTAGGACCAACCAGCGCGGCATTGTCCCAGGTGAGCTTAGTGACGGGCCGCGCTAACTCCTGCAACCAACCGTTATTTGCATAACGGCCGTCGTAAGTATTCGAGTCTGGGCGGAAAATAAATTCGATTTCCCCGGCGAGAGGCGCTTTTGCCGGCGGCAAACTTGATGGATTGAACTTCAAAGAAACGGAGATCGGCGCATAAGCGCTATTTGCGATCACGCCGTCGTTCAATGTCTTGCGCCAGTACAGCTCCGGATCGCTCGCGCCGGCCAGCGTATTCAAGCGGGCGCGAACGGCATCATAAGCCGATTGACCGGGATTCTCGGTAAAGGCCCCTAAAACTTCGAAAGCCGACTGCGTATGGTAGAGCGGCGCGATGAGCGGCTGAATCACGCTGACGGTGCCATCGAAGGCTCGCGCGTCGCCCCACGTTTCCAAAAAGTGCGATTCCCCTATGTGCCACTGGCAATATTCTGCGGTCTCGTCGAAATGAGAGCTGACCAACACCGAATTGGCGACTTTCTTAAGCTTCGAGGTGAAGTCAAAATCGTGCGGAGCGTCGTAAACCGGATTGGAGCCGAACATCACCAGTGTATCGACTCTGCCTGCGTCCATGTCGGCGCAAAGCTCGGTGAACGATTCCAATTGATTCATCGGATTCGCTTCGACAGGCTCCGTGTAATAGAGCGTTATACCCACGTTTCCGAGGGCGGCGTTAATGGCGTGCGCGAGAGCATGCACCGCCGGCGGTTGGAACTCGCCGGCAATCACGAGAGAACTGCCGCGATGCTTTTGCAAATCACTAGCAACAGCGTCCAGCCATTTCTGCGCGGCGGGCGCAAGCGTTCCGCTCCCGCCCAGCCCCACAAGTGCAGCCAATCCACGCGCAAACTGTTCGACCTCGGAAGCCCTTAGCGGCAAACGATGATCCGCGCTAGAGCCGGTCACGGAAGGCG
Organism: Candidatus Acidiferrum sp.; assembly: GCA_049800195.1. Taxonomy (GTDB): domain Bacteria; phylum Acidobacteriota; class Terriglobia; order Acidiferrales; family UBA7541; genus Acidiferrum. The sequence goes on from JBARJI010000115.1 coordinate 82,164, forward strand.
TCGGCTCAACGACGTAAATCCGGTTCATCGTGTCGTTCGGTCCGCTTAGCTTTCTTCGACGGTAGAACGCATTCATATAGCCGATGTGGCCGGGTCCGCTCACCAGGAAATCGGAATCCAGCGAGAGGATGACGTCGGCTTTTCCCGGGCGATACACGGTGTTGACGTAGCGTCCAAAAGCGAGTTTGCCGCCCTCGCGCGCGCTGTCGCTTCCCGCCGGTTCCCATTGGTGCCACTTTGCGCCCGGTAACCTCTTCAAAACAGTCTCGATTTGTGCGGCTAGCGTCGGGGAGGTAACCGTGCCGCTCAAAATACGAAAGCTCGCGCCATTCGTGACCATTGCGTTCTCGGCCAAGGCCTGCGCGGTGGCCAAGAACGTCTCCCAGGTACGAATCTCCCCCACGTTCGTGACGGTCTGTGCGCGGTCCGGGTCGTACAAATTGAGCACTGAAGCCTGCGCGATCACATCCGTGCCCCCGAGACTCGAGGGATGGTCGGGATTCCCAGCCACGTGCGTGGGCCGACCCTCATGGCTCTCAATCAGCAGTCCGATGGCGTCCGCGCCGAACGGCATCGCTGTGGCGTAATACTGCGGTTTGCCGAGGACCATTCCGTCGGGCTGTTTCACGTAGGGGACGAGCAGTTGTTGCGGCATATCGCCGCAACCCGAAATCCCCGCCAAGGCCAGTGAAGCGGCGGCCAGCTTCAGGAAATTGCGTCTGTCGACTGTTTCATCCCACTCCGACGCCTGCCTTGGAAATTCGCGGTGCAGCAGTTCTTCGAAGTGCGGATCGTCCGCCAGCTCTTCAAGCGTCCGCCAATACTGTTTGCCGGTCTTTTGGCGTAGTTTCGCACGAACCGCCGCGAGATCCAGGCTATGTTCGCGAACCGGCGCATCCTCGGCGTATAGCCGGAGGGGATCATCGGAGTGCGAGGAGCCCTCGCGGGCGTCGTGATCGTGCTTATGGTCTTCGATAGAATCGTTTTCGCGCATATCGTCCATTAGCGATGACAGGTCGAGCAACTCGTCAGTTCAGCCGTCGTACGAAGCTTCCGCTCGATTGCAAACTGTTTACCGATTTCCGCCTGATTAGCCGGGGCTTTCCAGTCCATATTGAACACTTGGTCGATCGGCCGTAGGGCTTGCTCCGGGTTCCGGTGGCAGTCCAAGCACCACTCCATGAGCAACGGAGATGCCTGAAACATCAGAGGCATTTCGTTCACCTGGCCGTGGCAAGTAGAGCACCCGACACCCTTGCTGATGTGAATGCTGTGATTGAAATAGACGAAATCGGGAAGGCGGTGGACCTTCACCCACCGGATCGATTGATCCGTCCGGTAGCTCTCGCGAATCGGTTCCAGATACGCGGAGTCGGCATACAACACGGAATGACAGTTCATGCATGTTTTCGTCGGCGGAATGCCCGCAAAGGAAGATGTTTCGACAGAGGTATGGCAGTAGCGGCAGTCTATGCCGTCGTCGCCGACATGATGCTTGTGGCTGAATTGTATGGGCTGTTCGCGCGTGACGTATTGGTTCGTGCGATATGGCGAGCGCGCTATCCCCAAAACGCCCAATAGCCCCAAGCTAGCCACAAACGCGACCGAGATCAGACTGAATCTCGAAATAAAATTCGTGCTGCGATGAAAAATCTGGGCCATATCAGCGTTGCACTTTGGCGAACGCCTCCCCGGGAAGGAACTGGGACCTGAAGGCTTCGCGATGTCATGGCCGGGTAGTGCGCACCCGGCTCGTAAATGACCGCATAGTTTCCGATAAAACTTTCTGGAATGCAACCGTCTCGGGCAATATTTTCAAAAATATTTCTTCGATTCACACGGCCTAAACGGAATACAATTTCCCATTCGCCTGAAACACCTTCGAACACTCCTATCCTTGGCTTTCGTCGCGGCCGCAGCCCCCCGCCCCTTGTGATTCACACCAGACTCAAAGGTTACAGTTTTTTTCGAGAAGCAGCTTCGTGGGAGACGCAGCCGTGTTATCTTAGATGGACCCTTCGCCGTCGATCGCGCATGCGGCGGAGCCTACTCCGCAGACTGCTGGGGCGTGGTCCAATCGGTAGGACACCTCACTGTTAATGAGGACGGTGGAGGTTCGAATCCTCCCGCCCCAGCCAATTTTCTTGCAGTTATGCGCTCTGATTTTCAGTCGCGGACAGTCGGCAATCCCGCTTCCAGCCAGCCTCTCCAACCGCCGTCCATCGATTCCACGTTGGTGTAACCCATCTTCTGCAGATTGTCGGCGACGAGAGCCGAACGGAAACCCCCTCCGCAATAGAGCACCAGCGTTGCGCCCGTGTCGGGAACTTGCTGCTCAATGTCGCGCTCGATGACGCCCTTGCCCATGTGCACAGCCCCGGGCAGATGCCCCCTGGCCCACTCGTTGTCTTCGCGCACGTCCACCAAAATGAATTTTTCGCCGGCTTCGACGCGCCGCTTTACGTCGGGAACATTCGTTTCCTTGACGCGCTGCTTGGCATCCTGCACAAGCTTCAAGAATTGTGGCGAGTGAACCATGCCATCCTCCGAAATCCTTTCAGACGAGATTCCTTGCAGTCGGGAAAAGGGTAGCACACCAGAAGCGCACCCACGCAGCCGGCGCGGTCGAAAACGCGCCGCGTAAGCCGCATCTTAATTCTATCCGCGGCGACAAATCGTGAGCGGCTGCTCAATGCTTCAAGAAACCGGTTTCCCTCCCGCATCTTTCCTCGCGATGGAACGCACCACATTCACTAAATTCCAGCGCACCGTTTCGGACACGCGATCGCCCTCGCCCATCATTTTCCCCTTCCCCTTTGTAATAATGTAGAAAAGTTCTCCGTCCGTCTTGCCCGCGAGCGATGCCGGATCGTGCCAATCGTGCATCGTCAGCTTCATCGAGTCGACGACGTCTCCTTTGCCGTCTCCCTTCTCTCCGTGGCACATCGCGCAATCGTAGCCAAAAACCTTGTGCGCCGCCGCCAGCCCCTCTGGCGTCGGTTTCACCGGATTTTTTCTGTCGATATCCTCTTGCGGGATCTTGTATTCCTCGGCCGTGGCTTGCGGATCTTTCGGCTTTTCCTGCGCGCTGTCCTGCTTCGCTCGCGCCACTCCAAAACTCGCAGCAAGAACCGCACCTGCAATCAGGCAGACTTTGCGCATATTTTCCTCCTGAGAAAACGGGCCGGCCTATCGAGGGGAATCGGCGAGATTCTTTGACGGATTCTACGCCCGCGGCGCGGGAAAAGACAGCGCCAGGCTCGTTCGAAAGCTATTCACTCCATGTCCCGCCAATTGGGACCTGACGAAATTTCCACGACCAGCGGAACCGCCAGCTTGTGTACGCCTTCCATCTCTTCCTTGACGAGTTTCTCGAGCTTCGCCTTTTCTTTTGGCGGAGCTTCGAAGAGCAGTTCATCGTGAACCTGCAAAATCATTTTGGCTTCGAATTTTTCCGAAGCCAGCCGCCGGTCTATGTTAATCATCGCCAGCTTGATCAGGTCCGCCGCCGTCCCTTGTAAAGGGGAATTCAATGCCGTGCGCTCCGCAAAGCTGCGAAGCTGCGCCTGCGGAGAATTGATTTCAGGAATTGGGCGAATTCTTCCGAAAAGCGTTTTGGCTACGCCCGTTTTTCGCGTTTCCACGAGAATTTTGTCGAGAAACGCCTTTACGCCCTGGTACCGCGTGAAATAAGCGCTGATGAATTGCGCGGCTTCCTTCTGTCCGATCCCAAGCTGCTGTGCCAGTCCGAACGCCGATAGCCCGTAGATAATCCCAAAATTGATGGCCTTTGCCGCGCGCCTGTGTTCCGCGTTTTGCGCCATCGGCCCCACGCCGAATACCTCCTGCGCGGTGCGTGCGTGGATGTCTTCTCCGTTCCGAAACGCGTCGGTCAAAACCGGGTCGCCTGAAAGATGCGCCATCACGCGCAACTCAATTTGCGAATAATCCGCGCAGAGCAGCATCTTGCCTTTCTCCGCCACAAACGCAGCGCGAATCTCGCGCCCCAGCTCCGTGCGTATCGGAATGTTCTGCAAATTTGGGTCGCTCGAGCTCAGCCGCCCGGTCGCCGCTGTCGTCTGCGAAAAGCTGGTGTGCAGCCGCCTTGTTTCCGGGTGAATGAGTTTCGGCAGCGCGTCGACGTACGTCGATTTCAGCTTCGAAATCTCCCGGAACTCGATGATTTTTGCCGGCAGCGGATGCTGCGCGGCCATTTCCTCCAGAATATCCGCAGCCGTCGACCGTACTTTCCCTTTTCCGCGCCGCGCCGCCGGTTGCAAGTTCAGTTTGTCGAACAAAATCTCCGCAAGCTGCGCCGGCGAGTTGATGTTGAATTCATTTCCCGCAAGTTTCCAAATCTCTTGTTCCAGCCGCCGGACTTCCTTCTCCATCGACCTGGACATCTTCTCCAGCGCTTTCGGGTCCACACGTATCCCGATGCGCTCCATGTCCGCCAGCACCGCAGCAAGCGGCAAGTCAATTTTTTCGTAAACTGCGGCAAGTTCGCGCTCGTCAATCTGTGCGCGCAAAACGTGCGCAAGACGTTGCAGGTAATCGGCGCGCTCCCCCGGCCCTCCGCCGAGCATCGCGTTGAACTGCCGCATCACCACGTCGGCAAAATTGTGATTGGCCGTCGTTGGCCTCAGCAAATATGAATACAGCTGCGTAGCGTGCTTTATATTCGCGGCGCGCCCGGCCAGAAGCTGAATCAACTTTGGATCGTGGACAATCTTCGCTCTCTTCGCATCTCTCAGCACGGAACCTAGCTCTTTCAGCGCCTCGCCCTTTTCATCCAGCCAAACAGAACGTCCCTCGCCTGCTTTCGATGAAACCTCAATCGTTGCAACTCGCGTTCCAAAGCCCTCCGACTCCCGCTCGCCAAGTTCGAGATTTAGCCATGCCGCCAGCGGCAGCTTTGCGGGTACCTTGCCGAGATACCCACGAAATTCGCCCACATCCGCAAACGCCGCATAATCCGCCTTCACGCTCGGTTCCGCGCTCGCCGGAGCCGACTCCGCCAACTCCCCCGCGCTCAGCTCTTTCAGCAACGAATTGAAACCAAGTTCTCGGTAAAGCGTCCCAAGCGCCACGACATCGGGCTCTCGGCGTTCCAGCGCATGCAAATCCAACGGCAGCGGCAGATCGGTGGCAATCTTCGCCAACTGCTTGGACATCATCACTTGCTCTCGCTGTTGCTGTAACGCCTCCCGGTAACGCTTGTTCGGCACTTCATCGGCGTGGTCCAAAGCCTTCTCCACGCTTCCGTATTTCTTGATCAGTTCCGCCGCCCCTTTTTCGCCGATACCCTTTGCTCCTGGAATATTGTCGATGTTGTCCCCCAGCAGGGCCATGTAATCCACAACGCGCTCCGGCGGCACGCCTAAAATCTCTTCAACTTTCTTTTCATCGACAATGATATCTGCCTTCGCTCCTCCCGATCCCGTACGCAACGTCCGCACGTTCTTTCCCACCAACTGCATCATGTCCTTGTCGTTCGAAACTACCAGCACATCCAGATTCTTTTTCGCTGCCTGTACCGCCATCGCGCCGATCACGTCATCCGCCTCATATCCCTGCACTTCCAGAATCGCCAGCCTCATCGCCTCGCACAACCGTCTTACGAACGGCAATTGCACGCGCATCTCGTCCGGCATCGGCGCACGCTGCGCCTTATATTTTTCAAAAAGCTTGTCGCGAAATGTCGCCCCGGGAGGATCGAATACGATGCCGATATAATCCGGTTGATAGTCTTTGATCAGCCTGCGAAGTATATTGCCGAAGAGGAACGGCACATTGGTGGGCGTGCCGCCCGGCCCGGTCAGGCGCTGCGGCATCGGCGCAAAAAAGGCGCGGTAGATATGCGCCATCGCATCCACCAGAAACAGCTTCTTGGGCGCAGCGGGCATGCCGGCGAGTATAGCAAAGGGTCGCGGAACGAAGGCTAGGTTCCGGACCGGAAAATTCGCCTCATACGCAAGAAGAGGCGCTCGATGCAGCGCCCCCTCTTTTCTCACATTGTTTTCCGCTCTATTTGTTGGGTGCTGCGGGCGCCTCTGCTTGCGCAACGAGAAGCAGTCTTGTTCCGCCGTCCAGATGCACATCTTTGCCGCTTGAAACGAGCACCGTTGTTTGGCTGGTCTTCGAGGAATCCATCATCAGTTTCAAATCCTTCAATCCATACACGCCGCGGCTGCTCGCTGGCAGTTGTGCGCGGCTGTTCGGTTCCATCGTCGAATCGGCCGGCGCACCCGATGGAGAGGCTGGCATTCCGGTCGGAGGCGGCTGTGGCCTGCCAACGCCCATTGGTGATCCCCCGCCAGCCGCGCCTCCCACTCCGCTCATCGGATCGCTGCCAGGTCCGGGCGAATCCGCGTAAGCATTGTCTTGCGGTGCCGCAACGGCCAGTATCACCACATTTAACGGAATTTCCTCGCCCTTTTTCGGAATCGCTTTGTCGAACTGAATAGCCAGCGTGGACCCGTTGTCGCCCTTCGATCGCGCTGTGGCCTCCGTGACGTGTCCCTCCAGCTTGGCTCCTTTCGGAAGGATGGTCTTGCCCGCGTAGTCTAATTCTTCTGTGGTGTGCGCCACGACCTTCTCGCCCACCTTGGCTTTCCTGGAATCCAGCGACGAATTTAACTCGGCGTTCACCGATGTTCCACTCGGCAGCGACGCCGCATTTGTTTCCGCTTGTGTCCATGGGCCGGACATCGCCGGCCTCATAGCGTTGGTTTCCGGCCGCGCCGCGGCACACGTTGCGAAGATCCCGCTTGTCAAGATTACAAATCCTGCTCGAATCATTTCTACCTCCAATCGCTGATAGCTGGGCGGTCTATGCCGGATATTCCTCCTAAATAAGCGGACGCTTCATCTCAAGGAATAGTTGTCTTGCGCCAACGTCGGGCAGGTCGTGTCTGTCGCGCAAGCCTCCCACATTTCAATGGCGATTTCGCGCGGACTTGCCCCGACAAATTAGGCGAAAACTCCAAACCGCATCAGCTGGGCTGAGCCCGGATTCCCGATGACTGCCCAACGGCTATCGAAATGGTGCCAAATGATTAGACGATGCCCAACGGCTTGGCCACTTCCGCCAATATATCTGCCGCCCGTAGCAATTGTTCTCGCTTGTGCGTCGCGCTGACGATAGCTCTCAGCCGCGCTTTGCCTTCCGCCACGGTCGGGTACCCGACCGCTGGAGCAAAAACGCCCGCCTCAAACAACTTCTTCGAAAATTCGTACGCCTTTGCCGCATCTCCGACATGAATCGGAATGATCGGCGTTTCGCTCGCCTTGAATTGGAAGCCGCGTTTCTTTAGCTCCCGCTTGAAGGTTTTCGTATTCGCCCACAGCTTTTTCACCAGCTTCTCGCCTTCCGGCGAATCGAGCAGCGTGAACGCCGCCTGGCACGCCGCCACCGTCGCCGGCGGGTGCGAAGTGGAAAACAGAAACGGCCTGGCGCGCAAGTACAAGAAATCAATCAGGTCGCGCGAGCCAGCCACGTAACCGCCCATCGCGCCAATAGCCTTGCTCAGCGTCCCTACTTGAATGTGTACGCGCCCGTGGCATTCAAAGTGGTCTACGGTGCCGCGCCCTCCGCGCCCTAGCACGCCGCTCGAATGCGCATCATCCACCATCATGATGCAGTTGTACTTTTCCGCCAGGTCGCAAAGCGCGGGCAGCGGCGCAATGTCCCCGTCCATCGAAAAAACGCCGTCCGTGATAATCAGCTTCTTCCCTGGAAAATCTGCGTTCTCCTGCAAAATACGGTCGCAATCCGCCACGTCTTTGTGCTTGAACACCTTGATGGTCGCTTTCGATAGCCGCGCTCCATCGATGATCGACGCATGATTCAACTCATCCGAGATGATCAGGTCTTCTTTGCCAAGCACCGCCGAAACCGTTCCTGCATTCGCCGTAAATCCGGACTGAAACACCACGCACGCTTCCACGTTCTTGAACCGCGCGATCTGCTCCTCCAACTCGATATGAATCTTCATTGTCCCGGCGATCGTACGCACCGCCCCCGCTCCTACGCCGTAGCGCTTCACTGCGTCCAGAGCCGCCTTGCGCAGTGCTTTATGCGTCGTCAATCCTAGATAGTTATTCGAAGCCAGGTTGATCACTTCCCGCCCGTCAAAAATGCAAACCGGTTTCTGTTCGCCCTCCAGCAAGCGCAGTTTCGGCGCCACGCCCTTCGCCCGCAGTTCGTTCAACTGCTCGGATATGTACTGCGTCGGATTCTTCTTCGTTGCCATCGTTGCGGTTTCAGACATGCCTATCCTCCTGAACTGGAATCGGCTGGTGGAAGGACCATTTTGCGCCACTCAACGGTTCTGAGCAAATCAATCCGAGGCCAGCGATCCGCCAGATCGCCGAAAAATGCAAACTCCGCAGTAGGCGTATTGGGGAGAGATGAAAAACTTTTCTAGTGCGGCACGCCATTGGGGTACAGCAAAACTTTCCCAGCCAGCCCGCCCTGTAGCAGCGTGAATGCATTCTCGAATTTGTCCAGCGGCGCGCGTTCCCCAAAAAGCGGCTCCAAATCCAGCCGCCCTGCTTTCAGCAGCGCCGTCATCTGCACCCACGTCTCATACATCCGCCGCCCATAAATCCCCTGCACGGTCGCGCCCTTGAAAATCACATCATTAACCAAATCCAGCGGCACGTTTTCCGTCGGGATCCCAAGAAAGGATGCTCTTCCCCCTGCCCTCAGCGATTTGAATCCCTGCTGAATCGCCGTGGGATTCCCGCTCATCTCCAGCAACACGTCCACTCCCGTTCCGTTGGTGGCCCCCAGAATCCGCGCAACGGCATCCTCGGCTGTCGGATTCAGCACCACATCCGCGCCCATTCTCATCGCCATCGCGCGACGCTCCTCGTTCGTCTCCGTCGCAAACACCGTCGAACTTCCGCACGCCTTCGCCACCGCAATCGACATCAATCCAATCGGCCCGCATCCCGTCACCAGTGCCGTCTGCCCCGCAATAGGCCCGGCCAGCACCGTGTGTACTGCGTTCCCCAATGGATCGAGAATCGCTCCGTAATGCTCTGGAATCGCCGGATCGAGTTTCCAGATATTCGATGCCGGTATTTTCACGAACTCCGCGAACGCCCCATCCTGATCGATTCCGATAATCCGCAAATTCTGGCAAATGTGCGCTTCGCCCAGCCGGCATTGATGGCAATGCCCGCAATTCACGTGCATCTCCGCGCTGACGAAATCCCCCGCCTTCACCGCCGTCACTTCCTCGCCCACGCGCTCGACCACCCCGCAAAACTCGTGCCCCAGCGTCAACGGCGGCTTGATCCGTCCCTGCGACCACCGGTCCCATCCGTAAATATGCAAATCCGTCCCGCAAATCGACGCCGTCTTCACGCGCACCAACACATCGGCCGCGCCAATCCCTGGCACTGGCGCGCTTTCCATCGAAAGCCCGCGCCCCGCGTTCATCTTCCGCAACGCCTTCATCGTCCCCGTCGCCATCTATCGCAACCCTCGCTCAAGCGCAATCCTCGATGCTAGCACAGCCCCACTCCGAGCACCTTCTTTGCCCTTCCTCTTCGCAACAAACAAGAACGATTCGTTTCCTACCCGCCCAATTGCCAGCCGCTCCTCCGTTTCAAATTTCGCATTTCGCATTTCGTATTTCCAATTTCGAATTTCGTTTTCTCTACTCCTCACCCCGCAATCTTTTCCAGCACCATCCGATTCGTCAGCGGTCCCATCACTCCCACGACCACCGCCACCAATCCCATCGCCACCGCCAGCATCGCAAACACCGCCGGCACTCCGTGCACCAAGACCGCACCAATCAAAATCGAAGTGAACGCCGCGCTCAATCGGCTCCAGCTATAAGTGAACCCCACACCAGTCCCACGCAGCCGCGTCGGAAACATTTCCGCCTGGTACGCATGAAACGCCGCCGAAAACCAATAATTCGCCAGCGTCAAAAGTGCTCCAAATCCCACGACCGCCGCCGGCGCAATCGAATTCCCAAATCCCAATCCCAGCCCCGCCACACACAAAGCCAGCACCACAATCGTCCACTTCCGTTCGAACCGATCGGACGTCCACGCCGCCAAAATCGGCCCCACCGGCGACACCAACGCAATTAGCATCGTGTACTCCAGCGAGTGCAGCAGCGAAACTCCTCGCTTCAACAAAAATGTCGGCGCCCAATTTGCAAATCCATAAAACCCAATCGTCTGCAACGCCTGAAAAATCACCAGCATCACCGTCCGTGATAGATACGGCCTCCCCCACAATTCCCCAAACGATGCGTTCTCGGCCCCGCCATGTGTCGAAGCCTGCGCACTGTCCCTCCACCTCGTCCCGCTTTCTTTTTCGGTCATCCTGAGCGAAGCGAAGGATCCCGGCTGGGTCTCTGTACCTGCGTCTACTCGAACTGCCTCTACCGCATTATCAATCCTCGCCTCCTTCTCGCCACTCGTCACTAGCCACTCGCCACTTCTTCCGTCCTCAGAGATCGTCTCTCGTTCCAACCCCGTCATAATCGCGTCCGCTTCCGCCAGTCTCCCCCGGCTCTCCAACCACCGCGGCGATTCCGGCAATCTCCGCCGAAACCACCAAGTCAGCAGCGCCCCCGACGCTCCAATCACCATCACCCATCTCCACCCGCTCATCCAAAAATGCGTAGGCACCAGCACGCGAGCCAATACCGCCGCCACCGGCACCGCGCAAAATCCCACGACCTGCGTGATCGCCACATACCTCCCGCGCGCGTAACTCGGCACCACTTCCGTCACGTATGTATCCACCACCACGATTTCCGCGCCAATCCCCACGCCTGCAAAAAACCGCAGCCCAATCAACCACCCCGCCGAAACCGCAAACGCATCCGCAAACGTAAACACCGAATAAATCAGCAGCAGCAAAATAAACGCGCTCCGCCGCCCCATCCGGTCGCTCCCCATCCCAAACACGACCGTCCCCACAAACATCCCCAAAAATCCCGCAGCCACAAAAAATGTAAATTGCCTCAAGGAAAGAAAACCGCTCTGCTGCAGCGCCGCCCCGATGTACGCCACAATAAAAATGTCGTACAAATCGAAAAAATTCCCCAGCGACACCAACGCAATAAACCGCCTGTGAAACCTCCCCAGCGGCAACCGCTCAATCCTCTCCGCAATCGTCGCTTCTGTTCCGCTCACTGATTTCTCCAAACTTGTAGTGGCGCAGCATGCTGCGCTCCTGCGCCACTCACGTCACCTTCGGGCCCACGTCACACCCTGAGGGTGTGTTCTTATGTGTCATCCTGTCTATAACGACGTCGGTCCTGTCAAGACAAACCTCTCCGGGCACTTCCTGCGAAGTGTTTTCTCTT
>JBARJI010000116.1:0-61060 GCA_049800195.1 Candidatus Acidiferrum sp.
GCTTGGCTCCATAATTTCCGCCGACTCGTCAGCCGCTGGGAACATCAGGAAGCCAACTTCCTCGGCATGCTCCAGCTTGGCTGCTTCGTTATCCTCGTGAGACATTTATGAGACTGCTTCTAGTTAACAATAATCGTCCCTCCCCTGGTTTTTTCGTAACCGCTCATTCTAAAGGCAGATCAAGTCACGTGTTTTCATACACTTTTGCAAGTGTTGATTCTAGGCGACTTGCATCACACCTGAATTGCACGGATTTGGTGGCTCTCGCCCAGTTATGCCGTGCGGTGACTAGCCCAGAACGGGAAATCTCACCTGAAAAAGAAAAGCGGCGGGGTGACCGCCGCTGAACGGAGTTCTTCCTGGCTCACAGAGTAATCGTCGTTCGGCATGAGTTCAAGTGACAAATTGGCATGCCACTGCTGCCGAATGAGCGCTCGATTTGAGCAGGCCAGCAAGTTTAGTCGGAAGCGGCGGCGGCCAGGTCGGGAAATTTTTTGTGCTCGCGGATGACGGCGATGAGAGCCTGCGCGGCACGAGGAAGGCTGCGGTCGCGGCGGTATACGAGGCCGAGTTCGCGCCAGAGATCGACGCCTTCGACGTTGAGAAGCTTCACTTCGCCGGCCTTGACCTGGTCGCGCGCGAAACTTTCGCTGATGAAAGAGACACCGGCGTCCGCGCCGACAAAGCGCTTGATCATACCGATGCTGGGAAGCTCCATAGCAACGCGAATGCGGGCGCGATAAGGGCGAAAGAGCTTGTCGAGGACCTGGCGGGTATAGCCGGTGCGGGGGAAAATTAGAGGTTGTCCCGCGACTTCTTCGAGGGTGATCTTGGAACGGTGCGCGAGAGGATTGCGGGTGCTTACCATGAAACGCAAACGGTCGCGCGAAATGTGGTGGACTTTGACGGTCGGAGATTTAATAGGGAGGGTGACGATGCCGACGTCGACCGAGCCGTCCTCGACACGCTGCAAAATCTTATGACTGAAATTGCGGTAAATGCTGATGTGCACCTGGGGATAGCGGCGCTGAAATTCCGCGAAAATGTCGGGAAGCAAGTACAGACAAGTGGCTTCGTTGGCGCCAAAAACGAGCGGACCCTGGACAACATCGCCGCGGTCGGCCACGACTTGAATGGATTCGTCGCGCAGGCGCAGCAAGCGCTCGGCGTATTCGAAGAGAACTTCGCCGGCAGGAGTGAGCTCGACGGATTTGGCGGAGCGATCAAGGAGCCTGGCGCGATAGGCTTGTTCGAGCTGGCGAATCTGCGCGCTCACAGCGGATTGCGAGCGAAACACTTTCTGCCCGGCTCGCGAGAAGCTCTTGAGCTTGGCGACGTAAACGAAAGTTGCGAGTTGGTCAAAGTCCATAGGCGGAAGGCTCGGCAAAGATTATAGCGGAATATTACCGCTAAGTTAGCGCAGAATCTTGCTCCTTTCAAGCCGGAAGAGGCGCCTGAGAAAGCGCGGCGCTTTGCGGCGAACTGAAAACGATTTCGCGATGCTTCAAGCGGACGAGCACCGGCTCCCAGGTCGCTTCAAGAGTACCTTGGAAATGCAGGGGCTGAACGCGAAGCATCGGAAGCATGCCGCGGCGCGAAAGCAAACGCGAGGCGCGGGGGCTGGCCGTGAAATGCAAGTGCTCTTCCAGGACGGCGCGCAGCCAGGCCTCTTCGGGTGCGTCGATTTCGGCGAGGGCGACGAAATCACGGTGAAGGACTTCTTCAGCCTCGCCGCGAAGAACGTAAGAAAGGCCGCCGGTCATGCCCGAACCGAAATTGAGCCCGAGAGGACCGATAACGAGGACGACGCCGCCGGTCATATATTCGCAACCGTGCTGGCCGACGCCTTCGACAACAGCGAGGGCGCCACTATTGCGAACGGCGAAGCGTTCGCCGGCGCGGCCCGCGACGAAAAGCTGGCCAGCGGTGGCTCCGTAAAGAACGGTGTTTCCCGCAAGGACGTCACCGCGGCGAGATGCGGCGGAACTGGCGGAGATTGCGATGGTTCCCCCGGAAAGTCCTTTGCCGACGTAATCGTTGGCTTCGCCCAAAAGAGTCAGAGTAATCCCATCGGCGAGGAACGCACCGAAACTTTGTCCCGCGCAGCCGTGGAAGTCCTTCGTCAAATCCTGAGTGAGAGGATGAGCCAAACTGCCGGGGCGGCGACGGCGCATCAATTCTCCGCTCATGCCTGCGCCGACGCTGCGGTCGGAATTCTGGATGGGCTGCGACTTAGTCTGAAGTTCAAAGGAGCCGGTGAACTGCAAAATGTCTTCGCGCGTGGCTGAGTGCAGAGCGGGAGACTGGTGAGGAGCGACACGGTTGGACTCCGAAATCGGAACGATCAAGAGAGGATCCATGCCGGAACGTGCGCTGAGACGGTCGTACCAACCAGTGAGCTCACTGAGAGAGTGAGCGCCGAGCTGTGCGAGGCGATTGCGGACTTCTTCGGCAAGAGCGCGGAAATACGCGGCGACCATCTCCGGTTTTCCGGCGAAGCGAGTGCGCAGTGTTTCGTCCTGGGTGGCGATGCCGACGGGGCACGTGTTGAGATGGCACTGGCGAGCCATGACGCAACCGATGGCCAAGAGCGCGGCGGTGCCGAAGCCAAATTCATCGGCGCCAAAGAGGGCGGCGACGATGATGTCGCGCGAGAATTTCAAGCCGCCGTCCACACGGAGAGAGACTCGAGAACGCAAACCAGCGCGAACGAGTGTGTCATGCGTTTCGCGCAAGCCGATTTCCCAGGGCAAGCCGGTATTTTTAATGGATGTGAGCGGAGAGGAGCCCGTACCACCGTTGTGGCCGCTAATGGTAATGACATCCGCCCCCGCTTTGGCCACGCCAGCGGCGATGATTCCGACGCCCGCGCCGGAGACGAGTTTGACGCCGATGCGCGCGCTGGGATTGACGGCGCGCAAGTCGTGGATGAGCTGGGCCAAGTCCTCGATGCTGTAAATATCATGATGAGGAGGCGGCGAGATGAGCGGCGTGCCCGGAGTTGCGTGGCGAATGCGCGCGATATATTCGGTGACTTTGCGGGCAGGAAGCTGGCCACCTTCGCCAGGTTTGGAACCCTGCGCCATTTTAATTTCTAGCTCTTCCGCGTGGATGAGGTAGTCCGCGGTGACGCCGAAACGCCCGGAGGCGACCTGCTTGATCTTATTTGCGGCGGCAGGCTCGAAGCGGTAGGTGTTGGGATCCTCGCCGCCTTCGCCGGTATTGCTGCGGCCGCCGATCAGGTTCATGCCGAGGGCGAGCGTGCGATGCGCTTCGGGACCTAGCGAACCGAGAGACATGGCCTGTGTGCTGAAACGGCGAAGAATCGTGTTGACGGATTCCACTTCATCGAGCGGGACAGGCGCGCCGGGAACGGTTTCGAGCAAATCGCGAAGAAAAACGGTGCCCTGGTGTTCGGCCAATTCCTCGAAGGCGGAGAATTTTCCGGCTTCGGGCGCGCGCACATGGGCGTGCATGCGGCGAACCACTTCGGGCGAGGTGGCGTGAAGTTCCGCGCCTTTCCGGAAGCGGTACAAGCCAGCATCGCCAAGTTCGGCGGATTCGCCCGAGAAAGCGGCACTGTGCATGCGGAGATAATCCGCGAAAACATCGTCGAGAGTCTTCGAACCGGGGTAATCGGCGGCGTCTTCGAAGAATTCGGCGCAGAGATCCTCGGAAAGGCCCACGATCTCAAAGAGGTGGCTATTGCGGTAGCTCGCAAGTGTGGAGACCCCCATGCGCGCGAGAACTTTGCGAAGGCCGGCGGTGATGGCGGCGCGCATGCCGTCCGAGCCGCCGGGTTCGAGCGATTCCGCAAATTCGTCCGCAAGATAAGGTACGACGGCGCTGGCACCAGCAGCGACAAGGAGCGCGACATGATGCGTGTCAAAGACTTGCGCGGATTCGACGATCAGCGGCAAGTCCCACAGTCCCTCGCGCACCATCGCTTTCCACACAGCGGCGGTGGCGAGCAGCGCGGGGAGCGCGCCTTTTTCGGCACTGATGCCGCGATCGGAAAGGAGGAGGAGGCCCGGGCGTCCGCCGCTACTCAGAGGGGTAGAAGATAGCTGAGCAAAAGCGCAGCGCGCGCCCGGGACTCCCAGGGCAGAAGAGAAAGTCAACTCGATGCGATGAACAGGAGCAAAAAATTCGGAAAGCTCGGCGAGTTGTCCGGCAGTCAGCAGAGGACCGGGCAGGGCCACGCCGTCCTTGAGATGCACATCGAGGGACATGACGTGAGTTTCGCGAAGAGGGTCGATCGGCGGATTGGTGACCTGCGCAAAACGCTGCTTGCAGTAGTCCCAGAGCGTGCGTGGAAGGGCGGACAGAAAAGCGGGCGGAGCGTCGTCGCCCATGCTCCAGTCGGCTTCTTTGCCGTGGGTCAAGGCTGAGAAAAGCGTTTTGAATTGGTCTTCGGTCCAGCCGGCGGCGGCAGCGATGCGCTTGGGGAGGCCGGCGACAGGAGGATTCGCAGCGGCGGAAAACGCAAGATGGCGCGCGGGCTGGACGGCTTGGCGCGCTTGATGCATGGCCAAACGCTTCAATATTTCACGCCAGCGCAGAAAAACGCCCGTCGCGGGATTGGCGAGAATCATTTCTCCGGGACCAAGACGCTGGCGTTCGGCGATGCGGGATTCTTCGAGATCAATCAGGCCGGTTTCCGAGCCGGCAATCAGAAGGCCGTCGTGCGTAAGAGTGTAACGCAGAGGACGCAGTCCGTTGCGGTCGAGCTTTGCGCCAACGAACTGGCCGTCGGAGAAAATCAGAGCGGCGGGGCCATCCCAGGGTTCGCTTTGCTGCGAAAGCGAAGTGAGTGCGGCACGAATGTCTCTTGAGAGAAGCGGATCGTTCTCGAAAGCAGGAGGGACCAGCGTGAGCATGGCCTCGTCGGGCGCGAAACCCTCGAGCAATTTCAGCTCGAAGGCGTTGTCAAAGCTGGCGGAATCGCTGACGTTGGCTTCGAGAGGAGCGAACCAAGAGCCGACGGTGAGTCGCGTCCGGAGCTCGCGCTGCTTGGCGCGGAGCCAGCGGCGATTCGAGATGATGGTGTTGATCTCGCCATTGTGGGCAGCGTAGCGAAAGGGTTGCGCGAGATGCCAGGAAGGCTGAGTGTTCGTCGAATAGCGCTGATGAAAGATGGCGAACGTCGTCTCGAAAGAGGCATCGCGGAGATCTTCATAAAACTGCGGGAATTGCCAGGGCGTGAGAAGGCCTTTGTAGACCACCGTGCGCGACGAAAGCGAACAAACATAACAACGATCCGTTAAAAGCGATTCGGCGCGCTTGCGAAGGACAGAGAGGCGCCACTCGAAGCGGGCGAGACCGCGAGAGGCATGAAAAGGGGCCACGAAAAACTGCCAAATCTCCGGCATCGTCTCGAGAGCGCGGCTGCCCAAGGAGTTCGTGTTGGTGGGAACGCGGCGCCAGCCGAGGATGCGAAGGCGCTCCGTATCGGCGGCGGCTTCGACGGCGGCTCGGGCATCGGGAGCTGCGCTAGGTGGAAAAAACGCGAACCCCAGGCCAAAAACTTCCGGAAGATCGATTCCTTGCTCTTGCGCACGGTTTCGGAAAAACTGTTCAGGCAAGGAGGTCAATAAGCCCGCGCCGTCACCGCTGGCTCCATCGGCATCGACACCGCCGCGGTGGGTGAGTCGCTCTAAGGCCGTAAGAGCAATATTGACGATGTCATGGCTGGCAGTGCCCCCGAGGCGCGCAACAAAGCCCGTGCCACAGGCATCATGGTCCGGATGGCCCCAATTAGGGTGCCGAAGGCTAAGGGCTGGCGCGCACCGTCGCTCCATATCAAGTTATTAAGCTGACGGGCGGCGGATGTACAACGCAGAATTTGCATTTATCAAATCGATTTTGTGGTGGAGGAGATTCTAAGCCGTGGATTATTAAAACTTTGTGACCTCCGAGAAATGAAAATCGCGAACCTTCATCGCGGGGACTACCATTTCGAAGGCTTCCTCACCTGTTGCTCGGACCGCTGGGCCGAGCAGTTCGACATTGCTAAGCATTTCGAGGATGGATTGATTGAAGCGGAAGTTGCGAACCGCCGTCGAGATTTTGCCCTTTTCGACCTGGAAAAGGCCGTCGCGTGTCATGCCGGTCATGACCTTCTCGTAGGGATCCACCTCGCGGATATACCAGAGGCGGGTGACGAGCAGGCCGCGGTCGGTGGAGGCGATCATTTTTTCGAGCGAGGAATCGCCGCCAGCGAAGACCAGATTCATGGGGGCTTCGCCGTACTCGTTGGGGAGCGAGAATCCGTGGCCGGTGGGCTTTTTGCCAGCGGCTTTGGCGCTGGTCCGAGCGTAGACGAGATTTTTCGGGACGCCGCGATCGACTAGCAAGACACGCTGGCGAGGCGCGCCTTCACCGTCGAAGGGCGCGCCAAGTTGCAACGGATGATAGGCATCGTCGGCGATGGAGATGTTTCCGCCGAAAATTTGTTTGCCCATGCGGTCGTTGAGGCAGGAGCGTTTGTCCTGGAGGGCAGTGGCGGCAAAATCGTAGAAGAGAAAGCCGACGAGATCCAGAACAGCGGCGGGTTCGAGAATCACTGTGTAACGGCCGGGCGGGAGTTCGCGGGCGTCGATAGCCATGTGGGCTTTTTCGCTGGCGCGCTGGGCAAGTTTTCGCGGATCGAAGGCGCTGACACTGGCGGCGTTGGCCTTGGCCCAGCTTGCGGCGGGATTTTCCTGCATGGTAATGCTGAATTCGGCGTGCGTTTCACGGTAGGACGCGAAGAGTCCGCGCGAATTGCCCATCGCGGATTGCTGGAGACCGCTGGCGAAAATGCCGGCGGCAACCTGGCCGTTTTGGATGGCCAGATCGCAAGCGCGGCGGACGGCGCGGGCGCGATCTTCGGGGGTGAGGGCGGCGGTGTCTTTGGCGAAGCGATTTACTTTGCGATAGCGCTGTTTGCCGGGGAGCGGGAGGAGATGCGGATCTTTGGGCTGGCTGTGCGCTAGAGAGAGCGAGGCTTCGATGGCGGCGCGGAGGGAGTCTTCGTCGATGCGATTGGTGGTGGCGCGAGCGGTCCGATGGTCGACGACGGTGCGGATGGAAACGTTGAGGCCGCGCTCGGCGACGTTTTGGTGAATGGCGTTGTTGGCGAAGCGCGTGAGGGAGTCGGCGGTTTCGTCAACGTGGACTTCGGTTTCTTCGGCGCCGATGGATTTGGCCAGGCGGAGAACGGTGTCGATGATGCGACGGAGTTCTTGTTTGGGGAGGAGTTGCGCGGCGCTCGAGTTGGCGCTCTTCCCTCCTGATGACTTCGGGGATTTGGATTTGCGCTGAGTGGTCATTGGTTTGAAAACGCGGAGCCGATTCTGACATTGCGGAATCGCGCCGGCGCTGCGCCGTGGCCGGTACCCATAGTTTGCATTGGCTGGCCCTTGCCGCAGTTCGGCGTGCCCCACAACGTCCAATAATCGCGCGAGCAAATCGCATCGCACGAATTCCAGAATTCGGTGGTGATTCCGCTATAGCTGGGATTTTTGAGCATGCGCGTCTTCTTGCCGCCCTTGATCTCCCAGCCGACCTCCGTGGAAAACTGAAACTGATAGCGGCGGTCGTCGATGGACCACGAGCGGTTCGTTTCCATGAGAATCGCGTCATCCGTGTCGGCAATCAAATTTTCGAAATCCCACGTGCCGGGTTTCAAGCTGATATTGGTCATGCGAATGATCGGCAGACGATTCCAGCTTTCCGTGCGCATCGTGCCGGAAGAGCGCTTCAAGCCGATGAGATGTGCGGTTTCGCGGTTGGAGAGGTAGCCGCGGAACTGGCCGTCCTTGATGATGTCGGTGCACTGGGCGGGGACGCCTTCGTCGTCGTAGGCGAAAGAGCCGAGGCCGGGGCCGTGTTCGAGGCGAGCGTCGGCGACGACGTTGACGATTTCGGAGCCATAGCGGAGTTTGTTGAGTTGATCGAGCGTAAGGAAGCTGGTGCCGGCGAAATTGGCTTCCTGGCCAAGGACACGATCGAGCTCGATCGGATGGCCGACCGATTCGTGAATCTGAAGGCCAAGCTGGCTGCCGGCGAGAATTAGCGTCCCAGTTTTCTCGGGACACTGCGGTGCGGAATGTAGCGCGGCAGCGTCCTCGCCCACACGAGCGGCGTGCTTCAGAAGATCGAGCGATTCGACGAGCTCGTACCCTCCCAGAGCATGCTGCCCACCAAAACTATTCGGATAGGAGCGCTTTTGAATTTCGTCGCCCTGAAACGAAGTGGCGGCAATGCCGCAGCCTGTGATCATTTTGCACTGATGGATGCGCGAACCAATGCTGGAAGCAAACCACGAATCAACTTTGCGGAATTGCATTCCAGTTTCCGTGAGCGTTACACCATTGATGCGGCGCATTTCCGCATCCGCGGCCAACAGCAAGGCGAGCTGAGTTTCCAGAGGAATTTCGAAAGGATCCTTGCGAAATGGGCTTTGCCAGCTATCCACGTAAGCGTCTTCTTCGACCATGGCCACATCGCCGCGTTTCGCGAGCGCGGAAGCTTTAGCGATCGAGACCGCCTGCGCGGCGCATGCGGAAACACCCTCGCGCGTGAGCCGGTCCGTGGAGGCGAATCCCCACGCACCATTGGCGAGCGCGCGAACGCCTATGCCGATCGATTCGGAATGCGCGAGCGTGCCGACTTGGCCGTTTTTCGTGGTCAAATCGCGCTGACGCAAGTGCATCACGCGTACGTCGGCGTACGTTGCGCCGCGAAGGCGAGCCGTGTCTAGCGCGTCCATGGAGAAATCCCACATCTCAGAGCCCCGAAACAAACCAAATCAAGTTTACAAGGGAATGAGCCGCAGCCTGCCGCGCCCCGAAAAGGAAAGAAAGAGCACAGACAAGAGTGTCTGTGCTACGTGCCTTCTTGCCAGGAGGCCAGATAGTGCTCCTGCTCGGCGGTTAGCTTGTCTAGTTTGTGGCCCATGCTGTCTAGCTTCAGGCGAGCGATTTCCTTGTCGAGATTATCGGGCACGACGTAAACCTGCGGCTTGAGTTGCTTGTAGTTCTGGCGCAGGTACTCGGCGGAAAGGGCCTGGTTGGCGAAGCTCATATCCATGACGGCGGCCGGGTGTCCTTCGGCGGTTGCCAGATTCACCAGCCGGCCTTCGCCGAGGAGATAAACCTTGCGGCCATCCTTCAGCAGATATTCGTCCACGAGAGGACGCACTTCGCGCTTGCCGGAAGACAGCCGTTCGAGCGAGGGAATATCGATTTCAACGTTGAAGTGGCCGGAGTTGCAAACGACCACGCCGCTCTTCATCGCTTCGAAATGTTCGCTGCGAATGACGTTCTTGTTGCCGGTCACGGTGACAAAAACGTCGCCTTGTTTGGCCGCTTCCGCCATGGGCATTACGCGGAAACCATCCATTACGGCTTCGATGCCCTTGGTCGGATCAATTTCCGTGATAATCACGTCGGCGCCGTGGCCCTTGGCGCGCATCGCGATGCCACGACCGCACCAGCCGTAGCCGGCGACAACGACTTTGAGCCCAGCGATCAGCAGATTGGTGGCGCGAATCACGCCGTCCAGAGTGGATTGACCGGTGCCGTAGCGGTTGTCAAAGAAATGCTTGGTCGCAGCATCGTTGACGGCGATGATGGGATACTTAAGCGTTCCGTCCTTGGCCATGGCGCGGAGGCGGATGACGCCGGTAGTGGTCTCTTCGGTCCCGGCAATCACGTTGGATACCAAGTCAGTCCGCTTCGATAGCAGCATGGTGACCAGGTCCGCGCCGTCGTCCATGGTGAACTGCGGTTTGTGCTCGAGCGCTGCGCGCAGGTGCGAATAGTATGTGTCGTTGTCCTCGCCTTTGATCGCGTACGTGGGAATGTTGTAATCGCGGTTCAGAGAAGCCGCGACTTCGTCCTGCGTCGAGAGCGGATTCGAAGCGCAAAGAACCGCGTCGGCCCCGCCATCGCGCAAGGCAATCATCAGGTTCGCGGTTTCGCTGGTCACGTGCAGACAAGCAGAAACGCGCAAGCCCTTAAGAGGCTGCTCTTTCACGAAGCGCTTGCGAATCGATTCGAGCACCGGCATCTGCTGATGCGCCCATTCGATCTTGCGCTTGCCGGCGTCAGCCAGCCCGATATCCTTGACATCACCCTTTTTCAGTTCTGCTGTAGCCACACTCGTTCTCCTTAATCCGAAATTTGCGCGGCGAAGGGACTCGCGCGAGAAAAAACAAGCTACCGGCAAAGGGGCCGGCAATTCTACCGAGACCTAGTGGTGAGCGCCGGCTTCCACAGCGGTCCCCACCCCAAGGCCGGCCGCTTTGCGAAGAGCATCCGCACGATCGGTGCGTTCCCAAGTGAAGCCCGCGCCGCTGCGTCCGAAATGTCCGTAAGCGGCGGTGTCCTTGTAAATCGGACGGCGAAGATCGAGCGTCTCAATGATGCCCTTGGGCGTGAGCGAGAAATATTCGCGGATCAGCAGAGTGATTTTCTCGTCGGAAATGGCCGCGGTACCGAAAGTGTCGGCCATGACGGACACTGGTTCGGCCACGCCGATAGCGTAGGCGAGCTGGACTTCCGCTTTGCGCGCCAAGCCAGCCGCGACCAAATTCTTGGCGATGTAACGCGCCATATAGCACGCAGAACGGTCCACCTTCGAGGGATCCTTGCCCGAGAACGCGCCGCCGCCGTGACGGCTGTAGCCGCCGTAGGTGTCAACGATAATCTTACGGCCCGTCAAACCCGCGTCGCCCATGGGCCCGCCGATCACAAAGCGGCCCGTGGGATTGATGTGAAACTTGGTCTTATTGTCTAGCATCGCCGCTGGAATGATGGGACGAATCACGTGCTCGGTGATGGCATCGCGCAGATCAGCATTGGATACCTTTTCGCTATGCTGCGTCGAGATAACCACGCAATCCACGCGAACCGGCCGGCCGTTGCGATATTCGATCGTGACTTGGGATTTGCCGTCGGGGCGAAGAAAATCAACTTTATTGGACCTGCGAACTTCGGAGAGTCGCTGCGTGAGGCGGTGGGCGAGTTGGATGGGCATGGGCATGAGCTCGGCCGTTTCGTCGCACGCGAAACCGAACATCAGGCCCTGGTCTCCCGCGCCGCCGGTATCGACGCCCATGGCGATGTCCGGCGATTGGCGCTTAACAGTGCACATGACGGCGCAAGTCTCTGCATCGTATCCATACTTGGCGCGGGTGTAGCCGACGCCGCGGATGGTGTCGCGCACCAACGTGTCGTAATCGACGATCGCACTGGTGGTAATTTCGCCAGCAACGACAGCGAGACCGGTGGTAACGAGCGTTTCGCACGCCACGCGCCCCTTCGAGTCCTGCTTCATCACTTCATCGAGCACGGCATCCGAAATTTGGTCGGCAATCTTGTCGGGGTGACCCTCCGTGACAGATTCCGAGGTAAACAGAAAGTTGCGTAAGGCTTCGCTCAAAAGACATTCTCCTTCGTGAATCGCGGCGGTCCAGCCGCCGAGATAGGCTATTCACCGGTGTGTTCGATTAACCTTACAAAGCTAACACTGCCGCGCCGAAGAATCAACGCATTGAGTCTAAACGGCTTAATGAAGCAGCGAACGGTCGAAATTGCAAGGCGAACGGCAGTCGGGAGCAGTGACTGGAGCTTAGCCTAGGCGGCGTCCGCGTCGTCGTCATCTTCGAGCTGAACATCGAGCTTCCCTTTGGTCTTCTTGGCCATCAGGTACGAGCGGATGAAAGGGTCGATGTCACCATCCAGGACGCGGTCCACGTCCCCGGCGCTGAACTTAGTGCGGTGATCCTTGATCATCCGGTAGGGCTGCATGACGTAGGAGCGAATCTGGCTGCCGAAGGAGATGTCCAGCTTGGACTCGTCGAGCTTGTCGGTGTGCGCCTGCCGTTTTTGGACTTCGAGGTCGTAGAGGCGCGAGCGAAGCATTTTCATCGCCATCTCGCGGTTTTTGCCTTGGCTGCGCTGGGCCTGGCAGCCGACCACGATGTTGGTGGGAATGTGGGTTATGCGCACTGCGGTTTCGACTTTGTTGACATTCTGGCCGCCCTTGCCACCGGACCGGAAGGTGTCCACACGCAGGTCTTCAAGGCGAATGTTGATTTCGATGCGGTCGTCGATTTCCGGAATCACGAAAACCGAAGCGAAGGAAGTGTGTCGCCGGGCGGCCTGATCGAATGGGGAGATTCGCACGAGGCGATGCACGCCAGTCTCGCCCGCAAGCAAGCCGTAGGCGTTCTCTCCGGCGAATTGAATAGTGGCGGACTTGATGCCCGCTTCTTCGCCGGGCGTTTCGTCCAGCACGGTGGCATTCATGCCTTTGCGCTCTGCCCAACGGAGATACATGCGCAGGAGCATTGAGGCCCAGTCCTGCGACTCGGTGCCGCCGGCGCCGGGCTTGATGGTCATGATCGCGTTGAGATGATCGGTTTCGCCGGAAAGTAGTGTCCTGGTTTCGAGCTCGCCAACGTAACTTTCCGCAGCGCTCAATTCGCGGTCGAGCTCTTTCAGTAGATCGTTACGCTGCTCGGCGTTGGTCTCTTCCCGCGTAAGGCTGACGTATGTTTCGATGTCGCCCGAAATGGAGGTCAGCTTCTCGTCCGCTGCAATCTGTTCTTCCGCGCGCTTGCGGTCGCGCAGAACGGCTTGCGCTGCTTCCTGGTTATTCCAGAAGTCCGGCTGGGCAACGCGAGCTTCGAGTGATTTCAGGCGTTCGCGATGTTGCGGCGCGTCAAAGATAGCTCCGCACGAGCGTAATGCGAGGCTTCAATAATTCGTAGCGGTGTTGCAGATCTTCAAGAATCATTCAGTTCTTCCGTCTCCAGAAAGCTTTCGCTTCCCCTCATTTGTTCCAGCGGCTTGTGCCGTTACGCAGTTGCTTCCATCTTTTCCGCAGGCTTCCAAGGCCACGCTACAAGAATAACGGAAACAATCACGCAGAGCCAGCCGAACCAATCGCCGAAGCGGGTGTAGATGGTTTCATTGGTGCGAAAGTCGTACGGCAAATCGGCGGCGGCGCGCACGTCTCGCGGCAGGGGACGGAAAATCCGTCCATAGGGATCGACCGAAGCGGTGATGCCGCTGTTCGTGGCGCGCACGATCCAGCGGCGATTTTCGACGGCGCGAACGCGCGCCATGCGCAGGTGTTGTTCGGCGGCGGCGGAGTGCCCAAACCATCCGTCATTCGAAATATTCACGAAAAGCTGCGCGCCGTTGGCGGCGAAGCGGCGAATCTCGCCTGGATAGATGGCTTCGTAGCAGATGAAAACGCCGAACGAATATCCATTCGAAAAGCGCCCTACCGAATACTTCGTGCCCTTGCGAAATCCTCCGACTTCACTCGAAACGTTGGACACCACACGATGAATCAGCGGAAACGGCTCGTACTCGCCAAACGGAACGAGATGCACCTTGTCATAAGTAAAAACGCGCCTTCCCTGCGCGTCGAACAGCAGCGCGCTGTTGTATGGCGCCATGATCATGTGGCTCACTCCGCCTACGGAGACGGTCTCTGGTTTCCACTCGACCACGCCGACGATGAACGGATTCCCGAAGCGGATTGCCAAATTTGAAGCTAAATGAGCAAATTGCACATCCTGATAGGAAAAAGGCGCCGGTGCTTCCGGCCACACCAGGAGATCGGGATGGTGCGCGGAAGGCGCGAGGCTTAAGCGCTCTATTTCTGCCATGTCCGATGCGTGCGCGATGAACCAGTTCGTTGGATACTCATCGGCCTCGGGAAAATTGACCTGCACCGCCCTTGCTGCGTGATTGGCCACGGCGTTTGGCACAAAATACGGCCCGACGATCATGACAACAAGCACAAGGCCGGTTGCGCTGGAGAAAATCGTTAGGCGCTGTCTTGACGAACGCGTTGTATCCGCGTCGCACCAAGCAAGCAGCGCGTTGAACGCCGCAACGATGAACGACAATCCGTAAATTCCCGTGATGGTGGTGAACTGCACCAAGGCTGCGTTTGCGGCGGCAGGGTAGCCCAACAAATTCCACGGAAAGCTAATCTCCGGCAAATAGGTTCGAAACATTTCCAGCGAAACCCACAGGAATGGGGTCCCCATGCAGGCGAGCGTGATACTTTGCAGCGAGAGACGGTGGATCGCCCAGGTGATTACTCCGTTCGCCGCGCCCCACACCGACGCGATTAGCAGCAAGATGCCCCATCCGCCAGCAAGGGAAAGTCCACCGTGTACCGCGAGCACTTTTGCGATCCATGGAACGGAAGTCATCACAAAGCAAAGACCATGGAGAAATCCACAGCCATAAGCAACAAGCGGACGCGCGCCGAAAAGCGCGATCACCAAAACTCCGACGCAGATCCAGGAGTAAATGCTGAGGTAAAAGCCGGTGTAGGAAAAGGAAAGCGCCGCGCCAGAGACAGCGCCGATCAAGAGCCTGAACCATGCTGGAGTTTCGTTTCCGGGATGCGGACGAAAATAGCCGAGCCACGAACGCTCCGGCATTAGCGCCTCACGAAGGCTTTGAAGCCTGCCAACTCGAGGCCTTTCCTGGCGTTGTCCACGGCTTTCTGGTCGGCGTAAGGCCCAACCAGCACGTGGTAATACTTATCGCCTTGCGGGGTTTGCACAAATGTTGGGAAATTTTTCTTTCTTAACGTGTTTGCGAGCGCCAGCGCGTCGGACTTCTTGGTGAGCGCCGCCACTTGCAAGTTGACGCCTGCGCTTTCGTTGGTGGGCGTGACGACAGCCGTCTTGGCGGATGCATTCACTTCCTTCATGATGGCGAAGTTTTTTCCGGCGGGAGCCGCAGCCGGGCTTGGAACCGGCTTCAGACGATCGTCTACCTTGTTGGAATCGCCGGCATGGTAAAACTCCCAATCGGAATTTGGAGGAGTTTCAGCAGCTGCCGGCGTCTCCAAAGAAGATTTTTTCTTGATAGGTCTAGCCGTAACGTCGGGCTTCGGGGAAATGTCATTATCCGGAAAGCCTCGCAGGTTCGTCGCGGCGCGCACCTGCCCGTCGTACTGATTGCGCCCCATCACGAACCCGAGCGTAAAGAACAGGCCGGAAAACAGCAGCATCAGCATGAACAAGCCGATAACGTGCCGTCCTTCGAGCACTCGCTCTCCGGCGCTCGCTCTTTTTCCTCCAGAAGCCATTCTTACTTTTTCTGTCCCCCTAGCGCTTGTACCCAACTATTAATGATATCGATGGGCAGGGGGAAAACAATCGTTGTGTTCTTCTCGACACCTATCTCGGTTAAAGTCTGCAAGTAGCGGAGTTGAATAGCGGACGATTGCGTTTCGAGAACTTTCGCGGCATCGGCCAGTTTTTGCGACGCTTCGAATTCTCCCTGAGCGTGAATGACTTTTGCGCGGCGCTCGCGTTCCGCCTCGGCTTGCCTCGCAATCGCGCGTTGCATCTGTTCCGGGATGTCGACCTGCTTCACCTCGACGTTGCTCACCTTGATGCCCCAAGGCTCGGTGTGTTGATCCAATATGAGCTGCAATTTCGCGTTCACCTTTTCGCGCTGCGAGAGGATTTCGTCGAGCTCGAACTGTCCTACAATGCTGCGCAGCGTGGTTTGCGCAAGCTGCGAGGTCGCGTATTGATAGTTCTGTACCTGGGACATCGCGAGATTGGCGTCCACCACGCGAAAATAACAAACGGCGTTCACTTTTACGGAAACGTTGTCGCGCGTGATGATGTCCTGCGGCGGAACGTCCAGCGTCTCCAGCCTAAGGCTAATGCGATAGAGCTTCTCAATCGGCGCGAAGACCAAGTTAATCCCGGCTCCTTTTGGCTGTGGCAGCAATCGCCCCAGCCGCAGCACCACTCCGCGTTCCCATTCCTTGATGATGTAGAGGGAATTCCAGATCCAGATAAGAATGATCCCGCAGCCTACCGCTAAAGCAAGCCAGCCAATGTCCATGACTATCCTCCCCTGCGCCAACGCATTCTACTTGTTTTCCGCCACCGGCGCTTCTTCCGGCTCGACGTGCAGCTTCAAACCTTCCACGCTGCGCACACGCACTGGCTTTCCTTCCGCCACTGCTTGCAGAGAAACCGCGCGCCAAAGCTCGCCGTGAACGCGGATCAATCCTTCCTGCCCTGCAATGAGCGCGGAAGTGGTAACGCCTTCCTCGCCAACCAGCTCTTCCTTGCCCGTCGTCATTTTCCATGTGCGCGAGCGCAGCACCAGGCGCATCAGGAATACGGTAATGAGCGCGAATGGCAGCGTCGCGGCCAACGCCACTCCGAGGCTCACTCCTCCAGAAGTTAGCGGCGAGCGAATCAGGAACATTGCGCCCAGCATCATCGATACGACACCGCCAAAGGCAAGCACTCCATGGCTGGTGAACTTGGCCTCCAGAATGAACAGAGCGAGCGCCAGCAGGATCAGCAAAACGCCGGCGAAATTCACCGGCAAAAAGTGCATCGCATAAAGCGCCAACACGGCACAGATGCCTCCAACCACTCCCGGTGCGATCATCCCCGGGTGAGTGAATTCTGTGTAGAGGCCGAGTACGCCTACCAACAACAGCACGAAGAAAACATCAGGCTCGACAATGCGCGCCAGGAATCTTTGCCGCGCAGAAAGCTCGAAAGGAACGATCTCCGCGTTTTTTAGTCCCAGAACGGTCTTCGTGCCGTCGAATCGCGTGATGGTGCGGCTGTCCAACTGGCGTAAGAGATCTTCTGGCGAGGATGCAATCAAATCGATGAGTTTGCCGTCCAGCGCCTCTTGGTCCGTGAACGCCTTCGCATCAGTCACGGCGGTTTCTGCGAGAGTAACATTGCGGCCGCGCTTATCCGCGTAACTGCGCAAGAAAGCCAGCGCATCGTTCAGAATTTTCTTGCGCATGGTCTCGTCCACCTGCAATTCCCATCCTCCGATCGCAACCACGGGAGAGGCGGCGCCGGTGTGCGTGCCCGGAGCCATAGCTGCAATGTCTGCCGAAAGCAGAATGAAAAAACCGGCTGAAGCGCCACGTGCGCCCGTCGGCCGTACGTAAACCGCTACCGGCACGGGCGAGGTCAAAATGTGCTGGATGATGTCCGTCATGGAATCGCTCAAGCCGCCCGGCGTGTCCATCGTGATCAGAACGAGCGCCGCGTGGCGGCTCGCGGCGTCGGAAATTCCCTCATCGATGTATGTGGCGAGCACCGGCTCGACCTCGCGGTCGAGATTGAGCCGCAGCACTTGCGGATTTCCGGAATGCTCATCGGCCGTGGCAGATGGCAGCAAGACGGAGGCAGCGGCCCCGCAAAAAACCACGAAAGCCGAAGCGAAGAAAGCGATCTGGAGGCTACTTCGTCGAACCAAGCGATTAATGCTCATTGCGCGCCTCCCGAAGGCTTCACTTTTTGAAGATTTTCGAGCAAAGCCTTTGCATCGGCGTATTTGGGTGCAAGCTTCAGTGCGCGTTGCACTTCCGTCCGCGCGAGATCCGGTTTTTTCTGTTCGAGATAGACTCGCGCAAGCGTGGTGCGCACCACCGCGGAGTCCCTAATATCCAACGAAGCCTGCAACTCCTTAATGGACTCGTCCAGTTTGCCCCGCCGCCGATAGATTTCCGCGAGCCCATTGTGCGCGGAGGCGTTCGACGCATCCGCTGCCAGCGCCGCGCGAAATTCGCCTTCCGCCGCGTCCACGCGCCCCGCTGAGAGTTCTTGCCGCCCGCGCCGGATGTGCGCCGCCGGAGTGTCCACACCGGCGGGCTCATTCGCATCACTCGCAGAAGCCTCAGCCGATACAATCTCGAGTCGGAGCGCCGTGGTGTCCAGCTCCGTGCGCACACGCTCCAGACGGGCGAGCGACTCTTTTCCGTTGTCCAGATGTACTACGGGAAGCGCGTCAGGGCCAAAAGTCTCCGCGGCCGTTTCGCGCTCTTGGTCCGCTTCCGCTTGCTTCCCGGCCTTCTCAAGCGAAAGGATCATAAGCGCCCGGTTCTCCGGGTTGTCCGGCTCGCGTCCCGAAGCGTCTCGAAAATCATCCGCGGCTCCGGCGAAATCTTTTGATCCAAACGCCAGCAAACCCAAGTTGAAGGGGTAATCATCCTCATCGGGATCAAGCTCCGTTGCACGGCGCAGATCGGCCATCGCCTCGGACGTCTTGCCGTCGCGCGCGGAGGCCAGCGCAAGATTGTTCAGAATTTCGGGCAGGTCCGCGCCGGAAACCATGTTTTTCCGCAAGTATTCCTGCAGCGCCGCGAAAACTTCCTCCGCTTGGTCCGGCTGGTCCATCAGCAGGTGGCAAACACCGGCGGCAAATACGGCTTCCACGTAGCGATCATTCGATTTCGGAACTTTTGCGAACCACGGCAACGCTGATTCGCAATCCCCGCGGGAATAGTAAGCGTCGCCAATCGCATAATCCGGGTCGGGCCACTGGGGCTCGAGGCGGGCAGCTTCGCGAAGCTCGCGTAGCCGGGCGTCGTCGTCGCTGGCCAGCAAACCTCGAATGTAGTGCTCGAACGCGTCGAGCCGGAACGGCCGTTGCGCTTTCGAGAATTCGTCAAGACTTTGCCGGTAGGCATGATCGTTGGAGGCCAGCAATTGCCACAGCATTCTTAGGTGCAACTCCATCAGCGAATCCAGCGGACCGGTCTCCTGGACCGCCGGAAGCAGCCGTATCGGGCTTATGCGCAAAATTCGAGATTCGATGGTGAGAGATTGTCCGTCAGATGTAAATCTGCCAAAAATCACAAAATCGGCGTCCATGTTCTGCGCGATACGCAGCATCGAAGCTCTGCTCAATTTTGCCGTGGGCGGCAGCCCGGAACGGTCCAGTTCTTCCGTGCGCCCGTCATGCGAGTACACCTGCTGCCCGGCTGCGGAAAGCCGCTGAATCGTGAGCTCTTCAAGCCCTTCACCAAGCCAGTCCAGAGTCGGAGAGGCGCCCGCATTTTCAAAGGGGAAAACGAGATAAATCCCTTGCGGGGAGGCGGCGGCGGCAGTTTCCCGCGCCCCTGCCAACGCCCCTGAATCGGTGGAAGATTGTTGTGCTAAAAGTGAGGGTGCGGCCGAAACGGAAATCGCGATCGTGCAAAAGAGAATCCACAAATGCGCGCTGAAAAAAGGCCGCTTCATTCTGTTGTCATTGTAGCAGAGGCTTCTTGCGTCTTCGCCTTGGAAGCGTAAACGTAGCGATGAACTAAACACTAAGCGAAAGAGACAAACAAATATGGGAGGCGCTCCCTCAAGTGCAACAAGGAGGACGAACCGGTACGAGTAACCTCAAAATTCCCCGAAGAGCGTCTTGGCAATTCGTCGTGCTGGAATCGCTGCGGCCAGTTCGGAGAAAAGCCGCTGCTCGCCTTGTGCCCGCATCGCCTGCCCGGACGCTCCCAGGTCGCATGCTTCGGCTCTCGCAGGGCTAGCGCGCCTGTCTTCTCTTTTCCTCTAAAGCTGTGCCGGTTCTTCGGGCTTCGGGACAAACAGTTCTTGTATTTGAGGACTCTTTAGCGCCGCTGCAAACGCCGGGTCTTTCTTTATATCCGCGATGTTCTTATATCCTTCATCCTTGGCCTTGCGGAGGTAATGGATGCAGCGCTCAAGGTCGCCGGCCTGGGCAAAAGACTTCGCAAGCAGGAAGTAAAATCGTCCGCGATCTTCCACCGAACGGTCTTGCAGCACGGACCCGCTTCGCGACCCATTCTGCTCGAAAAGCTGCGGGTCAAGCGCCAGGGCGCGGCGGAATGCAGAAATGGCCTCCTCGTACTTGCGGTCACCAAAATAGGCGTAGCCCAGATTACTGTAGAGCACGGCCATATCGTCGCGCATCCCAATCGCCTTCTCATACGCTTTTATGGCCTTGCGATATTTCTGGCGCTGATACCAAATAGTGCCGACATTGTTTTCCGCGTCGGCATAATTGGGATCCACTTTGACCGCTTTCTTGTAATACTTCAGCGCCTCTCCCAGCGCTTCCTGCTGGTGCAGGGCGATTCCCAGCTTGTTCAGATACACGGGATTTCTGGGATTCTCGTCCGAAAGTTTCTTGAACAAACCAGCGGCCTCGCGATATTGCTTGCGGATCATGTACAGGTCGCCCATCTGCTCGTCGGTTAGCTGCGGATGCACCACGATTATGGGGTCCTGCGGCGAAGGCACTTGCGCCACGCCCGGCCCCATCATCATGGAACGCGTTCCCTCAAGTGTTTGTCCTAGTGCGGGGATTGACAGACTTAGAAGGAGAATGCTGACTGGAACCGCCACTCTTGCGTGAGTCATGGCGAGTCTCCCTTCTCCGGCTGAGGCTTTGCCTTGTCGGGGTCCTTCTTCTTGCCCCCAAAGATACCAAATATCTTCTGTAAAGGGTTCTTTTTCTTTTCCTGGGGTGGCGTACTGGGGTCGGTGGTCGCGCTAGGTGCGGTGGTCCCCTGGCCAGTCGCCCCGGGCGGCCTATTGGCATCGTAGGGGGTTACCACGGCCTTCCCG
This sequence comes from Candidatus Acidiferrum sp., assembly GCA_049800195.1. Classification (GTDB taxonomy): domain Bacteria; phylum Acidobacteriota; class Terriglobia; order Acidiferrales; family UBA7541; genus Acidiferrum. The sequence continues at coordinate 20,402 of JBARJI010000116.1, forward strand.
TCCGCATCCGTTTGAGGCTGCTTGGGTTGACCACCGCCAAAGATGTGGGAAAGCCACGAACCTGTCGCGGAAACCGCGTTGCTCCCGCCGTGTAACTCGCAGAACTGCGAGGGCGCCGATCCGGCAATGTAAACCTCTTCCCGCGTTGTGGGGCAGTTCGGCGTGGCAAGTTGAAGTGATTCGGGGTCGATCAGTACCGACTGAACGCCGTCGGGCATGGTGAAATCCTTGACGTCACGGTACGCGGGCAGCGCGGTGGCGTGAATCATAAAGTCCGCCCAAACCGGCGCGGCGGCCGCACCTCCCGTCAGGCCTAGGTCGCGATTGTCGTCAAACCCTATCCAGACCACGGTAAGCAGGTTCGACGTGTAGCCGGCAAACCAGCCGTCACGGGACGTCCCCGTCTTTCCCGCGGCGGGCAGTGTGAAGCCCCGCGCGCGAACTCCCGCGCCCGTACCCTTGTTCAAAACATCCTCGAGCAGGCTTGTGACCAGGTATGCCACGCGCGGGTCCAGCACAAGGTGCGTCTGCGGCGTGAATTTCTCAAGCACGCTCCCGTCGGCGCTCACCACGCTGTGCAGAAACTCTGGTTCTGCGCGTACTCCCCCGTCCGCGAAAGCCGTATACCCTGCGGCTACCTCGATCGGCGTCATCTCGTACGAGCCGAGGGCGACCGCCGGCGTCGCCTGAATGTTGGTGCCGAGTCCCATCTGCCGCGCGATCTGCACCACGCGCCCGTAGCCGATCATCTCGGCGACCTTCACGGTGGCCACGTTCAGCGAGTTCGTCAGCGCCTCGCGCACCGTCACATGCCCCATGAATTTCTCGCCGTAGTTGTTTGGAGTGTATTCCTTGCCGTCAAACTCGAACGTGGTTGGCTCGTCTTCGACGGTCGTCGAGGGCGTAATTATGGGCTGCACTCCGTCCACTGCGTTGTCGAACGCCGCGGCATACACAAATGGCTTGAAGACCGAGCCAGGCTGCCGGTGAGCCAGCGCGTGATTGAGTTGGCTTTGCCCGTAATCGCGCCCGCCGACCACCGCTTTGATTTCGCCGGTTCTCGGATCGAGCGCCACCAGCGCGATCTGTACTTGCGGAATCGGCTCCGTACTTCCCTTCTTCGCCGCTTCACGCCGCCATTTCGCATATTTCTTCGCTAGAAGTAAATCAACGTTCTTCGCTCCCGCATCCACGGCCGCCGCTGCGGCGCGCTGCAAATCGGGATCGAGTGTCGTATAAACGCGGAAGTTCTGGCTCAGCAACTCGCTTTCCGAGAACTTGTCGAGAAGGTGGTCCTTCACCATGTCCACGAAATACGGCGCTTCGCTCCCGGATCCCTCCGCATGCACGATTTTCAGCGGCGCGCGTTTGGCTTCCTCGAACTGCTCCTCCGTGATGTACTTGTTCTCCAGCATCTGCGCCAGTACGCGGTCTCGTGCTTGATCCCCGCGTTCCGGACGCCGGTCCGCCGATGAGTAATAGTTGGGCGCCCGGATGATCCCCGCGAGGTATGCGCACTCCCCAGTCGATAGCTGCCGCATATCCTTGCCGAAATACGCCACGCTCGCCTCGGAAAAGCCGCGGATTCCAAAACTTCCGCGGTTTCCCAGGTACACGTCGTTCGCATAGAGCTCGAAAATTTGCTGTTTATTGAATCTTTGCTCGAGTTCGATCGAAATCATCGCTTCCGCGATATTGCGCCGCCAAGTCCGGTCGGTCGAAACAAAAAACGTCCGCGCTACCTGCATGGTGATCGTGCTCGCTCCCTGGTAGTGCGTCGAGCTGTGCCGGACGTCCGCCCAGGCCGCACCAGCAATTCGAATGAAGTCGAACCCGCCATGATCGAAATACCGCTTGTCCTCAGCGGAGAGGATCGCGTGTACCAGCATGGGCGGCAGATCTTCGTACCTCACCGGCCGCCGCTTTTCCCGTGCGCTATCAAATAAATTTGTAATCAGTTCCGGCTCGATCTGCGCCGTTCCCAGTTCGGAGCCGCCACCCAGTGGGCGGATCGAGCGGATGGCGTTCCCGCTGAATTTCACCGCCAGCGCGTTCGACCCGCCAAAATAAGACAATTTGGAAGGCCGAATGTCGACCGTGTCACCCTCCAGGGTGTACTCCCCCAAGGCGTTGTCGTCCGCTGCTGGACGGTAGCCGATGCGCGTCAAATACGTCGTCAGGTCTTGCTCGCTCCACGCCTGCCCCGTGGAAATGTACTGGGGCGCGGAGAAAATCTGCGTTGTGTTTTGGAATATTTTGCCGGATAGCCGCGCATCGATCATGCGGGAATATTTGATGTAGTAGTAGGTGAAAATCCCACCGGCGGTAAGAAACCCGGCGAAGACGATCCCGAGAATCGTCAACCCTAAGACGGAGGTGAAAAACCCTTTTCGAATTCGGATGCGCAAACGCTGGCTCCCGGGCTGTAGCTCTATTGTCTCCCAACACCCGCCACTAAGAAAGACGGAGTTAGCGGGCTACACGTTGCCCGAACATGTCTGCGCGGTGGCCTTGCCTCGGCAAGTTCGCGCCCCCAGATCGCTCAAGCCGGTGCGGCGGAGCCAAACCTGCGAGTCTGAGTCCGGCCATTCGTTCGTAGAAAATAAACCGCTACATGATCGATTTGTTTTCACTGGAAGGCGAAAAATGGAGCTCCGTGCTGTAGAAAAGCAGATCGACTGGAACGGTGTAATCCACGGAGATCTTGACGACCTCCTGCGTGGCGCTCACCTTGATGTCTTCCCGCTTTGCCGGGATGTCCAGGTCCTCAACCTCTTTGTATATGTTGTCGCGAATCTGGTCTGGCGTGTAGCGGTTTACCACCGCAAAGCGCGCTTGCTCCTGCATCTTGTCGCTGAGCTGATATTCGGCTGCATACGCCGGCACGATTTTAAACGCTACATATACACCTATCACCAATAGCGCAGTGTAGACAAGGGCCTTGAGTCTGCCCCCGCCAGATTGCGCCCTGCGGCGCTTTATCGAGATTTGTCTGGAAGCCCTTACATGACCCACGAGACTATCCTCCGGGCGCCGCCAATGCCGCGGGCGAATCGGAGCATCGCGCGGCAGGATTTCGTATCTGTCTCTCAATTAACGCTAGCACTCGGGATGTGAGGTGTCGAGAAGTTGCCGCTTGGCATGTTCCCGGAAAGCCACGGGGCCCGCGGCGGAGGTTTGGCCTGCGCGCCGGTGGCGCAGACCCCAGCTCATTAGCGCGTGTTCCGATGGTTCAGGCTTTAGATCCTACTCGACGCGCAGTACCTCAATAGGCCCGCGCAAAAATCGCCCGTTCGGCCGCCGCTTTCCCGCAATAAACGCACGCCCCCGCCCCGCTTGCCCGCGCGTCGCCTTCGCCTAGGCTCTGATCGATCGGAATGCACCGCATCGTTGCGCGCGTTTCTTCCTTGATCTTGGCTTCGCAATCCGGGCTTCCGCACCAGTACGAATAGGCAAAGCCCGTTTCGACCGCCTTCTTCAAATCATCGTAAGTCTTCGCGTAGTGCGTGTTCGCTTTGCGGAAAGCCAGCGCCTTGTCGTGCAAGGCTTGCTGAATCTCACCCAGCAATTTCTCGATCGTCTGTGCCATTCCCGCGAGCGGCGCGCTAGCCTTCCCTTCTCTTCCCGGACGGTCCCGCCTCGCCAGCACGGCCGCGGACTTGGCCACGTCTTTCGGCCCCAGTTCCACGCGCAGCGGCACGCCGCGCATTTCCCAATCGTTGAATTTCCAACCCGGACTCGTGCCCTCGCGTTCATCCAGCGTCACGCGCAGGTTCGCCGCAACGAGTTCCGCTTTCAATTTCCGCGCCGCATCCATCACCGAACTCTTTTCTTCGTCGGTCTTGTAAATCGGCACGATCACTACCTGGTACGGCGCGAGCTTCGGCGGCAGCACCAACCCCTGATCGTCCCCATGCACCATGATGATCGCGCCAATCACGCGTGTCGAAAGCCCCCACGAAGTCGTCCAGCAATGTTGCAACTGTCCGCCTTGGTCGAGATAGCGCACTTCGAACGCCTGCGCAAAATTTTGCCCCAAAAAGTGCGACGTCCCGGACTGCAGCGCTTTGCCGTCCCCCATCATGCCTTCAATTGAAAACGTCACGTCCGCGCCCGCGAATTTCTCCGCGTCCGATTTTTTCCCGGCTATCACCGGAATCGCCGCATCGTTTATTGCAAAGTCCGCGTAAATATCCAGCATCTGCCGCGTTTCGATTGCGGCCTCTTCCCGCGTGGCGTGCGCCGTATGTCCTTCCTGCCAGTAAAACTCCAGCGTGCGTAGAAATAGCTTTGTGCGCAATTCCCACCGCACCACGCTGTTCCACTGGTTCATCAAGACCGGCAGATCACGATAAGACTGTATCCATTTCGACCACATGTGCCCGATGATAGTCTCCGATGTCGGCCGGATCACCAAAGGCTCTGCCAGTTTTTCGCCGCCGCCAATCGTCACCACCGCCAGTTCCGGCGAAAATCCCTCGACATGGTGTTTTTCTTTGTCGATGAAGCTCCGCGGAATTAGCAGCGGAAACGCCACATTCTGGTGCCCGGTCGCCTTGAAGCGTCGGTCCAGCGCCGCCTGCATGTTCTCCCACAGCGCCCATCCATAAGGCCGCACGATCATGCAGCCGCGCACCGGCGCGTAGTCGGCAAGCTGCGCCTTCAAAACCAACTGGTTGTACCACTCGGAAAAATCCTGTGCGCGTGTCGGCAGCTTTTCTTCAGCCATGCGGCGGTGTGATCCGTTCTCCTCAGCGGCGATAATTTCGCCCAAGTAAACACAAAAGCGTATCGGACACCTCGCACCATGTCAACGAACCGGACGGCGTGGGAGAGCCTACTTCCGTCATCCGTCTCTCTTTGCCGCTCGCGAATCTCGATGCCCTGATTACCTGCTCGACGCCAACCCGCGCGATCTAACTTCGTCCGCTGCTGAAACGTGGTACAACGTTTCCGATGGCCCAGTTGACGCAAATGCACCCCGAAATAGCGACAGAAAACGCTGCGAACAAGCCGCAAGAGGCTGCAGCCGCGGCGATTTCCGGCTGGCGAAAATACGTCAACTCCTTTCTCGCGGCGGAAATATCGTCCCTGACGCGCTACTACGACCGCGTGATCCAATGGCTGCCGCGCGACGACAAGGGCCACCTGCTCGCCGCCATCGACTCCCCACGCAAAGAAACCGTGGGCAAGGACGAGCCGTTCCCCGACCTAACCCACGAACGCGACAAGCGCACCGCGATTTTGATCAACGGCGCCTTCAATCACGACTTCGACATTCAAGCTCTTCTGATGCAACTGAAAACGAAACTCGCGCGCACCTCGCGCCTGGTAGTCGTTCTCTACAATCCATATCTGCGCTGGGCCTACTACCTCACGAACCGCTTCGGCATCCGCAAGGGCGACCTGCCGAGTACTTTCTTGACGAGCGTCGATCTCGAAAACATCGCGAAAGTCTCCGGCTTCGAAATTGTGCGGCATCGGCTCGCCGTGTATTGCCCGTGGAAAATGTTGGGCCTCGGCACGGCCATCAACCGCGTGATGCCGCTGGTCCCGCTCGCGCGCTGGCTCAGCCTGACTTCGGTTGTGGTGATGCGTCCTCTTGTGCCATCGTCGCAACAAGGCGTCTCTTGCGTCATTCCCGCGCGCAACGAACGCGGAAACATCGAGAATGCGCTAAAGCGCTTTCCAGACTTGGGCCGCGAGGCCGAAATCATATTTGTCGAGGGCCATTCGACGGACGGTACCTGGGAAGAGATTCTTCGTGTCTCGACGGTCTACCGCGATCAGTTCCGCATTCTGGCCGTGCAACAGTCTGGCAAAGGCAAAGCCGACGCCGTACGCCTCGGTTTTTCCCATGCCCGCGAAGACTTGCTGGTGATTCTCGACGCCGATTTGACCATGCCGCCAGAGATGCTTTCGCGCTTCGCTTATGCCTACGACCAGGGCCACGGCGATTTTATCAACGGCTCGCGACTCGTCTACCCGATGGAAGGCGCGGCGATGCGATTTCTGAATCGCATGGGCAACATTTTTTTCGCGAAAATGCTCAGCGCGGTACTGGACGTGCGGCTCGGCGATTCCTTGTGCGGCACGAAACTTTTGACGCGGCATGATTATGAACGCATGGTGGCGTGGCGAAAGGACTTCGGTGAATTTGATCCCTTCGGCGATTTCGAGCTGCTCTTTCCCGCAGCTGAACTGGGACTCGAAATCGTGGATGTCCCAGTGCGCTATCTCGCGCGCACCTACGGCGAAACAAATATTCAACGCTTTCGTCACGGGCTGCAATTGCTGAAGATGACTTGGGTGGGCCTCGTGCGTATAAAAATGGGAATCAGAAAGAAGCGGCCGAGCGCTGCGGAACATGCGGGGAGTTAGCGCCGGGCATTCGTTTTTGTAGCGGTCGGCTACACGAGTGGGATTTGCGCACAGGCTTTGCGGAAGTTGTGCCTGTTTTCGGAGTAGAACCGGCAAATCTAGCTGGATTTTTCCAGCACCAACAAAACGCGGAGCGCAGCCGTGCGCAGCCACAGGGGCAACGTCGCGCGCTCGAATTTCGAAACTGCGGGATACATGAATTTCGGCAAGAGGCTCATCGGCTTGAATCCGCCACTGAGCAGATAAGCAAAAAGACAAAAAGGTTCAAGCCTTACGAGCTTGAGCCGTGGCAGGGAATTTAGAGTTTCCGAACGATGTCGCGGTCCGAAGAGCAAATAGGGGATGGCTTGATTGCCGTCAAACGCCATTTTCTCGGGAATAGCGCTGGCTTGTTTTTGCAGCCAGGGAGTTTCAGAAAGATCGCAACGCTCCTGATGCAAAAAGCGGAAGATAAAATAGGAGAAAGGCGTGATCCACGGTTCAATCAGGATCAAACGTCCTCCGGGTGACAGAATGCGTGATACTTCTTCGAGAAAAGTCATGGGCGAGGCGAGATGGTGAAGTATGTCCAGGCCGAAAATGTTCGTGATGCTGGCCGCGCGAAAGGGGAGTTGTTGCGCGTCGGCGATCGCGTCGAGCCACGGACACCAAACGAGGTCACTCGAAAAAGTATCCGGAGCGAACTGCTTGAAAAATCCTGGGCCGGCCCCGACTTCCAGCGAAAGGCCGTCCGGCTTGCGGAATGACAGCAGGCGCGCGAAAAATTCCTCGTTGTAGAGGCGCCGCAGAATGGGTTTGTGCTCCCAAACGCGGCGGTGCCGCAGAAGCTGCTCGGAGGCTTGCGTATCGATGGACACTGTTCGTTTTTTGATTGTACTGACTTAAGCGGGAGCGAGGCATGAAAAGCAGGGGGATTTCTTGGACGCTCGTTATCTAAAGAAAACCAGCGCGGCCGGTTCGGTGGCCACAGGCGCCTTGAACAGTTCCGAACCGACGGCGAAGTGGCGGCTGGTGACATTTCTCGCAGTCTTGCTCGCCTTTGGAACTGCCGCCGTGTACGCGCCTGCGATGCGCAACGGCTTCGTGAACATGGACGATCCGGACTATGTGACACGGAACACTCATGTTTTACAGGGATTGACGTGGGCAAACCTTCGATGGGCATTCGGTACCGATAATCCCGCGGCGAACTGGCATCCGCTTACTTGGATTTCACACATGGCCGACGTGCAGTTGTACGGGCAGAACCCCGGTGGACCTCACTTCACCAATGTGCTTCTGCACATCCTCGATGTTGTCCTGCTCTTTCTTCTCATCGAGTGGGCCACAGCCCGCGCCCTCCGAAGCGCCGCCGTCGCGGCGCTGCTCGCGGTGCAGCCGCTGAACGTGGAAGTCGTCGCTTGGATCTCCGAGCGGAAATCGGTGCTCTGCGTCCTATTTTTTCTGCTGGGGATCATAGCCTACGGCTGGTACGTCAAAAAACGGAGCATGGCGCGCTATCTTTGCGTCGCGCTGTGCTTCGCTTTGGGAATTATGTCCAAGGTCATGGTCATTCCCTTTCCGTTCGCACTGCTTCTGCTGGACTACTGGCCGTTGGGAAGGCTGCCTGGAACGGACGCCGAAGGAAAACCGCGGCCGTTTTTCCGCGCGCTGGGCTCGCTGGTCGTCGAAAAAATTCCACTCTTCGTGATGGCCGCGGCGGGCGGCGCCATGACCGTTTATGTACACAGTCGGGGGCATGCGCTCACGAAGGCGATGCCGTTCAGCTGGCGATTCAAAAACGCCATCTTTTCTTATCTGGCGTATCTCGGCAAGGCCATCTGGCCGGCGCGGCTGGCGCCCTATTATCCTCATCCGGAAAATACACTGGCATGGACAACGGTGATTCTCTCCGGGCTCGCGCTGGCCGGGATTACCATCCTCGTTTGGCGATTTCGCCAACGCAAATATCTCGTGATGGGCTGGCTGTGGTATCTGGGAACAATGTTCCCGATGATCGGGTTTGTGCAAACCGGCCGGCAAGGGATGGCCGACCGCTTTATGCACATCCCGATGATGGGTTTGCTGGTCGCAGTGGTTTGGCTGATTGGCGATTTGGCGGCGGAACGCCATTGGCAAAAAGAAATCGCCGTGGTTATTTTCCTGCTGGCCGCCGCCCCGTTTACGGCGGTGACGATCAAGCAGATCGGCTACTGGCACGATAGCTACACCCTCTTTGCGCACACACTCGAAGTCACCCAAAACAATGGGATGGCGGAAAATAACTTTGGAGTTGCTCTGGTGGATCGCGGAGAACCGGAACTTGCTGCGCCGCACTTCTTGGCCGCCGCGCGGTTCAGTCCGGATCTGGCGTCGCCCCATTACAACCTTGCCGTCTTGTTGCAAAAGCAAAATCGGCTGGACGACGCGGAGCGCGAATATCGCACGGCCCTGGCATTATCCAGCGACCCCGTGGAAATCGCACAGTCGCATAACAATCTGGGAATCCTCTACCTGGGAGAGCGCAATTATCCCGCCGCGCTGGCTGAATTGAACGCCGCCATCGCGCTTGAACCGAACGCGCAGAACAGTTACATCGGGCGCGGCACAGTCGAGATGCAAAGGATGAATCTGGATGCCGCGGTCGCGGACTTTACGAAAGCAGCCAATCTCGCGCCCTCGCCTCTCGCACTCTACTGGCTCGGGCGGGCTCTCGAAAACAAAGGCGAAACACAAAAGGCTGAGGCGGCCTACGCGGCGGCATTGCGCCTCGCTCCGGGAATGACAGCGGCGCGGTCGCGGCTTTCAGCATTGCAGACCAAGCCTCAATGATGGCCGTCGCGGCGGCCGAATGGAATTCGAGAGGAGCGAGGCGGAGCCGAGGTCTAGCGCAGGACCCATTCGGAAGGCCGACCCTACACGTAGTCGAAAAGGGTCATAAAACCAAAATCCATGTGCAGTTGTTGGTGGCAATGAAAGAGCGTCAGACCAGGGTTGTCGGCCACAAAATCCACTTCCGCTTCTTGATAGCCCCCAAGCATCAAAACATCCTTCAAAATTCCAGCGGTAGATTTCCCCATGATGCTGGCTATTTCAAAACTGTGACGGTGAATGTGAATAGGATGAATATCGTCGCTGGCGTTATGAAAGCGGAGCCGGTAGCGCTTGCCTTCCTTTAGATGAAACGTGGCGGGGACCTGTTCGCCAAACATCCCCCTGGTCGGGAACGCCGCGCCGTTGATCGTCCAGCGATTGAATCCCTCCTCCGCGGCGTTTTCCTTTGCGAAAGTCATGTCAAATGTTTCGTCCGGAGCGGCCGCCGTCGCACCGGGCACCCTGAAGCGCGTGTAATCCCAGCGAAAAGGGGCCGGCGCGATCCATTGTGCGTGGCCGGAGTGTCCTGCGTACTCCACCACAATTCCCATTCCATGCGTCCGATCATCGTTATCGAGATCGCCCAGGATCCAAACGCCGGGATGATTCATCTCGACGATGGCCGAAATGCGCTCGGCTGTGCCAAGCCAAAGGACCGGGACTTTGGCGGGATTCGGCACGGGATTCCCATCGAGCGCGACCACCTGAAACGAGTGCCCCGGTAAAGCGAGGCTGCGAATCTCCGTCGCGCTGCCATTGAGAAGATGAAATAAAACGCGTTCACCCTGCTTCACCCGTACCGGCTCGCCGTGGCCAAGCATGCGTCCGTTGATGGTGAAGGAGCCGTAGCCGACTTCGTACCCGTGCGGCATGCCTTTGGCAAGCGAGGCCTTCATAGCGGTCTCGCCCTTTTCCTGCAGCGATTTGTTGGGAGCTGACGGAGAAAGAAAATCCTGGGCCATATCGCCGCCTCGGCTAAAAGTGGGCTCGAACTCTTTCAAAACGAGAAAAACCTCGCGGTCGTAATTGCCCGGTTCACGCCGCGGCTCAATGTATACGGGCCCGACTTCCCCGCTGTATTGCCCGGCGTAAAGATCGGAGCCCGCGCGAATGTGCGTGTGATAAAACCGGAAGCCGGCAGGTCTTGGATGGAATGCGATGCGCCTTTTGCCATGAGCGGGAATGTAGGGCGTGCCCTCTTCGGCGGCGCCGTCCACATCGACCGGGATTTGCTGCCCGTGCCAGTGCAGTTGTTCGGGAGTATCGGTTTCATTGTAGATGTCGATGATTGTTTCCTGGCCTTCCTTGAAGCGCAGGAGCGGGCCGGGAAACTGGCCGTTGTAAGTGGTAGCGGAAAGGATGCGATTCGGCGCAATCTCGATCGGAGAATTTTTAATGTGCAGAGTGTTGTCGGCCTTTATGAGTTCGCTCGGTGAAGTGGCCCCCCCATTTTCATCCGCGAGGGGCTGAGCGTGAGCAGCGCCGGCCTTCGGCGAAAATAAGAGCGCTCCGGCGGCAAATCCGCTGGTTTTGAGAAAACGGCGGCGCGATGCGGCAGAGTTACTCGTTGGATCCTCCTGACGCGCTTGCCTGGGGGCGACGCGCGTCCAATGACCACGAGCCGGCGCCCGCGGAAACCAAAAAAATGAGCGAGCAAAGCATCGCAAAATCGGTACGTCCGTCGCTCACCATGTACCAGAAACCCTGGCCGACGTGAAACAGTTCCGGGATCTTCGTCGTCGCGATGGCGGTGAGAATGACAATCAAGAGCGGAACGGCGGCAACCCGCGTGAGGAAGCCCGCCAAAACCAGAAGCCCGCAGAACATTTCGAAGTCTCCCACAAAAAACGCGGTGAAACGCGGATGGGGAAATCCAATTCTTGCGAAGCGGAGCACGCCCATGTGCGGGTCCCTGAACTTGAGAATTCCCTGCGTGAAAAAGATCAGCCCGACGGAAACGCGTAGGAGCAAGATGCTCGCAGGACCGCGGGGCGCGTCAAAAAGGAACTGCAGGAGGGATCGCATAATCGCTGCTCATCCTTTCCCAGGCTGCAAATCTCAGAATGCGCGAATATTTTACCCCCCGGAATGATAATGGTCACGCAGACTTCTCTCGGAGTCCGATGTCTCAAGGCAGCGCGAACGCAAAAAGCGCGGAGCCTGCGGCGACGGCGACGTATTGTTTACCGTCCACGGCAAACGACATCGGCGAGGAGTAAACGGACGCACCGCATTGAAAATGCCAAAGAGGTTTTCCGGTGGCGGCCTCAAGGGCGATGAAGTTGCCTTCAGCGTCGCCCGTAAAGACCAGGCCTCCCGCCGTGGAAAGAACGCCAGACCAGGTGGGCGAAGGATGTTTCCATTCCCATTTTATTTTGCCCGTGTCCGGATCGATGGCGCGAAGAGCGCCCCAGAAGGGTTCAGCGTCGTCGTTCGGAAAATAGGCGCTGCCGTAATAGGCGTGGCCCGCCTCGTAAGTCTGCGGAGCGGTGCTAAAAATGTCGCACTGCTCGCGGGCGGTGACGTAGAAAAGCCTTGTCTGCGGATCGTAGGTAGGCGACATCCAGTTCGTTGCGCCGGCCGCCCCCGGGCAAACGCGGTTCCCGTCCGGCGTTGGCGAGGAATTCTGGAGCGCGACAGGCCGGCCTTCCGCGTCCTTTGAATTGCTCCACGTGACTTTGGCGTAGGGATTCGAGAAGAGGAGTTTTCCTGTCGTGCGATCGATTAGGTAAAAGAAGCCGTTGCGATTGGCCTGCGCAATAAGATGTTTATCGCCCTCGTCGATCATCACCGGAACTTGCGTCGCATCCCAATCGTGTTCGTCGTGCTTGGTGAATTGGAAATACCATTTGAGTTTGCCCCTATCGGGATCAAGAGCTAGCAGCGAGTTGCTGTAAAGATTGTCGCCGGCGCGGCCTTCGCCGCGATTGCTGGGCGAAGGATTGCCGGTCGTCCAGAACGTTGTGTCCGTAGCGGGATCGTAGGAACCCGTAATCCAAGCTGGCGCGCCGCCGATTTTCCAGGAGTCGCCTTCCCAAGTCTCATGGCCCGGTTCGTCGGGCCCAGGTACGGTGTAGAAGCGCCATCTACGCCTGCCTGTATCGGCATCGTAAGCGTCGATGAATCCACGGATGCCGTATTCGCCGCCGGAAACACCCACGAGGATGAGATTTTTGATGGCCAGCGGCGCGAGGGTGATGCTGTAGCCCTCGCGATAATCGAACGCGGTGACGTCCCAAATCACATTGCCGGTCCTGGAATCCAGCGCGATGACGTGTGTGTCGAGCGTGCCGAGAAAAACCTTGTCGCCGAGAATGGCGACGCCGCGATTTATACGCCCGCAGCACGGGCGAATGTCGGTGGGAAGCGCCCGCTGGTATTGCCAGATCGGACGGCCCGTGCGCGCGTCAAGAGCGTAGGCGCGGTCGTCCTGGCCAGTTCCGTAGAGAATTCCGTCGACCACAAGAGGTGTGGCCTCAAATTTTCCTCCCGCCATGGTTTGGTAGGCCCACACGGGAACTAGCTTGGAGGCGGTTGCGCTAGTGATTTGATCGAGCGTGCTGAAGCGGTGTCCAGAATAATCGCCAGAATACATGAGCCAATTTTGCGGCTCCTTGGCGGAGTCGAGGAGGCGCTGCGAAGTCACCTGCGATTGCGCGTTCGGAGAAGCAATCGCAGAGGCGGCAAGAATCGCGATGGACGCGTACAGAATTTTCTCCACGGACACTCTCTTCATTGCTCACCAACCTTAATGAGGAAAGCCACGATGTCCTGCAAATCCTTGTCGCTTAATGTTTTCGTGTCATAAACGGGCATGAGAGATTCGCGTGATACTTCATAGGAGCGCAGCTTATCTTTTTCAAAAAGGTGGAGTTGTTCGCGCAGATCCATCATCTGCAAGGTAAAACTGTCTTCGTTTAGGACCACGCCGGTAAATTTTTGGCCATCCGCGGTTTCAACCTTCACGGTTTCATATTCCTCGGAAAATTCCTTCATCGCTTCGGAAATGCCCTGCGCCAGGCGCCGGCTGGGATTGCGCACAGAATCGATAAGATACGCCGTCGAGCGGGCCGAGCTCGCCGTGGTGAGATCGGGACCGAGGCGGCCTCCCTTTCCCTCGATCATGTGGCACGTCGAACATGCAGCCACACCGTAAAAAAGTGTCTCGCCGCGCGCGGCATCTCCAGGCGGCCGCGCGGACGATTTCACCTCGACGCTACGAATGTACGTGATGACTTGCCAAATCTCCGCGTCGGTCATGCCAACACCTTGCTGGGTGGCGCCGTTCGGGGGCATCGCCGTGCCAGGCACGCCTTCATTGATGGTCCGAAAAAGATCGGCGTCGGAACTTCCATGGCGTTTTTGCGCGCGCGTCAAATCCGGTCCACGGCCGCCTCCGTGTGCGCCAAGCCCATGGCAAAAAGCGCAATTGGCACGGAATTGGGATGCGCCGATCTTTGCGGCCGCTGGATCGCCAGCGTAAGGATTCTTGTCTTGAGCGAATAAAAGTGGCGTCCCGATGCAAAAAGCCGTTGTGGCGATTGCCACCCTGCACGCCAACAACAAGAAACGACGCGCAATGCTTTGCTGCATTCGGCGACCGCATTCTTTTTTGATTTGTCTGATCAAGGCAGGCATACGGGGTAAGCCTCCTGCGTTTCCAGAAGAATGGCGGCCACTATACCATCCCGGAGCGGGAACCTGAGTCGCAGAAATTTTGCGCCTCGTTAGCCGAAACTGCGATGCAAAAAAAGACCGCCGGAGAAATGCAGCCCGCGGCCGACAATCGCTTAGCCGTCGAATACGCCACGGTTCAGAAAGAGCAAGCGGATGCGATCAATTCGGCGTCTTCGTCATAGATTTTGTGAAGGCTATGTTTCGCACACGGCCCGCGAAGACGTCGAAGCCGGTAACGTGGCCAGCACCATCGCGACGGAAAACGACGGCCATGCCCTGCGGACCCTGGAATTCGTCCCGCACACTGGGATCGAGGGCCGCAGGCTCCTGCCAATTGTTGAACAGAGTGAGCTTGCCGTCTTTCACGGCGAAACGATAGGTGGTTTCGAGTTCGCCGCTCGTATATTCACCCGCATATTGCGCCAGTTCTTCGGCGCTAGGCTTGATCGGTCGAAACTTCTCAAGGACCTGAGGCGTCGAATCTGCGGAAGCGAGGGTGAGACGCATGGGGCCGCCGTTCTCAGACGCAAAGCTCATGTCCAGGCCTTCGTCCGCCGCGAAATGCGCTGGGCCCACCGGCTTGAAGCGCAATCCGTAAACGACCAAGTTATCGTCTTTGGCGGAAACCTCAAGCACGGAATGCGATTCGAGATTTAGATATTGCCCTACGAAAGGCTGCGGATCAATGTGTATTGCCTCGGCAACGGCGGGTTTCGGAGCGAGTTGGTTTGCCAGATAAATATCCGCAACCTCGTTAGCCAAATGGCGGGGGCCGCTTGTGCCCACATTGCACAGGGAGATTACGGAAAATTTCTGCTGCGGAAAGCGCAGGAGCTCTGTGCGATAGCCGAAGAGCGCGCCGCCGTGCTCGACGATTGGCAGCCCACGATAGGTGCTGATGAACAATCCGAGGGCGTACGCGATCTTTTTTCCGTTGTTTAGCACGCCCTGTGTTTGCATTTCCTTCAGCAGTGTGCCTTTGCCGAGTTTGTTGTTGTAGAAATTGCGGTCCCACAAAAGAAGATCCTCGACGCTGCTCATCAGGCCGCCGTCGCCGACCTTTTCAAAATTGGTGGACCAATCGACGCTAAAGCCGCCGCCCTTGCGAGGCTCGTAAGCGGCAACGCGGCCGGGGACGACGACGGTGCGGTCGTCGTAAAAACGTGTGTGAGTCATGCCCAGGGGCTTGAAGATATTTTCTTCGGCAAACTGCGAGAGCGGCTTGCCCGTAACGCGTTGGATCACCACGCTCATCAGAAAAAAATTGGTGTTGCTATAAAGGAATTCGTCCCCTGGCTGGTAGTTTAGGGCTTTTTGGTGGGCGATGAGATCGAGCAGCTCGTTCGTGGGATGAATGTCCTCGGCGTTGCGCCCGGCAAGAAAGAGCAGACCGAAAATGTCGCGCAGGCCGCTGGTGTGATGCAGCATTTCGCGCAGCGTGATGGTCTTGCCGTAAGAAGGAAGCTCGGGAACGTATTTGCGGATGTCGTCATCGAGCGAGAGATAGCCTTGCTCGGCGGCGAGTACGACGCTCGCGGCCGTGAACTGCTTCGAGACCGAGCCCATATAGAAAACGGACTCTGGAGTGAGCGGAACGCCGAGCTCGAGGCTGCCCTCGCCATAGCCTCGTTTGTAGATGAAGTTGCCGTCGCGCACGACGCCCAGCGCGCAGCCCGGAGAATCGGGCTTGTCGTACGCCGCAAAGACTTGATCGACTTTGCGTTCCGTATCGTTAGAGGTCTTCTGGCTGGAGCACCCAGCGGTAAACGACAAGCCAGCAGAAAACAAGAAAATGGCAGCACGGCGGAAAAAAGTCATAAGAGGGCCCCCTGGAATCGCTTGGACCAGCGGGCAGCCTATATCGCCGTGCGATTGAAAGCAAAGACTTTTGCCTTGATGTAGGAGGCACTATGTACTGCATCTGACCGCGCCCAAATGTTAGCCTCGGGGCATGCGCTGCTCGAATGGCCTTTTGGTCCTTGGGATAGTGTTCGCAGCTGCCGCGCCGTGCGCGCCTTCCCAACAAATACCATTTAGCGAGGCGGCCAGCCAAGCCGTAGCTGAATCGAAGTTCACTACGCTGGGCAGCACACCGTTTCACCTGAAAGCAAAAATCGCGGAGAAAGACAATCCTGATTCACATTTGAAAGCCGATGTGGAGCTTCGCTGGGTTTCTCCCGATAAGTGGGGACGGACCATCCAGTCGCCGGATTTTCCCCAGACACTCATCGTCAATGGAGACAAAGTTTTCGAACAGGATACCGACGACTATTACCCTTTTTGGTTGCACGAACTTGTTACGGCAATGGTCGATCCGTTGCCGATGCTCGAGTCGTTGAAACAGACGAACGCTCAGATTGCCAAGCCGAGCGGTTCGGAGCAATCGACTTCCTGCGCACGATTTCAATCCAAGGTCGGCGTCCCTCCCGTGCAAAACTCTGCTTTCTACGTCCTTTGCTTTGAGGGCAATCACGGCCTTCTTGATTCCGTGGTCACGCCTCAATATTCGGTCGTTTTCAAGGACTACAGGCGTTTCAAGGACAAGCGCGTCGCACGCCTCCTCGTGAGTTACCCAGAGCCCGGGACCACCATTGAGGCTGCGATCACCGAATTGAGCGAACTCACGAGTGCCGGTGAAAACGAGTTCGCAATTCCTGAGCCGACCCCGAGAGAAAAGCAATTGCAAAGCGTGATGGTTTCGGAGGCCGAGCTGAGAAAGTTGCCTCTCGGGAACCCCGAAATCGCGTGGCCTTCCGTGCGCAGCGGCCGTACTTCGGGCGTCCTTAGCGTGTATGTCTCGATCGACAAATCGGGTCACGTTCGGGAGACGTTCCCGCTGAATTCGGACAACGCGGGGCTGGACGATGCAGTGCGGCAACAAGTTCAAAAATGGCAATTCAAACCCGCAGTGTCCAATGGTGATCCCGTTCAGGTTGAAGGGATTTTAACTTTCGCGTTCAACACCGAGATTGAAAACCCGGTGACGATCCTGTCAGACGCGGAGGCGCGCAAGCTGGCAACCAGCACTGTCGAACCTATCTTCGAACCTGGAACAGCAGATCCAGGAAGTTCGTTCACTGTGCGCGTGTCAGTAGACGCCGACGGGAAGCTGCTCGGTGTTGAGAATCCCAATCACGTGTCCGAGGCCCTTTTTTTCGCGGCCTCCAATGCTCTAAAACAATGGCATTTTCAGCCCTATCTGCAAGAGGGAAAACCGGACTTCTACAAAGCTGATATAACGTTTCAAGTCGAGTGACCGGGAGCCGCTGCTCGCAAGCTGGGCTCCAGAAACCGGGAGATTTTCCCAGTAAGGCTGACGACGGAAATCTTTACGATTCGCGCGGTCAAAGATGAGCTGTATGGCTGGACCGTGCCCACGGCCCTAAAGCCCACCCCTCTCTTTTTTGTAAACGCTGATTCTAAACGCTTTAGCTCTTCCGTAAACTGTTTAGAATCAACACTTGCGGCGATCTGCGTAAATGCTGATTCTAAAGAGCTTGGTGGTGAACACAATTCTTGCCGGAATTAGGCGATCTGGCACCTCCATGCACTAAGATTCGGCTTGCGCCGGGCTTGGTTTCTTGGCCAGTTAAAGACCGCAGGCTTCGCCCTGCGCTCCATTGGCCCGACTGGGCCAGTCTTGGGTCTACGGGAACGCAGGTGACGGGGAAAAGAACCGATGGAGTGGCCGCGCTACGGTGCCCCCAAAATAAAAATTGCGGCAGTGACCCTGCCGCCTGGAAAAGCCGCAAAACTGCCTGAAGAAATCATACCAGCTTGAGGCCTTGGGTCAATGACTTTCAGTACGGATCTTCAGCAGAGAGTGGTTGTTTCGCGGAATTGGCGCGGGCGGGGTAAGATGGTCCCTCACTGAGTGGAACTGAATGGAACTGGATCGACCTGATAGGACAGGACAACGCCGATGACAACGGAAGCCAATGAACGGATGCAGCGGCCGCTGGACGCCGTCGACCCGCAGATTGCGGAATTGTTGCGCGAAGAAGCGCTGCGCGAGGCCACGGGACTGGAGCTGATTCCATCGGAGAATCTCGTCTCGGAGGCGGTGCTCGAGGCGATGGGCTCGATTTTTACGAACAAGTATGCCGAAGGGTATCCCGGAAAGCGGTATTACGGCGGGTGCGAATACGCGGACAAAGTCGAGCAGTTGGCGATTGATCGCGCGAAAGAGCTTTTTGGCGCGGAGCATGCCAACGTGCAGGCGCATTCCGGAACCTCGGCCAATGTCGCGGTGTACATGGCGACCCTGCAGAAAGACGACGTGGTGCTGGGGATGAATCTTTCGCATGGCGGACACCTCACGCACGGGCATCCTTTGAATTTTTCAGGGCGAATGTACAAGTTCGTTGCTTACGGCGTCAAGAAAGAGGATGAGCGGATCGATTACGAGGAGATCGAGAAGCTGGCGCAGGAACACAGGCCGAAGATGATCGTGGCTGGCGCGAGCGCGTATTCGAGGATTATCGATTTCGAGCGAATTTCAAAAGCCGCGAAAGCAGTGGGCGCGCTGTTCTTTGTGGACATGGCGCACATCGCGGGCCTAGTTGCGGCGGGAGTGCATCCGAGCCCGGTGCCGCACGCGGACATCGTTTCGACGACAACGCACAAGACATTGCGCGGACCCCGCGGCGGATTGGTGCTGTGCAAAGCGGTGTTTGCCAAGGAACTAGACAAGCTGACCTTCCCTGGGACGCAAGGTGGCCCGCTGGTCCACACGATTGCGGCGAAAGCGGTGTGCTTGAAGGAGGCGATGGAGCCGAGCTTCAAAGATTATCAGAAGCAAGTGGTCGCGAATGCGAAGGCATTGGCGGCGGCTATCACGAAGGCCGGGTTCCGCATCGTGACGGGCGGGACGGACAATCACGTTTTTCTGGTCGAGGTGCATTCGCGCGGAATCACAGGAAGCGATGCGGAAAAAGCGTTGGATCGCGCAGGAATCACTGTGAATAAAAATTCGATTCCGTTCGATCCCTTGCCGCCAATGAAGGGCGGCGGAATCCGGCTAGGAAGCCCGTCGGTAACGACGCGTGGAATGCGGGAAGCGGAGATGGAGCAGATCGGCGCGTGGATTGGCGAAATTCTTCAGCATATCGGCGACGCGGAAACAGAGCAAAAAGTGCGCAACCAGGTGGCCGACTTGGCGGGTCGCTTCCCAATCTATGAATCGCGCGTGCGCGGAACCTCTCGCGCGGAACGCGCGCGCGTGTGAAGCCTAGATGAAGCAGGGCATCATTGAAGCCACTTTTGAGTTTGAGAAGTGGCTCTCCGCGCAGCTTCCCATCATCAAGCAGGACATACGCCTCAAACATCAGTTCATGGCGGAGGCTGCGTTTCCGTTTTTCCGCGCAACTTTCTACCGGTGGCTACAACTTTGGCCGGAAGTGTGCGGCGAACTCGCGAAAGCACCCCGAGTCCTTGCGGTGGGCGATCTACATATCGAGAACTTTGGGACGTGGCGGGACCTGGAAGCCCGATTGATTTGGGGTGTGAACGATCTCGACGAGGTTTTCCCTTCCTCGTATGCCATAGACCTGGTACGTCTGACGACGAGCGCATATTTGGCGATATTGGGAGAGCATCTCTGCATGGCCCGGCGCGAGGCTTCGGAAGCCGTCGAAGAAGGATACCGCGACGCGCTGGCGTCGGGCGGGAAACCCTTCATTCTCGCGGAGGATCACCAGTGGCTGCGGGTAATGGCGCTCAGCAAGTTGCGCGATCCCGTCCATTTTTGGGACAAACTGACGCGCTTGCCGCCGTTCACAGCAAAGCCGCCCGCGGAAGTGCGGGATTTACTGGAAGAATCGCTGCCGCCGAAGAGTATGTATCAATTGAAAAAGCGAATCGCGGGACTGGGGAGTTTAGGGCATCCGCGTATTTTGGCGCTATCTTCTTCGGGAGGAGCCTTTATTGCGCGCGAAGCCAAGGCCATCCGCCCTTCCGCATCCGCCTGGAACAAGAAAGACTCTTCGTCGGTCATTTTTGGCCCGAAACTAGTCACCAGGTGTCTCCGCGTGCAGGACCCCTTCGTGCGTTTTCATAGCCGGTGGCTGGTGCGCCGCCTGGCGCCGGACTGCTCGAGGATAGAGCTGGCTTCTCTAACAGCGGAACGGGACGAAGCCCGTCTCCTCTATTCCATGGGGTGGGAGACCGCAAATATGCACTTTGGCTCGCCGCAGGCTATCCCCCTAATCAAGCGTGATCTGGGCCGGAGAAAGGGTCGCTGGCTGCACAAAGCGGCCAAAGCGATGTGCAAAGCGACGCTCAAGGATTGGGAAGATTGGAAAAAGGGCTGGAAGAAGCTGACGAAATAAGTCATCTCGGGATTATGCAAGCGTTGCCTTTGGGTCCGTCACGGAAAAGCTGGCACATCGAAAAACTGGCGGGAATAGCGGCGATTTCACAGACTGTACCACGCCCCCTATCAGTTACTAGAGTGCGGCTGACCCAAGACTGTCCCACGGGTCAGTAGATTCCAAGGCGAAGAGCGCGTAGCTTCAACAAGAACTGGGATGGAAACCGCACTCGCAACGCTGCTCTCCGCTGGACCAAACACCATTTGGGTGAATACAAGATTTTCTTGGGTGACCACGAATTTGTCGACCTCTTGGGCGACCGCCATGCGGTCGACTTCTTGGCTGACCGCGAAACGGTCAACCCAGCCAAACCCGGGGCCCTGGTGCTTGGAGTCCTCGATTCTTGCGGTGCGCGCCGAGTTTTCTGCTTCCCGGGGAGTCCTAATCCTTACCTGACCTGAAAAGGCTGGGGGCTAAAGAGGTGAAGAGATGATGGATACGGAAGCCTTCCGTGAGTTCAAGACCGGGTTAACGCTGCTGCGAGATAATTACGCCAATAAAGCGTTGCCGCACATGAAGCGCGCGGTGGATCTCGACAGAAACAATCCATACTACATGTCCTACTTGGGAGTGGTGCTAGCGCGCTCCGAACAGAAGTGGGGCGAAGCCGAACGGCTGTGCGACGCGGCGGTGCGGATGAAGCGGAACCAGGCACAACTGTACTTGAACTTGGCGGAAGTGTATGCGACCGCCGGCAGACGGGACGAGGCTGTGGAAGCGTTGCAGTCCGGCCTGAAATTTGCCCGGCGGGACGTGCGTTTGACGATTGCCATGAACCGGCTGGTTGAGAGACGACCGCCAGTTCTGACTTTCCTTACCAGGCAGCACCCTTTGAACCGGCAGCTCGGAATGCTGCGTCACAAGACCATGCGCATCTTCGGACAAGATTAGTCTCGAGTTCTCTCCAACCCCAAAACAAGGAGGGGCGGACGGCTTACGGCCGTCCGCCCCTTTTTGTTTCTAGAATGACTTGAGCCGTGCGCGAGCAGCTGTGACTATCGGCGCGATGTCCAGAAGACCGACGTAGGCGCCTGCTGCATGCCCATTTCCATGAGGATTTTCAGCCCCACGCCGAACATGCCGGTGGGCAGAGGATCGCGCCGGACAACTTCCGCGAGATATTCGCGGTTCAGCGACATGGGATCTTGGGAATACGGCAGCGTCACAAAAAGGCGCATGCCGATTTCGTAAGAAGGCTCGCTGGTCTGAAAGTACACGCCGCTGCGAGAAACGCTGAGGGTTCCGCGCATGTCGTCGAAGTGTTCCTTCTCCGGATCGGAAGGACGTATGCGCATGAGCTGAGTGATTTTGCAGCGGCGACTGCCGCGGCGTTCTGTACTTGTGGTTTTAGCTGCAGCCGCGCCACCAGTGCCGGTTGTCTTTGCCATGATACTTAGCTGGGTCTCCATGAATAACTTGCCTCTCGCAGATAACACGCTTCAATAGAGAGTGTAGAGTCTGCGCAACACAAAACCCATAGAGGAGAGGTACCTGCTCAAGAGTAGGACGCCTCGAAGGAATGATAGTACGGAAGTACTGCGAAAGGAATAGAAGAGAGCGGCGATTTCCTCCGAAAGAGAAGAATGATCGGGAATTAATAGAGCGGTTCCGAACTGAATTAGCAGAGTGGGATTGGTACCGATATGGGACCAGATACGCAGGGAATCCTACGGGACTCCAGCCCTAAGATATAGGTACGGTGAGAGATAGCTCGGGCAAGGCGGAAAGAGAGCCATGGCGCACTCGGCTGCGAAATTGCATATCTTGGGTGTCATCCACGAGCGTGAATTCCCTGAGAGGAATAAATTCGCTGGAGCGCAGCAAGGAGTACTGAAGGAGAAGCCCGATGAATGCAGCGGCGCGCCGGAGCGCGGTGTTGTCGAGCAATATTCAGCGTGATGAACCTCTGCGGATCGAACGCGGAGGGAGCCTGGCACCTGCGATAGATGCGGCCCCGCCCACAGCAAACAGCGGAGCGGAACACTGCGCACGAGTATACATTGCGGCGGAAAACCGTCTCTTGCGCGAAGCACTCTCGCGCATGTTGATGAGACGAGGGGACATCGACGTGGTGGGATTGAACTGCGTTGGTCCTTTCCGAGTCGAAGGGCTGCTCGAGGAAAAGCCGGACATCTTGCTGCTGACGTCGCGCGGGAGTTTGGCGGAAGATATCCACGTAATCCGCCAGGTGCGATTAACGGCTCCGGCAGTACGCATCTTGCTCGTTGGAATGACGGAAGACGAGGCGGAATTTATTCAATACGTGCGCGCCGGGATAAAGGGATATCTGCCGCGGGACGCCTCCTCGGAAGACGTTTTGCAGGCCATGCACGCGGTCCACATGGGCGAGGCAGTTTGCCCAGGTCCCCTATGCGCTTTGCTTTTCCGTTTCTTTGAGCGCGAAGCCACTTGTTTACACTCGGCGTCCATCCTGCCGAGGCTGGGCTTGACCCGCCGCGAACAGCAGATCGTCCCGCTGATCGCGCAAGGACTGACCAACAAGGAAATCGCCAACCAATTCTGCCTGTCGGAACAAACGGTAAAAAACCATTTGTATCGCATGAAACATAAAGTCGGAGCAGGTGACAGATTCGGAATTGTGCATCTTTGCCGCACCCAAGGCTTTCTCGTTTAGCGAACTTCATCCCGAAGCCGCACGGCCTTTCCAAGCGACCCTCCGTTCTTGAGCCCGTCGAAGTTGTGTACAACTCGCCGTAAAATTTGGTTTCTTTCCTTTACGTGACTTCTTTCCGCCGTTTGTGCGATTCTCTTCCTCAACAAAACGCGGGGAACTGCCGATGCTCAAGAAATTCAAGGAATTATCGGAAAAAGAGATTCTGGCGCTGGCCATCTCGTCGGAAGAGGAAGATAGCCGCATCTTCGGCGAGTTCGCGGACGCCCTGCGAGAGACCTACCCGGCCACATCGCAAATGTTCGAAGACATGCGCCAAGAAGAAGTTGTGCACCGCGACCGCCTGCTGGCGACCTTCCGGCAACGCTTCGGCGACCACATTCCGTTGATCCGGCGGGAAAACGTAAAGGGATTCTTGCAGCGCAGGCCAACCTGGCTGGTGCGTCCGCTGGGCGTGAACGTGGCCAGAAAACAAGCAAAGGTCATGGAGATGGAAGCGGCGCGATTCTACTCGCGCGCCGTCAGCCGCGTAACCGACGCGCCTACGCGAGAGCTGCTGAATAAGCTGGCCGATGAAGAGCGAAAACACTCCGCAACCGCGGAAGGGCTCCAAGAGAAACATCTGACGGAGCCCGCACGCGCGCAAGAAGAAGAATCCCACCGCAAGCTATTCCTTCTCCAGATTGTACAGCCCGGGCTCTTGGGGCTGATAGATGGGTCTATCTCAACACTGGCACCGCTCTTTGCAACAGCATTTGCAACACACAAGAGCGGGTACGCATTTTCGGTGGGTCTTGCGGCGTCGATAGGTGCGGGGATTTCGATGGGCTTTTCGGAATCCCAATCTGATGACGGCTCGCTGACGGGCCGTGGTTCGCCGTGGCTGCGCGGAATGATCACCGGACTGATGACAACGGCCGGCGGACTCGGGCACACCATGCCATTTCTCATCGACAACTTCCACCTAGCTATGATTGTGGCGTTAATTGTGGTGGCGTGCGAGCTTGCGGTCATTAGCTATATTCGGCACAGGTATATGGACACGACCTTCTTGCAGGCGGCGTTTCAAGTCGTGGTGGGAGGCGTGCTGGTCTTCCTCACAGGATATCTGATTGGTCAGTTTGTAAGGGTAGAGTGAACGCAGTAGTGCGCTACTGCCACGAGAAAGACTCTGGGGAAATCCAGAGGATTGGCAAATCAATCCGCTTGAGCTCCAGCGGGAGCGGGAGCGTGTCCGTGTCCGTGCTTGCGAATCCCTTGCAACCAGGATTGCAAGCGATCCATATAGATATAAACAATCGGCGTGGTGAATAGCGTCAGCATCTGGCTGACAATGAGGCCGCCAATGATCGTGATGCCAAGGGGTCGCCGAAGCTCTGAACCAACGCCGTTGCCCAGCGCCAATGGCAGCGCGCCGAAAAGCGCGGCCATGGTGGTCATCAAGATCGGTCTGAAGCGCAGCAAGCACGCCTTGTAAATAGCCTGCAAAGGCGAAACCTTCTCCTCGCGTTCCACTTGAACGGCAAAGTCAATCATCAGAATGGCGTTTTTCTTTACTATCCCGATAAGTAGAATGATGCCAATTAACGAAATCATGTTGAGATCGGTACCCGCAATCCGAATGGCAAGAATGGCCCCAATGCCTGCCGATGGAATCGTGGAAAGAATAGTTATGGGATGGATGAAACTCTCATACAGAATGCCGAGAACGATGTAAACGGCCACAAGGGCGGTGATGACGAGAAAAAGCTGCGAAGAGCGCGAGTCTTGAAAAGCCTGCGCGGTGCCCTGAAAAGTGGCATGGACGTTCGGAGGAACACCGACTTCACGCGTGGCTTCCTCAATGTGCTCGACGGCAGGGCCCAGGGAGGCTCCCGGCGCGAGATTGAACGAGATGGTGATAGCCGGAAAGATCCCCAGGTGATTGACAGAAATGGCGGTATTCGAGGGCTCGTAATGCGCGAAAGCACTCAGAGGAACGAGATTGCCGGCAGTGGCGGGCACGTAGATGGACTTGAGAGCGGCGGGATCCTGTTGAGCGCTCGGCATCACTTCCAGCACCACATAGTACTGATTCAGGCCCTTGTAGATGGTCGAGACCTCGCGCTGCCCGAAAGCGTCGTTCAGAGTGTTATCGATGGCTTCCATCGAGACGCCCATCCGGCTGGCCGTGTCGCGGTCGACCACCAGAGAGCTTTCAAGGCCGTGCATTTGCTGGTCGGAGTTAACGTCCCGAAGCTCGGGGATGGCCGCGATCCTTTTTTCGAGCAGGGGGGCCCAATGGGTAAGATCGCTCAGACTGTCGGATTGCAGAGTGTACTGGTATTGAGCCGCCGTGCTGTGGCCGCCCATGCTCAGGTCCTGCACGGCCTGCATATAGAGAACGGCGCCGGGAACGTTAGCGGTGGCCTTGCGGATTCGGGCAATGACTTCGTCGACGCTGATCTTACGCTCGCTGAGTGGCTTGAGCTGGCCAAACATGCGCGCAGTACTGCCTCCGCTGCCGCCGCCGGTGAACGCCGTAATGGTATCAACGGCGGGATCCTTCAGCACGATATCGGTAAAAGTACGCATTTTCTGCGACATAGCCGCGAAGGATAAATCCTGGTCGCCATAGACGGTGCCCGCAATGCGCCCCGTATCCTGCTGCGGGAAAAAGCCGGAATTTACGTGAAAAAAGAGATAAACGCACACCGCCGCGGTCAGGAAGGTCATGCCAAGAATCAGCAACTGCCGGCGAAGGACCCACGACAGCGAAACATCGTAAATGTGAAGGAGGCGGTTGAAAGCGCTCTCAAAGAACTTGTAAATCCAGTTATGCTTGCCACTCTCATGCTTTAGAAAGCGCGCGCACATCATCGGCGTGGTGGTGAGAGAAACGAAAAGCGATACGGCGATCGCCACGCTTAGAACCACGGCAAATTCGCGGAAGAGCCGGCCGACGATGCCGGGCATCATCAGAATGGGAATGAACACAGCCACGAGTGAGGTGCTCATCGAGAGCACCGTGAAGCCAATTTCGCTGGCGCCCTTCATGGCGGCTTCGTAAGGCTTCATACCGTTTTCGATATGCCGGGTAATGTTTTCAATGACGACGATGGCGTCATCCACCACGAATCCGGTGCAGATCGTCAGCGCCATGAGCGAGAGATTGTCCAGGCTGTAGCCGCACAGGTACATAATTCCGAAAGTGCCGACGAGAGAGAGCGGAACGGCGACGCTCGGGATGATGGTAGCCCAGGTGCTGCGCAGGAAAGCGAACACCACAAGGATCACCAGCATAATCGAAATGATTAGGGTGATCTCGACATCGTGAACCGAAGCGCGAATGGTGGTGCTGCGATCAATAGCGACGTTCAAGTGCAGCGAAGGTGAGATGGAAGCGCGAAGCACGGGAAGGATGGCGGTAATGCGATCGACGGTATCGATCATGTTCGCGCCGGGCTGCCGGAAGATGGCCAGCAGCACCGAACGCTTTCCACCGGAGAGCCCCATATTGCGGGTGTCCGCAACCGAATCAATTACTTGGCCGATATCCTGGAGCCGCACCGGAGCACCGGCGTGGCCGGCAACGATAAGCGGCTGGTATTCGTAGGCCTTGAAGAGCTGATCGGTGTCCGAAACAGCCCAGGTCTTGTGGCTATCGGAAAGGGAGCCCTTCGCGAGATTCGAGTTGGCCGATTGCAGCGAAGCGCGAATCGCCTCAAGGCTGATACCGTAACTGTTGAGCTGATAGGGATTGGCTTCCACCCGAACCGCAGGACTGGCGCTTCCCCAAGTGAATACCTGTCCGACGCCTTCCACTTGAGCGAGCTTTTGCGCCAGGATGGAATCGGCGGCGTCATAGATTTGCGCCGGTGGAATATTGTCTGAAGTCAGGGACAAAATCAGGATGGGCGCATCCGCCGGATTTACCTTCCTGTATGTCGGCTGGCCGGGAAGGTCGACCGGGAGCTGCGTGCGCGCGGCGTTTATGCAGGCTTGCACATCGCGGGCAGCGGCGTTGATATCTCGATTGAGATCGAACTGAAGGGTGATGCTGGTCTGGCCGAGGCCGCTCGAGGAAGTCATTTGCGTGACGCCCGCGATGCGGCCGAACTGGCGCTCAAGGGGGGTGGCCACGGCGGAAGCCATCGTTTCCGGGCTGGCGCCGGGCAAGCTGGCCCCAACGGAAATGGTCGGGAAATCAACTTGCGGCAAAGGAGCGACCGGTAGAACTCGAAAGGCAACGACACCCGAAAGGAAAATGGCAATGGTAATGAGGCTCGTAGCGACCGGGCGTCGGATGAAGGGCGCGGAGAAATTGGTCGAAGAAGTCATCTTCTAGTCGCCGTGAGCCGGTTCCTCGATAGAATTGCCAATGTTAAAAGTGAATCGATGGGCTAGCCAATCAAATGCCAGATAGACCACCGGAGTGGTGTAAAGCGTTAGCAACTGGCTGAGGATCAATCCGCCAACGATTGTGATGCCAAGAGGCCGGCGCAATTCGGAGCCGACCCCGGTGCCGAGAGCAAGAGGCAGAGCGCCGAGAAGAGCCGCCATGGTCGTCATCAATATGGGACGGAAACGAAGCAGGCAGGCCTCGTAAATGGCATCTAGCGACGACTTGCCTTCCTTCCGCTCCGCCTCGAGCGCGAAGTCGATCATCATGATCGCGTTTTTCTGCACAATTCCTATGAGAAGAATGATGCCGATGAGCGAAACGACGCTGAACTCAGTCCGAAAAAGGAGCAGCGCAAGAATGGCGCCGACACCGGCGGAAGGAAGCGTCGAAAGGATGGTGATGGGGTGAATGTAGCTTTCGTACAGCACGCCAAGGACGATATAAACGGTTATGAGCGCCGCGAGGATAAGGATGGGCTCGTTAGCGAGCGAGTTGAGAAAGGCTGCCGCCGTGCCTTGGAAGGTCGCTTGGATGCTGGGAGGCATATTCAACTCTTGCCTGGCCTTGTTGATGGCATCCACGGCGTCGCCTAGCGCGGCGCCGGGAGCGAGGTTGAAGGAAACGGTAACGACCGGAAACTGCGCCTGATGGTTGATCGTCAAGGCCGCTGACCCTGGCTCAAAACGCGTGAAGGAGCTGAGCGGAACTTGCGGCGTGGGCGCGGAGGTAATGTTTGCCTGCGAAGTCGTCGAAATATTGGCCGTGCTTCCGGAGGCCGCCTGCAAAGTTCCTGAAGACCCCACGTAGATGTTCTTGAGAGAGTCGGGATTTTGCTGGAACTGAGGATCAACTTCCAAAACGACGCGATATTGGTTGAGCTGGGTGTAGATGGTGGAGACTTGGCGCTGGCCAAAGGCGTCGTAGAGGGTGTTGTCAATGTCCGCCGGAAGAATTCCAAGGCGGGAAGCGGTATCGCGGTCGATGACGAGGGTAGCCAAGAGACCCTGGTCGAGCTCGTCGCTGGCCACGTCGCGCACGTCCGGGATGGCGCGCAGTTTGTCCATGAAACGAGGTGTCCAGTAGGCAAGTTCTTTGGGGTCAACATCTTCGAGGCTGTACTGGAATTCCGTGCGGCTGACGCGGTCTTCGACCGTCAGATCCTGAACGGGCTGCATGAAGAGCGAGATGCCATCGACCTTCGCGAGGTTAGGCTGCAAGCGGCGAATGACGTCGGAAGCGCTGATCTTGCGTACGGAGAGTGGTTTGAGATTGATCTGAATGCGGCCCGTGTTGAGCGTGGTGTTGGTGCCGTCGATGCCGATAAAAGAGGACAGGCTTTCCACTGCGGGGTCCTTAAGAATAACGGCGGCAAGCTCTTGCTGATGGCGGGCCATCGACGCGAAAGAAATATTCTGTGCGGCTTCCGAAACGCCTTGGATGAGTCCGGTGTCCTGCACAGGGAAGAAACCCTTGGGAACGTAAATGTAAAGGAGGATGGTGCAGACCAAGGTGGCGAAAGTAACAAGGAGTGTGATTTTGCGGTACTGAAGGACAAACTTCAGAGTGCGGCCGTAAAAGGCGATGATGGAGTTAAATGCATGCTCGGATTTGCGATAGAACCAGCCCTGGTCTTCCTCTTTCTGGTGACGGAGGAGCTTGGCGCACATCATCGGGGTGAGTGTGAGAGACACGAAAGCGGAAATGAGAATGGTGATGGCCAGAGTGATGGCGAATTCGCGGAAAAGCCGCCCTACGATGTCGCCCATGAAAAGCAGAGGTATAAGCACGGCGATCAGTGAAACCGTGAGCGAGATAATCGTAAAGCCGATCTGGTCGGAGCCTTTGAGCGCGGCCTGAAGAGGCGAATCCCCGTCTTCAATGAAGCGGCTGATATTCTCGATCATGACGATGGCGTCGTCGACGACGAAACCTGTCGAAATGGTTAAAGCCATCAGAGAAAGATTGTTCAGGGTGTAGCCGCAGAGGTACATCACGCCAAAGGTGCCCACAATCGAGAGAGGCACCGCCAACGCGGGAATCACAGTAGCTCGGACGTTGCGCAAGAAAAGGAAGATAACCATGACCACCAGCGCAATGGTGAGCATCAGCGTAAATTGCACGTCTTCTACGGAGGCGCGAATCGTGGTGGTCCGATCGGTCAGAATGTCGATTTTGACGGAAGCCGGGAGCGACGCTGCAAGCTGGGGAAGCAGCTTTTTCACGCGGTCCACGACGGAGATGATGTTGGCGCCCGGCTGACGTTGAATATTCAAAATCACCGCAGGCTTCAGGTTTGCCCAGGCCGCTTGTTGCACATTTTCCGTGCCCGCGAAAACGGTGGCGACATCCGAAAGACGCACGGGAGCGCCGTTGCGATAGGCCACGATGAGTGGGCCGTAGCTTTCGCTGGTGATGAGCTGGTCGTTGGCGCCGATGGTGTAGGCCTGGTGAGCGCCGTCGAACGTGCCCTTGGCCTGGTCGACATTGGCGGCGCTAAGCGCCGTGCGCAAATCCTCCATACTAAGGCCGTACGAAGCGAGCGCAGTCGGATTGGCCTGGACGCGCACAGCAGGCCGTTGCCCGCCACTGATGCTGACAAGCCCCACTCCCGGGAGCTGCGCCATCTTCTGCGCCAGCATGGTGTCTGTCAGGTCTTCAATCTTCGAAAGCGGCAGCGAGTCAGAAGTAAGCGAAAGCGTGAGGATGGGAGCATCCGCCGGGTTGATTTTGTTGTAAGTAGGAGGATTCGGAAGCCCTTGGGGAAGAAGATTGGAAGCGGCGTTGATGGAGGCCTGCACCTCTTGCTCGGCAACATCAATGCTGAGATCGAGGTTGAATTGCAGCGTGACGAGAGAGCTGCCGAAAGAGCTCGTCGAGGTCATCTGGCTCAGACCGGGAATCTGTCCAAACTGGCGCTCCAGCGGGGCCGTCACGGAAGAAGCCATCACGTCGGGACTGGCGCCCGGGTAAAAGGTCTGAATCTCAATCGTCGGGTAATCGACTTGAGGCAGCGCGGAAACAGGTAACTGACGGTAAGCGACGAAGCCCACCAGCAGCACGCCGACCATCAGAAGGGTGGTTGCGACAGGCCGCAGAATGAACGGCCGGGAAGGACTCATCGAGCCTTTTCTCCAGACTGGCTTCGAGCCGAATGGCCAGCCCGCGACGCAGTTTGCGCCGACGCCTTGGCAGCGGCACCCTGCGTAGTGCTGGCGGGTGCCGTGGTCGTAATGACCTTGCTGCCATCCTGGAGTTTGTCCGCGCCGTCTATGACCACCACGTCTCCCCCCTGAAGTCCGGAACTGACCCCAATGTTGTTGCCCGTCGTCTGTGCGACCGTCACGGGGTGGATGTGCGCGGTATCGCCGTCCGAAATGACATAGACATAGGTTCCTTGCGGCCCGCGCTGAATGGCGGCCGCCGGTACGATCACCAGATTGTGCTTGATGTCCACCAGCATGTGGACGTTCACGAATTGATTCGGAAAGAGAGCGTTGTTCTCGTTCGAGAAAATGGATTTGAGTTTGTAGGTGCCCGTGGTGGGATCGATTTGATTGTCGATGGTGGCTAACCTGCCGTCCGCAATCTTGGTCGTGTCATCGCGATCATAGGCTTCCACGGGAAGTTGGCCGCCCCCCCGCAGCTTAACTAGCACCTGCTGCAGTTGGTCTTGCGGCAGCGTGAAGATGACAGAAATCGGCTGCAGCTGCGTGATGACCAGAAGCCCGGTTGTGTCGGTAGCGTGCACGATGTTTCCCATATCCACGAGACGCAATCCCACTCGGCCGCTAATCGGCGCGGTAATGTGCGAGTAAACGATCTGTAGCTTAGCGTTATCGATGGCCGCTTGGTCTGCCTTGATCGCGCCCAAGTATTGCCCCACCTGCGCTTGCTGTGTATCCACCTGCTGCTTAGGAATGACGCCTTCACTGTAGAGAAGCTGATAGCGCTCGAAATCGACTTGCATGTCGTGGAGCTCGGCCTGGTCTTTCGCGAGCTGGCCTTCGGCTTGTTCCAACATCACTTGGTAGGGGCGGGGATCGATTTCGATAAGGGCATCGCCTTGATGGACGAATTGGCCTTCTGTAAAGTTCACTTTGACGATTGCGCCATCCACGCGACTGCGCACGGTTACTGTGTTATAGGCTGTGACCGTCCCGAGGCCTATCAGGTAGACAGGCAGATCGCCCTTCTCCGCCGTGGCAACGACCACCGGTACGGTGAAGCCCTCCATCCCAGCGCCATTTCTTCCCTGCCGTCCGCCCTCCGCACCGGCCTTACCGCCGGCCTCGCTGGTCGAGCGGGCTCCTCGGAAATACCAAATACCCAAGGCGACCACGCCAAGAATCACAATCCATATCCACCAGCGGCCTTTGGCGGGCTGCGTTGCCGACGAATCCTTTGCGCCTGGTTCGGGAAGCTCCATCGAGTCGAGATGACCCATCCGTTCTCTCCTGTCGATAATAGCAATCGTGCGAGTGAGTCTGCCGGGGCGGTACAGTAAAGGGGACCCAAGTAGGAATTCCCCAACTACGCATTTGAGCCTACCGGAAAAGTCGACCTGCGCATAGATTGGACGGATTTCAAGAGAAAATGGTTACGAAGCCGTTGCTGGATAGCTGGGGCCTAACGCGCCTGCCTAGGAGTGCTCGGAAGGGGCCTCTGTGAACGGGCCGTGAACGCCGATATTTCTAGTGGGCAGCATGGCGGCGGAAAGTTTACACTATCGCACCCCCAAATGTTGTGCGCCGGAGAAACGGCCGCAGGGATTCCAAAGAAGGCGGGTGAAAAGAGACATGCTAAAAGGTCTGGTCTTGGGCATTTTGCTGGGAATATTGCTGGTCGCGTGCGGCGTTTATTTCTATTTCTCCTTGGGGCTTGCCCCCGTGGCGGTCACCGATCCGCCCATGCCCTTCGAAATGAAATTCGCGCATATGACTCTCGACGCCCACATTGAAAAACAGAAAGTTCCCGAATCGCCCGTGGTTGCGGACGAAAAAAGCTTTCTGGCCGGCGCCGAAGTCTACAAACATAATTGCGCGGTCTGCCACGGCCTCCCCGATCAGCCCAGGACCAACATCGCGCAGGGCATGTTCCCGCGGCCTCCGCAGCTTTTCCATGGAACCGGGGTGACGGATGATCCGGCTTCGGAAACCTATTGGAAAGCGGAAAACGGCATCCGGCTTACGGGAATGCCTGGCTTCAAGGGGCGTTTGACTGAGACGGAAATTTGGCAGGTCAGCGTCTTGCTGGCAAACGCCGACAAGATACCGGCGTCGGTCAAGGCGGTCTTGACCCCCGCGCCCGCCGATCAGAATGCAGTGCCCTCGCCCGGCGCTGCAGATAGCGGCGCGGCTCCGGCAAAAACCAAGCCTTAACGAAGCGAAAGTAGTACTGCGAGATTGCGCTTTCGCGGAGTGCCAGGACGTGACAGTGACTCGCGCGATTACCGTCGCAAAGTTACCGTCCAAAATTGGCGCCGCAAACCACGCGCCGCGAAGCTAGTTCCGCGTTCGCGCGGAGGCGCTACGCCGGCGGTGGCCGCAATTCCGGGATTTCCCCGGCTCGGAATTTGCGGAGGTCATGCCGTTCGCGTGGGCAGCGTGTGAACCTGCTCGACTTTCCGCAGTTCCGGAAAGCGCCACGCCCATATCGCCGTCACCACGATCGTTCCAACTCCTCCGAGCACGACGGCAGGTGCCGTGCCGAACCACTGCGCCGTCAGTCCGGACTCGAATTCCCCGAACTCATTGGAAGCTCCAATGAATACCATGTCCACGGCGTTGACGCGTCCGCGCATCTCATCAGGCGTGGCCACCTGAATGAGGATGCCGCGGACGATCACACTGACCATGTCCGTCGCGCCGACAAAAAACAGCGCGATCAAGGAAAGAATGATGCTGTGAGAAAGGCCAAACAGTATCGTGAACAAACCAAATCCGGCGACGCACCACAACATGATTTGACCGACTTTGCGACGGAAAGGCCGGTGCGCGAGGAAAATTGCCATGGTGGCTGCGCCCACTCCTGGGGCGGTGCGCAACAAACCGAGGCCCCACGGACCGGTGAGCAGAATTTCGCGCGCGTAAACGGGCAACAGCGCCACGGCTCCACCGAGAAAGACGGCGAATAAATCCAGCGAGATCGAGCCAAGAATCAGTTTTTCGCGCCAGATGTAACGAAGGCCGGCCAGCACAGTTTTTGAATTGACGGGTTCTCGCGCGCGCGGCTTCTCCCGCGCTTCGATTCGCAACACGCAAGCGATCGCCGCGGCGGCCATCGCGGCGGCCAACGAATAAACGGCTGTTGGCCCGCGAAATGCCGCGTAAACAATTCCACCCAGCGCGGGGCCCAAGATCGCAGCGCCTTGAAAAATTGTCGAAGCCCAGGCCACGGCGTTGGGGAAGTGCTCTTCGGGAACCAATTGCGGCAGAAGCGCGCGGCTCACGGGCCCGTTGAAAGAACGCACGATGCCGAGAAGCGCGAGAACGGCGAAGATGTAATCCACCGCATGAGCATCGCGTATATCGTGCACCGCCGCGAGGAGCAGGAGCATGGAGCATAGCGTAAAGCCGGAGTAGCACGTGACGATCACTCTGCGGCGGTCATAGCGATCAGCCACATGGCCGGAGACGAGAAAGAGAAGAATCCCCGGCAGAAATTGCGCCAACCCCACGAGGCCGAGATCGAGCGGGCGCTTGGTGATCTCGTAGACTTGCCAGCCGACCGCGACCGATTGCATCTCCAGAGCCAGGACGATGCAGAAGCGGGCCGTTTGAAAAAGGACGAAGCTTGGATACTGAAACGCGGCGCGGCCGGCGGCTCTGGAGTGTTCTGGGTCGGCCATCATGCATTACTTTGCCATAAAAAGAAAAATGCGACGAGTACGCCAGGAGTGGAGTCTCGTCGGGCATGTTGGAAACAGGCGTGAGCTGCTGAGTTGTTATTCGTCTAGGAATTATTTTTGTTGCCGAATCATTCTTTCTCGACGTTGACGTAATAGAGATCCGTAGCCACGCTGAAGTCGTCTTTCGCAAGCGGCGTCTTCATGGTTTGCCAGTCGGTTGTCGCGTGGATGACTTGCCAGTTCCCTTCCTTCCCCACCCGGACGGGCATGGCGAAATTTGGTTCGTCGACCTTCCAACGATACGAAACCGTGCCATCCGCTTGGTTGAATTTCAGCTCGAGTGTGGGAATGGCCGTGCGGCGAAGATACTGGTTGAAGATGGGAGTCAGGTCCATGCGGGTCTGTTGATTGAAGTACTGCACCACGTCCTCGGTCATGATGTTCTTGTACTTGAAGTGCTGATAGAAATTGTGAATGAGCTTGAACCAGCGAGGGTCGTCGTTGATCACGCTGCGCAGCGTGTTCAAGAAAAGAGCGCCTTTGAAATACATGTCCTGCGGCGGCTCGGCGTTGATCCCGCGCTCGGCGATGATCGGAACGGCATTCTTCACTTTGGATTTGTAGGCGTTGACGTACTTTAGATAATCGTCGTGGCCCCACCTGTATTCAACATAGAGGCATTCGAGGTAGGTGGCCCAGCCTTCGTGAATCCACATGTCGGAGGGATCGGCCGCAGTGATGGAGTTGCCGAACCACTCGTGCGCGCTTTCGTGAATGATGATGAAGTCAAACCGCGTGCTGATGCCTACCCCGGTCCAATCGCGGCCGAGATAACCGTTCGTAAAGTGGTTGCCGTAGGAGACGGCGCTTTGATGCTCCATGCCGGAGTATGGCACTTCGATGAGTTTGTAGCCGTCCTTCTTGAAGGGATACTCGCCGAAATAGTGCTGGAAAGCTTCGAGCATGCCTTTGACCTGCGCGAATTGCATCTTGGCTTTGTCCAAGTCCTCGGGGAGCACGTAGTAATCGAGAGAAAGCCCTCCGAGCCTGTCCGAGAAATGCACGTAGTTGCCGATATTTACCGCGACGTCGTAATTGTTGATGGGATAGTGGACGAGCCAGTCCCAACGCGTGTAGCCGTCGCCGAGATCGGTCTTGCCTAGAAACCTTCCGTTCGAGACGTCGACGAGTCCGTTGGGAATCGAAACGCTAATCTTCATGCTTTCGACTTCGTCGCGCCACTGGTCCTTGTTCGGCCACCAAACACTCGCACCGATTCCTTCGCACGCCGTGAAAATCCAGGGATGGCCTCCTGGATCCTTGTGAAACGCGAAGCCCCCGAAGCGTCCCTGTTCGCGGGGATTCCCCGAGTAGTAGAAGTCGATCGAGTACGTGCGACCGGCGTGTAGCTTCTCGGGAAAATCGATAAACACGGCGCCGAACTCGCGCTCGTATTTGAGCGGCGTTGTGCCAAAAAGAATCTTGTCGACTTGGAGAGGTTGCTGCAGGTCGAGCTGGATGCGCGTGCCGTCCTGGAGCATTTTGAAGCGGATCGTGTTTTTGCCGCTGATGAACTTCTTCTCGGGATCGACCCGCACGTCGAGATCGTAGTAGAGGAGGTCGTTGTTGGCGCGGTAAGGGCCATAGGCGCCGCGGAGAATGTCCGCCTGGGTGGGCACATGGACGGAACTGGAAGTTTGGGAAGAAGCCTGCTGTTGAGAAGTTTGTGCGGCGGTCTGAGGCGAAACCTGAGCGGGAGCGCGGTTCGGCGTGAAAAAGAAGACAAGAAGAATGCTAGAGATACGCTGGAGAAATGCGCTGCGCCTCATGGTGCGCCTCAGAAATGGATTAGACGTACGAACGCCACGGTAACACAAGCGCAGCGCGCTTCTGAAACGATGGTGGCTTCAGGACCGGCGACGCAGCGTCTCGCCACGCGCTTCTGATTTGATCAAATTTGCTTCGACGAGAGTTATGCAGCGAGGATCCGCGCATGCGAATTCACGGCCGAAAGCGGCCGAACACGCGCAAAGCAGGCGGTGCCGCTACGCCCCAGATGAAACGCCAAGGGAAACTCGTGATCGCGGACGCGACAAGACTACAGCAGCGGCGCCACCATGCCGGACTCGCCCGACGCGTTCATTTGCAGCGGACGATGTAACGGCATTCCAGCCCATAAGTTCATCATTCCAAGAAGCTCGTGAATTCCCTGTGCACGCGTGGATGGAGTCTTCCACCATCGGGAAGGTGCAAATCTGTCGTACGACACTGCGTGGACCAAAATCTCTCCGTCACGAGAGTGGTACTTTTCCCACAGCGAATGGACGCGCCGCGTGTGGGCCTTATTAGTAACGACGATCACGGAAGTGTCTCCGCTCTCCTTCAAGCCGACGTCGATCGCGTTCAGTTCGTCCGCGGTATTCACAATTGGCGTGTCCAGGACATGGATCGCTTGCTGTGGAACTCCGAAACTGCGAAGGACTTTAATGTTGCGCTCGTCTTCGCTGGGGCGCAGGGATTGCCCGGGCGCCTCAAGACGACCGCCTTTCTCTGGGTGCGTGAGCCAGACCGCGGGGGCATAGCCGCGACGATATAACTTAGCAGCTTCGAGGGCCCGCTGCGGAAATCTACCGGTCAAAACCGCGATGGCGTCCGCTTTATGAATGGGATCCACGCGAACTAGCCACTTGCCAAGAAGAGGGAGGCTGAAGTAAGTCAGCGAAATTGCGACCAGCAGAAACCCAAAGAAAATCGGAAAACGTTCCCTGAGAGGATGCCGAATTTCCTTTCCTGAATCCAGCCCAGTAAAAAGCATCTCGTTGATCTTTCATCACGCGCTCGACGCGAATTGCCAGGCAAAAAACGCAATGCACCTCGCATGCCAAAGAACGAAGAAACAATCCCATTCGATCAACACTAAGTCACTGAAAGAGAAAGATATCGATCTTTTTTGCGAAACACGACATTGAAAGGCTGTGCTCGGAGGAGAGAATTGGAACTGGGGATGTAAAATCTTCACAGAGCTGGTTCGGAAGGACGGAATGTGGGCAGGGCTCTTGCGGCACTCAGTTTCTGCGGTTTGTTGACAGAAATATCTCAGCAACCTGAGGGGCGGTCCATCCACTTCGGCCGCAATAAATGAACTGGACGGAGTTGCGTTCTCGCGAAGCCCAATGGCCTAGGGGAGCAGATCGTCCGTGACCTCATCAGTGGTTGGCGGGTTGGTTTGCAAGGGGGGATGCAAGGGCATGCCGGCCCAGACGTTCATCATTCCCAGCAGCTCGTGAATTCCCTGCGATCGCGAGGATGTAGTCTTCCACCAGCGGGAAGGAGCAAACTCATCGTAGGAGACTCCGCGAATCACGGCCTCCCCGTCACCCGTGTGATATTTGCCCCAGAGCGAGTAGACGCGCCGTGTGTGGGCCTTGCTGGTGACAATGATCACCGAACTAGCTCCGCTTTGTTTCAGGCCAGAGCCAATAGCGTTCAACTCGTCGGCGGTATTGACGATCGGCATGTCCAGCACACGGATAGCTTCTTCCGGCACTCCGAAATTGCGAAGAACTTCGAAATTGCGCGAATCTTCGGCGGGTCGCCGTAATTCCCCGAACTCGTCGAGACTGCCACCCTTCTTCGGGTGGGTGAGCCATATCTCGCGGGCGTAACCGTTTTGATAGAGCTGAGCGGCTTCTAGCGCCCGTTCCGGAGATCTCCCGGCCAAGACAACGATGGCGTCCACCTTACGAATGGGATCCTCGCGCACGAGCCACTTGCCAAGGAGCGGGAGGCTAAAGTAGGCCAGCGAAACAGCGACGAGCAAAATACCGAAAATGATCGGAAGGGATTGGACGAGACGGGCGGGAAGTCTACTTCTTGCAGCCGAACCGATAAGACGCATGTACCTGAGCTTCCCTCACACGTTTGGCGTGAATCGCCAGACGGGAAAGAAGGAGCACCTGGGCTGCCAAATAGCCTCCATACAACTCTGGTCGCTTATCCGTAAGATATAGAAGCAGAAAGAGTTGATTGTCCTTGCGAAAGACGCAATCGAAGAGTCCTGCTGGGACGCTAGAATTGCGTGGGAGAGTGTAGAATTTGCAGACTGCTTCTCCGGAGAGAGGCGATGGGGAGCAAGCTCTTGGGTTGGTCCAGTTTCGAGGCTTCCTGCCTCAAATACGTTCGCGTCTCGGAGCGATATTGGCTCATATCATTGAGTCGGATAGACTCATAGCGTGTCTAAGAGGCTCCAAGTTATATTGCGAGACCCGGAATACCGGGAAATCCAGAATGCGGCACGCTCGCAGCAGATGTCGATCGCGGAATGGGTGCGGCAGGCGCTGAGTTGGGCACGTCAACGGCACTCGACGGGAGACGCAGGGAAAAAGCTCGAAGTCATCCGCGGGCGTCGGCGCTCCATGAAGGCCCGACTGGCGAAATCGACCAGATGCTAGCAGAGATCGAGAAGGGATACAGCTGTGAGAAGGGTTCATGATTTTCGTGGACTCGAACATTCCCATGTACCTGGTGGGGGCGGCGCATCCTCACAAAGCGGACACGCGGCGGGTGCTGGAGGGACTTGTAAGCGATCGGGAACGTCTCGTCACAGACGCGGAAGTTCTTCAGGAAATCCTGCATCGCTGTGTGGCAATCAACCGCAGAGACATGATCCAGCCCGCGTTTAACGCTTTGCTAGGCATCGCCGACCAGGTGTTTCCCATTGACTAGGCCGCGACCGAACGCGCGAAAGAGATCGTCATGGGCCATTTGCGCGTATCCGCGCGGGATGCCCCGCACTTGGCAATCATGGAAAAGCGCAAAATTGGAACTATCTTTAAGTTTTGATCTGGATTTGACGGATACCCTGGCGTTACACGCCTCAGTCAGGCTAACACGGCCGAAACCTATCTCCGCGATAGTCCGAGAATGGCGCGAAGCGCTCCCGCATCGGCGCCGGAGGAGGCGAAGTCGTCGAAGGTGGTTGCGGCGGCTTGGATGATGTGGCGCTTAATGAAGGGCGCGCCTTCGGCTGCGCCTTGCTCGGCGGACTTGATGCAGCACTCCCATTCAAGAATGGCCCAGCCGGGAAAATCGTATTGAGTGAGCTTCGAGAAGATCGCGGAGAAATTGACTTGGCCGTCGCCGGTAGAGCGGAAGCGGCCGGCACGTTGCAGCCACGGCTGATAGCCGCCGTAAACACCTTGACGGCCGGTGGGATTAAATTCGGCGTCCTTGACGTGAAACATTTTTATGCGCGCGTGATAGAGATCGATGAACTGGAGATAATCGAGCTGCTGGAGGACGAAGTGGCTGGGGTCGAAGAGAATGTTGGCGCGGGGATGATTGCGGACTCGGTCGAGAAACATTTCGAACGTGGCGCCGTCGTGAAGATCTTCGCCAGGATGGATCTCGAAACAGAGATCGACGCCGGCGCTGTCGAAAGTATCGAGAATGGGCAGCCAGCACTTGGCGAGTTCGTCGAAAGCCGTTTCGATCAGGCCCGCAGGGCGCTGCGGCCAAGGGTAGATGTAAGGCCAGGCAAACGCGCCTGAGAACGTGACGTGCGCTTTCAACCCCAGATTTGCGGAGGCGCGCGCGGCTTGGGTAAGCTGCTCGACGGCCCAGGCTTGGCGCTCTTGCGGATGGCCGTGAAGGTTTTTGGGAGCGAAGCCGTCGAACATCGCGTCGTACGCGGGATGGCAGGCGACGAGCTGGCCCTGAAGATGCGTCGAGAGTTCGGAGATCGCAAGTTTGTGGCGCGCGGCGACGGCGCGGAGGTCGTCGCAGTAGGCCTTGCTTTCCGCGGCGCGCTTTAGATCGAAGAGCCGCGCGTCCCACGTGGGGATTTGCACCGCGACGTAACCGAGATTCGCGGCCCAGGCGCAGATGAAGTCGAAGGAGTTGAATGGCGGAGTATCCGAAGCGAACTGCGCGAGAAAAATTCCCGGTCCCTGGATGGTTTTCATGGCTTCGCTCCTGCCTCGTGCTCAACGAATCCGTTAGCAATAAAGATCGGCCCAGGAGTTGTACTAAGTTCCGCGGAGGAATTCAATCGGCCACGGGAGAGTGTTCCCTGTTTTTTTCAGGAGCGCGCGCATTTTCGAGAAAAAAGTAGCCGTGGAATGCTGCTTGCAGACCGCCGCGTGCGGCGAGAACAGTCGGTTCGCGGCAAGCCAATTCAGAAAAATAAAATGGCGGATGAGCCTGTAAGCCGGATTGTCCGGACCTCCTCTTAGTTTCTGTAACTTGCATGGAATCAATAAACGCGAACTGTCAAAGATGGCAACTTGGGCAGCATAGGCAGGTTTCACGGCACAGTTATGGCACAGTCGTGTGACGGAATTCGCCATTCCCCAACCTGCCGATTTCTCCTCCCTGCGCCCTAGATAAACTAGAAGCAGTCTCATAAATGTCTCACGAGGATAACGAAGCAGCCAAGCTGGAGCATGCCGAGGAAGTTGGCTTCCTGATGTTCCCAGCGGCTGACGAGTCGGCGGAAATTATGGCGCCAAGCGAA